>CBIHQV010000012.1:0-126428 GCA_966212275.1 uncultured Devosia sp.
GAGTTGTCCTTCATGGCGCCGTAGTCCCAGTCGCCCATCAGGTGCATCGCGGCCTTGCCGTCGCCGAACAGGCCTGAAGCATCGCCATAACCGGCAGCCAGGAAGCCTTCCTGCCATGGCTCTAGCGCGGACAGCTCGAGGAAGTACTCGCCGGCCTTCACGAAGTCTTCGCCGGCGAAACCATCGCCCTCGCCGCGAGCAGCAGCCTGGAAGCCTTCCATGCCGGCCAGACGGACGACGAGCTTGGACCACCAGAAATGAGCCGGCCACTTATCCTTGGCGCCGATGGCGATCGGGGTGATGCCAGCATCCTTGAACGCCTGCACGCCGGCCAGGAAACCTTCCCAGGTCGCCATGCTGGCGGGATCGACACCGGCCTGCTCGAACAAGGTCTTGTTATACCAGAGGACGACTTCAGATACGTCGCGGGCGACACCATAGACATGGCCATCGGGAGCGGTGAAGGCCGAGACACCGGCGGTGCCCATATTGTCCTTGGCTTCGGCGCTCAGCACATCTTCGACCGGGCGCAGCACGCCGGCAGCGGCCTGCTCGTAGAAGACGCCGCCACCCCAGGAGTGGAACACGTCAGGCGCATCGGCCGACTGCAGCAGCGTCGTCAGCTTGGCCTTGAAGGCCTCGTTTTCGAGGAACGGCAGTTCCACCTTGATATCGGGGTTGGCCGCCATGAAGTCGGCGGCGATGGAATTCATCAGTTCCACTTCGGCAGGAATGGAAGTGATGTGCAAATGTTTGACCACGGTCTGGGCCTGGACAGGCATGGCCAAGGCCAGTCCCAGCATTGCGGCGAGCGCAAAACGCTTCATTGGTTTCTCCTCATGTCCTCACGACAGCTTTCGAGGTGCTCTAGCGGACCTTCCTGGCTGCAACAGGAACCGCGCATCCTCCGCACAATCCCCGCTTGATACTTTCTACGCATTCCGTAAAAGATAGGCAAGAGGTACGTGCCTCACAGCTAGGTCAGGAACGCTGTCCCAGCGCAAAAACGGATTTTCTTGTTGTGTGTCAGTATTATAAGAGCATGCGACTACACTGTGCGAGCCTTCGAACCTGAATTAGACCTTGCCTTTTAGTTTTGATGACTCACTAAATGCCGACGCGGACGGGGGATGTCCGGACGCCGTGCCAGATGGCCCAGACCATCGGCACAGACGAATTGGAGGAGACCACAATGGCCGAGCTGAAACTGCGCGGGATCAACAAGAGCTTCGGTAGCGTGCCGGTGCTGCACGGGATCAATCTCGACATTGCCGACGGCGAATTCGTCGTCTTTGTCGGCCCGTCGGGCTGCGGCAAGTCCACCCTGCTGCGCACCATTTCGGGCCTTGAGGAACCCAGCGCCGGGCAGGTGCTGATCGGGGGCGAGGACGTCACCGATTTCGATCCGTCCGAACGCGGCGTGGCCATGGTGTTCCAGAGCTACGCGCTCTACCCCCACATGACTGTGGAGCAAAATCTCGGCTTTGGCCTGCGCATGGGCGGCATGCCGCGCGAAGAGGTCGCTGTTCGCGTGGCGGAAGCCGCCCGCACGCTCGAGCTCAACGAACTGCTCGATCGCAAGCCGCGCCAGCTATCGGGCGGGCAGCGCCAGCGCGTAGCCATCGGCCGCGCCATTGTGCGCCAGCCCAAGGCGTTCCTGTTCGACGAGCCGCTTTCCAACCTCGATGCCGAACTACGCGTGCAGATGCGCATCGAAATCGCCAAGCTGCACCAGGAGCTCGGCGCCACCATGGTCTATGTGACGCATGACCAGGTGGAAGCCATGACGCTGGCCGACAAGATCGTGGTGCTGCGCGCCGGCCGCATCGAGCAGCAGGGCAGCCCGATCGAGCTCTATGACAATCCGGACAATATCTTCGTGGCCGGCTTCATCGGCTCGCCACGCATGAACTTCCTTGCCGCCAGCGTCGTTGCCATCGACGGCCAGACCGCGACGCTGCAGCCCACCGATTTCGATGGCAGCCCGGTGGTGGTGCACACCCGCGGATCGGCGGCAAAGATCGGCGACAGCGTGACGCTGGGTATTCGTCCCGAGCATTTCCTCGAATCCGGCGGCACGGTGCTGACCGCATCGGCGCAGGTGGTCGAGCAGCTTGGCGGCGTGTCCTATGTCTATGCCACCGGGCGCAACGGCGCCAAGATCACCATCCAGCAGAAGGGCCATTCGGCCATTCCCGCCGGCGCGGTGGTCAATGTCGGCATCGATCCGGCAGCATGCCTCGCCTTCGACGCGGCTGGGCTGCGTATCTAGCCCCTGCCGCGGCTTGACCGCGCCACTGACGCGTGTACCCCTGCGCGCCGGTTGAGTGCGGCAGGAGTCGGTTATGGTGTTGCGGCTGGGCGTTATCGGAGCGGGTCTCAAGGCGGCGGATTATGCCCGCGGCTGGGCGGCGATGGACGATGTGCGCATCGTCGCCACGGCCGAAGTCAGCGAGATCTCGCGCAAGCGTTTTGCCGATACCTGCGAGGCGGCCGGCGCGGAGAGGCCTGCTGAATATCCCGATGCCGAAAGCATGCTTGATGCCTTCCAGGGCCAGATGGATGCTGTCTACGTCTCGACCCCCCACGTGTTCCACGGCGCCAATGCGCTTGCCGTGATTGAAGCGGGCTACGACCTGCTGCTCGAAAAGCCCATGGTGACGACGGTGGATGAGGCCCTCGCTTTGGTGGAAGCCGAGAAGCGCACCGGCGGCACCGTGGTCATCGCCTTCCAGGGCGGACTGTCGCCACTGGTGCATGACACGCGCGACCGGGCGCGGCGTGGCGAGTTCGGCGAGCTGGTCAGCGTCAGCGCCTCGATCTGGGAAGGCTGGAAGACCAATTATGCCGGCCAGTGGAAGCAGAACCCCGCCATATCGGGCGGCGGGTTCATGTTCGATACCGGCGCCCACATGATGAACACGGTTTGCGTACTGGCCGACGCCGAGTTCGCCCGGCTCTCGGCCTATGCCAACAATCGCGGCATTGCGGTGGACCTGGCCACAGCCGTGGCCGGGCGCCTCGCCAATGGCGCCGTGGTCACGCTCAACGCTGCCGGCGAGGGCCCGCCGGGCTGCGCCTCTGCCATCACCTTCTTTTACACCAATGCCATCGTGCGCATCGATGCCTGGGGCAAATGGCGCGAGGTGAGCGTCGGCGGCGTGGACGAGCCGCGCGAGGAAGGGGAAACCCGCGATACGCCGATGCAAACCTTCCAGGCGGTGCGGGATGGACGGCTCGCCAACCCGTCCACCGTAGCCAATGGCCTGCGCTTTGCCCGGCTGTGGGACGCGATCAAGCTTTCCGCCTCGCGCGATGGCGAGGCGGTCAGTATCTAGGCCAGCGCCAGTCCCGGCGCGGCCTTGGCGCCGGTCATGAACGCCACCGCGTCGGACATGGTATAGTCCTTGGGGTCGATGACGCAGAGCCGCTTGCCCAGCCGGTGGACATGAATGCGGTCGGCGACTTCGAACACGTGCGGCATGTTGTGGCTGATCAGGATGATCGGAATGCCACGCCCGCGCACGTCCTGGATCAGCTCCAGCACGCGGCGCGATTCCTTGACGCCCAGAGCTGCCGTCGGCTCATCGAGGATGATGACCTTGCTGCCAAAGGCGGCGGCGCGGGCCACGGCGACACCCTGGCGTTGGCCACCGGACAGGGTTTCCACCGCCTGGTTGATGTTCTGGATGGTCATGAGCCCGAGATCGCTCAGCTTTTCGCGGGCAATCCGCTCCATGGCCGGGCGGTCGAGCTGGCGCAGCACGCTGCCCAGGAAGCCGGGTTTGCGCAATTCGCGCCCCATGAACATGTTGTCGGCAATCGAGAGCGCAGGCGACATGGCGAGCGTCTGATAGACCGTCTCTACCCCCGCGAGCCGCGCATCAATGGGCGAGCCGAAGTTTACCTGCTGCCCCTCGAGGAAGATCTCACCGCTATCGGGGGTGATCGCACCCGATAGCGCCTTGATCAGCGACGACTTGCCGGCACCATTGTCGCCGATGACCGCCAGGATTTCGCCCGGCATCAGGTCGAAGTCGCAATTGTCGAGAGCGGTGACCTTGCCGTAGCGCTTGTTGAGGCCGCGTGCCTTGAGAATGGGTTCCATCAGACCGATACCTTCCTGATCCACTGGTCCACTGCGACGGCGGCGATGATGAGGGCGCCGATCAGCAGGTAAGTCCATTGCGCATCCGCGCCGAGCAGGCGCAGGCCGAGCGAGAAGACGCCGACGATGAGCGCCCCGAACAGCATGCCCAGGATCGAGCCGCGGCCGCCGAACAGCGAGATGCCCCCGATCACCACGGCGGTGATGCTTTCGATATTGGCCGACTGGCCCGAGGTCGGAGACACCGAGCCGATGCGCCCAATCAGGGCCCAGCCGGCAAAGGCGCAGATGAGGCCCGAAAGCATATAGACCGAGATCAGCACGCGCCTTGTGTTGACGCCCGAAAGCTCGGCCGCGTCAGGATCGTCGCCCACGGCATAGACATGCCGGCCCCAGGCCGTGTGGCGCAGCACATAGGCCAGCAGCAGCACCAGCAGCACGAAGAAGATCACGCCATAGGTGAAAACCGCGCCGCCGATATTGATGGTCTGGCCGAAGAATTGCAGCAGCGGCGCCTGGGTCTCGATTTCCTGGGCGCGGATGGTCTCGTTGCCCGAATAGAGGAAGTTGGAAGCCAGCGCGATCTGCCACACGCCCAGCGTGACGATGAAGGGCGGCAGCTTGATCCGCGCGATCAGCCAGCCATTGATGAAGCCGACCAGCGTGCCGACCATAAGCCCGATGGCGATAGCCACGGCCGGTGGCAGGCCGTAGCGGAAGGTGAACTGGCCCATGATGACCGAACTCAGCACCATGATGGCGCCAACCGACAGGTCGATGCCGGCGGTGAGAATCACCAGCGACTGCGCCGCGCCCACGATGCCGACAATGGCAACCTGTTGCAGGATCAGCGTCAGCGCGAAGGTGGAAAAGAACTTGCCGCCAAGCAATGCGCCGAAAATGGCGACCGAGAGCACGAGCACGATCAGCGGCACCAGCGATGGCGAGCTGTGCAGAGCGTGCTGAAGCCGCGACAGGAAGCCTGTCGGCTGGTGTTCAAAAGTAGCGACAGACTCGGAGCGCGCGACATTGGCCGCGTCCAGATCGGATTCGCTCGACATGGGTTTTCCTCCCCCAGTTCCTAATGCGAGGGGCGAACACTTGGTCCGCCCCTCCTGGTCTCCTAGACAGGCTGAACGTTAGCCCCAGCAGAGCTCCGCGCCCTTGACCGTGTCAATGGACTCCACGCCATCGACCGGCCCGTCGGTCACCAGCTTGACGCCGGTATCGAAGAACTCCTTGCCTTCGGTCGGCGCCGGCTTGCTGCCATTGTCGGCCCAGGTCTTGATGGCTTCGACGCCCAGAGCGGCCATATCGAGCGGATACTGCTGCGAGGTGGCGCCGATGACGCCGTCCTTGACGTTGGCGACGCCGGGGCAGCCGCCGTCGACCGAGACGATGACCACGTCATTCTCGCGGCCGATGGACTTGAGCGCTTCGTAAGCGCCAGCAGCGGAGGGCTCGTTGATGGTGTAGACGACGTTGATCATCGGGTCCTTGGCGAGCAGGTTTTCCATGGCCTTGCGGCCGCCTTCCTCGTTGCCGGCCGTCACGTCATGTCCGACGATGCGCGGATCGGTTTCGTCGCCCCACTTGTTGGGATCGCCCAGCTCGATGCCGAAGCCCTGAAGGAAACCCTGGTCGCGCAGCACGTCGACGGTCGGCTGGCTGACAGCCAGGTCGAGCATGGCGATCTTGGCATTGGCAGCCTCGGCGCCCAGCGTGCCGGCAGCCCACTTGCCGATGAGTTCACCAGCGAGGAAATTGTCGGTGGCGAAGGTGGCGTCGGCGGCATCGCCGGGGGTCAGCGGCGTATCGAGCGCGATGACCAGGAGGCCAGCATCACGCGCCTGCTGCACGGACTGCACGATGGCCGAAGTGTCCGAAGCGGTGATCAGGATGCCCTTGGCGCCATCGGCGATGCAGGTTTCGATAGCGGCAACCTGGGTTTCGTGGTCGCCATCGACCTTGCCGGCGAAAGATTTGAGCGTCACGCCCAGCTCAGCCGCCTTGGCCTCGGCGCCTTCGCGCATCTTGACGAAGAACGGGTTGGTGTCGGTCTTGGTGATCAGGCAGGCCGAGACCTCCTGCGCCATTGTGGGAACCGACAGGACGGCAAAGCACAGTGCCGTGCTCAGAAGCAGCTTGTTCATTTTCTCTCCCTGTGGCCGGCGCCGAACCGGGCTCCTCCCCGTTCTGGCTGGCCCATCGATGATTGGACGCTCCTATGGTGGCCCAGTTCAAAACCGCCCGTCAATATATAAATCTAATTTATTTATTTATTTGAGTGTGGACGGCTTCCGCCCCGCCGAAGCTCCCACTATGTTGCCCGCCATGGGCCCTACAATCATCCGATCCCTCAGCAGCGGTGTGAACCAGAGCGGCGTTCGCGACTATAACGAGCGGCTGCTGCTGACCCTGTTGCAGCGCAATGGCCCCACTGCCGGCAGCGATCTGGCACGCATGGCGAACCTGTCGCCGCAGACGGTGTCGATTATCCTGCGCGAGATGGAATCAGAGGGCCTGCTCGCCCGCGGCACGCCGATCAAGGGCAAGGTGGGCAAGCCCTCGGTGCCGATGAGTCTGGCCGAAGGGGGCGTCTTGTCCTTCGGCTGCAAGATCGGCCGGCGCAGCGCCGTGCTGCTGCTGACTGACTTTCGCGGCACGGTGCGTGACCAGTTGCAGCTCCATTACAAATACCCCATGCCCGGCCCCATCCTCCGTTTCGTCGAAGATGGCATGGCCTCGATCCTGGCCCGCTGCACGCCGGCCGAGCTCGAGCGCATCTGCGGCGTCGGCATCGCCACCCCGTTCGAGCTGTGGAAGTGGAACGATCTCGTCGGCGCCACGACCGAAGAGTTCATTTCCTGGAAGGACATGGATTTCCACGCCGAGCTGGCGCGCTTTACCGATCTGCCGGTCAGCGTCGTCAACGATGCAACGGCCGGTTGCCAGGCCGAGCACATCTATGGCCGCGGCAAGGAATTTCGCGACTATGCCTACTTCTTCATCGGCGCCTTCATTGGCGGCGGCGTGGTGCTCAACCATTCGGTCTATCAAGGGCATCAGGGCAATGCGGGCGCGCTGGGGTCGCTGCGCAGCTTCGGGCCGCATGGCGAAAGCCAACAGTTGATCGACACGGCCTCGATCCACCTGCTCGAGGCCCGTCTCGCCGAATTTGGCATCGATCCGCAGGAGCTGTGGAGCCAGCCGCAGGACTGGAGCCGCCTCAGCCGCTTCGTCGAACCGTGGCTCGGCCAGACCGCGCAGGAGTTGGCCAAGGCGAGCCTCTCGGTCTGCGCCGTCATCGATTTCGAGGCCATCCTGATCGATGGCGCCTTCCCCGAAAGCGTCAAGCAGGCGCTGGTCGAACGCA
The DNA here is from genome assembly GCA_966212275.1 of uncultured Devosia sp. Lineage (GTDB taxonomy): Bacteria > Pseudomonadota > Alphaproteobacteria > Rhizobiales > Devosiaceae > Devosia. The sequence continues at coordinate 7,485 of CBIHQV010000012.1, forward strand.
CGCGGCGCTATCTGATCAACCAGGACATGCGCGGTCTCGTCGCCCCGCGCATCGAGGCCGGCGTGGTCGGTGGCAATGCCCGCGCCATCGGCGCCGCCACCAGCCCGCTGTTCGAGCGCTATTTCATGAATGGCAGCCAGGCGCTGTCGGCCGCCCGAACGGCAAACGCCCGCTAGCGCCTAAACCGGGGGAACCCCACGCTCCCGCACCCGTTCCGCACTCAGCATTTTGCGAGGAGGTCGGCATGGCGCGTCCCGTCAGGGGTTTTGGATACTGGGCGGTCGTGGCCCTCGCGGTCCTCATCATCATCTTCGGACTGCCCATCCTCGTCGGCGGCGTCTGGCTCATCACCCTTGGCGGTTCCTGGTATTACGCGCTGGCCGGGCTCGGCCTGCTGCTGACGGCCTGGTTCCTCTTCCGCCATTCCATGACCGCCGTCTGGATCTACCTCCTCACCTTTGTTGGCACCCTGATATGGGCTCTGTGGGAACGCGGCTTTGATGGCTGGGCCCAGGTGCCACGGCTGGTGGCGCCCACTGTCATATTGACCCTGGTGCTCATCGCCATTCCGGCTTTGCGCGGTCGCTTTGCCGGCGGTCGGGCAGCCTTGGCTGCAGCGGCAATCGGTGTCGCGGCGCTTGGCGCGTCGGGACTGATGCTCACTTCGGTGCAACAACCGCTGTTGCTGGCGCAGGAAGCCACGCCGCCCGCTGAACCGGCTCCGACAGCGCCCACCGAAACTACGACGTCTGCGGACGAACCCTCCATCGCGCCACGACCCGTAGTTGCGCAACTGGAAACAGGCGCCGACTGGCCGGCCTATGGCGGGACCTATGAAGCCGCGCGCTATTCCCCGCTCGCCCAGATAACCCCTGACAATGTCGGCCAGCTCGAACGCGCCTGGGAGTTCAATACAGGCGACCTGCCCTCGGAAGCCGCAGAAGGCAAATACTCACCCGAGAACACGCCGCTCAAGGTCGGCGACGCCCTCTATATGTGCACGGCCATGGGCATCGCGCTCTCGATCGACGCTGCCACCGGCGGTGAAGAATGGCGCTTCGACCCCAAGGTTGCCGCCGACGCCATCCCCTATGGCGCCACCTGCCGCGGCGTCGCCTACTATGCCGTGCCCGACGCGGCGCCCGACAGCGCCTGCGCCACCCGCATTATCTGGGGCACGCTCGATGCGCGCCTGCTGGCCGTCGATGCGCAGACCGGCCAGCCGTGCGCCGACTTCGGCGAGAACGGTCAGGTCAATCTCGAAAACGGCATCGGCGATACCGTGCCCGGCTGGTATGCCGTCACCTCGGCGCCCACGATCGTACGGGGCATCGCGGTCATCGGCGCCCAGGTCAAGGACGGCCAGGCTGAAGACGCGCCTTCCGGCGTGGTGCGTGGCTTTGACGCCGTGACCGGCGCATTTGCCTGGGCCTGGGATCTGGGCAATCCTGATAATCGCGGCGAGCCGGTCGAGGGCGAGGTCTATACCCGCGGCACACCCAATATGTGGACCACGGCGGCCGGCGACGAGGAGCTGGGTCTGGTCTATCTGCCGCTCGGCAATTCCTCGGTCGACTACTACGGCTCCAACCGCAGCGACCTTGAGAACGAGTATGCGACCTCGCTGGTGGCGGTCGATGTCACGACCGGCAATGACGTGTGGCATTTCCAGACCGTGCATCACGATGTCTGGGACTATGACCTTGGCAGCCAGCCGACGCTGATCGACTTCCCCGCCGCCGATGGCCCGCGCCCTGCGGTGGTGCTAGCCTCCAAGCAGGGCGACATCTACATTCTCGATCGCGCCACCGGCGAATCAATGTTTGCCGTCGAGGAGCGGGACGTGCCGCAGGGCGGCGTCGAGCCGGACTATCTGGCCCCGACCCAGCCGTTCTCGGCCTATCATACACTGGCTTTCCCGACGCTTGAGGAGGCCGATATGTGGGGCATGACACCGCTCGATCAGCTCTGGTGCCGCATCCAGTTCAAGCAATCGAGCTATCAGGGCATCTATACGCCCCCGACGAGCGACCAGAGCTGGATCCAGTATCCCGGCTACAATGGCGGCAATGACTGGGGCAGCATCGCTATCGATGCCGAGCGCGGCCTCATCATCGCCAACTACAACGACATGCCCAATCACAACCGGCTGGTGCCTCGCGAAGAGGCCGATGCCGCGGGCCTCGCGCCGATTTACGAGGCCGGCAGCGGCGGCGAAACGGTGCTGGGCGAAGCCGGTCCCCAGGCCGGCTCGCCCTTCGCCATCGACGTCAATGCCGGCTGGCGCATGGGTACGGGCCTCTTGTGCAAGCAGCCACCCTATGGCGGCATCCGCGCCATCGATCTGGCCACCGGCGAAACGGTGTGGGACCGCCCCTTCGGTTCAGCGCGGGAAAATGGGCCATTCGGCATTCCCACCTTCCTGCCGCTCGATATCGGCACGCCCAACAATGGCGGCCCGGTGGTCATGGCCGGTGGATTGATCTTCATTGCCGCCACCACCGACAACCTGATCCAAGCCATCGACATCGAGACCGGCAAGACCGTCTGGAGCGACACGCTCCCGGGCGGCGGCCAGACGACGCCCATCGTCTATGAAGCCGACGGGCGCCAGTTCGTCGTCATCGCCCCCGGCGGCCACCACTTCATGGAAACACCCATCAGCGATGCGGTGATTGCCTATGCCCTGCCGGAGGACGGGGAATAGCGAGCTGCCGGTAGGGTTGCCCAATCAGGGATGCAGCGGCAGTTCCCGTGGCGTCCGGGTCACTGCACCCGCGCCATACCACTCGGCCAGTGCTTTGATCTGCTCTGGCTCAAGCCCCCGCACAGCCTCGGCCATGACATGCGCGTTTGGCCCGCCGCGTCCGGCGCCCAGTTTCTTGAACAGTTCGAGCTGGCTCAGCAGGTAGTCCGCATCCTGACCCGCAAGGCGCGGATAGCCGGGGCGCGCCCCGGTGTCATGGCAGGAATCGCAGGCGGGCACGTCGCGGTCGGGAACGCCGAGGCGGGCGATCTCCGCCGCTTCCGCCGACCGGTCTTCGACTGAGACTTCGACACCGCGCCCAAACTGCTGCGCCAAATCCTCGATCTCACCATCCGTCAGCCTCCGCGCCGCAGCCATCATCGTGCCGCTCTCGCGCGTTCCGTCACGGAAGGCCTTGAGCGCGGCTTCTAGATAGGCCGGACTCTGGATATCGAGCCGGGGCGTGCCGGGCACCGCGCCCTCCCCGTTCTCGCCGTGGCAGCGCGTGCAATTGTTGTCCGCAGCAACGGCCGTCATCTCGCCATAAGCGACGGCATCGAGTTCGGGTAGCGCCTTCAGGAAAGCCACCATGTCCCACACCTCGTCGTCGCGCATCTGCGTCGGCCAACCGGGCATGGCGGTGCGGCGGATGCCGTGCTTGACCGTGGCGAAGACACGCGCTTCGGGGTGCCATTGCGCCATGCGTTCCACCAGCAAAGGCGGGCTGGGACTGAGATTGCCGGCAAACTGCTGCGCGGGCGCGGCCGGGCTGCCATGGCAATCAGCACAGACCATTTCGTAGTGCCCGGCACCGCGCTCGACCATGCCCGGCTCGTCGAGGTCGGGCACGTCGACGCCGAGCGACCACAGGGTAATGGCCTGCTGCGCCGCCAGGTTGAAATACCAGTCGAACGCTGACGGCTGGCCGGGTTCTGCGGAACTGGGGATCAGTCCGCTGAGCGGCACAAAAGCGAGGCCGAGAAACCCCAGGCCCGCCCCAACAAGGTATGGCCTAAGGTCGGTCATGTCGTGGCCTGCCGCTGCAGCACGCGCGCCATCAGCACCAGTCCGCCGACGAGGTAGATCACCCCCCCAATGCCCAGCATGATCACGCCGCCCAGTTGCTGGTCGGCGAGTGCTGGCATGCCCACCGCTGCATGCAGATGGCCATAAATCGGGCGCGGCGCCAGCCCGATCAGGGCGCCGAGCAGGGTCATGTGCATGGAGGTGAAGAACAGCGCCATGGCGCCGGCCAAAGCCGCGCTGCGCCGCGTCTCGGTGGTGCTGGCCAGCGCCACCAGCCATACCAACAGCGAGACCAGAGCGAAGCTGAACTGCTCGGCCGCCAGCGCCCAGGGCAGTGTCCGGGATGCGTGATGCAAGGCCGGCGCATGCCAGCCCCAGACCACCACGAGATCGACGACGCTGACCGCCACCGGCAAAGCCACTTGCGAGCGCAGCCAACCCCTGGCGGCTACCCACGGCCCGATGCCTGCTGCCAGAAGCGGAACGCCGATGCCGACCACCGTCATGTGCAGCGTCATATGCGCGGCAAAGCTGGCGGCCACCATCGAGGGCAGCGGCCCGACCCAGGCCAGCAGCAGCACGCCGATCCCGGCAAAGGTGAGCCAGCGGTCGATCATCGGCAGGTCGACAAATAGAGCATGGGAATGGTGACGTAGAGCACGGCCACAGCCGAGAGCAGGCAGAGCATCAGCGCCACATGGCTCAGGAAGCGATGCCGCTCCTCGGGGGTGTTGTGCTCGAATTCGAAGTCGTTGTCGGTGAGGCTGCGCGCCCGCACCCGCCAGATGTGATGGGTCGAGAGCCCGATCAGCGCCAGCGCCACCGCCGTGGCGCCGATGACCACAAGGGTCGGCTGGTCGAGCGCGGCGCTGCGCCCGGCCTTCTCGCAGTAGACCGCCGCATAGACGTAGCAGAACAGGAAATGCAGCGCCCAAATGATCGGCGCGGCAATGACCCGCCAGAGATCGGTGCCGTGGCCGGTCTCGCGTTCGATCTCGTTATGGGCGCGCTTTGCGTTCATTGCAGCAGCGGAAAGCCTCCAATGACCATTGCTGTGAGCAACGCGCAGAAGCCGGTGAAGTGCCAATAGAGCGTGACGTTCCACAGGTCCGCATCATGGGTCGGCGTCAGCTTGCCGAAGATCGAGCGGGCGAGGCAGTAGGCTTGGGCGATCATGCCGGTGAGCAGATGGGCGACGATCCACACGACCAGCCCCCAGACGATGGCCGGATAGGCATGCATGGTGGGATCGAGCGCCGAGGTCCATGGCCCGGCCAGCAGCGCCAGCCCGGTCAGGGCGGCGCCGACCAGACCCGTAACCAGCAGCGCCCGCGACAGGACCACACGGCCGGCGGCATTGCTCAATCGCGCGCCCAGCGTCACGGCCCAGGTGGCCAGAGTCAGCACCGCCGCCACCAGGGGCCATTGCCATCCCGGCCCGTCAATGCCCACCGGCGGAAAGTTTGGATGGATGGTCCAGAAGAAGAAATAGCCGAACAGCACCGCGAGAAAGGCGGTGAGATCGCCGGTCATGGTGATGAACATGGCCCACCAGCCGGTGGAACGCGGCCCGGCCACGTAAAGCGGCCGGCGGCGCCCGTCGCCGATATCCTTGCTCTGCTTTTCGGGGATTTCGGCCGTGCCCGTCCAGAGCCAATAGAGCAGGATGAAGAGGAAGAATATGGCGCTGCCCAGCGTCGGCCACCACAGTTTCCACACCGGGAAAATGAAGGTGCCGCCCAGCCCGATGGCCGCCAGCATGGGCAGCCAGGTGGGCGTCCCTACCCGCAATACCTGTAGCGGCTCGGCATCGAGCACCGAGGTCACCAGCGTCTCGCGCCGGCCCTCTTTGGCGTCAGCCAGTAGGCCCCTGCCCTCGTCGATGGTGGTGAGTAAATCCTGGTCGTCCCAGAGCGGGTAGCGGCTGTTGATCTGCGGGATCGAGCGCAGGCCCCAGGAGTCGGCCGGGACCCTACCCGCCCATTCGAGCGTTCCGGCATTCCAGGCATTGCGCGGGGCATTGGGTTCCTTGCCCTTAGGGCGCACACAGTCCCAGACGAAGAGCAGGAAGCCCGCCGCAAAGGTGAAGGCGCCGATGGTCGAGACCAGGTTGAGCAGGTCCCAGCCGCGATCGGCGCCATAGGTGAAGACGCGCCGCGGCATGCCCAGGAGCCCGGTCAGGTGCATGGGCAGGAAGGTGACGTTGAAGCCGATGAAGCTCAGCCAGAACGACCAGATGCCCAGCCGGCGCGACAGCATCTTGCCGGTGGCGAAGGGGTAGTAATATTGCACCCCGGCAATGACCGGAAACAGCATGCCGCCGATCAGCGTGTAATGCAGGTGGGCGACGATGAAATAGGTGTCGTGCACCTGGAAATCGAATGGCGCAACCGCGATCATCACCCCGGTCAGCCCGCCGATGATGAAGGTTGCTAGTGCCCCCAGGCAATAGAGCATGGGCACCGTGCGCACCACGTTGCCCAGCATCACCGTGGCGATGAAGACGAAAAGCTGGATGCCGGTGGGGATGGCCACCGCTTCCGACGCCGCCGAGAAGAACCCGAGCGAAATCGCCGGTAGGCCCGTGGTGAACATATGGTGCACCCAGAGCCCGAAGCTCAGAAAGCCGGTGCCGATGGCCGAGAGCACGATCCAGGAATAGCCGGCTATCGGTCGCTGGGCGAATGTGGGGATGATCATCGCCAGGAGGGCAATGGCCGGCAGGAAGACGATGTAGACCTCGGGATGCCCGAAGATCCAGAACAGGTGCTGCCACAGCAGCGGATCGCCGCCGCGCGTCACGTCGAAGAACGGCCAGTCGAAGGCCCGCTCCAGTTCGAACAGGAAGTCACCAGCGATCAGCGGCGGGAAGGCGAAGAGGATCATCGCCCCGACGATCAGCACATACCAGCCATAGAGCGGGGTGAGATTGATATGCATGCCCGGCGCCCGGCATTTGAGCACGCCAACGATCAGCTCCACCGCCGCGGCAATCGATGCGACCTCGATGAAGCTGAGGCCCAGCAGCCAGATATCGGCGCCGATGCCTGATTGCTCGGTCGATAGCGGGGGATACATGAACCAGCCGGCATCGGGCGCAGCATTGAAGAAAATCGAGCCGCAGACGAACACCCCGCCAATGGCAAAGCACCAGAAGCCGAAGGCCGAGAGGCGTGGAAACGGCAGGTCGCGTGCGCCTAGCATGGCCGGCAGGATGAGGATCGCCACCGCTTCGAAGATGGGCACCGCGAACAGGAACATCATCACCGTGCCATGCAGGGTGAAGACCTGGTTGTAGGTTTCGGCCGAGACCAGGTTGTTGTCGGGCACCGCCAGTTGCAGGCGGATTATCAGCGCCAGTGCGCCACCAAACAGCATGAAGGCGAAGGCCGCCGCGATGTACCAGAGGCCGATCACCGAGTTGTTGACGTCCGAAAAATAGCCCCACCCCTTGGGGTTCTCCCAGGCTTTGGCCAATCGCCTTTCCTGTACCGCCTTGTCGGTCATCTGAGCTCCAGCAGAAAGGTGACGATGGCCTCGCGCTCGGCATCGGACAGGGTGGCAAAGGACGGCATGCGCACGCCAGGCTTGATGTGGCTGGGCGCCACCAACCAGTCTTCGAGATTGACTTTGTTCAATTCCAGCGTGCCGGCGCCGATGCTGCGCCGGCTGGCAAAATGGGTCAGGTCCGGGCCGACAGCGCCGGTTTCGCTCACGCCGCGCACGATGTGGCAGGCGCCGCATCCGGCCGACACAAATGCCTCGGCGCCAGCGGCTACGGCCGGCTGGCGCTGCGCCTCGAGCCAGGCGGCGAAGTCGGCTGCTTCATGCACCACCACCGGAAACGCCATCAGCGCATGCGAGGGGCCGCAGAACTCGGCGCAAACGCCGCGATAGACGCCCGGCTTGGTCGGGGTCAGCCGCAACAGGTTGGTGCGCCCGGGTATGGCATCCATCTTGCCGCCCAGCGCGGGGATCCAGAAGGAATGGATGACGTCGGTCGAGGTCAACACGAATTCAACCGTCGCCCCGACCGGCAGATGCACCTCGTTGGCCGTCGCGATCCGTTTGCCCTCGGCCTCGTAACCCAGCCGCCACCAATATTGTTCGGCGGCCACATGCACGCGCAGGTCCGGCGCATCGGCCTCGGCCCAGTTGGGCAGCAGGGCCAGCCCGAACACCAGCAGCGCCGCGAGGCCCACGGTGGGAAACACCACGCCGCCAATGAGCACGAAGCGATCGGCAAAGCGCTCGCTGCGCGGCCGCTTCTTGCCGAGCACGGCATAGACCGCGGCGCCCATGATGATGCACCACACCACCGCACCCGAAATGGTCATGAACCAGAAGAGGGTGGCGAGTTCGGCCGCGTCCTCGCCAGCGGGATGGAGCGCGCTCTGTTCGGGATTGCAGCCGGCAAGCGATAGCAGCGCCAACGCCGCAAGCGCCAGTCGTCCACCACGTCCGATAATGCTGGCTGTGTCGGCTTGCCCCATTCGCCCCCGCAATCACCTGCAAGCGGGAACGCGGCGCCGTCCCATGAGTTCCTGCCGCATCGGAAACGCGCGGGGTCAGTTCATGCCGCAGCCAAAAGGCTATTCGACCATCCAGATCGTGCTGCATTGGACCATTGCGGCGCTGGTCATTTTCCAGCTCTTCGTCAACGAAGCCATGCAGCATGCCTTTTCCGACCGGCTCGATGGCGAACGCATCGAGGAAATGGGCGGGGCGCTGCTGCATGTTTCGATCGGGGTCGCCGTTCTGGTGCTGGCTGCCCTGCGCCTCGCCATTCGCACCATTCGCGGCGTGCCGCCCCCGCATGACGATGCCCCCGCCATTCTCCGCTGGCTGGGTGTAGCCACGCATCTGCTGCTCTACGGCTTCATCTTCGCCATGCCGCTGACCGGCGCCGTTGCCTGGTTCTTGGGCATCGAACCGGCCGCCGAACTGCACGAACTGGGCCGGCTCATCCTGGTGCCCGCCATTGGCCTTCATGTCGTCGGCGCGCTGGCCGAGCACTTCGTCTTCCGCAACGACACGCTCAAGCGCATGCTGCGCGCCACGGCTGATGGCTAGCTCCTGCGGATAGGGCTGGACGAGACGTTTGCCAAATGGCACCGCTCATGGGCGGCGATGCAACGCGACGAGGTCGGCTTTGATGGAACAGCACGAGATCATCGAGACCCTGGGCGTCCGCGCCGATTTTGATGCGGCCCTTGAGGTGCAGCGACGTACCGATTTCCTCGCCACTTATCTCCGCGCTTCTGGGCTCAAAACCTACGTGCTCGGCATCAGCGGCGGCGTCGATTCGCTCACTGCGGCCATGCTGGCGCAGCGCGCGGTGCGCAATCTTCGTGACGCCAGCTATGACGCCCGGTTCGTCGCCGTGCGGCTGCCCTATGGCGTTCAGGCCGACGAAAGCGACGCCCAGCGCGCCCTCGACACGATCGGCGCCGACCAGGTGCTGACGGTCGACATCAAGCCGGCGGCCGACGCCATGCTGGCCGCGCTCAAGGCCGGCAACCTGGCGCTGGGCGATGCCGTCCGGGAGGACTTCCTCCTCGGCAATATCAAGGCGCGCCAGCGCATGATTGCCCAATTCGCCATTGCCGGCGCCACGCGCGGCCTCGTCATCGGCACCGATCATGCGGCCGAGGCGCTGATGGGATTTTTCACCAAATTCGGCGACGGCGCCGCCGACATCCTGCCCCTGTCCGGCCTTAACAAACGCCGCGTCCGTGCCTTAGCCGCCCATCTGGGCGCACCGTCAGAACTGGTCGGCAAGGTACCCACCGCCGACCTCGAAAACCTCGTCCCCCTCCGCCCCGACGAAGACGCCTATGGCGTCACCTACGACCAGATCGACGACTTCCTCGAAGGCCGCCAGATCGACGAAGCAGCGCGAACACGGATTTTGCAGGTCCATGCGGGGACGATGCACAAGCGGGCGCTGCCGGTGACGCCTTCGCCGTAGCCTGCCTTAGCACTGAGATTCCTCGCTCCTTCACGCTCTTGGTGGCCGGCGAAGCATTGCCAAAGCGACGTCGCACCGCGACGAAAAGTGCTTGACTTTGTCTGTCGTCAAATTGACACTCAATCTCGGTTTTGCACTAGCGTACCTAATTTGAGACGATTGCGGGAAAGTCGATCTCACGTCAGCGGCAATAAGGGAGATTGGCTTTGTTGAAGTCACATGGATTGGGGCGCTTCGGAAATCATCCTGTCGACACCGTCCTCGGGGACGAAGAGCGGCAGCGCATGATCGCCATGGCGAGCGCCAAGATTGAAGAGCTGTTCGATATCCTCAAGATCGACCACGTCAATGATCACAATACCCGGGATACGCCGCGCCGCTTTGCCAAGATGCTGGTGTGCGAGACGCTGGACGGCCGCTTTTCGGCGCCGCCCAAGATCACCGAGTTCGAAAACGTCGCCGAGTTCGATCAGCTCATCGTGACGGGCCCGATCGATCTGCGCTCGACCTGCGCACATCACCTGATGCCGATCCAGGGCAATGTCATTATCGGCATCCTGCCCTCGGCAGACAGCAAGATCATCGGCCTTTCCAAGTATGACCGCATCGTCAACCACTTCGGCGCCCGCCTGCAGATCCAGGAGGAACTGGTTCGTCAGATCGGCGATTTCATCGTCGACAAGACGCAGCCGCGTGGCCTAGCCGTGCGTATCAGCGCGGTGCATATGTGCCGAACGCATCGCGGCGTTCGCGCCTCTTCGAACGGCCGCATGATCACGCATGCCTTCTATGGTGATCTGGCGGACGATCCGGCGGCAAAGGCAGCATTCCTGCACGAATGTGCTGCGCTCGAGCGGTGCTGAGTCTGCAAAATGGATATGGCCAATACCGATACATCAACCGGCGACGCGACCAAGCAACTGAACGCGCTGCCGGGTGTATTCAGGTCAACCAAGACATATGACCACAATGAGGGGCTATCCTGCTGCTTTCGACAGTGGCGGGCAGACTCCCATTGCAGCCAGCTACACGGCTATGCCTTTGCTGTAAAACTGGTCTTCGCCACCAACCAGCTCGACCACCGCAACTGGTGCTTCGACTTCGGCAGCCTCAAGGAGGTCAAGGCCTGGCTGCATGATCTGCTCGATCACACGACGATCGTGGCCGAGGAAGATCCGCATCTCGACACGTTCCAGCATCTGGACCGTCTTGGCATCGTGAACCTGCGCATCCTGCCCTCGGTGGGATGCGAGGCGCTGGCGGCCTACGTGCATGCTCATGTGGCCGAAATCGCCCGCCAGAAGACGGCAGGCCGGGTCTGGCTGGAATCGGTCGAAATCAAGGAACACGCCGGCAATTCGGCTATCTTCACAGCGACCTGACACTTGCCGCACTCAAATGTCGGCGGCCATGGCCGCCGACTTGATCGTGTCCGGACTACATATGCGACACGCCGCGATGGGCCGCCGACCATTCTGACGGCGCATGCAGGAAGCTCTCGACCTCGGCCAGAACCTTGGGGTCGAAGTGACCGCTTTCCTTGGCTACGGCCAGAACGTCCCACCAGGTGGTCAGGTAGTGGAGCTTGACGCCGAGCTTGTCCATCAGCGCCCGGCTTTCGGGGAAGATGTCGTAGTAGAAGAAGACGAAGCAGTGATTGACGTCGGCGCCGGCCGTGCGCAGCGCCTCGCAGAAATTGACCTTGCTGCGACCATCAGTTGTCAGGTCCTCGACCAGAAGGGTGCGTGAGCCGGGGGCGAAATCGCCTTCGATCTGGGCGTTGAGGCCGAAGCCCTTGGCCTTCTTGCGCACATACTGCATCGGCAGCATCAGGCGATCGGCGATCCATGAGGCAAAGGGAATGCCCGCGGTCTCGCCACCCGCTACGTTGTCGATGGATTCGTAGCCGATTTCCCGCATGATCGTGGTCGCCGCGAAATCGATCATCGCCGAGCGCAGCCGCGGATACGAGATGATCTTTCGGCAATCGACGTAGACGGGACTGGCCCATCCGGATGTGAAGAAAAATGGGGCTCCGTCGTAGAAGTTTACGGCCTTGATCTCCAGCAGCATCTTTGCCGCCTCACGTGCGATCAATTCCTTATCTGGGGCTAGCAGGGTGGGGGTCATATTAATCTCCAGGCGGACTGACAACGGGAAGCGACGCGCTTCCAGCACCGGCGGCTCAACGTAAGCAAACGGCTGCTTTTTGAAGTTGCGCCGAGCCACGTCAAGCGGAACGTAGTAGTTTTCACCAATGATCTCCGATTTTGACCAACTGTGTCAGAAGTGACACGTCGTATACAAAATGAATCCAACTATTGAGACGAAGCGGGTTGGACGGCCTAATAGCCACCGGCGGGTCGGCATGCTGCGATGTCGCCGAGGCGGCCTGTCCCCCTGAGAGCCGCCACCGAAAAAACGGCAGGGTTGCGCCAACAGGCCGTAGAAATCAAAATTGACATGCCGTGCCAAATTTGGTACGTCGCCTTGGTCTAATATGGATGGTTTCATGATCCCGCCCAGTAGCCTTGATGCACAGCGGCTCGCGCGGGTTTTTAGGCCCAAACTTTCGCCGCGCGGCCTGCTGATCACGATCGACGGCTTCGACGGGTCGGGGAAATCAACACAGATCGATGGCCTTGCGAGCCGGCTGCGCGAGGCGGGGCGCACGGTCGTTCTGACCCGGCAGCCTACCGACTGGTACCGCGAGGCGGATGCGGTACGGCACTTTCACGATCACGGCGGCTCGGAGCGACGCGCGCGCATGCTCGCCCTTTTTGCAGCGGCCGATCGGCATCGGCACGTGATGGAGGTGATCGAGCCGGCCCTTGAAGAAGACTGCGTGGTCATTTCGGACCGCTATGTGCTGGCCACGTTCGCGGTCTTCACGCATCGAGGGATCGATCCCGACTTTCTGGTCGAGATCAACAGCACGGTGCCGCGGCCCGATTTCAGCTTCTACCTTGATGTGCCCACCGACGTGCTGCTCAAGCGGCTGCGCGACCGGGATGGCGACAATCTCAAGCACGAAGAGAAATCAGCCGACCGCGTCAACTCGATCAAGGCCCGCTGGACCGCCATGCAACCGCTGCTGACGGTTGTGGATGGAACGGCAAGTCCGGCTGCCATCAGCGAACAGCTCTACTCAATCTGCACCGCGGCTGGCGGCCCGGAGGCGTCGTTGGAGGACGACGTCCGGGTAGCTCGCGAAGGGTGATCAAGGCGCAGCAGGCGCAAGGAAAATAACCGAAACGACGCTGTACCGTCGCACGCATCATTTGGTGAAGGAGCACTAAAATGGATGAATTGCTGCTGTGGCTCAAGAACCAGAACGGCGGGATGGGGACCTATACCGAGTTCCAGAGACGAGCACTCGCCATGCTCTCCACCGAGCCGGAACATGCCGCTTTGGTTCGCATGCTGGCCGATATGGCCGGTCGCTTCGTCAGCGCATATGATGGCGAGCCCTTGTCCTTCGACGTCGCCGATCGCGCCTATGGCAAACTCATCTCCCTAGTGGAGCAGGCCGTATCAGCGGAAGCAGGCAGTTCAGCCGAGAAGATCGCCTCGCTGAACGAGGTTGGTCGAGCGGAACTGGTGTGAAGGTCCGCCCAGCTCTTCATACACCGCGCCCAAACGCGCTCGCCAGGTTCCTTTGTCGCTCCGACCGGATAGGGCTCACCTGAATGGTGCCAGCATCCTTCGCGTACCATCGCGCCTCCTCCGTCCGGGAGGCGATGGCCATCTTTGCGGCGGTCGAGGATGCATGCTTCCTGGCCGGAGGGCAGAGCCTGACGCCGATGCTGAACGCGCGTCAGCTGGAACCCAGAAACATCATCGATCTCAATCCGATAGAGGAACTGGGCCGGCTGTCCTGCGGTGATGGCTCGTTGCGGATTGGGGCGCTGGTGCGCCACAGCGCCCTATGCGACCCAGCACGACTCGTTATGCTTGGCATGCCGCCATCTCTGGCGACATTTCTCGCCACGGCGGGGCGACATATCGGCAACCTGGCCATCCGCAACCGCGGCACGGTTGGCGGCTCCGTCGCACTTGCCGAGCCCCACGCAGAATGGCCGCTAGTGCTTACCCTGCTCGGCGCCAGGGTCATCATCTCAGGTCCGCAATGCCGCCGCCAATACGCGATGGCTGAGTTTCTGGGCGGACCGGGCCGCACCATGCTGGCGCCGGGAGAGCTTATCATCGAGATCGTGGTCGCCCTCTCGGCCCCATCCGTGCGCTACGGCTTCAGCCAGACGCTGCTTCGTCACGAGGGCACACGCGTAACGGCGGTGACGCAGCTCACGACCGACGGCAGCGGTCGCGGCATACTTAGCGCCGCGGTCAGCGGTCTGGCGGCGCCCCCTACCCGGCTTGTCGACATGGAAGTGACGCTGGACGCGAACGGAAGTCTCGACGCGAGCTTCCTCACAGAGGGCCAAGACTTCGCATCGGGCGCATTGGCCAAGGCCGGCCTCTATCGCGATGACGCGTTCGCCCGTCAGCTTGCCGGCGTGGTTATCGCGCGAGCCATAGACCAGGTGTTGATCGATGACCGCGGTTGAGCCACGCGAAATCAGCGTCACGGTGAACGGCGCTGCAACCACGCTGCACGTCGATCCGCGGCAGTCGCTGGCGGAAGCCCTGCGCGACGAACTGCACCTCAAGACGGTCCATATCGGCTGCGCTCAGGGCCATTGTGGCACCTGCAATGTTCTGCTCGATGGCGCGTTGGTGCGCGGATGCCTGGTCTTTGCGTGCCAGGCGGAGGGCGGCGACATCGCCACCTCCGAGGGCATCCTGAACGATGCGGCCTTTGGCGGTATCAAGGAAGCCCTTGTCCGTCACCGGGCACTGCAGTGCGGCTATTGCACGCCCGGCTTTGTCGTCCTGCTCGCCGCTATTGTGCGGGGCGAGCTCGGCGCCCACGAAGCGCGCCAGGCGCTGTCGGCCAATCTTTGCCGCTGCACAGGCTATGTTGGCCTCATCGCCGCCCTGGAAGACCTTCTCGGCGCGAAAGCGGCGCCAGCCTCGTCCACCGCGCCGGAGCAAGCGTGATGCTGGTCGGGGCCTCGATAGCGCGCCGTGAAGACGAGGCCATCCTGTCGGGACGGGCTGCCTTCATCGATGCGCTGCACGCGCCGGCGGAACTGCATATGCGTGTCGTGCGCTCGCCGGTGGCCCATGGCCGCTTGATCGGTCTCGACGTTGAGGCGGCCAGCCGCGCCAAGGGCGTAGCCTTCGTCTTTGCCGCGGCGGATACGCAAGCGCTGCCGCCCATCGGCATTCGCGGTGCGAGTGATCCGCGGCTAGCCGCATATTTCCAGCCGGTGCTGGCGCATGACGAGATCCGCTATGTCGGCGAGCCCCTCGCCATGGTACTGGCCGAGACCGCCGCATTGGCGGAAGACGCGGCGCGCCTGATCGGCATCGACGTCCAGCCGCTCGATGCCATGACGGATGCCACCGCGCCGCGCCAAGCCTTTCATCATGCACAGCCGGACGGTCCCTCGACCGAATGCGACCGCATCTACAAGGCCTATGGCGATGTCGATGCGGCAATGACCGCGGCCGCGCACCACGTCGAGATTACCTGCGAAGTCGGTCGCCAGATGGCCGTGCCAATGGAAACGCGCGGCCTGCTGGTCGTGCCGCGCGCGGATGGCCAGGGGTTTGAGCTCCATGGCGCAGCAAAGATCGTGCATGCGAACCGCGATGCCCTCGCGTCCATGTTCGGCCTCGAGCCGGCAAATGTAGTTTTGCGCGAGGGGCATGTCGGGGGCGGGTTCGGCGTGCGGGGCGAACTCTATCCCGAAGACGTGCTCGCCTGCTTCGCTGCTCTGCGCACCCGCCGGCCAGTCAAATGGCTGGAAGATCGGGCCGAGCATACCGTCGCCACCAATCAGGCGCGTGGCCAGGTGCTCAAGCTTCATGCCGGCTTCGACGCCAACGGCGTCATCGCTGCGGTGGAGGCGCATATCTGGGCCGATCAGGGCGCCTATATCCGGACCGCAGGCACCAAGGTCATCGATTTTACCTGCGCCTTCCTGCCGGGGCCCTATCGCATTCCGGCCTACCGGGTCGACGCGATCATATCGCTGACCAACAAGACGCCAGCGGGCACCTATCGTGCGCCCGGCCGGTTCGAGGCGACCTTTGCCATGGAGCGGCTGATCGATGCCGTGGCCCGCCACCTCGGCATCGATGCGATCGCCGTCCGCGAGCGCAATCTCATCGCCACCGGGCAGATGCCCTATCGGCGCCCCCTGACGTCGGGCGGCAAGCCGGTGACCTATGATTCCGGCGACTATGCCGGTGCGCTTGCTGCTGCCCTGCATTTCGCCGGCCACTCGCAAATGCGCCAGGAGGCGGCGCAGCGGCGCGGGGCTGGCGAGCGTGTCGGGGTCGGCGTCGCCATGTTCGTGGAGAAATCCGGTGGCGTGCTGCGCGAAGCGGTCGGCATGCAGCTAGGCGCCGACGGGATGTTCGAGGTCGTCACAGGGGCGTCGGCTCTTGGACAGGGGCTCGAAACAGTGCTGTCCCAGATCGCGGCCGACGCGATGGGAATTGGCATAGAGGCCATTCGTATCCAGCGCGGGCAGAGCGATGGCGTTTCCGATAGCGCCGGCACCTATGGCTCGCGGTCCACAGTGATGGCCGGTTCGGCGGTGCGTGAGGCCGCGATCGCGCTGCGCGAACGGGTGATCGCCGCCGCCGCGATGGTGTGGCGGATATCCGACGCGGACATTGAGATCACCGAGTATGCCCTTCGCTGCCGCGATGGCCGGAGCATGGATTTCGCGACACTGGCCCGCATGGCGGAGGCCGATGCGAGCCTGCCCGACCTCACGCTAGAGCGCACGTTCAGCGCTACCGATCTCAACTATCCCTATGGCGTCCACATCGCCCAGGTCCGGGTCGATCCGGGGACTTACGTCGCCACCGTCGAGAAATATGTCATCGCCTATGAAATCGGCCGCGCAATCAATCCATCGCTCGTTCGGGGCCAGCTTGCCGGCGGCGCGGTGCAAGGCATCGGGGCGGCGTTCACCGAAGAGATCCGCCACGACGCACACGGCCAGCCGCTGACGCGATCCTTCGGCGACTACGTGACGCCGCGCGCCAGTGACGTTCCGACATTCGACGTGCTGCTGCTCGAAGATGCGCCTAGCCCAACCAATCCGCTCGGCGCCAAAGGCGGCGGCGAGGGCGGGATCAACGCGGCGGGCGCCGCGCTTGCGTCCGCGGTCGAAGATGCATTTGACGGCGCGATCGTGCCGCGGCGGCTGCCGATGTCGCCGCGCTATCTGTTCAACCAACACCAAACACCCGACGCCGGACGCGTCACCGTGAATAAAGGGGAGCCTGAGTGAGTTTCGAAGCAGCATTCCAATATGTCGGCGATAACGCATCGCCTTTCTGCCTGGGTATCGACCCGGCTCCAGCCCTGCTGGCAGCAGCCGGGCTGCCCAACGACAAGGCGGGCCTGCGGGTCTTTTGCGAACGCCTGCTGGACTCGGCCAAGGGCCTGGTGTCGGTGATCAAACCGCAAGTCGCCTATTTCGAGCGGTTCGGCCCGGATGGTCTCATCGAGCTGAAGCGGCTCATCGACATGGCGCATGATCGCGGAATTCTGGTCATCGTCGATGCCAAGCGCGGCGATATCGACACAAGCTCCGCCGGCTATGCCGAAGCCTATCTCGGCCCCGACAGCTACTACAATGCCGACGCGCTAACGGTGACCGCCTATATGGGCTTCGGCGCGCTGATGCCGATTTTCGATGCCGCAGCCGAACACGGCAAGGGCATTTTCCTGGTCGTCATGTCCTCCAACAGCGAGGGCCAGCCGATCCAGACCGCGATCCTCAAGGACCGGGAACAGAGCGTCGCCGCCTATCTGGCCGAGGAGGTCGCTGCCTATAACGAGCGTCGCCAGCAGAAGGTGATCGGCGCGGTGCTCGGCGCCACGCTGGGCAGCAAGTTGCTGGGAGACCTGGTCGAAACCCTCGATCAAAGCCTGATCCTCTGCCCGGGCATTGGCCATCAGGGCGCGTCGTTCGAAGATCTGGTCGAGCCATTCGGCAAGGCCCGCCGCTCTCTTATTCCGACAATGGCCCGCAGCATCGTCAAGGAAGGCTTCAGCAACAACATCCTGCGCGCGGTCATCCAGGAGCGCAATAACCAGGCCATCGCCTTCCGCCGCACGCCGGCCGATCAGCCGCAATGACCCTTGCGGATAACCCCACCACGCCTGTGATCCGGAAAGATGCCATGGCCATTGATACGCACACCCATTTCGTCCCGCAGAACGTCGTCCGGACCCTGGAGGCACGCGCGGAAGATTTCGGCATCAAGCTTGACTTTCCCGCGGGCTCAAAGACCCCGGCCATCAACTTCGACTATGGCCTCAAGGTCCGTCCGTTTTTTCCCAAGCTCGTCGAGAGTGTCGAGGAACGCCTGATCGGCATGGACAAAATGGGCGTCGAACACGCGGTCCTCAGCCAGTGGACCGACATATTCGGCTATGGCCTTCCGACGGCGCAGGGCGTTGCCTGGCACCGCCTGATGAACGAATCCTATCAGGAGCTTTGCGCCACGCACGGCGACCGGTTCTCCTATCTTGCATCCATGCCGCTTTCGGACGCCGACGTGGCAGCGCGGGAGGCCGAGCATGCCGTCCTGTCGATGGGCGCCGTTGGCCTCTGTGTCGCCGCCAATGTCGAGGAGGTAAACCTCGGTGAGCTTGATCTCGACCCGCTATGGGCCGTCGCCGAGCAACTGGGCGTGCCGATCATGATCCATCCGGTTCAGGCGATGCCGGGGCCACGCGTCAAGAAATACGCGCTGACACAGATCGTGCAGTATCCGTTCGACACAACGCTGGCGATCGGCTCGCTGATCGGCTCGGGCGTGTTCGATCGCTTCCCGAAATTGCAATTCTACATCGTCCACGGCGGCGGGCTCTTCCCCTATCTGCTTGGCCGGTTCGACTGCCTCTACCGCACCATGAACAGGGAGCAGCAGGGCTATAAGGCTGAGCATCCCGCGTCGCACTATCTCGGCAATCTCTACTTCGACACCATTGTCCACCACACCAAGACCCTCGGCTTCCTCAACGAGATGGTGCCGCAGCAAAACCTGGTGCTGGGGTCCGATTACTCGTTCCCGCCGGCCGACATGACGCCGGTTGCCACGGTCGCCGGGGCTGGCCTCTCGATCGAGAGGCAGCATGAGATCCTGCGCGACAACGCGTTCCACCTGTTCCCTCGCCTCAAGACGCAGTTGGGCGTCACGGCGTAGTTGCGGAGACCATCATGAGGATCTTGGTCCTGCACGCCCATCCGGTCGAAGCCAGCTACAGCAGGGCCCTGGCCCGCAAGGTCTGCGAAAGCCTCGAAGCGGCGGGGCATGAGGTCGACTACTGCAACCTCTATGCCGAGGGGTTTGTGCCCGTGCTCAGCGAGCAGGACCGGCTGATCTATCATGATGTTCCGGAGAACCGCGCGGCCGTGCAGCCCTATGTCGACCGGCTGCTCAAGGCCGAGGGATTGGTCATCGTCTCGCCGGTCTGGCATTTTGGTTTCCCCGCAATGCTCAAGGGCTTTTTCGACCGCGTATTCTTGCCCGGGGTTTCGTTCGAGCTGACCGACAACGGACTGCGCTATACCTTGGGGCACATTCGCAAGCTGGGCGCCGTGATGACCTACGGCGCACAGCGCTGGCGCGCCATAGTCGTCGGCGATCCGACGCGCAGGATCGTCAAGCGGGTGCTGCGCGCGCAGATCAATCCACTGTCCAAACTCGTATACCTTGCGCACTACAAGATCGACGCCTCCAACGATCAGAGCCGTACCGCCTTCCTCGACAAGGTCGGCCGGACGATGCGGAAATTTTAGCCGGTGTCGCTGCTGCTCTTCGATATTGACGGCACCCTGATCGACAGCCGCAAGCTGATTGTGGAAGCCAAGCGCCGGGCCTTTGCCGAGCATGGACTACCGCCACCGGATGTCGATCGCATGCTGTCGGTTGTGGGCCTCACACCCGAAGCGGCCTTCACGATCCTTGTCGGCGAGGCGCATCCGGTTGCTGAAATCGCCCACGCCTATCGCCGGGTCTGGCACGCCATCCGCACCGAGCCCGATTTCGCCGATGCGCTCTTTCCCGGTGCGGCGGACCTGATCGCGCGGCTCGCGTCGTCCGGCCATCGCCTGGGGATCGCGACCGGCCGATCCAATGCAGGAGTGCAGCATCTACTGGAGCGCGAAAACTGGGGCGACATCTTCTGCACTGTTCAGACCGAGGATGTCGCACGCTCCAAACCGGACCCTGACATGGTCCTGCGCGCGCTTCTCGAGACCGGCGCAGCACCGCACGAGACGATCGTCATCGGGGATACGACCTTCGACATGCAGATGGCGCGCGCCGCCAATGTTCAGGCGATCGGCGTGTCGTGGGGATACCACAAGGCGGACCTGCTGCTGGCGGCCGGCGCCCAGGCCATTGCTACCGACATGACTGACCTGGCCGAGCTCATAGAGGCCAGATCGAGCCACGCTCAGACATAGTGTTACGCGGCCGACCAGGCGGCGTGCTCGCCGGCAAACAGCGGCACGATCTCGCCATCGCCCTCGATGGGCAGGCTTTGCATCACCGGCACGGGGCGCTCGACATAGCGCACCCGTTCGGCATTTGGCTCCATGCCGTAAAAGGCCGGGCCATTGAGAGAGGCGAAGCGCTCGAAGCGGTCGAGTGCATTTTCCTCGGCGAAAACCTGCAGATAGGCAGCGATAGCCACCGGCGCGCTGAAAATGCCGGCGCAGCCGCAAGCGGCTTCCTTGAGGTGGCGCATGTGCGGCGCAGTATCGGTGCCGAGAAAGAAACTGGCTTCCCCGCTCGTCGCCGCGGATCGCAGCGCCAGCCGATCGGCTTCGCGCTTGAGGATCGGCAGGCAATACATATGCGGGCGGATACCCCCGACGAACAGAGCATTGCGGTTGTAGAGCAGATGTTGCGGCGTGATGGTGGCGCCCATGCGCGCGCTGTTGGCGCGAACGAAGGCGACGCCTGTGGCGGTGGTCACATGCTCCATGACGACTTTCAGATCCGGCATGCGGATCAGCAGCGGCGCAAGGATGGTCTCGATGAAGATGGCTTCGCGATCGAAGATGTCGATACCGCTGGCGGCGATCTCGCCATGGATCAGCAGCGGCATGCCGATGTCAGCCATCGCTTCGAGCACCGGGTAGATCTTTTCGATTGCCGTGACGCCGTGATGAGCATTGGTCGTCGCCTGCGCGGGATAGAGCTTTGCCGCGACCCAAACGCCATCGCGAAAGCCGGCCACGACATCTGCCGCATCGGTGTCGTCGGTGAGGTAACACGTCATCAGCGGCGTGAAGTCGGCGCCTTGCGGGATCGCTGCGCGGACGCGTTCGCGATAGGCGGCCGCCAACGCCGCCGTGGTGATCGGCGGGGCCAGGTTCGGCATCACGATCGCCCGCCCGAATGCGCGCGCGGTGAAACCGACGACCTCTTTCAGCACCGCGCCATCGCGGAAATGAACGTGCCAGTCGTCCGGCTTGCGAAAGCTGATTTCCCGCATGATCTATCCCCTGGCCACCATGTCGAACAGCACGGCATTGCCCAGCATGAAGTCATCGAGCTCCATATGCTCCTGGGGATTGTGCGAGCCATTGGTGTTGCGCACGAAGATCATGCCGGACCGGATGCCCTCATTGGCGAGCACCGCGGCATCGTGACCAGCGCCGCTGGACATCATTTCCACCGGCAGGCCAACCGCGCTGACCGATTGTTTCGTCGCCTCGATGATGGCGGCGTCCATGATGGCGGCCTCGGCGCGTATCTCACGATCGAACTCGAAGGTCACGCCGCGCTCGGCGGCGATCCGGCCGCATTCGGCGCGGAACAGTCTATGGAATGTCTCGAGCGTATCGTGGCTCTGGCTGCGCACCTCGAAACTGAACTCTATTTCGCCGGGAATGCGGCTGATGGCATGTTCGGCTGGATTGGTGCCGATGATGCCGATGGTCACCACGATATCGAGGCCGCGTTCGAGCAGCACCTTCCAGTGATCGTCGAGGCGGTTGACCAAATCGGCGACCGCAAACAGTGCGTCCTTGCGCAACCAGCGCGGCACGGCGCCCGAATGCCCGGCCTCGCCGCGGCAGATCACTTTGCGATGCCTGATATTGCCGCGGATGCCGGTGACGACGCCGACGGGAATGTCCCGCGCCGCCAGGATCGGGCCCTGCTCGATGTGCAGTTCGAGATATCGCAGGGCCGATTTCGGATCGAACAGGCGCTCGCCCCTGGCGATCGGCCCGACATCGACGCCGACCGAAGCCATGGCTTCCTCCAGGGTGGGGCCGCTGCCCCGTGAACGAGCCACGAGGTCGCTGGCCTCGATCAAACCGAACAGTGCGCGGGAGCCGATATTGGCGCGACCGAAAAACGCGCTTTCCTCCGCGCGGAAAACGATCAAGCGCACCGGGTGCGGCAGTTCGACCTGCTCGCGCTCCAGCCGCAGCAGGCAGAGATAGCCGGCAAGCACCCCGGCGGCGCCGTCGTAGTTTCCGCCCTGCGGGACCGAGTCGAGATGCGAGCCGATGTAGAGGGCCGGACGCTCACTATCGTCGCCGCGACGCGACACGATGAGATTACCCACCGGATCGTGCGACGCCACCAGGCCGTTTGCTTCGGCCTGGGCGCGCAGATAGGCGAAGGCGGCATTCTCGCCATCCGCATAGCATTCCCGCGTGATGCCAATGCCATCGCTGCCCATGCGCTTGAGTTCGGCGAAGAACGTGGCCGCCTCATCCCTCAGGGAATCGGCCGATAGGGCATGCTTCTGGCTCGCGCTGGGTGTCATGGCACCGCCTCGAGCTCATCGACATGCATGTCGACATCGACCACCGCTCCCGTGAGATCGGAGACACGCTCGATCCCGCGACGCGCGCAGAACGCGGTGATGTCTTCAAGGATCTGCGGCATGGCCAGCGGGCTGACGAAAGTGGCTGTGCCGACCTGGACCGCCGACGCGCCCGCCAGCATGTATTCGATGGCATCATGCGCGGTGGAAATGCCGCCGCAACCGATGATCGGGATCGATACGGCCTTGGCACATTGGTAGACCATGCGCACCACAATGGGTTTGATGGCGGGCCCGGAATAGCCGCCCATGATGCTGCCGAGACGCGGGCGAAAGGTCTCCACGTCGATGACCATTGCCAGGATCGTATTGGCCACGACCAGGGCGTCGGCCCCGGCCCCTTCGGCGGCGCGAGCGACCTGGGCAATGTCGCTGGTATTGGGCGTGAGCTTGACCCAAAGCGGCAGCCTGGTCGCCTTTCTCAGCCTGCTCACTACCTGTTCGGTCGAGCGGGCGTTGATGGCGAAGGCCTTTCCGTCCTCTTCGATATTGGGGCACGAAATATTGGCCTCGATGCCAGCTACGCCGGCCAGCTCGAGCGCGGCGCCGGCTTCAGCAAATGCATCGGCCGTCGGCGCCGAGATGCTGACGATCAGCGGCGTCTTGAACTGCCGGTAGAATGGCAGCGTGTTCTGGACGAAGTAGTCGATGCCCTTGCTTGGAATGCCGATGGAATTGAGCATTCCATTGCCTGTCTCGGCAACGCGCGGCGTCGGATTGCCGCTGCGCAGGTCGGCGGTAATCGTCTTGGTCACCAACGCGCCAAGATGGTCGAACGAAACCATCTGCGCCAATCCTTCGGCAAACGTGCCGGAGGCGGGCATGATGGGGTTGGGCAGCGTCAGGTTGCCGATGCGGACACTCAGGTCTACCACGGCATGGCCTCGTGCAGGTCGAATACCGGGCCATCCCAGCAGACGCGGCGGCTCACAATATTGCCGTCCTCGCGGAAATTGCGAACGCAGCAGAAACACATGCCGAGCCCGCAGGCCATTTGCTGTTCCAGGGCCACCTGGCCGGGGATATCCAGCTCGCGCCCGAGCGCCTGCACAAGCTGCAGCAACCGGTTGGAGCCGCAGGTGAAAAACGCGTCGGCCTTGCCGGCGGCATGCAGCCGCCGAAGGATGGTTTCAACCTGCACGGGATCGCTTGACTGATCGGTGTCGAGCACGACCTCCACATCGGCAAAGGCGTGGCGGAAGCGGTCCTCGGACATAACGTGCTCAGCGCCGCGAGCACTCAGGATCGCGGTGACGCCCACATTGCGCTCTGCCGCCAACTCGGCCAGCGGCGCGAGCGTTGCCAGCCCGACACCCCGGCCCAGCACGACGATATGTCGCCATTCCGGCTGCAGCGTGAAACCCACGCCCAGAGGTCCGAGCATGCGCAGTGAATCGCCCTGCGACAGTGTCGCGAGGCCTCGCGTACCCGCTCCGGTCACCTTGTAGAGGAATTCGACCTGCCCCGTTGCCGGATCGGCCCGATAGCAGCTCATCGGCCGCCGGAAAAACGGCTTGTCGTCTGCCGTTTGCGGACAGTCGAGGTTGAAGAACTGCCCTGCGCCGCTCAGCGGCGCAGGGTCAGGGGCCGACAGGATGAGGTGCTTGTACTCGCCGTTCACCCACTCATTGGAAATGACGGATGCGATGACGTCGTTAGCCGCGACGGGAACGGGGTTGGCAAAATGCTGACTTACAACGGGAGCATGCACCGAGCTGCAACCTCTTGATTAGTGTTCAAACGCAACCCCGAAACCACGCAAGCTCTGAGGCTGCGACGCAGAACCCGCGGGGTGATAATTCCAGGATGCGAACAATATCTAGTTTTAGATTCTAAAATCTCTTTTTTGAGACTATCGCACAGGCAGGCTATCCGTCAACTCGGATGATCCGAGACGCCGCTCGTCGCCGAAAACTGGCCTATTTCAACGACTTCGCCCTTGGCCGGGATTGACAAGCGGACAAATCTGCCTTGATCTCCGACGATCGTCTAATTTGTGGCGATCGTCTATTAAATGACACTTTGCCTTGGTCCGGACCACTGCGGACCGACCTGCGGCGCGTCAACGACTTCACGCTGAACGATCAAACGGGAGACCGACCATGGACGCCGATCTGAAAATACGCTCCGCCCGCATCGTCGACGCCAGGTCGGAAGTGTTCGGCAGCATCGCGATCAAGGACGGCAAGATCGTCGCCGTGGGGGCCGACGACACCCTGCCGCCGGCGCGTCGGGAGATCAATGCGGAAGGCCGGGTGATCATGCCCGGTATTGTCGACCCCCACTGTCACCTGGGCGTCAACTTCCCCTACGACGAGGACATGCGCACCGAGACGGCGGCCGCCCTGCGCGGCGGCATAACCTCGATCTTCCTCTATATCCGCAACCTGCAGCCATCCTACCTGCCGTTCTACAAGGAGCGGCGGGCGATCGGGGAGCAGAACTCGCATATCGATTTCGGCTTCCATTTCGGCATCCAGCGCGAAGAGCACATCCGCGAAATCCCGCAGATCGCGGCCGAGACGGGCGTGCAGTCGTTCAAGCTCTATTTCGGCTATGAACCGGACAACCCGATCGGCATCGTTCCGGCCAATGACGGCTGGGTCTATGCCACCATGCGAGAGGTGGCAAAGCTGCCGCGCGGCATCGTCAGCGTGCATTGCGAGAACACCTCGATCGCCGCCTGGATCAAGAAAGACCTGCTGGAATCGGGGCGCACCGACCTTGCTGCCTATACCGAGTCCCGGCCCGTGATGTGCGAGGTCGAGACCATCCGGAGGATGATCTTCCTTGCGCGCAAGACCGGGGCGCGACTGCAGATCGTCCACACGACCGCCGGCGAGGGGCCAGATCTCGCGGCCCAGGCGCAGGCCGAGGGCGTCGATGTCTGCGTCGAAACCTGCCCGCATTATCTGGTCAAGACAGCCTATGACCGTGACCTCGACATCAAGGCCAAGATCTCGCCGCCCCTGCGCGACGAGGAGCAGAAGGAGTGGTTGTGGCGCGGCGTGTTCAACAACAAGGTCTATAGCCTGGGCAGCGACCACGTGCCGTTCTTCCCCAAGACCAGCGACAATGTGTGGGCGGAAAAGCCCGGCATCGTGTCCTTCCCGTGGGAGCTCTCACTGCTGCTGCATTACGGCGTGCATCAACGCGGCCTGTCGCTGCAGCGGCTGGTCGAGCTGAATTCGGCCGCCCCGGCAAAGCGCTTCGGCATCTATCCGCAGAAGGGCTCGTTGCGCGTCGGCACCGACGCCGATCTGGTTATGGTCGACCTGGACAAGGAGCAGGTCGTCGAGCACACCGGCAAGGGCACCTGCATCTATGCCGGCCTCAAGCTCAAGGGCTGGCCGGTGATGACCATCAGCGGCGGCAAGGTCGTCTACGAGAATGGCGCTGTCGATGACTCAGCGATGGGCACCGGCCGCTGCCTGACCCATCCTGGCATGTGACCGCGAGGCGGGACCGGTGCTCTCAGCAAACGACATGAGCGGCGTGGCGCCAGCCGGGCAACACCCGCCGGGGCGTGACACGAAGGCAAAGACCGACCGGCTGAGCGTCGTCATTCTCACCGGCGCGCTGGGCAGCGGCAAGACCACCCTGCTGGGCGAGCTGCTGCTGCGGCCGGAGTTCAGTTCGGCCGCGCTGCTCATCAACGAATGGGGTGATGTCGGCATCGATCATGAACTGGTTCGCGGCGTCGTGGAAAACATCGTGCTGCTGGAATCCGGCTGCATATGCTGCACCATCCAGGGCGATCTCCGGAGCGGCCTGCTCGACCTGGCGGCGCAGCGCGCCTCGGGCCTGATCGACTTTACTGGGCCAGTGGTGATCGAGACCACGGGGCTGGCCAGTCCCATGCCGTTGATGCAACTGTTCAACAGCGATATCGGCATAAGGCATCACTTCCGGCTCGATGCGATCGTCACGGTGGTCGATGCCGTCAGGTTCGCCGAGCAGTCCAGGCAGTTGCCGGACCTGATCGACCAGGTCTGCGCGGCCGATGCGCTCTATCTGGCGAAGACGGACCTCGCCAGCGCCGCCGATCAACGCCGGCTGTCTGCAATGCTGCACGACCTCAATGGCTCGGCCAGGCAAATCGAGGCCGGCGATGGCACGGTTGCGAGCTTGGCGACCTGGCTAGCCGAAGCGCCGGGCGAACGCCGGAAACCATCCATCGGCCTGCCAACGCGCGTACCGGCCAGACATCTTGGCGACATATCGAGTTTTGTCATCAACTGCAGTTCCCCGGTCAGCAAGCGGGCCTTCATGTCGTGGATACAGTTGCTCCTGCAGAGCCATGGCAATTGCCTGCTGCGCCTCAAGGGACCGGTGCTGTTCGAAGATGGCACCCAGCTCGTCCAAAGCGCCGGGCCCCTCTTTCATCCTCTCGCAGCGTGGGACGGGGCCGATCCACGCACCCGTCTGGTCTGCATCGTCAGGGGCCTCGACGCGCGCGCCATCCGCGCTAGTTTCGACGCCGTAGCGGCGCGTCGCCACGCCTGGCGCGCGGCCCCGCCAGCGCCCGAACCGGAGGACGTACGAACGCTGTCCTCGCAGCTTTCGGGCCGTGTTGTCGCCGGGCTTGAGACCCTGATGGCGGATGATCTGCCGCCGGCCATGCTGTGGAACCTCCACAATCCCTGGTCCGTCGCCGGCCAGCATGTCGACGCCTGGCCCTTTCTTGATCTCTGCGAAGACCCCGAGGTCCTCGCCATCGCGCGCCAGCGTATCGGGCCCGATATCGCGCTGATCGAGACCGAAGTGATCTCGGCTCCGCAAGCCGGTTCGGATGGCGACGCGCGCCACCTGCGGGTGGACGCACGTCCGATGCCGATCACCCCGCTTGCCGGTGTCGAGCTGCGTCTCAGACTGCCACGGAGTTTGAGCGGCGTTGAAGCCGGACTCTGCCAGGTTTGGGCCGCGCCCCTTGGCGAGGCATGGACTTTTGATCCCGACAGGGACCGTGCCGTGCTGGTCATTCGCTACATGCCGACCACGTCTCAATTCGTGCGCGAGAACGATTTCCCCGCCAATCTCGAGCGTCAGCGGCGTCTGCCGCTGGCCAACATCGCGGCCGCGCCAATCTGGCTGGTATCGGGTCGGGACCACGCGGGAAACAACTATGCACGCGGCTTTGATCAGATCCGGGCCGAGTGGCTTAACGCCTGATCGCTGAGAGCCTCGCCGCCATCCCTTGAAGTCTCAAAAAATATCGATAATGATACGCGCCAGCCTAGCATATCAAAAATGAGATAAATCGCCTTTCGTGGTCCTTGATCGCGTTGACCCGGCCATCCCGAGAAAAGGTTTAAGTGTCCATGAGCGCAGTGGCGACCTTCGATGTCCTCGAACAGAATCGAGAACCAGCCGCCAGTACCCTGTCTGGTCTGGGTGGCCGGCCGGTGGCTTTGCCGGGCGATGTCGCGCTGAAACACTTTCCCATCGGCGCTGAGCAGGTCCCCTACTATTTTGGCAGCGATCTCAGCGAGCTTGCCGCATCCCTGATCGATGGCTATCGGCCTTCGCGGATTCTGCTCGTTGCCGACAGCATGCTGGATGAGACCCTTGTCGCCCGCTATGCCGCCGCCATCGGCCAGGTGGCGCCAGTTTCGCAGATGTCGATCAGCGCGAGCGAAGTCACCAAGAATGCGCTTGAGCTGTCCCGCCTGCTGTCATGGGCAGTGACCAGTGGGGCGGACCGGGCAACGGTGATCGTCGCAATGGGCGGCGGCGTGGTGGGCAATCTGACGGGGCTGGTCGCCCATCTGCTGTTTCGCGGTGTTCGGCTGGTCCACGTCCCGACCACTTATATGGCTGCCTTCGACTCCGTGCTGTCCATGAAACAGGCGGTCAATATCGACGGCACCAAGAACTGCGCCGGGGCCTTCCACCTGCCGGCGGTCATCGTCTGCGACATGGACTTTTTCGCCAACCTGCCCGCGCGTGAGATCCGCGCCGGCCTGGCTGAATCGGTCAAGAATGCGCTGATTGCGCGCCCGGAACAGGTCGACATGCTGTGGGCGCTTGAGCCCGACCCAAGCCGGTTCGGCCCGGCCGAGCACCGCATCATCTGGGAAACCTCGCTGGACGCCAAGGCATCGTTCCTGCAGCAGGACGCCTATGAAAAGCGCGGCGCGCTGATCTTTGAGTATGGCCACACAGTCGGTCACGCCGTCGAGGCGGCGGCAAACGGCCAGTTGCGCCACGGCGAGGCGGTGGCCATTGGCCTCACCGCGGCGGGGCGCGTGGCGCGAAAGCTCGACCTCATCTCGAGCGAGCTGCACGAGATGCACGAGACCCTGCTGGTCCGCTTCGAGCTGCCACGGCGCCTGCCCTCCGGATTGAGCCTGGAGCGCGTCGAGCGGTTCCTGATGAACGACAACAAGCGCGGCTATCTCCCCCTGGCCGAGGATTCCATCGGCATGGTGATGCTTGGTGGCCATGGCAAGGTTCTTCAAACCGGCGACCTGCCGCTGATCAGCGTGGAAAAGCAGGCCGTCATGTCCACGCTGCTGGAGATCGCAGGCTGATCGCGACAATGCCCCTGGAGTTGCCTTAAGTGACCACAACGCGCGCAAGCATCGTCATACCAACCTACAACCGCAAGGACCTGCTCGAGAGGACCTTGCAATCGATCGTCGAGGCCGAGCCAAGCACCGCCGACTTCGAGGTCATCGTTTCGGATGACGGCTCCAGTGACGCGACGTTCGAGGTCGTCAAGTCCTTCGCCGATCGCCTGCGCATCAAGTACGTCTATATGCCCGACGATGGCTTTCGAGCCGCCCGCGCGCGCAATCTGGGCGCCGCCCTGGCCGATGCGCCGATCATCATCTTCTGCGACGCCGGAACGCTGGCCCTTCCCGGCTTTGTCACCAACCATTGCCGGGCCCACGCAGAGGCGCCCAATTCCTACGTGATCGGCCTGGTCTATGGCATGCATCGCAATGGCGACATCAAGCAGCGGCTGGCCGATCTGCTCGAGCGGCACCCCGTCTCCACCATCGCCGCCGAGATCATTTCCGACCCCGACTACGCCGACGCGCGGAACCGCTGCTACGTGAGCTGCTCGGATGATCTGATGACGTTGTGGGCCCCCTGGGCGCTCGCATGGACAGCCAACATTTCCGTCGCCCGCGAAGACTTCGAACGGGTGGGTGGGTTCGATGATGCCTATCGATCCTGGGGTGTCGAGGACATCGACCTGGCTCTGACCTTGTCCAAGGCGGGCGTTCCGGTCGTCCTGGCCCGAGGCGCTGCCGTTGTGCACCACCCGCACGAAATGGCTACCGACGGCGTCAGGACCAATACGTCCAACAAGCACTACCTGCACGCCAAGTTCGGTCTGCCGCAGACCGAGGCCTTCATCAGCACCACTGCCATTGCCCTGAATCTTGAGAGCCAAGAAGCGAGATCAGCATGAACGAATTCGTCCCCCTCGCCTCCGAGACCTTTAACGACAAGATCTATGGCTTTGTCGCCAAGGACACGTTGCGGCGAGAAGAAAAGCTCGCTTTGCTGCTGTTTGCGGCCGGACGTCTGCCCGAAGTGCCAGAGTGCTTTTCCACGGCGCCGGCCCAGGCCACGAGCTTCCTGCGGCGGCACCGGGTATTGGGTCGCGCGCTGAAGCGGGTGCAGGAAACCGGTACCAAGCCGGATGCACAGGCACTGACGCATGCGCAGAGGGCCAACGAGCACGTCAAGGATCTGTTCGACAAGCGCGAGCAGATCCTGGCCCGGTTCGTGCAGTCATTCTGCAGCGGCATCGACGTCGTGCACATGAAGGGCCAGTCGGCCTATTACCGAAGTGGCGACCCGGCCCATATTCGCGATTCCAACGACATGGACCTGTGCTTGAGCCAGCCCACGGTTCTGCGCGAGCGTCTTCGCCAGTCGCCGGGCTTGCTCGAACACAGCACCAATTCCAGGCTGCCGGCCCACGAATTCCTCAACATCAGTTTCGAGGACCTCGATTTCGACCTGCACAAATACATTCCGGTCTGGCGCCGCACCGCGCCGGATCTGGTGGCAGCGCCATCACCGGCCTGCCACATCCCCTATTCTACCAGCGAAGCACGCATCACCATCGACGATGTCATGCTCGCTCCCCAGACGATCACCGTTGGCGGCCAGACCATGGCGTCGCCCAGCGTGACACTGGCCGCGGTGATCTCGCTGGTTTCGGTACACCGCGACTTCATCATGCATTGCGCGTCCCATACGCGATCGCGCTCGCCCTTACGCATGTCGGATGTGCTCGAACTGCGCGACATGCTGGATCATCCGGCGTTCAACGCCAGCGCCTTTGCCGAGGCCGTGCGCTTCTACGAGGTCTACGACCAACTGGGCTGGTTCGGCCGGCTGCACGAAACCTTCCTTGGCGACCTGCGCCTGCTGACCACCTGGCGGGCACTGACCGGCGAAACGGCGCGGCCCGAAACCGTGCATCGCATCGTGGCGCACGGCTTCTGGATGCCCTTCGACCAGGATCCGGAGCGCGACCTCGTGGATCGTCCGGTCACCAAGGACCTTGCCGTTCACAACCAGCCGATTGTGCTGCGCCTGGCGGACGGCGCCACGACGACCCTCGATGTCAACGAGCCTGGTCACGGCGGCAATGGCGCCTGGAGCGTGGGAGGAATGGCGCTCGATGGTCGCGACATCAAGGTGTCGCGCCAGGGTCGCCGCCTCGATATCAGCTTCAATGTCGGCGCCGACATCACCGATGCATGCACCGTCTATCTCGAGTGCGATGGCGAGATGATGCAGTGGGACAATACGCAAAACAGCGCCGAAATGGCGCGCTTTGCCAGCACGCCCATCGCCCGCTCCAGCCTCGCCAGCTTTGGCTACAGCAATGGCCGGTTCGAGCTTTCCTATTCGCCGCCGGGCGAGGGGAACGTCGTCGATATCGCCATAGCGGCCGGCATTCCGCAGCTTCCCTGGTCGGTCTATGCGGGCTGGATCGCCGTGCTGCGCATCGAACTCGCCTAGGGGCGGACCACCTGGTGGACCGCAGGGGAACCTATTCTAAGGGAAGGCACACAGATGAACCAAATAAACGTCGCGACGAACCACGCACTTTCATCGCTCGATCTCGAAGAGTTCGAGATTACGGGGCTCATCGCCGTCCCGGCCGCCTTCAGCGATGACACCGCCAAGCGCTGCGAGAAGGTCATCCTTGATGCCTTGCAGGCCGAAAATGGGGTCAGCCTGTCCGATCCCGGCAAGGTGCGCCATTCGGTCTCCCGCCGCGCCCATCCCGAATTCGATGCCATTCTGACGCCCAAGCTGGCCGACGCCTTCGACACCCTGGCTGGCCAAGACAAGTGGAACAGCGATCACCTGGCCACGCATGGCAATTTCTGGGTCACCTTTCCGGGCTTTCACGGCGACGAGTGGAAGGTTCCCGCCGGCCATGGGCGGTGGCATATCGATCTGGGCTATGAATCGCGCGACAGCTTCGTTCTGACCGACGGCAATTGCGCCTTCGTGGCCGCCTTCTTGGTCACGGACTCGCGCCGCGACGGTGCACCGACAGTGGCCATTCCCGGCTCGCACCGGCTGATTGCGCGCCTGCTGCACCTGGCCCAACGCCCCGTCGATCGCTTCGAGATGGTAGCCTTTTGCGAAGGCTATGCCACCTCGCGGGCCGTGGCGAAAACAGTGGTGCAGATGACCGGCAAGGCCGGCGACGTCGTCATCATGCATCCGCTGCTGATCCATTGCGCCTCGGCCCATGTGGGCAGCACGCTGAGAATTCTCAGCAATACCGGCATCGGGCTGCGCGCCGGGCGGCGCCTGGCCGCAACCGACGCCAATCGCTCCGCCATCGAGGAATCCATCCTCCATTCCATCGGCACGTTGCGCGCCGGGGGCCCGCGCAGCGCGCTGGTGCGGGCGCTGCTGGTTGCCAATCACCGGTTGTGGAAATGGCGCTATGCCGTCAACGGCAAGCTGCCGTCGCTGCAGGAGCCTGAACTGCCCCTGCAGCGCCGCATACCGGAGCGCCTGCTGCGCAGCGTTTGCGCCGGACTATCCTCCACCATCGCCCGCCTGGTGGGCTGAGGCTTATGACAGGGCAGGCACCGTCAGGTCTTTCTTCGACTGCGTCCGCGCCCAAGAAACACAAGGCGGTGTTTCTGACCGGGGGGCTCACCGCGCATATCTTGCGGATGGGCCTCTCGGCCTATGCCGCCCTGTTCTTCGTGCAACTAGCCGACGTGCTGGCTTTGCTCTACATCGCCCAGATCGAACCGGTCGAAAGCGTGGCCGGACTCGGCGTCGCCATGACGCTGTTCATGCTGGTCTTCGTGGTCAATATCGGCTTCTCGATGGGGGTCAGCGCCCTGGTGGGCAAGTCAGTGGTGGTCGATGCCGGCGATCTCATGACGCGGAAGCTGACCAGCGCGATCATCACCTTCAGCCTCGTGGCGTTCGTCGCTTCCATGGTCTTCCTCGCCCTGGTGCCACAACTCTGCGACCTGCTCGGCATGACCGGCGTTTCACGAGAGGTGGCCCAGCGTTACCTGACCATCCTCGCCCCGGTTACCGCGGTGCAGGCCCTCTCGATGGGATGCGCCGCCGCCATGCGAGGGCTTGGGCGCGCCCGTGATGGCATGCTGGTCACCATGGTGGGCGCCATGGCCAACCTGATCGTCGATCCCATCTTCATCCTGCTCATGGGCATGGGCGTTGATGGCGCGGCCTATGGCGTCTGGGTTGGCCGCATCGTGCAGGTGATGGTGGGCATAACCCTGCTGCTGCGTTCGGACCTGTTGGTGCGCGTGACGCTCAGGGATATCCGCGACACCCTGCGCCCCTTGCTCAAGATTGCCCTGCCCGCGACCGTTGCCGCAGCAGCAGCCCCGGTGGGGGCAGCACTGCTCATGGCGATTGTCTCCGAGTTTGGCGACGCGGCGCGCTCATCGATCTTTCTCGTCGATCGGATGGCCAGCTTCATCTTCGGCTTTGCCATTCCGCTTGGACCGGCCATGGGCGGCATCATCGCCCAGAACTATGCGGCCCGTCAGCTAGAGCGCTGCCTTTCCGCGTTCAAGATATTTGCCGCTCTGGTCGTCGGGTACGTCTTTTTGGGCAGCATGGCGGTGATGGCCTTTCAGGATCATCTCCTGCGGTTCTACAATGTGGTGGATCCCGAAAGCCTGCGCCTCACCCGGTTCTATCTCAGCCTCGTCGGCATCGCCTGGATCGCCCAGGCCCTGGTCGGCGGCTCATCGGTGATCTTTCAGAACACCGAGCGCGCCAAGTACTCCGCCTATATCAACTGGACGCGGGTGGCGCTGGGCATGGCCCCGTGCTGGTTCGCCGCCAATGCGCTCAATTCCGCCCAGGCCGCCATCGGCGGCTATGTCATCGGGCTGACCGTCTGCGGCATATTTGCCGCCGGTTTTGCGACTATGGTTCTATTGCGAGAAAGAAGCGAAGGCGTGCCGTCTTCGGCCTAACCCGCTGGGGCGTCGCAATTCCGCCGAATGGCGGGTTGGGGCGCCCCGGTGGCCAAGTGCATGGACGGCGTGTCAGCCCCGGGGTCATGACCCCGCCGCTTTGACATAAACCGCTGGGAAGCGTAATCAGCAAGGGTTAGAGGCGATATCATAACCGGTGGCCTGCTCAACGATTTGACGCTTCGAACCTTCCCGGAAAGCCGTCGGACCGGAAGGCTGCTTTATCGGCTCGAACAGTCGAAATCAGTCGCAGAGTTCCTGGTCGTGAGCGGAGCACCGCTTTCATTCACACGCCTCTTGCACAAAACAGCCGACGACGCCCGTCGAAGAGAAGCTCAATGATGCCAAAACAACCAGGATCGGTTCGCGCGACGACAATCCGTTTCAGTGATATTGGCGCAAGGCTCAGGGCGTATCGCATAGCCAAGGATCTGTCCCCAGACGTTCTGGCCAAGAATTTGGGTATCTCCAGAGCGGCGCTGTACCGGGCGGAAAAGGGCCAGATCCGAAAGATCGACATGCTGGTGAGCATCGCCGACGTGCTCGGCGTCTCCCTGCCAAGCTTGATGGGCGTTGGCGTCGAATATGTCGGCAGCGCTATCGCGTTTTTCGAGCGCATGCGCCAGCTCGAACTGGAAAGCGAACAGATCATCGGCATGTTCGGGCCGGTGTCGTACCTGCTGACCTCGGACGAGTATGACGACGTGCTGCGCCATGTTTTGTCCGAGGTGTCCCTGGGTGACAACCAGGCGGAGTATGCGCGCACCGTCGACCTGCTGCTCGAAATCCTCGCTGCGAGAAAAGCCAATTTCCGGCTGCGCCGACCACTGATTGCCAGCCTGATCGCGTCGGCCGACCTCGAGCGCTTCCTGCTCCATGGCGTGATCGGGCGGCACGACCTGCCGCCGCCGATCATTCACCAGCGGCGGCAGCATGCGCGTCATGAAGCGGAAGCTATTGTCGACCTGCTGCGCGACCAGCCGATCGGCGTCCAGATCGGCATTGTCCGCGAGCCCGTTCCGGCTACCAATTTCCAGATCTTCCGTCAGAAGGATCGCTCGATCCTGGCAATCAGCCCGTTCCGGCTTGGCGAACAGCCCAACGTGCGCGTTGGCGTCGGCCTCATCACTTCGGCGCCCGAGGCGTTGTCGCTGCATGAAGAGATCGCGGCCCGGCTCTGGACCAACGCCCTGAAGGGCTCCGATGCCATGGCCTATATGGAAGACCTGATCGAGCGGTACGGCGTCAAGGACTGACCCTTCGCTTCAGTGGGTGTCGAACACGTCCTGGAACTGCTTGATCGCACGCTGCGTCGCCTCCTTCTCGGCACGCGAGGGCGCTGACGGGTCTTTGGCGATTGGGAAGGTACCGAACTTCATCAGGCAGAGCATGAGCAGCATGCGGGCCTTGGTCGCGGTCAGGTTGGAGCCGGCAATGTAAGGCGCCGCGCGCACGGGGAAGCCTTCGGTATTGCCGCGCCCGACGATCACGACGGGAAATCCGGCATAGGCGGCACGAGCCAGAATTCGCCCCTTTGAGGCGGACGCCGGTTTGCCATAGGGGTTCAGCCCTTCGAGCACGAAACCCGAAAGCGGCGCGGTTCGATACATCGCCGCCATCAGCGCGATGACATCGACCTCCTGCGCGGGATCGCCGTCGAAGTCGTCCTCGGCGTAGCTGCTGTCCTTGACGATGGCGACCTTGGGGATGGCGCCCTCGAGGAGATGGCCGTGCTCGTCCTTGATCGGCACCCGCACCTGCTCGACGGCGTCGCCGCTCATGCGCATACCCATCACCTCGCGCGGCAAGCGCGTGATGTTGACCTCGGACGATCTGGTGTGCCTGGCGGTCGGTACATAATGCAGCCGTGCGGGTCCGCCATACCCCGCCGCGCCCATGATGCCGCCCAGGCCACCCGTGGCGACATAGCCGCCCGGTCGTGCATCCACCTTGGCCACCTCGCGCGCAGCGAACACCCGTTGATCCTGCACCAGTACTGCCCCGGCCAGGTTGTGCCCGGCATCATCGGCCCAGCAGCGCGAGTCTATATATTCGACTGCGTCGGCGAGGTTCTTCGGCCCGTCATTGCTGATCTGACCGTGATAGCGCTGCGAGGCGCAGCCGCATAAGGGAACTGCGATATCGAGGACCAGGTTGAACCAGTAGATGGTTTCCTCGATGCGAGGGCTACCCTGGGTCCAGAGCGCGCCATCATAATCTCCCGACGACAAGATCCGCTGCACCGCATTGGTGATGTGGGCGAGCACGCCGCGCGACGGCGATACATGCAGATGCGGCGGGCGATAGGGGAAGAAGTCTCGTCCGGGCCGCTCTGGCGCGACATCGCCCTCGCCGTGATCGGTCCGCTCATGACCGGCCACGCCGCCAAGATAGCCACCCGAGGGTGCCACCCGGAAGAAGTCCACCGCGGCCAGCTTGCCGACCGCATTGCCGTGGCCGCGCGCATCGACGCCGAGGCGATCGATCTCTTCGAACAGCCGGCGACCGTCGGGCATGAAGGGCTGGCGCGCTTCGGCGCGGGGCGACAAGGCTTCGGCGCCGTCCGTTTCCCAGGCGCGATTGCCCTTTTGCCGCGCCATATAGGGCAGCGGGTAGTAGCCGTCGTCAGGGCTGAGCTCTATCCGGTAGACCGGCCGGTCGTCGTCCGATTGCCGCGTCTCATGGAAGCTACCAGCAGCATCGACATAGCCGTCCGGCTCATCATAGAGCCCGGCGCTGTCGCGCTCGAGGGGATGGGCGGAGAACTGCTCCACATAGACGACAACAGGCGCAGCCAGCTTCTGCGCCCGTAGGGCGTCGTAACGCTGCGGCTGGCCCTCGACATCGGTAAGCAGCGGCAGGCCGTGCAACTGGCGCGCCTTGTTCGAGGTCACCAGCGGCGGAATGTTCTGGATCGTTGCATTGGGCCCGGCGAGATGGGCAATCCGTATTCTGCGTTTGCCAGTCTGTTCGTTCATGGGTGCCGTCCGAAATACTGGGAAAGTGCGCTCGGCGGGTGAAGCGGGTCCTCGCGCTCTAGTTGCCTTCGTCGTAGAGTGTGGTTGTCGAAGAGACATTGCCCGAAACCAGCCCGGCGCGAGCGGCTGCCTTGGCGGCCAGGTCCCGCGCCCTGCGCTTGAGGGCCGCCTCATCGATCGTGAGAAGCTTTCCGTCAGCATAGAGCAGCTTCCCATCCACCCAGGTCTGGGCGATCGAGCTGACGGAAGCCGAATAGACCAGCGCCTGCAGCGGATCGAGAAACGGCGTCCATTCCAGGTGATCGGTATCGAACAGCACGAAATCGGCCTTTTTGCCGATCTCGATAGAGCCGATCTCGTCGTCCCACATCAGCGTCATCGCGCCGTCGATCGTCGCCATTCGCAGCGCCTTGCGCGCGCCAACGGCGCGGGGGTCGTTGCGGGCATCCTTGAACAGGCCCGACACCAGATGCATCTGGCGCATCAGGTTGAGATTGCCGGCCGCCGAGACGCCGTCGGTGCCCAGGCCCACGGTGACACCATGCTCCATCATCTCGACATAGCGCCCGATACGCGTCGCCCCCTTGCCCAGCTTCAGCGAGGAACATGGGCAGAAGGCGACCTTGACGTCATGGGCGCGCAGCGCTTCGAGATCGTCGTCATTGACGGCCACGCAATGGGCTATGACCAGATTGGACCCGAGCCCGCCGGCGGCCGCGATACGCGAAACCGGCCACATGCCGTGGCGTTCCGCGCAGATTTCGGCCTCCTCGACCGACGTAGCCAAATGATAGGTCGTGCCGACCCCGAGCCGTTCAGCCAGCGCCCGCGCGCCGACATGGAGCTCCAGTGTGCAAGGCTCCTTGCCTTCGATATTCACCCAGCAGCGCGCCCTGCCGTTGGCCCGCCCGTTGCAGCGGATGACGCAGTCTTCAAGCGCGGCCAGGGCCTCGGCGGCATTGGCGAAGAAATGGTGCTCCATCATCTCGTCGCTGAAGCCGGGGAACGGATCTTTCGGCCGGTTGTCGGCGGCGTGCCGGCCGGTGATGCCCCGGATGCCCGTCTCCTCGATCAGATCCACGACGATGGCAGGATCGTGCTGGGAGCCCATGTCGAGAAAGCACGTTGTGCCGCTGCGCAGCATCTCCGCCATGCCGAGCAGCGCACCGCATTGCTCATCCTCGCCGGTTATGTGGGCATAGAACGGCTTGGCCCAGTTGAACACCCAGGCCCGGGTGTTGAGATCATCAGGAAACACCGCCCGCGACAATGTCTCCGACAGGTGGACGTGGCTGTCGATGAAACCCGGACACAAAGCGCGCTGCGAACCGTCGACGATGGTATCGAAATCGTCACGCCGCCACCGTCGCGCGATGTCCTCCGCCGGTCCAATATCGGCGATGCGATCGTTCTCGACGACGACGCTGGCATGGCGCAGGACGTCGTCGGTCGCGTTGACCTGAAACAGAACATCGAGGCCTTCGATCAAAGTCTTC
Source organism: uncultured Devosia sp. (assembly GCA_966212275.1). Lineage (GTDB taxonomy): Bacteria > Pseudomonadota > Alphaproteobacteria > Rhizobiales > Devosiaceae > Devosia. The sequence goes on from CBIHQV010000012.1 coordinate 46,122, forward strand.
ACGGCTGACTCGCTGGTTCGGGCGCGGTGGTCGTAGCGGACGGTCAGGCCTTGAAACGCCGCATCGCATAGCCGTCATTGTTGCAACGCGTCTCGCGCACCGTCCCGCCCTCGAACCGGTCCATCACGGCCTGGATCTCGGTCGTCACTTTGGCAACCATGGCCGGGTCGTCCATCTCCGGACCCATGGCCAGGATCGAGGAACCCCAGCTACTCATGCCGATGCCGCTAACGCCCATTTCGCGCAAGGCGCTCATCACCGCCGGCACGACTTCGGACTGGCACTCGATCTGGTGAGACTTCCAGCGGAATTTCTGCAACTCGTTGACGCCGCGCGCAAACACCGCCGGATCGTCCTCGATCACGGCCGGAATGAGCATCATCATGGTGACGTGGCACACCGCGCGCACGTCCTCGAGCGGGATGGGGCAGACGCTGGCAAACAGCTCCTGTTCCAGCGCGCCGTGGATCTTGCGCGCAATTGGAGTGACCAGGAGCAATGGCCAGTCAGGCATCGAATAGCTGGCCATCAGAGGCCCAGGCGGAATGTCGGAAGCCCAGCCCGAGGTCATGAAGGCGCCGGCCTTCAACTCCGCAGCGTGTCCGCAATCGACCACCAGGCCACCCCGGTCGAAGCCGTTCGAGCCGATCCCGGACGTGCCGCCGCGACCCACCAGACGGGCCAGTTCGCCGCCTGGCAAATTGTAGCCGTGAAGGGCGGTATAGGCCTTGGCGACGCCGAGCAGCAAAGCAGTCTTGGAGCCGAGTCCAGCATGGGACGACACCGGCGAACGCACCTGAAGCGCGATTTTCGGCAGGCCGAGCCGGGTGCCCATCTTGTCCAACGCAAGGGCAATCGCCTGTTCGGCTTCCGCACGGTCTTCATCGTCCTCGATCAGGCATTCCAGCTCAAAGCCGCCCTCCGACGGCTCGGCCCAGATCTCGAAATCGGGCTCGGCAAGCGAGAAGCCGACGCCACCGTCGACGCGTCCGCTGAAGCCGCCATTGAGGTCGGTCAAGGTGAGGTGGAAACGGCTCGGCGCCCTGACCATAACCCGCTTGTACATTACGCAAATCTCCTACCGCCGGCCGCGAGACACGCGTTGCCGACACCCTGGGGGACCCGGCCCCCGCCCCGGACACATGAAGGTCCGTCCAAGAAATTAGACGGGATTTTATTCTGAGACAACCCACGGATTCTGATTTACTTTCTTCCAAGCCCAGCTTTGCTTCGCCGCGCTTCAACGCGCCAGACCGACGCGGGTGCTTCCGGCGCGAGAAGTGGTTCTGGTCCGATCTGAAACATCGTCGCAGTTGAAATGGCCGTGCCTGGAAAAACGGAGACGCGGTCGCCGTTTCCCGAGCAAAATCAGATTATTGACGATGGGTGATTTTCTTGCCAATCGTATGTTGAACATGCGCTGCTGCAACGACACGCGGCAAATAGATGGATTGCCCATGACACGGAAAATCGAGCGCAAGTTATCGCGGCCACCGATCTTGAGCGATCTCTCGCCGGACAGCGTTGGCGGATTGCCCTCGACACGACAACCAATCGGGCACCCACGCAAGGATCATAAATGAGACTCTTGCTTATCATCCCCCTGACGTGGGCGGCCTAGCGAGTTGGCGGGCCTGTCCCTACATACGCGCGCGTCGGGAGCTGACGATCCACCGACCGCGGCATCGGGGGCCGATTTCAGGCTCCGCTTCAGTTGGCGGATCAAGAGCGAGTACGCCTTTTTCCTCTTCGCCGAAGGGGCCGGCCTTTACCGTGCCCGGGGCCTCGATGTCGGTTTCGTGGAAGGCACGGGCGCGCTGCGCACCATCGCCGAGGCGGTGGACGACCACCGCTCCCTCGCCGTCGTGCCGGCCAGCTTCGCCATGACGGCGATCGATGGCGGGGCCGCCGCCAGGATCGTCGCGCTCTATCAGCGCTCGGCCAATGTCGTGCTGCTGTCGCGACAACGCCGCCCGCTTCGCATACCGGCAGATCTGGAAGGCAAGACCGTCGCGCATGTGGAAGGCGAAGTCGGCACCAGTTTTCTTGAACATCTCTGCCGACTGAATGGCGTGGACTTCGCGCGCATCAGCTTCGCGCTGACCGATTCCAAAGGGCGAATCGAGAAATTTCGGCGGGGCGAGGTGGATGTCATCAGCGTTTATCGCACCAACGACCTCAAGGCGCTGGAGCAGGAGTACGGCGAGGATCTGTGCCTCTTCGACCCCGCCGAATTCGGCCTCGCGGTCCCCGGCATGTCACTGCTCGGGGGTGAGCGTGCCATGGAAAAAAGCGCCGAGGCGATAGGCCAGTTTCTTGCCGCTACAGACAGCGCCATCGCGACGATGCGGCGCGATCCCGACAGGGTGTGTGTCGCTTACCTGGATCGCGCGCCGGGCATCGAGGCCGCCCTGCTGCGGGCGCAGATCGACGAGACCATAGGCTCATTGGATTCCAGAACCGGCTATCCGGCTGGTTATGTCGATAGCGATGTGATGCGCCGCGCCATCGACTTCCTCTCCGCTTCCGGCAAGCTCAGCGGCAGTCGTGCAGCCGAGCGCTTCTATACCAACAGGTTCTTCAGCGTGGTGTGATGGAGCTCGGCACGCTCTGATCCACCACGGCAGTCCTGCAAACGAATGATGCTTGGGCCGTGCTGCGGCGATGCCGAGCAAGGACGATCAGGCGGGAGAACTGAATATGCCCATTACCATTCCCACCGCCGGCCAGTATGTGCTGGCCAATGCCTCCGTCCCGGCCGCGGTCATGGGCGATGCTGCCTCGGGCGCCTTGTCCAGGGTCGACATTACCATCGCCGAGGGCGTGATCACCGCGATAGCGCCGGCCGGGTCGGCCTCACCCAACCCCATAGACCTCGACGACGGCATCGTCCTGCCGGCTTTCGTCGATCTTCATACCCATCTCGACAAGGGCCACATCTGGCCGCGCAAGCAGAATCCGGATGGCACCTGGCTCGGCGCGCTGCTGGCCGTGGTCGACGATCGCGCCGCCAACTGGACGGCGGCCGATGTCGAACGCCGCATGGATTTCTCCTTGCGCTGCGCCTATGCCCACGGCACGGCGGCCATCCGCACCCATCTCGACATGGCGCCGCCGCAATACATCATCGCCTGGGACCTGTTCGAGACCATGCGTCAGCGCTGGGCCGGACGTATCGAACTCCAGGCTGCGGGCCTGATGGGGCCGGACACCATCCTCGATCCCGAAAAGCTCCGCGCCATCGCCACACGCACCAAGGCCGCGGGCGGCATTCTCGGAGGCTCCACCGCCTTTCACCCCGAGAACGAGACGATCATGCTGCGCCTTATCGAAATGGCAGGCGAACTCGATCTCGACCTCGATCTCCATATCGACGAATCCGCCGATCCGGCCGCCAATGCCCTCGAATGCCTGGCCGATGCCGTCATCGCCACCGGCTTCAAGGGCAAGGTCACGGCCGGACATTGCTGTTCGCTGGCCGTACAGCCCGATGACACCGCGAGGCGCGTCATCGACAAGGTTGCGGCTGCCGGTCTGGCCGTTGTCTCGCTGCCGATGTGCAACATGTATTTGCAGGACCGCGACAATGCCGCCGGCACGCGCACACCGCGCTGGCGCGGCGTCACCCTGCTCCACGAGCTCAAGATGGCTGGGGTCCCGGTCGCCATCGCTTCGGACAATACCCGCGACCCGTTTTATGCCTATGGCGATCTCGACGGTCTGGAGGTGCTGCGCGAAGGCGCGCGCATCCTCCAGTTCGATCACCCGCAGGACGGTGCCTTTGCCTGGGCGCGCGCCATGGGGGCGGATGCGGCGGCCATCGCCGGTTTCTCCCATACCGCGACTTTAGCCGTCGGCGCCGCGGCCGATCTCGTGGTCTTTCGCGCCCGTAGCTGGACCGAACTGATGTCGCGGCCGCAGTCTGAGCGCACGGTCCTGCGCGCTGGTAGCGCGATCGATACCACGCTGCCCGACTACCGCGAACTTGACGACGTGGTCGGATACAAAGGCGCCCAATAGACCGCGGCGGTCGCAGCGACGACTTCAGTCACCTTCAAACCAGAAGGTTTTCGTGGCCCTTGCTGTCGTGCCAGTTGAGCAGGCGCCGCTCGGCCGCTTCGATCCCCAGGTAGAGCAGATACCCCAACAGCGACAGGATGAGCACGCTGACCAGCACGAGCTGGGTGTCCGAGGTTTCTTGCCCTAGGCTTAGCAGGTAGCCCAGCCCCGCCCGTGCCCCCATCAATTCGCCGATCACCGCGGCGGTAACAGCCAGTGTCGCGGCCACTTTCAGGCCGGAGAACAACAGCGGCAGCGATTGCGGCAGTTCGATCCGCCAGATGCGCTGCAGGGTCGATAGCCGCAGGATCGATGCCAGTTCATTGAGCATGGGCGACATGGAGCGCAGGGCGCTCAGCATGGTGGCCAGAATGGGAAAGAACGTCACGATGGCGACGAGGACGATCTTGGGCGTCATGTCGAGGCCCAGCCAGAGCAGCAGCAGCGGCGCAATGGCGATTTTGGGCGCGGTCTGGATGAAGACGATCAGCGGATTGAGAATGTCCTCGAGAATGGGGGCACGGTGAAACAGCAGCGCCGCCGCGACGCCGAGGACAATACCGGCGACATAGCCCACGAGGATTTCGATGACGGTGACGGGAATGTGCCATAGCAAGCCGGCGCGCGTCGCCAGGAACCACGCTTTCTCGACCAGTTGCAGCGGCGAGGGTACCAGATAGTCGGGTACGTTGAAGACGACCAATGCGGCCGTCCACAGCAGCAGAAATGCAGCGAGAATGAAAACGTGTCGCATGGCCGAGCTCCGGAGAGGGTGGGGCGGCCGGACCGCCCCACTTGATATCACTTGATCGACGACGGCACTTCGACCACGAGGTCCGCCGCCTGGAAGCTCTCTGGGATGACCTCGTATTCGGCAGCAGTGTCGATGGTCGTCTGCCAGGAGGCCAGGTTGCCATAACCCAGCTCGTGGCTTGCGGTATCCGCGCTCTGCCACAGCGACTTGAGGAACACTTCCGAGATGATCTCGGATACCAGTGCCTCCTGGCCGGCAAAGGTCGGGGCGTATTCGGCAACGGCCATGGTCACTTCATCCTGGACGGTGCCATTGGCGATGTGCTCGATGCCCTTGTTCAGCGCCGCAATGAATCCGGCGACAGCCGGCCCGTGCTGGCTCAGATAGTCATCCGAGACGACCAGCACATTGCCCTTGCTGGGCAGGTAGTCGTCCGAGCGCAGCATGCCAACCTCAATGCCTTCGGCCTGAAGCGCGTAGTAGCGCAGCATGGAGAAGACGATGGCGTCGACCTGGTCGGCCTTGAGCACATCGAGGATGGCGCCAGTGCCGACGATTTCGACCGTAACGTCATCGATGGATTTGCCGGCCTGCGCCATCATCACCTGCAACTGGATGTAGTTGGGGCTGCCATAGCTGGTCACGGCGACCTTCTTGCCGACGAGATCGGCCGGCGAGGTAATGCCGCTCGAAGCCTTGAACAGGGTGGCGCCGATGCCGCTCTGGTAGGTGGTATGCACCACCTTGATCGGCAGGCCACTGGCCTTGGCGGCGATGACGCCGTCACCGTTGGGGAAGCCGAACTGCACATTGCCCACGGCGATATTGTTGAGGATGTCAGCGGCGTTGGCATAGAGGAATTCCACCTCCAGCCCCTGCTCTTTGAAATAGCCGTAGTGGTCGGCCACATACATGGGCAAGTAGTAGGGAACGGCCGCGCCATCGATCTGGATGGTGACCTTTTCGAGGTCCTGGGCGGCGGCTGCGGTGATTCCGAAGGCGGCCAGCGCCCCGGTGGCAAACATTCTGATCGTCGAGACAAGGCTCATTCAGGCGTTCCTTTCACGGGTGACAGTCAGGTAGAAGAAGTCAGGGCGCGGGCCAGGGCCTCGGCGCCAATGCGCAGGATGTTTCGCTGGGTTTCCTCGTAGTCTTCGAGCCAGCCGTCGATGCGCCGATGCGCATGCACCGCCAGCACGGCGGCGCAGTGGAGTCCAAGCGCCGCGCCAGCGGCGAACACCACTTCGGCCTCCATTTCCATGCCGTCGGCGCCGCGCGCGGCGAAGCCGTCGAGCACAGCAGGGTCCGCCTGGCCGCCGCGGTGGTCCGGCCGACCCTGCGCCCGGTAGTAGCCATCGGCCGTTGCCGTCACGCCCAGCCGGCCCGGCAGGTTCATGTCGCGGCGCGTGGCGTCGGCATGAGCAACGAGTGCTGAACTGGCGGGAACATCCGCCGGGCCGGGCCAATAGGGCCGCGCGCAGGCGCTGTTGGCTATTGCGGCCCGGGCAATGAGGAAATCGCCCAGCGCCAGGTCTGCCGCCATCGCCCCCATGCCCCCGGCGCGCACGAGATGGGTCGCGCCCAAAGCGGCCAGTTCAACCACGGCTATTTCGGTGGAGGCCCCGCCAATGCCGGTCGAGCAAACGCCGATCTCGACACCGCGCCAGCGGCCGATGCCCATGCGGAACTCGCGGATCTGGCCAACGATGGCAAAGTCTTCGAGCACCGCCGCCGCCATGTCGACGCGGCCGGGGTCTCCCGGCAACAGGAAGCCCAGCGGCATGCGTTCGGGCTTGGGCAGGTGCACGGGCGTGTCGCCCTTCCAGGGCCAGGTGGCCGACCGTTCGCTCATCGCCATGAGAGCAACCACTTCTCGCACTGCGCCAGCGCCTGATAGACGGCGATGCCGAGCAGCGCCGTGATGATGACCATGGCAAACAGCAAGGGCGCCTTATACGTGGTGCCGGCGAACACCATGAGATAGCCAAGCCCGGTGCCGCCGGAGAGCCATTCGGACAGAATGGCGCCGATCGTCGCCTGAACGGCGCCTACCTTGAGCCCGGAAAAGATTTCCGGCACTGCGGCAGGCAGCTCGATGCGCAAAAACCGCTGCCGCCCGGTCAGGTGCAGTATGCGGCTCAGCTCAAGCATGGCCGGCGAGACCGAGCGCAGGCCGAGCACGGTGCCGATCATCACCGGAAAGAAGACCAGCGATACGACCAGCACGATCTTGGAGGTGATGCCCAGGCCGAACCACAGGATAAATAGCGGCGCCAGCGCGATCTTGGGCGCGGTCTGGATGAACAGCAGATAGGGAGCGATGACGCGCTCGAGGCCCGGCAATCGGGCGAGCACCAGGCCGAGCAGCAAGCCTCCGCCGGCACCCAGCACGAAGCCCAGCACGATGATCCCCAGCGTGTGACCGAGATGAGGCCATATCGAGCCGCTGGCGAAGAGCCGCACCAGCTCCCCGGCCACCGCCTGCGGGGGCGGCAGGATGAAGGGCGGAACTTTGAACAGGACCACATAGCCCCACCATAGCCCGATCAACAGCGCGGGCGTGACGAAGACCATCAGCGTGCGCGGTTGCAGGGTCATTTGAGGTCCCTGCGAAGCTGCGACAACCAGCTGTGAAAGGCCGGAAGGTTCTTGACTGCTTCGGAGCGTGTGCTGGGCAGGTCGATCTCATGGATCGTCCGCACCCGGCCGGGGCGCGCCGACATGACGGCAACGCGATCGGAGAGGTAGGCCGCTTCCTCGACCGAGTGGGTGACGAAAACAATGGTCGCCCCGACCTCGGCGCGGATGGCGAGCAGCTCGTCATTCATCCGGTCGCGGGTGAGCAGGTCGAGCGCGCCGAAGGGCTCATCCATCAGCACGATGCGCGGCTTATAGACCAGGGCGCGGGCGATGGCGGCGCGCTGGCGCATGCCGCCGGACAACTCCTTGGGCAAGGCGCGCCCGAAGTCCTTCAGCCCCACCAGCTCGAGCATCTGCTCGGCCTGCTCGTTGCCCGATTTCCGATCGACGCCGAAGCTGTCGAGCGGGAAGCGGACATTGTCGAGAATGCTGAGCCAAGGCAGCAGCACCGGCTCCTGGAACACGAAGCCAATATCGCCGCCCTTGTTTGGGTTGCCGCCAGCCCAGGTGATCTGGCCGGTGCTTGGCTCGATGAGGCCGGCCAGCATGCGCAACAGGGTCGACTTGCCGCAGCCAGATGGCCCGATAAGGCTGAGAAATTCCCCCCCTTTCACCTCGAGGCTGGTCTCGGACAGCGCCAGCACGCTTTCACCGCCTCGCGTGATGAAGGTCTTGGTGACGTTGTCTACTTTCACTAGCACTGCTGAAGCCCACCCCGTTCTTCGTCTCATAATTGAGACGTGAATGAGGGCCAGAGTCAATGCGTGTTAATCTGGACTTGTACGAATGTAGCTTTTTTGAGCCGCTTTCCTGTTCAAACCATCCCGCGGGCCGTTCCCGAGCGGGCTTTGCCCACCTGCAAGTCGCGCGGGCGGTCAAGATGGGGCAAGCGGGATTGCCGTCGGCTAGGACCCGGCGGCCAGATTTGCCTCATATGCCGCGCTGTGCTCGGGGGTATCGATGTCCAGCAGGATGCCCGGATCGGGCACGGGCAGTTCGACCACACGCGGTCCGGTCAGCAGACCGCGCGCGCCCACGTCACCATCGAGCCCCGCTATCGCCGCGAATACCGGTCTCATGAGCAGAACAGGATTGCCGCGACGACCCTGATAGGTCGGCACAATCGCGTCACAGTCCGGCATGCGGACGGCCGCCATTCTCAGGGCCTCCAACGTGCCGGAGGAAACCGCTGGCATGTCACCCAGCAGGACGATGGCCCCATCACATCCCGCGGGCAGATGCCGGATGCCGACTTTGAGCGACTTCGACAGCCCGTCACCCACCTCGTCGTTGACCACGTAGGTGACGTCACGCGTTCCCAGCAGGCTTTTTACAGTCGCGGCGTCCTCGCCGAGTACGATGATTATCGGCCGAATTGATACCTGCTCGGCAAGCTGCAACACACGGGAAATCAGCGGTTTGCCGGCGACCTCGCGCATCATCTTGCCCCCGCCCATGCGGCTACCGCGCCCGGCGGCCAGCACGATCGTGGCGAGGCGAAGCGGCCTGCCAACCGTCATGGCCTGGATTTTTCCGCGACGCGGTCGGCCCGCCAAGTCGCCACGATCTGCGCCATGATAGAAATGGCGATCTCTTCGGGGGTCAATGCGCCGATCGGCAGCCCGACCGGGGCATGGATACGCTGGATCTGCTGGTCGGGAATCCCCGCCGCAAGCAGCCGCTCGACGCGCTTGGCGTGACTCTTCCGACTGCCCAGCGCGCCGACGTAAAAGCCATCGAGTGGCAGGACGTAGCGCAATGCGTCGTCGTCCAGCTTGGGATCATGCGCGAGCGTGACACAGGCAGTCGATCGATCGATGCCCAGTGTCTCAAGCGCGGCCGCTGGCCAGTCGGTGATCAGGCGTGCCGTCGGAAATCGGGCTTCGGAGGCAAACAATGTCCGCGGATCGACAATGACGGTTTCATAGCCCAGCGCAGCAGCCAGGGTCACCAACGTCTGGGCAATGTGCACGGCGCCGATGATGACGATGCGCACAGGCGGCGCATGCACCCGGACAAAGTATCGCCTGTCATCAACAACCACCTCACCGCTGGCACCGGACGCAAAGCGATCGGAAATCGCCGCCGAGTAAGAATGGGCGACGTCCGGAAAAATCAGGTCTGACCGACCGGTCGCCTGCTCCGTCACCACCATGCAGGTGCGGCGCTTCTCCCTGGAGGCGTTGAGGTCCCTCAGCAAGGACAGGTGCATGGCTAGACAACCGGCTCGAGGAAGACCTTGATGCGGCCGCCGCAGGAGAGACCCGCCTTCCAGGCAGTCTCGTCGGCCACGCCGAACTCAAGCGTCCTGGCGGTGCCGGTCGCTATCACGTCCATGGCTTCGACGATCACGCTGCCCTCGACGCATCCACCCGATACCGAGCCGACAAAATCGCCATCGGCGTCCACAACCAGATGCGAGCCGACGGGACACGGGGCCGAACCCCAGGTCTCGGTCACGGTCGCCAACGCGACCTTGCGACCTTCCCTGGTCCAGGTTTCTGCTGCCCTGAGGACATCGAGGTCCATATTGATCTACCCCCCAGTAGTGCGAACTATAGATGCTGATTTGGCCGTGGCGCGCCAGAGGCAGCCCGGGCCTCTCCACCAGCCCCGAAGTCCACCGGCATGCCCGTCACTTTCTACTCTTTGGATTTTCTGCTGCAGTAGGCATCGACCGCGTCGGCGCGGTCATCATTTCGGGCCGCATCAGTTCGGCCAGCCTTTCTGCAGTCAGCAGGTTTTCTTCCAGCACCAGATCGGCGACGCGCCTGCCCTCGGCCAGGGCCCGGCGCGCGATCCGCGAGGAGGCCTCGTAACCCAGGCTCGGCCCCAGCGCCGTCACCAGTCCGATGCTGTTTTCCACCAGCGACAGGCAATGATCGCGGTTAGCCTCGATGCCAGTGACGCAACGCGAGGCCAGCGTGGTCACCGCCGCCGCCATGTGGCGCAGCGAGGACAGGATGCAGTAGCCGATGGTCGGCTCGAACGGGTTGAGCTGAAGCTGTCCGCCTTCGGCGCACAGGGTCACGGTCAGGTCATGGCCGATCACCAGATAGGCGACCTGGTTGACCACCTCGGGAATGACCGGATTGACCTTGCCAGGCATGATCGAGGATCCGGCCTGCATAGGGGGGAGCCGGATTTCACCCAACCCGGCGCGCGGTCCGCTCGAAAGCAGCCGCAGGTCGTTACAGATTTTGCTGAGCTTGATGGCAATCCGCTTCAAGACGCCGGAAAACAGCACGAAAGCGCCCATGTCCGATGTCGCTTCGATGAGGTTGGATGCGGGCACCAGTGGCCGCCCAGCCAGGCGGCCCAGCTCTTCGACCGCCAGCGTTGCGTAGCGGGGATCGGCATTGATGCCCGTGCCGATGGCCGTCGCGCCCAGATTGACCTCGTGGAAAAGAGCCGCCGTTTCGCGCAGGCGCGCGATGTCTTCCTTGATGGTGATGAAGAAGGCATCGAATTCCTGCCCGAGCGTCATCGGCACCGCATCCTGCAACTGCGTCCGCCCGATCTTGAGCACATCGGAGAACTCCACCGCCTTGGTCTTGAACGCGAAGGCGAGTTCCTCAAGCGCCGCAATCAGCGGCTCGGTGGCGAAGACTAAGGCCAGGCGCAGGGCTGTCGGATAGGCGTCATTGGTTGATTGGGACATGTTGACGTCGTCGTTGGGATGCAGGGCGGCGTAGTCCCCGCGCTCACGCCCCATGATCTCCAGGGCAACATTGGCGACCACTTCGTTGACGTTCATGTTGGTCGAGGTGCCGGCGCCGCCCTGGATGGCATCGACAACGAACTGGTCGTGATGGCGGCCGCCGGCTGCGATCAGGGTACAAGCGGCTTCGATCGCCGCGGCCTTGGCAGCAGGGAGCTGCCCCAGCCGGCTATTGGCCCGGGCGGCGGCCTGCTTGACCAGCACCAGCGCCCGCACCAAGTCGGGAAAATGCCCCACCGGCACGCCGGTTATGGGAAAGTTCTCCACCGCCCGCAGGCTATGGATACCCCAATAGGCTTCGGCCGGAACCTGGGCCTCGCCGAGCAGATCATGCTCGAGCCTGGTAGTGGCTGCGGACAAGGCGATGCTTTGCGTCGTAGCGACCTGCAATATGTCCGGCTTTGCCTCCGGCGGCGGTGCGGGTTTGGCGGTGGGACTCATGCCGAGACCGGGTCCAGCCAGGCGACGTCGGGCTCGTCGGCTTCCTCGATGACGACACCGCCGGTCAGGTCGGCGACCCGTGCAATGTCGCGATGCAGGCAGAACGCCGCCAGATCGTCGATGATGCGCGTCATGGCTGCCGGCTGCAGGAACGTGGCCGTTCCAACCTGAACCGCAGCGGCGCCGGCGAGCATGTATTCGGCGGCGTCCTCGGCCGTGGCGATGCCGCCGCAGCCAATGATCGGGATGGTCACCGCCTTGGCGCATTGGAAGACGTGGCGCAGCACGATCGGCTTGATGGCCGGGCCAGACAGGCCGCCCATGACATTGCCGAGCGAAGGCTTGAATGTCTTGAGGTCGATGGCCATCGACAGAATGGTGTTGGCCACCACCACTGCATTGGCGCCGGACGCTTCCGCGGCGCGCGCCACTTCGGGCATGTCGCCCGTATTGGGGGTGAGTTTCACCCAGAGCGGCAAGTCGGTCGCCTGGCGCAGCAGGCGCGTGACATTGGCCGTCGATTCCGCCCGCATGGCGAAGGCCTTCCCGTCCTCCTCGATATTGGGACAGGAAATATTGGCCTCTATGGCCGCGATGCCGGGCACCGTGAGATCGGCAGCAAGGTTGGCAAACCCTTCCGCGGTGGGCGCCGAAATACTTACCACCAGCGGCGTGCGATACTTGGTGTAATGCGGCATCGCATGTTCGAGGAAATAGCCGACGCCCTGCGAAGGAATGCCGATGGCATTGATCAGCGCCTGCGGCCTTTCCACCACGCGGGGCAAGGGATTGCCGGCGCGCAGTTCGCGGGTAATCGTCTTGGTGACGATGGCGCCCAGCAGGTCGAAATCAATGACCTTTTCGAGCCCCTCCGCAAAGGTGCCGGAGGCCGGCATGATGGGGTTTTGCAGCCTCAGTCCACCTACCTCTACGGACATGTCGCAAATCTGGCTCATGGCAGGGCCTCTGCCAGGTCGAAGACGGGTCCGTCCCAGCAGACGCGACGATGGACGATTGCCCCCGCAACGTTGAAGTCGCGGACGCAGCAATGGCAAAGCCCGATGCCGCAGGCCATCTGCTGCTCCATGGCGACCTGGCCGGGAATGTCGAACTCCTGGGCCAGCCGCTGCTGCACCCGCATCAGCCGGCTCGATCCGCAGGTGAAGAAGGCGTCGCATCGACCCTCGGCGATGAGCTGGCGTAGGATGCGCTCGACATTGGCCGGGCCGCTCGTCTGGTCGGCGTCAGTCACGATGACAACCTCGCCGCCTTGTCGGCGGATCAGCTCGGCCGAAACCACAAGGTCTTGGCTGCGCGCGCTCAGCACGGCCGTTACGGCGGTGCCATTGGTCCGCGCCGCCTTGGCTAGCGGCGCCAGGGTCGCGAGGCCCGCGCCACGGCCCACCGCGACGATGTTTTTCCAGGTGGGATCGAGGCGGAAGCCGACACCAAGCGGCCCCATCGCGTCCAGCCAGTCACCCGGCTCCAACTGGGCGAGGCCACGCGTACCGGCGCCGGTGACCTTGTAGAGAAACTCGACCTTGCCACGGACGGGATCAGCGCCATAAAGGCTCATCGGCCGGCGCAGATAGGGTTGCTCGCCAGCGGGCGCGGGGCAGAGCAGTTGGAAAAACTGCCCCGGCATTGCCGCGGCCGCTTCCGGGCCTGCCGCGATCACCAGATGCCGATATTCCCGGTTGAGTGCGGCGTTGCTGACCACACGGCTGAGCTCCGCCGTTACGCTGGGCCGCCAGCTCTGCGCGTCGCTGGCGGGGCCAGACATTGACGGGTCCAATTGGTGGTTCATGGCAATCCCAAACCCTCGTAACGCGGTCAATTCCGACTCGGATGCGCCGCTTGCGTGCACAAAAAAAAACGCTGCTGGCGCCTGACTGTCACAGGACACTCCCACGCAACTGTACCAATATCAAGATAAATACCAAAAATGAGACGATGGACAATGCTGAGGCCTGACTGTGTTCCTGCAAGCAGTTGGGGGATGGGTGATCGGCCTTTGGGGCGCCGGTCCAGCCGGAATGCGCCGGACATACCGACACAGACGAGCCCCCGGCACGTCACCGTTCCCGATAGGCCGCTGGGGCGAGCAATCTCGACATCGGGAATACTGTCGGGCGCAACCCGGCCTGACCGAGGCGGTTACGGCCTCGGTCAGATCACGCCGCTAAAGACCCATCAGGTCCGGTAGCGCGGTGGAGAGATCGGGGAACAGGGCCACGATCAGCAGCACCACGACGTTGGTGGCGATGAACGGCAGGATGCCGCGCATGACGGCTTCCACCGGCCGTCCCAGTGTTGTTGCCGTGATCGCCAAGTCCAGCCCGATGGGCGGCATGATCATGCCGGTGCAGACATTGAGCGTCACCAGAATGCCGAAGTGGATCGGGTCGACGCCAAGCGCCAGGGCCACCGGAAACAGGGTGGGCAGGAAGATGACCATGATCGAGTTGGGATCGAGGAACATGCCGCAGATCAGAAACAGCACGATGACGGAGAGCAGGAAGGCGAGGGAATTCATGTTGAGGTCGGTCACCAGCCCGAGCACCGCGCGGTCGAGCCCCGACAGCGTGATGAAGTAGGCCAGAAGCGCCCCCATGGCGAGCAACACGAAAATGACGCCGGTAGACACCGCGCTGTCCCGCGCGATGGAGAAAACGTCGCGCCAGCTCAGCGAACGGAAGAGCAGGACTTCGACCAACACGGCGTAGACGACCGAAACGGCCGCGGCCTCGGTGGCGGTGAAGAAGCCGGAGAAAATGCCCACCAGAATGATGAGCTGCATCAGGAGCGCCCAGAACGCCTTGCGAAATGCCCGCCAGCGCGCGCCCGCCGCTATCGGCTCCTCGGGCCGCGCCCCGACCCGCCAGGCTTCGAGTGCCACCAGGATCATGAAGGCGAGACCCAGCACGATGCCGACTACGAGGCCCGCCGCGAACAGGGCAGCAATCGAGGTTCCCGTCAGCCAGCTATAGACGACGAAGGTGATCGAAGGCGGAATCAGCAATGCGCATTCGGCGCTCGAAGCGATGAGGCCGAGGCTGAAACGATCCGAAAAACCGGAACGGCGCAATTCGGGATAGGCAATGCGCCCCATGGCCGCGACGGTTGCCGGCGCCGACCCGGCCGCCGCGCCGAACACCATGCAGGTGACGACGGTCGAATGCCCGGCGCCACCAGGCAAACGCCCCACCAGCGTGCGGAAGAGCTCGGAGAGCTGGGCCGCCATATGCCCCCGGGCCATCAGGTCGGAGGCGAAAATGAAGAATGGAATGGCCAACAGGGTGACAACCTCGACACCGCCGATGAGGCGCTGGCCGATGATGAGCTCAGGCAGGCCGGGATAGAAAATATGCTTGGCCAGGATCGAGGGCAGACCGAGCACGAGGAATATTTCGGCCCCAAGCGTCAGCATGACGACCGCCAGCGCGATCAGAAGCACGATTAGCATCGGATGTTCCTAGAGGTGGTGCGTGGGATCGAGCTCGATCGAAAAGCGATCGGCGGGCGTCACCAGTTCGATGAGATAGCGGACGGCCAGGAGCAGGAACCCAGTGGGCAAAACGATGTAGAGCCAGGCAACGGGGATGCCGAGCGTAGGGCTGCGTTGCCCGCTCGCCGCCACGAAGGCCGTGATCTCGACGCCAATCTTGACCAGGTAAATGCTGAAGCCCAACCCGACCAGATTGATCGCCAGCTTGACCAAACGCTGCGCGCCGGCCGGGAGACGACTGAGGACCACGCGCATGCCGATATGCCGTCCGCCCGAAAGGGCGATCGAAAGCGCCAGGAACACCATCCACACCAGAGCGTAGAGCGACAGTTCCTCGATCCAGACGAGGTGCGTGGCCAGGTCCGGGCGCACTTCGCGCACCAGCACATTGACGCCATAGGCCAGGGTAATCAGGGTCATCAGACCGCCCAGGACATAGCCCTGGACGGTTTCAATTGCTGTGAGAATCTTCTGCATTGCCGAGCCTCCCGCGGTAATCAGGACGCCAGCTTGCCGCTTTCCTCGTCATAGATGGCAAGCACGGCTTCGCCTTCGGCGCCGGCCAGGGACAGGTAGGCCGAGCGGGCCGCTTCGACGGTTGCCGCCTTGAGGGCTTCCCGCTGCGCTTCATCGGCGATGGCCACTTCCACGCCCGCCGCCTTGATGGCATCGAGGGCAGCCGTCTGGGCATCCCCCTTGAGCTTTTCGACTTCGGGCCGCACTTCTTCGAAGGCACCCTCGATGATGCGGCGGTTGTCCTCGCTCAGCGCGTTCCACCAGCCGGCATTGAACAGCACGAAGTCTTCCATCGCGCCGTGATCGGTGACCCAGAGATACTTCTGCACCTCCTGGAACTTCATGGTCGTGATGGTGTCGAGCGGGTTTTCCTGACCGTCGATGAGGCCGGTCTGCAGCGAGGTGTAGAGTTCGCTGAAATTGATGGCGACGGCAGAGGCGCCGACGGCGGCGAACTGGTCGATCAGGATCTTGGAGTCCATCACGCGGAACTTCTGGCCGCTGAGATCTTCGACGCTGGCCAGCGGCAGGTTGGACGTGAGGCTCTTGCGCCCATTAGGCCACAGCGTCACGGCATGCATGCCGCGCGAGTCGAAGCTGCTGAGCAGCGCATGGCCGAAGCGACCGCCGCGGAGCGTCTGCGTCGCGGCAAGGTCGGTCGGATAGATGTAGGGGATGTCGAGAACCGACACGACGGGGTTGAAGCCGCCGAGGAAGGCCGCCGGCATCACGGTGCATTCGATGGCGCCAAACTGGGTGCCCTCGATCATCTGCCGCGCATTGCCGAGCTGGGAAAGCGGATAAAGCGCCAGCTCGATCGCGCCGCTGGTGCGTTCCTTGATCAGGGCGGCGACCTTTTCGAGACCCTGGTGGCGCGGCTGGGCGGGACTTTCGAGATGGCCGACCTTGGCGGTCAGCGTCTGCTGCGAGAATGCTTTGGTCGGCAGCATGCTGATCGCCGTGGCGCCTGCAGCCAGCTTCATGAAATTGCGACGAGACGTCATTCCTGTTCCTCCCGGAAATGAATCAATATCAAACCAATGCCGTCGCCACCCCGCCGGGCATGTGCCGTGTCCCGCAAAACCTCACACGCATACAAGCTGGCTAAAAATGTCACCCCTCGGCATTCGTCTCCAAATTGATACATGGATGACCAGGGGTTAGCAAGTGCGCGGCTCACACTGCGCAATTCCGAATGGCTCAGCCCCGCAATACATAGGGAGTCGTCGGTTTCGTCGTTGCTGGCCGGCATCCTCGGCTCAACATCCACGGACAACCGGCGTGCGAGTTCCGCCTCGAGTTTTGGGATCGCGTCCAAACCTTCGTCTCATGATTGAGATTTGGCTTGCCCTTTGTTGACTAGGTGTTTCAGGTCACGGGCGCCCCTACAGCCGGGACAAAACCGCCCGTCGACGCGGCGACGAAGACCCATCCTAGGATGTTGGAGGAATTGGTGGCGCACCCGACAGAATTCGAATCTGTGACCTCTGCCTTCGGAGTGCAGCGGTATGGGTTAGAGTGACCGGAACGCCCTCCTGTAAGCCTAGATTTTCCACCAAATTGCTCTCATAGTGCTAACGTAGTTCATACGCATCACTGTGGGACGCTCTGTGGGAACGCAGCCAAGCTCTTTAATCGATAGCCCCGCCAAGCGCACAAAATTGAAGGCGCGCCGAAATCCGTATTGGCAAGGTGTAGGCGGTGGGCGGAGCGGCGTCAGTCTCGGCTACCGCAAGGGCACCGGCTCCGGTGTTTGGATCGGCAAGCTGGTATTTGAAGGCAAACGCCTCGAGGAAAAGATCGGGGCCGCCGATGACGCCGGAGCGCTGGCAGGTGCCCTGCCCTTCCGAGCGGCCATCACCGCCGCCCTGGATTGGGCAAGACGAAAGGTCGCCGAGGCCGAAGACAGCGGAGCGGGCAATCGAGCCTCAAAAGTGCCGACGGTCGAATCCGCCATTGCCGAGTACGTCGTCCTGCGAAAAGCCAAGTCGGCGCGCGAAGGCGCCAACGCTGCGGGTCGTCTCAAGAAACACGTCCTATCAGATGCCAGGTTCAGCAGGACGCCGCTGGCGAAGCTGCGTGAAAGCCATTTCGACGCTTGGCGCTCAGCGCTGCCCATCCTTGGGCTATCTGACGGGGCCGACGATTCCGAGGTCGACTACATCACCCCTTCAACCTTCAATCGAATGGCCGGCGATCTACGCGCGGCGCTGAATAGAGCAGCCGAGCGCTATCGTCGCGAATTGCCGGCGCAGCTGGCAGCGGAGATCAGAGTGGGGACCCGTGCCCTGCCGCTCGAGGAAACGGCGCGCAAACAGATCCTGAACGACAAACAGGTCGCCGCCATCGTGAAGGCAGCTCAGGACCCGGAGATCGACCCTGAAGGCGACTTCGGCCGATTGGTCGCGACGCTTGCCTCCACCGGTGCCCGCTTCGGCCAGGTCGCGGCGCTTGATGTTGCAGACCTCCAAATCCTTGCCAGGCGGATCATGGTCGGCGGCGCCAAGAAAGGCCGCAGGACGTCCACCAAGCCGCCTTCTGCAGTCCCGCTGGACGATAGCGTCATTGATCTGCTGCGGCCGATCGTCGACGACCGCGGGCCCGCCGAGCCGCTGCTTGAGCGCTGGTCGTTCAAGCGCGGCGAAGGGCTCGGCTGGAAACGCGACCGCCGGTCCCGGTGGAGCGCCCCGAAACAGATGGAAGAGTTGTGGGCAAAGACCGTGGCAAAGGCCGAAGTCCCGGAAGACACTGTGCCCTATGCCCTGCGGCATTCGTCGATCGTACGCAGTCTGAGGTTCGGTGTGCCGATCCGCATCACCGCCGCGCAGCATGATACAAGCACCGAGATGATCGAGCAGCACTACGGCCGATACATTTCGGAAGCGACAGAGGATATCGCCCGGAGAGGTGCGCTTTCCCTATAGTGCGGACGCTTCGACTATTCGTTTTGTATGTCACTTTGTAATACATGCAAAATCGCGAAGGATATCGGAATAAATCTTATCATAGTGATTAGAATGCTGACTTTGTTGAAATAATAGTTGACCCGTCCTTTGAGTGACTGCTACCTATCACTCAACGTCGCCGGTGGTGGCGTGGGGCCGGCCAGTAGAATATCGCTGGCCGGATTTGTCCTGTCCTGGCTCTCCTGTCCTTTCATGAAAATTCTGTCTTAGCCCACGCCCCTCTCAGCGCACCCCGTGCAGTTGGAGAGGTTCATGAACAAGCACGCAGGACAGAAGGCCGACACGCCACCGATCAGTTGGACTGAGCGGGCATTCATAACTGTCAAAGAAGCTGCCCTCATTTGCGGCATCAGCGCCGCGTCCCTCTACGGCGCTGCAAAGGCGAACAAGATCGCTCTGCAGAAGCTCGGCGGGCGCAGCGTTGTCACGCCGAAGGAATTGCAGCGATTTATTGAAGCCGCCGCAACCCCTTGGGCGCCGAGCCCCGCGAAGGCGCACAACACGGCCGAGGCGCGCGCCGCCCGGACGCGAGCTGCTTGGGGCTAACCTATCATGGGCATCGATGAAATCTGGCGCGCCCGCGTCGACGCTCCGCACCCGAGAAGCCACCTCGCCTTCGTTCTTGGTTTCCATGAGCTGGTCGAGCGAGTTGATGGCCCGCCGCCAGTTCTATGGATCGGGCCGGTCGATCTGGCCTCTATGCCAAGACTGCAGCGTGCCTATTGGGCGAACTGGAATCCGGTCCTGCAGGAATTTGAGGCCCAGATGCGTTCCGATGTCGACAGCCAGCTCTCCGCTATCCTGCGACCTGGGCTGACGTGCGACCATCCCGCCGTGAGGCCTCTTGCCGATACTATGCTGGAGGGCCACCGGGCGGCGCTACTGGCTGAGTACGCGGTGGCCACCAGCAGATCGGCGCCAATCCTTGCTCGTTACCCGATCAAGCCGATTTGGGCGTTCGTCTTCTTCATCAAAGAGAAGTTCCGACCGGCTATGCCCGCGGCCTCGGAGAACGCCTTGAACACGAGGGTGGCTGAGTACCTGTCCCAGGGGATACCGAGCGGCCAGGCGCGGCAGTACGCCATCACCCGCAATCATGTCGACCGAGCAGCGAAGCGCTTTCTCGAATCCCTCAGGGGGCGCGTGAACTCGAACCACTCCCAGGAAAGCCGAGATCGCGTTATCCGGGCCACGTTCCTGATGTGGGACAAGCGGCTGGCCGCTATCGAGGAAATCGCCCGTGCCGCCGCCGCCGAGCGCGCCTTTCGCGGCAAGACCGGCGCCGACCTGGTCACGGCCATCGATCGGGCATACGGGGCGCACCGAACATACTATCGGGTCCTCGACGGTGAGCATCTAAAGCGCCGGGCCTAGGCGGTTGCGCGTTCCTCAGGCGGCTCAATGGCCGTCGAAACGCGCAACTTCAGCAGTCATCGTCCAAAGCCCGCCTGGAGAGCCAACATGTTGAAGCTGATGCCAATGCCGCCCTGCGACCCCCCGCTATCTGTGAAGGAAGCCGCCAAGGCACTTGGCCGCTCAGAAACCTGGGTTCGGGACCACGTAGCGACTGGCCTGCTGGAGCGCGACGCAAGCGCCACTGGGCTCATCCTCGTTTCGGCCGCCAGTGTGGAGAGGGCGAAGCTGTTGGAGCGACCACGCAGAAAGACCCTGCTGCGCCTGGTCGTCAACAATTCCTGGAGCCGTTGAATTGACGCGTTAGCCGCGGCCCGCGACCGCACAAGAAAAAGGCCGAGCGCCCCTGGCAGGGCGGCTCGACCGGATAGGCAGAAGTCAACCTCCATGACCATACCCCAAACGGCCCCATCGGCCAAGACCGACAATGCGCCGCCGGGCCAAGCAAAGGAGCTATGGCCCTCCACCGCCAGCGTGATCCAGCTTCCCCAGCCGGTGCGGTACACGATCATCCGGAGCGCGTCGCCGATCGCAAAGCGGTTCGGCGCCGAGGACGGCAAGCCCGTGAAGCTGCCGAGCGACGCTGTTCTTTACCGCGGCACCGCCACACGCTTTTCCCTGACGGGTGATGCCAGCGAAATGGCGATGCAGCTGGCTGCGGATCTCGAAGCGCTTGGCAGCGACGAGGTTCTGGTCTGCGCACCGCCGCCGGCCACCCAGAATTCTTGGCCCGTCGTAACCGAAGCGGAGGTCGCTGGAACCCCCGGTGCCATTTCCCGCACACGCAAGAATTTCCCAGCACCTGCGGGGCCGGCGCTGTTCGGCCTCGATTTCGACACCAAGGACTTCCCGTCCCATGTCTTGGGCCGCCTGATGGAAATGGGCCCCGGCAACCTCAGCGACGCCTTGGCCGAGGCCTTCCCGGTGTTCGCCTCGGCCGCCAGCGTGACAAGGCCCTCAATGTCGGTGGGTGTCCGGCATAAGAGCACCGGGCAGGCTACGTCGCAGAACGCCGGTCTGCATCGGTACTACTTTGCCAGCCAAGGCGATCTAATCCCCGAGTTCGCCAAGAGCCTGGCCGAACGCCTGATGTTGAATGGCTGGCTCTGGGGTGTCGTCAGCAAGTCGGGCAGTGTCCTGTTTCGCACGTTGATCGATGTGGCAGCGTCGAGCGACCCGTCGCGCCTGTGGTATGAGGGCCGAGCGATCCTTGGCGATGACCTGGAGTATGTGCCGGGCGCGCGAGAGCCGAAGGTTCGTGAGGGAGGATTTCTCGACCTTTCCTTGTTGGCGCCGCTCGCGGTGGAAGAGCGCACCAAACTCGAAGCCATGAAGTCGGCCGTGCGTGAGAGTCTGGCTGATGAGGCTGCCAGAGCACGATTTGCGCACAGCGAAACAGTTCGGGAGCGCATGCCATCAGTGTCGCGATCGGTCTTTGAAGCGGACTATCGCCGCGCCGTTGATGACCAGGTGCTGCAGGGCGCGTTTCCCATTTCGCTAGATGACGGGACGACCACGACGCCGAAGGAAATTCTGGCCAACAGGGCGAAGTTCCACCGGAAAACCTGCAGCGATCCGATCGAGCCGGAGTATGGCGGCGGCAGGAACAAGGCGGTGATTTTCACCGACGGCCCTTCCGTCCGAATTGAAAGCGTCGCCCATGGCGGCATCAGCTACGTGGTCATGCTGAGTGTTGGTGATGTCTTCGAGCCCGTCGATGACGACGGAAAGGAGGACGACAGTCGATCGGGGCCGCAGGACCCGTTTGACTATGGCGACACGGCGTCGGTGCTGGAAGTGCCGATGGGGGTGCTGCCTGACATCCTGGATCGTTTCGCCAGGGACACCAGTGAGCGCATCGGCACGCCCGTTGCCTATCCAGCCGTCGCCGCTCTTGCCACTATCTCAGGGGCCATCGGTTCGAAACTGCGCATCCAGCCCAAGGAGCACGACACCTCATGGACTGAGCCGGCATTCCTTTGGCTGGCAATCGTGGAAGAGCCAGGCGGGAAGAAGTCACCGATCATCCGTGCCGCCACCGCGCCTCTGATGAAGGTGAATGCCGAAAAGGTCGCCGAGGGCGAACGGCGGTATGCCGAATGGTTGGAGGTCAAGCGATTGGCCGCCAAGAGCAAGGATCCAATTCCGCCGGAGCCCAAAACCGGTCGTAGCATTGTCGACGGCTTCACCATGGAAGCGCTGGCCGGCGTTTTGGCTGACAATCCCGGCGGCGTGTTGGTTGTGCAGGATGAGTTGACCGGCCTTCTGGGCTCCTTCGACGCGTACAAGGCAAACAAGGGGGCCGACAGGCCGCTCATGCTGCGCTTGTTCGACGGCAGTGAGGCCAGCGTTGATCGCGTGGGCCGGCGGCACGTCAGGGTGCCTTGCTGGGGTGCCTCGCTAATTGGTGGCATCCAGCCACGAAAGATCGCAGAGCTCGCGAGCAGCATGGACGCAGACGGCCTGCTGCAGCGGTTCATCCCCATCTTCGGCGACGGCAAGAAGTACCCGTCATTGGACAGAGCGCCCGACGCCGCGGCTTTGGCTGCCTACACCGGTCTCGTCGAGACATTGGCCAGGACCGAACACATCTGGACCCAGCCGGTGCGGCTGACTCAAGAGGCGCTGGCAGTATGGCGGCCGCTCGCCAAAAGGATTGAAACCCTTGCCGATCTCGGCGGCCTTTCCGACGCATGGCGCGGGCATCTGGGCAAATTGCCAGGGATGAGCGCCCGCGTGCTGCTGATCTGCCATGTGCTCGATAACTGGAAACCGGCGTTTGCTCATGGCGACATCGAGGGCCTGGCCCAGATCGACACCGCTCCCGTGACGGCGGCCAGCGCATTCAGGGCGGTGCGCCTTGTCGAGTGGCTGCTCGCAAACAGCCTCCGCTTTTATCAGGAATGCATCGGTGCCGGCGAAGCTGGAGAAGATGCCAGGTGGATAGCGGGCCACATCCTTGCGAACGGGGTGAAGGACAAGGTGACCCGCCACGATATCGGCCAGGCGCGAAAGGAGCTTCGCGACAAGCCTGAGCGAGTTGCCCGCGCCATGAACTATTTGGCGCAGTTGGGATGGGTCGTGCCGGATATGGAAAACCGTGTCGATGCTCGGCTGGGCGCCACTTGGTGGACAATTTGTCCAGAGGTTCATGACGGCCGGTTCGCTTCCTATGCAGAAGTGGAGCACGCGAAACGCCGGAATACGCAAGCGGCGATCCGGGCCGCTGGGCATGAACGGGCAAGGTTGATGGAGAGCGGCAATGTTCTGGACTGAAAACGTGCCCAACGTGGCTTGCGTGCGCGATATAGAGTCAGCAAAAAACACTCTCTCTCCCTATTCCTCTCTCCGCGTGCGCGTAAGCCACGTTGGGCACGTTTGCAGGGAGCGGACGATCTGTCCTGTTCGGCCTCGAAATCAGAGACCTTATGGAACCGTAGCGTCTCCGAGCCTTTTTCAGCGGGCGGCATGAACATGGCGCTGGAAAACGACATCTCCTGGCGGCAATCGGATGAGTGGCGCGAAATCTCACGGCGCCAGGCTTTGCGGAATCTTGCTGTCATCCACCAGGCGCCGATCTGCGGTGCCAAGGCGAAGTCGACCGGCAAGCCATGCCGGAAGCCTGGGCTCGGCAAAGGCGGGCGCTGCGCCCTGCATGGTGGCCGGTCGGGGAGCGGAGAGACATGGGGCCTCCGGCAATGGCGCGATAGCCCATCGCCAGTTGTGATGCGCCGTCAGCTTACCAAGGCAAAGCGGGTCGACATAGCCGAGGCTGAGCGGGCCGAGCGGCTGGCCGCCATGTCGCCCGAGGAGCGGCACGGATACGACGCGTGGCTCCGCGCCCACGCGCCAGGCTCGCAGGCCGCTCGCGATGCGGCCAAATTGCTTTCCGCGCTTGGTGCACCCAAGGCGACCCCAGCAGGACATGACATGTCCATCGTTGAAATGCAGACCCGGCTCAATGAGCTTAAGGCGGAAAAACGGGCCTGGGAGGCCCACTGCGCTGTCGAAGGGCGCCTAGGAGTTTTCGAATGACCAAGTTTGATGATCGCATCGCTCGACTGCTCGCATTGGACAGCCGCCTGCTTGACGCAGCCGAGCTGGCCGTAGAGGAGGCGATCAAGATGATCTCCGATGCCCGCACGCCCTCGTCAGCCAAGGCGGCGGTAATCAGCACGGTGTTCCGGTCCAACGGCCTCCTCGAGGCCAAGAAGGACGACGGGGGCGCCAAGGAGCCCCATGAAATGTCTGTTGATGAGCTGCAGCAGCAGATTGCCCGCTTGCGCCGCGAGGCCGCCGACCGATCAGTGCTGGTGATTGAAAGCCAGAGAAACCTAACGCGCGTAGATCCCGTACCGGCTCCGGCCAGCGTGGGGGTCTTCGAATAGCTTTCCTCTTGCCCAAAAACGGGTAGGATGGCTTGGCAAGAGCGCCACGTCCAATCCGAGAGTTTCGAGGGAACTATGGACGTCATTTCACTGACTATCGCCGCCGTTACCTTCGCAGTGACGGTTCAGGCCGCCTTGGTCCTCGCAGCAATTGCGTGCGTGATCTTTTCGGCTGTGCCGGCGCTGGTCGGGTGGCTTGCGGGCCGCCTAATCGGTCCCATGATGACCCCCGCTCGCTAATCTTTCTGGCGGTGCAAGCGACATCGCCGATCCGGTGATGAAGTCCGTGCTCTGTGACGCCGGCACGGGCGCGTGCTTGGCATAATGTTTCTCAGCCGTGGCGGCGCTGATGCCGAGCACCTGACCGATCGTATAGAAAGAAACCCCGTTTCGAGCCATTAGCGTTGCGGCCGATCGCCTGAAAGCATGTGGTGAGATCCCGGTCGCCTTTGGCTTTTCGCCCCGAACGATCTTTTGATCTGAAAATCCTGCCTTTATGGCGGCGACTTGCAGGCTTCGCCACACTCCCGCGTTGGTGTTGCCTAGCACCAAATGGTTCTGCCGCTCGAGATAGGCCCGCTCCAGCACCATGCGCAGGTTTCGCGACATTGGTACGGAAGCGCGCCGCTTGTGCGTGCGGATATTCCCAGGTGTGTCGAGATGGACAACCCCGATCTCGAAGTCCACCTGATGCCAATTCAACTCGAGAAGCGCTTGCCGGCGCCCGGCGGTCTCGATGCTCAGCCACAGGAACAATTCGAGCTTCGAAAGCCGAGCGCCACGCCGCATCGTTTTGGCGGCATCCAGTAGGCGCTGGAACTCTGAAATCGTGACCCAGCGTTCCCGCGGCGCGCTACCCTTGGGCAGATCGAACTCCGGCAGCATGGAGCGGGGGAACAGCTGGGCATGTGGGCCCGCTGCGTAGCGGAGAGCTGCACGGAGGTATGCAAGCTCCCTCCTGGCGCTGACCAGCTTGCTGGGCCGGCCTATCGCGCCCGTGGCGCGCGCCGCAACATACCGGTTGACCATCATCTGATCGACGGCGCCCACAAGGGCATGAGCGAAATGCGGTTGCAGGTTCTTCCAACACCAATCCGCCTGCTGTTTGCCGAGCAGGTTTGGCTCAACGTGCTGCCATCGATAGACACCCCAAACCTGGGCGACAGTCACGTCGGCGGCGTTCGCGTCTAGTTCGCCTAGCAGACCCCTCAGGTAGGATATCGCCGTACGGTTTTGCGCCAAAAAAGTCCTCCTAAATCACCCCTCCAGCGCAAGATATAAGAATAAGTCTTGATCAATGTTTAGATATGCTCGGAAAATCCAAGATGTATGGTTTGTATGGCGCAATAGAATACAACAAAATACGAAATTATGTCGTTGACTATAGGAGAGTTATTTGGTTCTCTGGTTGTAGGCCTGCAAAGCCTGCCAACGCCACAGAGTGATATGCTTCATTCCTTTTCAGATGTCCGGGGTCCACATGCGAATGTCCAAGCCGCAAGGCTAAAGGCATGTGGGGTCGACTCTGTGGCCGACTTTGCAACCCCGGATGCAAACACCCGCCTGCAAAGCGGGATTGGAGCCACAGAAATGGACAACGTTATCGATCTGGCCTCCGTGCGCGCTGCCCGTGCTGCCACGCTGAGAAGAGCGGAGCCTACCGATATCATCAGCATTGGGGTGTCGTGTGACTTTGACGCCGCCGCAGACGTATTCAAGCTAATGGCCGAGGCGCGCTGCGCCTCCGGCATCGACGTCGACACCTATCCGGTAGAAATGGCTCTTGGCGTTGACGGCAATTGCCGGGTGTCAGGTTCCCTACCTCAGCCCAGCGCGCTGGCGTTGCGCGATGAGTGCAAGGCCCGTGGCCTGGCGGTCATGGTGGCCTGATTGCTTGGGGCGCTTCGGCGCCCCTTTTCGTTCCGGCAGTGGTCCGAAAGGGCGGTTTTTTGAGCTTTGCGCGCAAACGGTGCCCAACTGCCGGGCGCAAGCCTTTGAAATCGCATGCGAGACCACTGTATTGCTAATCTAGTATGCGCGAGTTCGGGACCTCAATCGCAAGCGACCAGCCGTTGGTGTCCTTGCACCACCATGGTCAGCATGATTCCTAATGCACGCATGACTGCCCCCAGCCGCAGCGCCAGGATAGCCATGCGCTGGTGCCTGCCATGGCCGACCCGACCCCCGCCCGACACTGCGAACGCTGCCAACGGGTACGGGGGCCAAGGCCGAACAAAGTCACCGGCGCCCCGAACTTTCAGACATGCTGTCCTTGTAACGCCACTACTGCGAAAACCGCCCCGCCTTTCGGATGATCGAGGGATAGTCGCGAAGTATAGAGTAAGGGCCATGGCCGGTGCCGGAGTGTGTGTTGCCGTAGGCGCGGGCAAACTCGTCCATAAAGGCACGTTGGACCCACGCAGCAATCGGGTCTTCGGTCTCGTGTCGATGGCTCTCTTGCAGTGGTTTGAGCGCGCTCCTCTGCCACACGCGGAACGCCGAGCCGATCTGAAACACCGCTTTATCGCTTAGCTGACGCCGAGAATGGTAGTTCCAGACTAGGGGATCTGGGCTCAGAGACCCTTCCGACAATCTTTCACCGGTGCCCGGATCGTCCCAACTCCCGGAGAGCCCCTCTTGTCTGGCGATGATCAGGGGCAGCAAGGCTGTAACCTCGATCGGAGCCTTATAGGTCCATGTTGAAGCGATAGTGCGGATCAGATCAAAAGCGCGAAGCATGTCTCGTGGAGGCACAGCGTACGCAGCGAAAATGTGCCCCAATGTGTTCGCCAGGGTTTGTCCTGGAGGGAGCGAGAGCAGTTCTCCGTTCACTGGCAGTGTGGACACCATGTGTGCAACGAACGCTGAGTTTTCTGGCGTATCGAATTCGTAGGTGCGGTCGAAGAAGCGGCCCAAGTATCGGGGGCTGTCAAATTCCTGCCCATACACAGCTCGGATGGCGCTAGAGAGTTGCTTAGTGTCGGTCGCCACAATGAACACGACGTCATTGACCTCGAATAGGTGCTTCGCGCGCTCGAGGAGTGAAATGGCGTAGGTCGGGCGGCAGCGGTCCAACTCGTCAACCAACACGTAGAAGGGAGCGGTTTTTCCGCTTTCCTGCAACAGCGTGGTGAGCTTCTCCAGATCCCTTTTAAACGTGTCTATTGCCACTTGGCTCTTCCGGAACAGATTTACCTGTTCCGCGGCCTCGGCGTTCAAGAGAGTTTCTATTCGGGACGCGAACGCGTCAGCGCCGCCGCCGGCGGCGGCCTCCGCCACGGCTGCCAGCTGTGTCTCGTTCTCTGCCTTCGCTCCCCCATCAATGATGCTCGACACTTCGTCGACGGCATTACCGAGCACCTTCTTGAGCCCCTGGACAACCGCGCCTTTGGCCACCGCGACGGCAATAGTACCGGCGGTCCTAGAAAGGCTTGCCATCGTGGCTGACAGTGTCGGTTGGCCAGCCTTCGTCATCATTGGCGCCATCGCGTCCTCGATGGCCGCCATCACGGCCAACAGTGGGTCCTCGGCGTGGTCGGTGGACCATGCGTCTACAGACGCCACGATGTGGCCGGCAGCCTTCAACTGGATCGCAAACCGGGACAGAAAGAAGGTCTTTCCGGTGCCCCAAGCGGAGTTGATGTTGAGGACGTAGTGAGTGGGGAGATCAGCGGCCCGACGCTCGTTCAATCGGTTTTCGAGAAAGGTGGCGATGTATTGAGCATCCTCCGATCGGTGAAGGTGATCGTCACTCCAAATATCGGCCAAGGTGCCGCCGTTCATCAAAATCCTCCCCAGGCGAGTCGCTTAAGCTGCTGAGGAAAGCATCGCACGGGGCGTGCACCTAGTGAGGGCTGTCTTCTGTGACTGCACACCTTTTGGCGTGTCGTCGTTGCGCGTCCCCGTTCAGAAAATACTCCATGCCAACGAGCATTCGTCGTCCGTATCGTGCTGGAAGTGAAGGCAGCATAGGGCGCGCCATGTACGCGCAGGACACCATCGACAACGGGATATTCGATGCCCCGGAAGAGATCATCGACGACCCGAACGACGAGGTCGGCACGATCGCATTTCGGTTGCAGCATGCTGGCCGGGCCCATGACTTCGCAATGAACGTCGACTTGGTCCTGTTGCAGGTTGAGCGTTTGGCCTTGGCTCCCGCTGCAAAGACGCTCGGCCAAGATGATCTCATCAAGATCGGCGACGCGCTTGGCCTGGCTGCTGAGGCCAGTTATTCGGCGTCGCCACCCGTCGGCCTCACACGGGCTCAGACGATACAGGGGCTTTGGCTTCTGGCGCACGCCATCGCATATTGGAACCTGCCCGAGGACCAGAGGGCAGCAAAGACCACGCAAAGGTTCATTCTACGGCAAGGGCTGCGCGTCTTCCGCAATGCTCTGCACAACAGTTGCTTGCTGGCCGATATCGCGGAAGCGGTGTCGGCGCGATCGTCACTGCCAATAGCCCGCCGGATCGCTGATCTCACTGCCAAGCCTGAACTGTTCGACTTCCCCACCGACGTGCTTCGCGGGTTCGCCGAAGCTTTTTCGAACGTGGCATAGGCCGATGATGTTGCTCGTCAGGCCCAGCAAAGTGCGTTATTCTATAACGGCACGAACGACTGCGGAATCGTGCCACCGCACCCGATGCAGGCTCCTTGAGCCGCTATCTATGACCATGTCGCCGAAACCGGCCGTGGGAGGGTGCTGAATTGGACCAAGTCAGCGAAACCGACCAGATCGACAGTACTGCTGTCGTCCAGATGATCATCAAGCAGGTCGATGATGGCATTGCCACTGGCTTGCCGGGCGTCTGCGACTGCTTCCTTCGCGCGTTGACCGCTCTGCGTCGGCACGCCGTCGCCACACTGTCTGCCCCCATTTCCCGAGCGCACCAGGCCTTGCTGATTGACCGGTTTGCTCACGTCCAACAGTTCCTCACAGCTCAATCCAGTCCCAGCAAAGAGCCAGAGGTCGCCCGCATGTTCAGCGGCGTGCAGTACCTTATTCGGTGCTGGGGCCAGCCCAGGAGCGCTGAGGCGCCCTTTATCGTTCAAGGGACGATCCTGCATGCGGCAATCCTCTGCCAGACCGCGGAAACCGCGCTGACCTACCTCTGCTTGACCACCTGGGATCTGAACATGCAGCAGCAACTGACGTCGGAGCGAAGCCTGCTGTTCCAAAGCCTAATCGACAGTGCCGCCGAAGTCCTGGCCGGCGGGGGAGAGGCGTAATGGCCCGGCTCATTCAGTTCCAGGGGCGCACGATACAGGTGCCCGACGCCGCCACCGACGACCAAGTGCGTCAGATCCTGACC
Organism: uncultured Devosia sp.; assembly: GCA_966212275.1. GTDB lineage: Bacteria > Pseudomonadota > Alphaproteobacteria > Rhizobiales > Devosiaceae > Devosia. The sequence goes on from CBIHQV010000012.1 coordinate 75,844, forward strand.
GCACCTGCAACGTTGGCCTACGATCCCGAGGCTTATCCGGAGGCCCTCGCTGCTGGTAGTGCTGCCAGCCAGAAACTCAATCTCGACCCTGCTGCAGAGCCCTCTTGGGTGGAAGATGTCATGGGCGGGCTCGGCTGGGCCGATGACACCGGCGCCATCGTCCTTGACCGGTTGGGCGAGGGCGCCGCCAATACGCTCGGCCTACCCGTCGACGCCATCAACGCTGCACCAATGCTGCTGAACCTTGTGCCGGGCCTTAAGCCCCCTCAAACACTTTCAGGGTTGGTTACGGGGGAAGAGCCCCGCTTTGGTCCGATATCCGAGAACCCGGTTGGCGGTAGTGGTTGGCTGAACCAAGCCCGAAAGGGCTTTGGCGTCATTCCCGATGCCCCGGAGCCGAGGGACTGGGTGCAGACACTTGCTGGGCGTATCGGCGAAGAGGTTGGCGCGGCTGCCCTCCCCGTGGCGGGCCTGGTGGGCGCTGGCGGCCGTATGGGGGCCAAGGTCGCGCGCGAAAGCGCAAACCCCTTCGTCCGCACGTTCGTCGCGCCAGCAGCAGCGAACCCAGCGAAATTTATAGGCAGCGAAACTGCCGGCGCCACCGCGGCGGGCACCGGTGCTGGTATTGCCAACATGTTCGTGGACCGTGACACCACGCAAGGCCAAGTGGCCGATATGGCGGGCGCTCTCGGCGGTGCTGGTGTTTACGGCATTGGTGCCACCCTGGCAAAAGGCCTGGGCCAAGCATTCAACGCCATTCGCCAGAACCCGAATTACGTCGATGACGTCGTCAAAGACGCTGTTGTCGATCGGCTTGGCAATGCGGCAGGCCTAGACGGCACAGAAGGCCCGATCGACACTGATCAGCTTCTGGACCTGATCACGGCCAGCGACACAACCCGTCCGTCTGACATCATCCCCGGCTTCCAGGAGAGCCTGGCAGACGTCACCCAGAATCCCGGCCTTGCGTCTCTCGAATACAGCCGCCAGTCCGGCCCGAACTCCGGGATGTTCACCACGCGTCGCAGCGCTAACAATGAAGCCGTTGACCAGGTCATGGAAGTCCTGGCGCCGCAGCAGACGCCGGGCGCGTTCCGAAGCGAACTCGAGACCCAGCGCGATCTGCGGTTGTCGGCGGCAGCTGGCGACACGCAGGCAGCGCAAAGCGAGTTCGACGCCTATATTCAGAATCTGCAGCCCAGCATGGGCGCTGAGGAACGTGGGGCCACTATCCGTTCCGGCCTCGACAACGCGCACCGCTACTCCCGCGAAGTAGAAGACATGGCATGGGCCGGTCTTGAGGGCGAGGTCGAGACAGGCCCGCTCGCCGATACGCTCGACAGCACGATCGACAACCTGTCCGTTGCGCGCCAGCAGCGGGTCGCCGATCTCGACCCGACGGTCAATATCCCACGCCAGCTGGCCGGCACCGCCGACGAACCAGCAGGGCCAGTCAATATCCGCGAACTGATCGACATGCGTACCACGCTGCTGGAAGAGCGGCGCGCTGCCCTCTCCGGCGAGCGGCCAGACACGAACCGGGCCAACGCCATCGGCGCGCTGCTGGACGACGTCAACGCCTATCTGGCCAGCGACGCCGTTGACCCCGCCCTGGTAGCGCAGTTCGACGATGCGCGCAGCGTATCGCGCGACGTCAACGAACAGTTCAACCGCCCGAACGACCCAATCGCCCAGACGCTGGCCCGCAGCGAGGGCCGCCCCGATCTGCCGGACAGCGCCGTTGCGCCGCGCTTCGTGCAGCCCGACTCCCGTCAGGCATCCAACATCGACCGGCTTCTGGCCACCACCGACCTGACGTCTCAGGGCGGCCCGGTGCGCGAGGCCGTCAAGGATCAGATCCTATCCGGCATCCAGCGCCAAGGCATGACGCCGGCTCGCCTCCATCAGTATCTTGGTCAGTTCACCCGAGCTTTTGATCGCTTCCCCGATCTGCGTGCAGACGTCGAAGCAGCAGCGGCAGCCGGTGGGCGCCTATCAGAGCAGACCGACGCGCAAGGCCGGCTGACAAATGACCTAGGTTCTTCCGATGGCGCGCAGCCAGGCCGAGGCACCGTTGGGCGCTACCTACAATATTCGGATGCCAACTCCGAACGCGCCATATCTGAAGTCCTCAGCGCAAAGGACCCCGCCGCTGCGGCCGACGAGCTCCTGAACTTCGTCGGCGACAACCCCAGCGCCGTTGAGGGCGCGCGATCGGCCTTCTGGCAGAAGCTGCGTACTGAAAGCCAGAGCGCCGAGCGGTCGATGAACGGGCCCCGGATGTGGCGCGGCGATTGGCTGAAGTCCTTCCTCGGCAAGCCTGCGACCGCCGCCGTGGCCGAACGCCTCTACCGCGACAACCCTGAGCACCTTGTTGATATTCGCGCCATCGCCGACGTCCTGGACAACACCGATTTGCGGGTCCGCGCTCGGGCGCCGGCCAGTTCCGGAACCGCCCAAGGCGTGAATCCCGTGCTCACGCCGGAAACCCTGCAGAGCCGCTTCTATGCTTACATGCGTGGTCAGGTCAGCGGCACATATCTCGTCACGTCAATTGCCGCCGTGGTGGCCCGTCGCGCCGTGCGCGGGGCGCAGACCGAGGCGATCGAACGAATGACCGACAAGGCGCTGCTGGACCCGGAATTTGCTGCTGAACTGCTCAAAGAAAACAACCCCGCCAACCGCGCCGCCATGGCCAAGAAGGTCAGGGCGTGGTTGGGCAACGAGGCCTCGACGTTCCTGGAACTCATGAACCAGCCCGAGGAAGAGGACGACGGCCCGAACATCGAAGACCTCACCGACGGCGGGCCGCTGCGCATCGTCGTGAAAGCCGACGAGGACAATGTCATGGACGCGGTGACGAGCTAAGCGATGGACCAGCGCGATATCCTGCTGACGATGATTGCCGAAGCCTTCGGTGAAGGCGATGAAGGCATGCGCCGGGTCGGCGAAACGATACTCAACCGCGCCGCTATCCGCGGCATTGATCCGGTCGATGTGGTACGCCAGCCGCACCAGTACACTGGGTATTCAGCGCCAGGCCCGGCCGCCGTCGCCGCGCAGCGTGACCCTTCGGCCATTTCAGCAGCACAGGCAGCCTGGGAACTGGCCCGCCAGCCGGGCGACCCCACCGGTGGCGCCGATCATTACCACGCCGATTACGTTGATCCGGGGTGGGCAAGCTCAATGCCCAGCACCGGGAAGTACGGCCAGCACCTGTTCTACAAGTCGACTGACGTGCCGGCTGACGCGCTGCGCGCCCTGCTGACGCCAACGGCGCCCATGCCACAGATGCCTCCGGCTCGAGGAAACGCGCCGACGACTCTGGTCGCTGACAGTTTCAAAGCCCTGCCACAGCGACAGCCGCCCAGCGGCTTGTCGCCTTTAACGATCAAGAGCGTCGTCGACATGTTCGCCGAGCCAATGCGTGACGCAACGCCGCGCATGAACCGCGACGGCAGCGTGACTGATCCGTCCAACGTCGTCTTCGGTCAGCAGATGGCCAAGGACATCTGGCCGCAGAAGACGACGGCTCGCCTGCCCGAGATCGCGCCGCCGAACGCAACAGTCAACAAGTCAGCGATCACCACTGCGTCGGCCAGGAGAGCCGCCGACCTGCTGACCCTGCGCAATGCGAACCAGAGCGCCGCCGATGCCGAGCGCAACAAGACCGTTGTGGCCTCTTTCCCCACGACCGGAGTCGGCGCCCCGCCGGCAATACGCAACGTTCAGTCCGTCACAAAGCCGGTGCAGGCAGGTCAGGCAGGTCAGGCAAGTGCGCCGCCGACCGCCCTGCAAGCCACTGCGAAGGTGTTCGGGGCCACCGAGTACAATCCAAATGCCCATGGCTTCGCCGGACCGAAGATCGTGGCGGGCCCCAACGCGCCACCGAAGAGCGCCGAACGGCTGCCGTCGGCATCTGGCATCGATCTCGTCAACACCCAGGCTGACGACTTTGCACCATATGGCCTCGACGTCGTCCAGTTCGACACCGCCTTCGCCCCCATGCCCCAGAAGCGACCCACGACTCGCACCATCACCGAACGGGTGCCCAATCCAGATTGGACCGCCGACCTGGCCACAACCAAGGTCCCTGCGGGCATGAAGGTCAATCTGGGCTCTCGAGACACGGTGGCGCAGCGCGCGGCCGGCGCCAAGGTTCCACAGTTCATCACGCGGACTCGACAGGTCCCCGTTATCGCCCCGGCCGCCGTGGCGCCCAAGCGTGCGCCCGTGCCGTTCTCGCGCCCAGCGCCTGTTGCCCTGCAGCGACCGATGGCGCCGCATGTCTGGATGACCGGGTTCAGCGGGTCGGAGTCGTCCGGCGGCGCCCACGGCGGATCGGAAAATGACAAGCACCGCGGCGAGGTCCTGGGGCCCGGTCGCAACCACTGAGTGCCCAAAAGAGCGCCCGCAACTCATTGTACATTTGGACTTTGGATGGCGTTCTGTTATAACTTATTCATTGCGCGGATTCCGTGGGAATCGTGCCCCCACACTCGTTGCATCGCTCCTCAGCGGTGCCCAGCAACCCCTCTTACGCTCGCCTCAGTTGGCGATCATGTGGCTTGTAGAGTGTGACCCCATGTCGGATCCGACCAAGTACACCCCCAGCTATGATTTCTCCAATTTCCAGGCCCAGGCACCGGCGAGTCCGCTGCCTGGCCCGCAGGTCGACATCCAGTTCCAGGCCGTGAAGACAGCCGTCGACTCCACGGTCGACGCGATCAAGAGCGTTCGCCGCTCCGACGGCGCGCTCAAGAACGGCATCGTCACGGCCGATAGCCTGGCGTCGTCGCTGGTCATTGGTTTCACGCTGCGCGGCGCATGGGCGGCCGACCTCGACTACATGGCCGGTGACGGCGTGGTCTACGATGAGATTTTCTACAAGGCGCGAGTGGCTCACACATCGGCCAACGATACCCGGCCCGATTTGGACGACGACACTTGGGAGTTCCTGACATCCATGGCGGCGATCTCCGTCACGGATGGGTCGATCACTCCGGCCAAGCTTTCGGCCGATGCCCCGGGCTTCCGAACGAAGATCGGCGCCGCATCCGTCGCGCAGGCCGATTTCGCGGCGAACACGCATGCGGCAACAGTCAAGTCGACGTTTGCCGATGGCGATGAGATCGGCTTCTGGGACAGCGTCTCCGAGGGCCTTCGCAAGGTCACCTGGGTCGACTTCAAGACGATGCTCACGGCCATGTTCGTGCGGTACGACGCCGCGCAGTCCCTCGCCGCCACCCAGCAGGCGCAGTTCAGAACGAACGTCAATGCCGCATCCGCAATGGACACTCGGCCCAATCTGATCGTCAACGGATCAATGCTGGTTAGCCAGGAAAACGCCAACACGCTCGGCACGACCAGCGGCTATTTCGCCGCCGATCAGTTCGCGCTGTATTTCACCGCGGCAACTGCGGCCATCTCGGTTCAGCGCGTGCAGTCGAGCAAGTCACTGGCCGGCGCGGCTAACAAGCTGGAATTCAGATGCACCACAGCGAAGGCATCGCTTGAGGCATCCGACATCGTGATGATCAGGCAGCCGATCGAAGGCTCACGGCCTGATTTCGTCGCCGCCGGTTGGGGTGCAGCAGGAGCCAAGCAGTTCGTCTATCGTCATGAAATGTCCCTGCCTGGTGGGCTCTACCATCTGCACGTCCAGAACTCGGCCGGTAACCGTCATATCGCCGTTCCTTTCACTGTTGGTAGCGGCGATGCCAATGTCGCCAAGGTGCATGAAATCATCATCCCAGGCGATACCAGCGGCACTTGGCTGACCGCTGACGGTACGATCGGCGCGGTGTTCGATGTGGTGTTGGCAGCGGGCGCATTGCTGACCAATGCGGCGGGCACGACTTGGGGAGCAACTGCCTATTACGCCGCCTCGACGCAGTTCAATATCCTCAATTCGGCGTCCAATGTGGCGCGGCTCGCTGACGTTGGCCTCAAGCTGGATCCTGAGGCTGCCGGCGTTTATGGGGCGTACCGTGTGGGCGAGGTCGACGCCGTTTACCGAGCGGAACGATATTACACGAAAAACCTGAGAAATTCTCTGCGCGGCTGGGCGGGCGAGGCCGGTTCGGTACTCGCTACAGGAGTGGTTCTTCCGGTGGAAATGTGCAAAGCGCCGGCAGTTGTCGCCATATCTGTCACGGCTGTCGGGAACGTTGCGGAAGAGGCCTACGAGGTCATCACAACCACCGGCTACCGCTTCCGCCTCACATCGAACGCCAGCGGCGACACGTTCACCCTCGAACGTTTGATGCAGCACAACGCCAGGCTCTCATGATCTACACCTTCGCAATCCACGCCAACCCCCACACGCACTAAGTCACCGGGCCACTAAGAAATCTCGGCGTGGTCAGTCGTCACCAGAGGGGCATTCCGGCCAGTATAGATCGCCGTCGAGGATCATGAAGTGGCCGGGCTGCCCTTCAACGACGCGGTCGGCGATGTCAAACATCGTGTAAGCAAAGGTATTAGCCCCGTCGTCGTCGGGGATATAAGCCGCGCGGCTCCGAATGCCGGTCCCTCCGCTCGTCGTTGAGTACCGCGTGGTCTCGCCATTGATAGTCAGGTCAAGGAAAGGCCAGTCGCTGAAATCGGCCAGCGCAGCGTCTTGAGGCGCCACCGGAAGCATCTGGTTCCAACCCGTCGCGGCCTCGTCGTCCTGGCGGTATAGGGTCGCTTCATCGTAGCAGCTGGCAGCCAGGATCGGCGTGGGCATTGCCAAAGCCGCCAAAAGCACAATAGCGAACCGCATTTCCAAGAGCCTCCCCATCTGCTCTACGTTGCCGGAGTTTCCGGAACGGCCCAAGAGAATGTTGATGCGAGCATCTGTCATCGCGATCGCCTTAGCGGCCCTCGCTATCCCAGCCAACGCCGCGATATTGGAAATGTGCGGGAACCGGCCGAACACGTCCGACAAGACCTGCGTGGTCGACGGCGATACGCTCTGGCTGCACGGCGAAAACATCCGGCTCAAGGACTTCGACACGCCCGAGCCCCAGACGCAGATTTGCGGCGGCGCTGCGGAAGTCGCGCTTGCTCACCAGGCCAGCGCGCGGCTGCTCGAGCTTCTCAATGACCATGAGTGGACAATCGAACGCTTCGGCTACGACAGCACCAGCAGCCGGCGCACGCTCGCGACAATTCGGATTGGTGGGCAGGACGTGGGCGACATGTTGATTGCCGAGGGCTTGGCGCGCCGATGGCCGCATGGTCGGGAGTTCTGGTGTTGATGATCCGGTCTTTCCGACAGCGGAGCCTACGTCCTGGTTCCCATGCAGCGGGATGGCAGTGTTCGACGACCGATGGGAAAAGGCCCGAGACGCATCGAAGCTGAAGGCGCTCCGGCTTAAGTGCAATTGGCATTCCAGCGCACCGAGACGGACGCTATGCAGGCCGCACAAACCTGGTTACCCGTTTTGGTCCACTGTTCGGCGGCGCCACCATGGAAGTGCAGCGCGTCGACCTGGGTACTCGGGGGTATATTACCGGGTTCGGGTCCCTGCGGCCTCGCAGGAAGCCGCCAACGCGAGATGCACGAATGTGCGGTCAGCTGGCGGCGATTGCGTTCATGTAAGCGGCGAGACGACCCGTGCAGTTTGCCAGGGGTGTCGGGCCGTGCTCACGGCACCTTCCCTGGGAGGTCCCCGAAAACTAAATCATCGCCGTATTCCGCTTCGGCACCGTACGCTCGCATCTCTGCGTCCGTTATTAATTCGTCCCGGTCCTTCCAAGCGTAGAGGAAGCTTTCGCCCTCGGGCCCATTGATTGTGTCCTCTTGGCCGTTCCGCAGCACCATGTTTTCCGTGCCTGACGTGTAGAACATCAGCTTCACACAGCCATGGTCTTGGTTCGTCATTCGGCTTTGCATGATCTCCGCTCCCTATATGGGCCGCTTCGGCACTTCGATGACGGTGGTAAAGCTGTTTCCTGACACCATCACCGATTCAAGGGTCACTTCTTCGCCCCTCAAGGCCGGTGGGAGAGTCACCGCAAAGCCGAACGTCCCCAAGTGATTTACATTGTCAGCATGATGAACAAGTTGGTCCTCTGCGGTCATAACCCGCACAAAATCCACCTTCTCAGCACCCGAGTATTGCAGGTACATCGCTTCTGCAAAGGCGCTTGGGAAGACCGGGCTTCCACCAGCAATCGTGTCAAAAGAATAAGAGACGACGAACGGCGTGTCGGGAATTCTCCGTAGACTGGCCAGGAAATCGTAATCGAAGTCGTAGGTACAAAACTGTCCAGTCTGCTCCGTGAGTGCCACGCCCTTCTGTGACGACATGGCCGACACAAGTGCCGCTTCTTCGATTGGCAACTGTTCAGCACAGTCGCGAATTTCTTGAGAGTTGCCCACTGAAATCAGCTCGGGCGTGGAGGTAGTCCCAGGCTGGGAAATTATCCCGTAGCTCATCGCAATTCGCGCCGTCTCGTCGTCCGTGGACACACCGTTGGCGAAAAGGGAATTCAAATTGTCGAAGTGCAGTCGACACCCCTGGAGGGCCACGTTGATTGACTTCAACTCACAGGTCAGGCGGTTCTCAAGGACCAGAAGGTCTGCTCGCTGCAGCTCAAAATCATCCTGACGATAGAGTACCTCGTCCAGGCGGCGCGAATGATCCTCAAGGGTTCCGCGGTACTCATCCATTCGATCGAGGAAATACAAATACGATGAATAGTCGGGGTCGATCTCAGGGGCGCCGATCAGCTTGCCAAAGGAAGATGTTCTGAAGCCAAGGATCGCCGACCGATCTGCAACCTGCCCGTTTACGTAGGTGGCCAAGCGCTCTTTGACCTTGTCCAGGTCGGACGGATTTTCTTTGATGAGTTCATCTAGCGCCGAGAGCCCCTCCCCGCCGATCGCAAACACTCGGATTGAGACCTGGCCGTGCTGCCTGAAGCTCTCGATTGTTTCCTGCAAGCTGACGCCACCAGAGACGCCACCGAACCCGGCATTGAACCCTGCGGACAGGCTTGCTGAAATCTCACGGAGCTTTTGCTCAGATCGGCTGTGGAATGTGTAAAGCACACTCGCCAATACGCCCCGGTCAACCTCGGCCACGTACTGGGAACCACAAGAGCTAATAAGCTCGCCGTTTGATAGGCCTTCGAACTCTGGTCGAAGCTGTGGATTGGCCAGTGCGAACGAGCCGAGTTCAGATTTGGCCGTGACAGCCCAGGATATTGAGTTCTCATCAATGTCGTCGATCGAGTGATACGAGAAACTGGCGCCGCCAGAAAAGGCACCGTAACTTCCCGAGACACTGGCTGAGACGTTGAGCTCCTTGAAATATTCGTACTTGCTGCGGATCTCGCGGATGCTGAATGTTGTGCTGGGCGCAAATTCAAGCGGGGTTGGCTCGGGCGTTTGGTTCTGAGGAGGGGTAGTGGTGGGCGCCAAACAAAGGATGGAGTCCTTAGCGCCGGCCTGGCATTCATCGCTAGCGGTCAAGCAGGCTGGATAGACAGTATCGGGCTCAAGTACGTTGAACCCCGCGCCCAACCTTGCCGGCACACCGGGGATGTGTCCAAACGTCTCTGCGAGCGCGGGGCCGATAACAAGACCTAGCATCGCCAATGCAAGCAACACCTGCTTCATTGAAGCAACTCCTCTGCGCACAGATTCAATAAACTTACCCGGTCAACATCGGTCAAAACTGGCCGGATGTTCGCCGTACAGGCGCCGTACACATTGCCTCCGCGACCGCCGGTTCCGGTTGTGGCTCTCGTACAAATCAGGGTCTTCCCTGCGTCCGCGATTGCTACGGTCACATCATACTTGCGCGAGCCGTAGATCAATCGAGAAATTGGCTCCACGAAGACGTAGCGCTCACAATACGGAAGAGGCACCCTCACGCCATCGGCGAGAATTTTGCCCTCGGCAATCTGGTCGTCGGGAATGGGAAATACACTCGGCGTTACGGCCTGATCTTCAGGATAGTCTGAGGGCTGATCCACCAGGATCCCGCATGGGGAGTAACTTGCTGTTTGAGTGCCGGTCTCGCCAGCATCGGCCGCGTGATAACGAGTTATGGTACGCCAAGTCTGGGTGCCGGTATTGAGGATTTGGTCCTCCTTGTCCCGCACACAGGCTTGGATGGCATGAATGGTAGCCGCGTCAATAACGAAGGCAAACGTCGCACCCGGCATCAATAAAGATGCAAATATGCCTCCAACTAACCTGCCCCACCCTCTTTTCATCACGAAAAGGTGACTCTCAATCTTGGGAGAGTCAACGGGTTGGAATAATATTTCTGAAGGGCTTTCTTTGTTTCTGCTTACACTGGGGCGGAGACTATTTTCATGGCGCGACAATAACCGTCAGCCATCTTGTCGTATTGCAGACAATCTGAACCATAAGGCTGCGCTGATGTTTTGGCGGCCTGGGCTCAAGCCACTGAACGAGAGGGTGCGCGCGACCTTCGGGGCCCGGTAAAACGATCGCCCGGCTTGGCCTCACTGCCGATCTGGACGTCCAACCCTGCACCTGTATCGGACTGGTCAATCTCGCGAGTTAGGTCGCCCTCATCCCATTTCTCGCTCGTAAAGCCTGCTACTGCTTCCAGCCTTGAGATGACCAGTTCAGCACCCGAGGCCAGGTAGTGGTGACGAATAACTCGCTCGCACTCAAACTCGTCGTGTCCAGTTGCCTCGGCAATTTCCTTCATAGTCGCACCCGCCCGATGCGCTAGGGTGACAAAGGTGCCGCGAAGATCATGGAAAGTCAGCCCCTTGATGCGCGCATTGCGCACGGCCGTACGCCACGCACAATTGAAACCGCCCTGCCAAGGAAGGCCCATGCCGGTGGTCAAAATGACACTCGGTCGAGGCACGCGCTTTTTAGGATCAGCATGCTCAGAGCGAGCGATTTGTTCGCGCCTAATTTCAGCGAGAACCTTTCTTAGTTCCGCAGATACGAACACCTTCACACGGCGGCCTCGAGAACCTCTGGCCTTGCGTTGTTGCAAGCGGATGTGCGTCCCGTCGTACGAGTCCCACGTCAACCTCAAAAGGTCTGCCTTCCGCTGCCCGGTCCATACCGCCATCAGGAGAACACGCGCAAGATGCCTGGGGGCTTTCGCCAAAAACGCAACAATTTGTCTGTCGGACCAGATAGAATCTCGACGAGTGGTCTTATGAATCCGCCCCAGGAGAGTCACTGGATTCCGGTCAATGTATTCCTCATCCACTGCGAAGTTCAGCAGGCGACGTAACACCCCTATCGTAAAATCAGCCGTGCGCGGCTGATGGGCCAGATCATCATCTCGCCATTGGCGGATAGCTGTGCGGGCGCCGCGCTCCTCAAACGCCGAGATCGGCCAGTCACCAAATTCTGCGCTGATGCGACCAAGATATAGTTCGTAGGACTCTTTGGTTTTCTCGCCCAGATCTCGATAATAGCTGGAAGCGCGATATAGGTTTGTCAGGTCATGAAGGGTTTCTAGGGAGCGAGACGGTACCTGCCGAATTTGAGCGTTTGGTTTGCCGTGAGCGAAGGCGGCGAGGTCCCCACGCCAGTGCCCGCGAGCCGACGCATGCGCTTGAGCAACGACCGGCACTTTGTTTTTCTGAATACCAGGCATGTAACCCCCATTTTGAAGTTTATGAGGGTATGAGCAGACCGTCGCACCGGGAGTTTAGAGGAAGTCTAAAATCCAAATCGCATTTTAAGGTTGCGTTCCGGGCGGCACTTATGGGCCCGACGGACGCCGTGCCAGCGATATTTCGCGGAGCGTGGTGCCGGCAGCAGGGTTCGAACCCGCGACCCCCGGATTACAAATCCGGTGCTCTACCAACTGAGCTATGCCGGCGTCGATGACCGCTTAGCATCGCAGGGCGTGGTCGACAATGGCAAAACCCGCACTCGGTTCACCACAGCGTGAAGCAGGCCTTGCGGCAGATGCGGTATTGAGCCATCAGGCGGGTTCAGCAGCAAAGCTCAGCTGCATTTGTAAAGTAATTGCCGCCCATAGTGACGCAGACTCGCCGGGAAGTAAGCTACGCGATGAAATTTTCAGGTTTGATCATTGGTGCGACGGGCATCTGCACCATGCTGCTAGGCGCCTACTGCGTCTATTCGGAAACCGCGCCCGTGGTGCGGGGTGGCGGTCACGCCTTCGCCCGGCTGGAGCGCATGGCCAATGGCTACGACCCCATCGGCGTCAGCGGGCTATCGCAGAACTTCGCCCTGCGTGACTGCCGCACGGCGATGGCCGGTTATAGCGGCCTCAGCATGCGCCTGCAGGATGAATCCTTCCAAACCCGCCTGCCCGGCCTTTGTGCCGAAATTGCGGGTCAAGTCCTGGCTGGCACGCCAGCCAACGGGCTGGCAGAGCTCCTGCTTGCCGAGGTTGCTGTCCATGACGGCGATTTTGTCGAGATGGACGCGCGCCTCCGGGCCTCGCAGGCGCTGGCCCCAAGCGAAGGTCATTTGGCGGCAGCCCGCGTGTCCCTCGCCGAAAACAAATTCGGCGCTATCTCGCCCGACGGACTGGAACGGCACCGGAGCGATCTGCTGTTGCTGATGCGTTCTGGTGACAACATCTGGGACGTGGCGCAACTCTATGTCGGCAACGAGGCAGCGCGCGCCCGCATCACCGAGGTGCTTGAGACGGTGACGCCGGCCGAGCAGGCCCGTTTCCTGAGCACCGTCCGTGGCTTGCTCTATCTTCAAGGCAACCACTAATGACCATCTTTGATGCAAAGCTCGCCGGCATCACGCCGCCCCGCGAAAGCGACTGGGCCGTGGCCCGTCGCAAGGACCTCAATGCCCTGACTATGGGCGCCCTGCTGCTGTTGCTGGCGCTGGTGCCCTTGCCCTTCGGCGCGGTCTACCCCTTCACCTGGGGCCTCACGGCGGTGTTCGTCGGGCTCGCGACCGCCCTCTATATGTTCCGCCTGTCACGCATCGGCATTTCGCTGCGGGTCTCGCTGGCCGAAATCGGCGTGCCCGTCCTCTTGTTCGGTCTCTTCTGCCTTTATCTCGTGCTGCAGGTGCTTCCCATTGGGCTGCTCATCCCTGGCCTCACCAGTTTTGACGCCAACGGCATGACCTTTGCCTCGCCGACGCTGTCGGTTTCCGGCGGCCAGACGACGCTGATGCTCGTCCGGCACCTCACCTATGGCCTGTTGTTCTTCCTCGTTGTTCAGGTGACGCAGAATCCGGATCGCAGGCAGCTCTTTCTCAAGGTGATACTGGCCATCATCGCGCTTTACTGCGCCCAGGCCGTGATCAGCCTCCAGGCCGGCGACACGCTGCTGGGCCTCACCAAGCGTCACTATCTGGGCTCGGCGACCGGTCCCTTCGTCAACCGCAATTCCTTTGCCACTTTCCTCGCCATCGGCGCCGTCATCGCGCTTGCCCAGGTGGGCAATCATCTGGTCCGTCAGGCAAACCGCCATCAGCATGACGGAATGGTTCAAGGCGTCGTCGGCAATGCCGTGACCTACACGGCGGTATACCTTGTGCTGTTTGCCGTGGTTTTTGCTACCAATTCTCGCATGGGCGTTTTCTGTGTCATCGCGGGATCGGCAGTGGTGGCTGTCATCCTTTTCGCGCGGCTGACCAAATCCACTGCCGCCATGATCCCCTTGCTCGGAGCCATCCTGCTCGCGTCAGTCGTCGCCTTGGTCATGTTTGGCGAAGGCCTCTTCAATCGCGTCATCGACATCGAGGCCTCGACAGAACAGCGCATCGAGGTCTACCAGCAGATTCTTCAGCTCATCGGCATGCGCCCGATGACTGGCTTTGGTGGTGGAGCGTTCGAGCAGGCCTACCAGATCGTGCACCAGTTGCCCGTTTCTCCCGATTTCCTCTGGAATCGGGCCCATAACAGCTATCTGTCGCTGTGGGCGGAGATGGGTCTTGTCGTCGGCTCGCTGCCCGTGATCGCACTGATCCTGGTCGGCGTCCGGCTCATAGGTGCCCTGCGCCACGACACACCGGTCTGGGCCGTACAGGCAACCGGGCTTGCCGTCCTCACCATCGGCGCCGTCCATTCGCTCGTCGATTTCAGCCTGGAAATTCAGGCAAACGCCATGTTTTTCGTGGCAATCGTCGGTGCGGCAGTCGGGTCGACCTATGGTCGGACAGTGTCCCCCCGATGACACGACGCCGCCTTCGGCGGTTACCTTGTTCCTAGTTTTTCGGTCGCCCCATATTTGCGGCGCTTGCCCCGCCGGGCAATTTGACGAATATCCTCATCACTCAATTTATGCGACACAATCGGGGCGTCCTCATTTCTACCGATAGTCTTCCAGCGACCGCCTTTCTCGCCGCGATATTTCGGTACGGGTGCATTCGCGCCGATGTTTGACTTCCTTCGCCATCGCCGGGATCGAGCAGAGCCCCCTATGCAGCGCGCCCGCCTGACGCGGGATGGCTACGCCGTCGTTTACGCGATCGGCGACGTTCACGGCTGCTACGATCAGTTGCGCAGCCTGGTGGGCCGCATCGAGGACGATGCCAGGGACATTGCCGGTCGCAAGCTGATCGTCATGCTTGGGGACTATATCGACCGTGGGCCCAAATCCGCCTCGGTCCTGGACTGGCTGTGCGCGGCCCCGCCGGCCGGTTTCGAACGCGTCACCCTGGCCGGCAACCACGAAACCATGCTGCTGGACTTTCTCGCCGATCCCCGACCGGACTCCCGCTGGCTGCAATTCGGTGGCCTCGATACCCTGATCTCCTACGGCATATCGCCCGACAGCTTCAACCGCGCCCGCCCGCGCGAACGCGCTGCCATGTTCGATGCCTCCATTCCCACCGAGCATCTCGACCTGGTGCGCGACCTGCCCAGCATGCTGACCCTTCCCAATGCGGTCTTCGTGCACGCCGGTATCCGCCCCGATATTCCGCTCGAGGCCCAGCATGACGACGATCTGTTCTGGATCCGCGAACCCTTCCTGAGCGCCGAAATGCCCGACGGCATGCTGGTCGTTCACGGCCATACACCCGGCGTCGAGCCCGTCGTGGCCGGCCGCCGCATCTGCGTCGACACAGGCGCCTTTGCCACCGGCATATTGACGGCGGTGCGGCTGGATGATGCCGGCATACGTTTTCTGGATACGCAATCTCATTCCCGGCCGGCTGGTCACTAGCACAGCACGAGAACACACCCTGCCCCGCGCGGGAAGACGAGGAACCGAACGATGGACGAAACCACGATTGATCTGCGGCAGATTTTCGAGCTGCTGCGCCGCCAGCTGAGGCTCATCGCCGTTACCGTCTTCGCCGTCCTGGTGCTGGCCGCTTTCGTGGTGTTCTCGCTGGCGCCGGTCTACACCGCATCAGCGCTCATCCTGGTCGACCCCAGCCGAAAGAACCTGCTGGCCGGCGATGCCCAGTCCACCAATACGGCCGGCGACAGCGCCAGGATCGACAGCGAGGTCGAGATCCTGCGCTCGGACAATATCCTGCTTAAGGTGATCGAGGCCGAAAACCTGCTGTCCCAGCCGGGTGTGGTGTCCCTGCCGCTCACGACGCGCATCCTGGCCTTCCTGCGCCTCGGCGAGCCCGAATTGCCCAACGCCGAGCAGGCGCTCAACCAGGCGCTTACCGGTCTGCGCTCCACCATTTCCGTGCAGAGGCGCGGGCTGACCTACCTGATTTCGATCCAGGCCCGTTCCGGCAACCCCCAGCAGGCTGCCCTGCTCGCCAACGCTGTCGCCGACGTCTACATCCAGGATCAGCTGGCTTCCAAGGTCGATAGCAGCCTGGCGTCGCGCGACCTGTTGCAGGCCCGCATCGAGCAGGCCCGGCAGGAAATCATCGCTTCCGAGAGTTCGTTCGATGGCTTCATCGAGCAGAACATCCAGCAACTGGCTGATGCCCCGGGCGGCAGCCAGGTGGCCACCATTCGCGACCAGATCGATCAACTGGAAGAGGCGCGCAACCGGAACACGCAGCTGGCCGACACGGTCCGTGACAACCTGGCCCAGGGAGACCTCACCACGCTGGTCGATACGCTCGGCTCCACGGCTCTGACCGAACTCGAGCAGCAACGCGCCGACCTCTTGGCGCGCATCGAGGGCTCACCCGCCGATTCCCCAGCTGCTGTCGACCTGACCACAGCCCTCGCTGATATAGAAGAGCGCCTGCGCGCAACGGCGACAACTGAGGTCGACGGCTTGCAGGAGGCGATCTCCTCGTCTCAGGAGCGCGAGGCCACCTTGCGCGGACAGCTGCGCACGGCAGTGCTTGGCAGCGAGCTCTCGACCGATACACTTACTCAACTCTATAGCTTGCAGCAAAGCGCTGAGCTGGCCCGGCGCCAATATGAGCAATTGCTGTCACGTGTCCAGGACGTTGAAGCCCAGGCCAATCTGCAGCTGGCCGATAGCCGGATCGTCTCTCCCGCTCTGGCCCCCCTGACCCCGTCCTTTCCCAACAAGCTCCTGCTGCTCACTATTGCCGGCATTGTCGCCGTCGGCCTCGGCGTTGCCCTGGCCTTCCTCTACGATAGCCTAATCGGTGGCTTTACGAGCGAGACACAAGTGTCATCAGTACTCCGCACTAAAACAGCGCTGTCGGTGCCGCGCGTGCGGGTAAAATCGGAAAAGGAAAGCCTGGCCGATCTGATGGCGACCGCGCCCTTGTCGATTTTCCCCGAATCCATCAGACGCATCCGTGTTGCGCTGGAGCAGTCGATCCGCACCAGCCGCGATACCGACGGCCAGCCAGGTGGGAAGATCATAGTGATCTCGTCCACCGCGCCCAACGAAGGCAAGACCACCCTCGCTTTGGCCCTTGCGCGCTCGTATGCCCTCTCCGGCCACCGGACTCTGTTGATTGACTGTGACCTACGGAAGCCCAGCCTTCATCGGCATCTCGGCATCGACCCGTCACGCGGCCTGCTTGATTTCCTCGCCAATGATGAAGCCCAGGACATCAGCTCCATTGTCAGCATGGACGGCATGTCGCCCCTAACCAGCATCGTCGGCGCCCGTCGCAGCGACGTCCCAACCGATCAGTTGCTGGCTGGCCCCTCCTTTGCCCGGCTTGTCCGCGCCGCCCGCAGCACTTTTGATTTTGTCGTCATTGATACGCCACCGGTCGGGCCGGTCGTGGATAGCCTTTATGTTGCCCCCTTCGCTGATGCGATCGTATTCGTGACTCGGTGGGCCTCAATTTCCCAGCTTGATGCCAAGCGCGCCGTTGCCGACCTCGCCAAATCCAAGCGCGCGGATGTCGAAATCATTGGCGTGTTGAACCAGCAGGACGCGGCCCGGACGACCTATCTTCACAGATATGGGAGCTACTACGCTACCGCCGACTAATCTTCGGGACGTAGGAGCGTGGGCTTAATGGGAAAAGCTGGTAGCCTAAAGGATGCCACTGCGAGCAAACTCGTCGTAGAGCGCCAGAGAGGCGGTTCGCTTGTCAGTCATCGGTCAGTCAAGATCGGACACGGTGACCGGCCGAAGTCCGGCCGCGCTACTGGCCGCGCAATACGCTGAACAAATACTGCCCATAGGCACTCTTCTTGAGCCCCTCGGCCAAAGTTTCAAGCTGCCGTTCTCCGATGTAGCCCATCCGAAATGCTACCTCTTCCGGGCAGGCGATCTTGAAGCCTTGGCGCTTTTCCAGCGTCGCCACGAACTGCGCCGCCTCGAGCAGGCTGTCCGGAGTGCCCGTATCCAGCCAGGCAAAACCGCGCCCCATCACGCCCACAGAGAGCTGCCCGCGTTCGAGATAGATCCGGTTGATGTCGGTAATTTCGAGTTCGCCGCGTGGCGACGGCTTGAGGTTGGCCGCGAAGTCGACCACCTGGCTGTCATAGAAATAGAGCCCGGTGACCGCCCAGTTCGAGCGCGGCTTGGCCGGCTTTTCTTCGATGCTGAGCGCCCGCATCTGGCTGTCGAAATCGACCACGCCATATCGCTCGGGATCGGTCACGTGATAGGCAAACACACTGGCGCCGCTGCTCCGGACCGTACCCGTGCGCATCAGCGTGGGGAGGCCGTGGCCATAGAAAATATTGTCCCCCAGCACCAGCGCCGATGGCCCGCCAGCGACGAAATCAGCGCCGATGACATAGGCTTCCGCCAGGCCGTTGGGCTGCGGCTGCTGCGCATAGGTGATGGAAATGCCCCAATGGTTGCCATCCCCCAGCAGCCGCTTGAAGCCCTCGGCATCATGCGGGGTGGTGATGATCAGCACATCCTTGATCCCCGCCAGCATCAGCGTCGTCAGCGGGTAGTAGATCATCGGCTTGTCGTAGACCGGCATCAACTGCTTGGACACGGCCGTTGTAATGGGATGCAGCCGCGTTCCGCTGCCACCGGCCAGGATAATGCCCTTCATAACTTCAATGCTCCGACGCAATACGAAAAGGAAGTCGCCTCATGACTGTTTTACGACCAGCCGGGCGACAGTCGCCGCGGTCGATATCTTCCAGTCGGGCATGAATATATCGTGAACGTTTGCGAGCCGCGCAGATGACAGGCGCGAATTGGCCGGACGCCGGGCCGGTGTGGGATAATCGGTCGATGGAATTGGCGTCACGCGCGACGACGGACCGCCCCGCGCTGCCGACAAGGCGAATATCTCGCTGGCAAAATCGGCCCAGCTCGCCTCTCCGCTACCCGCCATGTGAAAGACACCGCGAAACGCAGTATCGTCCGGGCGCGCGATCAGGTTCCGGGCAACACCGATCACCGCGTCGGCGATATCGAGCGCCGAGGTCGGATTGCCCAGCTGGTCGTCGACCACGCGCAATTCCGGCCGGTCGCCGGCCAGGCGCAGCATGGTCTTGAGGAAGTTGTTGCCAAAGGACGAGTAGACCCAGGCGGTGCGCAGGATGGCGTGGTTCGCCGTGGCCGCCGCCACCGCCTGCTCGCCCGCCAGCTTGCTGGCGCCATAGACGCCCAGGGGCGCTGTCGCATCGGTTTCGACATAGGGCGCGGTCTTGGTGCCGTCGAAAACGTAGTCGGTCGAGAGATGGATGATCGGCACGCCGAGCCGCGCGGCGGCGGCGGCAATATGGCCGGGCCCCTTGGCATTGACGGCCCAGGTCGCCTCGGCATCCGTCTCCGCCTTGTCCACGGCCGTATAAGCTGCCGCCGAAATGACGACGTCGGGCCGCGCGGCCGCCAGAACGGCTTCGGCATTAGCTGCATCGGCGAGATCGAGCTCGGGACGCCCCACGCTCACGACCTCGACACCGACGGCACGACCGCGTTCCACGAGGGCCGTTGCCACCTGCCCTGCTCTGCCCGTAACGACCAGCCGCATCAGCCGACGGCCTGCTTGGCCTCGGGCAACACGCCCAGGCGGTCGCCGTCATAGCGCTCGCGCAGGGGCCGCCACCACCAGTCATTGTTGAGATACCAGTCGACCGTCTTCTCGATCCCCGTATCGAACGTCTCCGCGGCCCGCCAGCCCAGCTCGGTCTCGAGCCTTGTCGCGTCGATCGCGTAGCGCGCGTCATGCCCGGGCCGATCTGTGACGAACTGGATCAGGCTCTCGCGCGGCAGGGCGCCGGGGCGGCGACTATCGAGCACCGCGCAGATGCGCCGCACCACATCGATATTGCGGCGCTCGTTGCGCCCGCCGACATTGTAGGTCTCCCCGATCCGCCCGCGTTCGACAATGGTGTCGAGCGCCCGGGCATGATCATCTACATAGAGCCAGTCGCGAACATTCTCGCCGCTGCCGTAAACTGGCAGGGCCCGGCCATCGAGCGCGTTGAGGATGGTCAGGGGAATGAGTTTTTCGGGGAAGTGATACGGCCCGTAATTGTTCGAGCAATTGGAAACGACGATAGGCAGGCCATAAGTGCGGGCCCAGGCCTTGGCCAGGTGATCCGATGCAGCCTTGGAGGCCGAGTAGGGCGAGCTGGGATCATACGGCGTCGCTTCGGTGAACAGCCCCTCCGCACCAAGCGAGCCATAGACCTCGTCCGTCGATACATGGAGGAACCGGAACCCGGCCCGCCCTGCATCGTCGAGCTCAGCATAATAGCCGCGTGCCACTTCGAGCAGGGTGAAGGTGCCCATCACATTGGTGCGGACGAAATCTTCCGCGCCGGTGATCGAGCGGTCGACATGGCTCTCGGCGGCCAGATGCATGACGCGATCGGGACGAAAACTTGCAAAAGCCTCCGCCATGGCCTGCCGGTCGCAGATGTCGGCACGCAGAAAGCGATGGTTGGCCCGGGTCTCCAGCGACTTCAACGACGCAAGATTACCGGCATAGGTCAGCTTGTCGACGCTGAGGACCTCATAGCCCTTGTCGAGCACCAGATGCCGCGCAACGGACGAGCCGATGAAACCGGCAGCTCCCGTGACCAGGACTCTCACGCTTGGCTCCCCGCATACTCAAAATAGGTGGGCAGGTCGGCCAGCGACGGCTGCTGCCTGTCCTTGCCCGACAACAGCGACGCATCGGCGAATTCGGGCCACGCGACGCCAATATCGGGGTCGTTCCAGCTCACACCGCGATCCGCCTTCGGATCGTAATAGGCCGTGACCTTGTAGGACACGAGCGTGTCTTCGGTCAGGGTGCAGAAGCCATGCAGGAAACCCGCGGGCACCCAGAGCTGGTTGCCATCCTCGGCAGTCAGCGTGGCGCTGACATAGCTGCCGAATGTCGGCGAGCCGCGCCGGATATCCACCGCCACATCCAGAATAGCGCCGCTCATGCAGCGCACGAGCTTGCCCTGTTCGCTCGGCGCGGACTGGAAATGCAGCCCGCGGACCACGCCCCGGCTGCGGCTGAGCGACTGATTTTCCTGAACGAAGTCGACATCGGCAACATTGGCCGAAAACCAGTCGCTGCGGAAGGTTTCGGAGAAGTATCCCCGCTCGTCGCCATGCCGGGATGGCGTAATCTCTACAACTTCGGGGATTGCCAGTTGGCGCAACTTCATACCGCTCTCACTCACACACGAACGCCCGCTATGGAATGGAGCCCAAACCACGCGGCATCATACCATCTGCTCTCGCCGAATACGTCGCTATTCCGTGTGACCGCAAGGCCGCCTGCTCGGCAGGCGGCCCAAAAGCAGGCCTAGTGCCCAGAGCCACTCGTGAATTCGCTGTGCAGCGTCTTGAAGATGATCTTCATGTCCAGCCACAGCGAAAAATGCCGGATATAGGCGATGTCGTGATCCACACGCGCCCGCGCCACTCGCGCATTGGCGGTTTCGCCACGCAGGCCATTGGCCTGCGCCCAGCCGGTAAGACCCGGCAGCATCTGCAGGCGCAGATCGTAATACGGAACCAGGTCGCGATACAGCACGCCGCCAGCCTTCATGCCCGGCACATGCGGCCGCGGGCCGACGAGCGACATGTCACCGCGCAGCACGTTGATCAGCTGCGGCAGCTCGTCGATGCTGGTCTTGCGGATCAGCCGGCCGATCCAGGTCACCCGCGGATCGTTCTTCACGGTCTGGTCGACACCGGTGACGTCACAGGCATCGGTACGCATCGAGCGAAATTTCAGAACTTCGAACGAGCTGCCGTTGAGGCCTTCGCGCTGCTGGCGGAAGAACATCGGCCCGCGGCTGGTGCCCTTGATCAGCACGCCCACGATCAGCAGCAGCGGCAGCAACGCGATCAGCGCCAGGCCCGCCGCAACGACGTCGAAAACGCGCTTGAATTTGAGCGCGACAGCGCGATCCGGCCCGAATTCGGGGATCACCGGAACGGCGTCGACAAATGGCAGCGGCAGGCCGCTCTGGCGCATCACCGTGGCTGAACTGACCCAGTTCCACTGTTCAGCGCCACCGGTGCGGTCAAGCAGTAGGTCGATGCCCACACCTGGGGACACCAACCGATAGTCCTTAACGTTATTGAGATCGTTCATCGCAATACCCGCCGCCCTGTGGGCAAAACACACTATCTGTTACCGCGACAAAAGATTATCAAATCAGTAAGGTTTATCAAGTGGAAATTTCCAACCAACGTCTTGAACGGTTAACGCGAAAGCTTGCTTAAAATCGATAAATTTGCAGATTTCTACTTACGTCATGAATTGCGCGAAGAAATTCAAAATAATACGTCGCGGAAAGTACTGTAAGTACTCGCTATGCATTTCGCGCATATGACTTAGATCACAAGTGAAGGTCAGCTTTTGCCAGGCACAACTGCCGAGCAGCACACAGTCGAAAAAAAAGGCCTCTCACGAGGCCTTTCTTCAATCTCTGCGGAAAGCCGAGAAATTAGCCGCCGACGAGCGTCGGGCTACCCTCAGTGGGGCCAGCGGCCGTATCGAAACCAAGGGTCGACTGCGTCACCGGAGCGATGGCTGCTAGGAAAGCAGCGTCGTTCTGGGTAACAATCACCGTCTGCAGATCAGCCACAGCAACCTGGAAAGTGTCTGCGAAGGTCGGGCTATCGACCGCGGCGGTAACGGCCGCAACGTCTAGCGTGCCGGCAGTGATCAGCGCCTGAATTTCCGGGAGGGCGAGAATGCCGTCCAGATCGGCCAGAGCCGCGAAGGCCTCAAGCGCGGCAGCACAGGCGTTAACATCGGGGGCCACATCACCGGCAGGCGTGCATGCGGTATCAACAGCGCTGTAGTACTGCAGCAGGATCGCGTCGATCGCGAGGTTGCCGGTTGCAGGAGCGGCCGCGCTGCTCGTGGCGACAGCGCCAAAGGTCAGGGCCGTAGCAAAAGCCACCGTCGTCAAAAACTTGCGCATATATATTCACCTATACTCGTCACCGCGTGCATTTAGTAATGCGGCCCTACATGCCCGTCAACTAAGCGAGTTACGATTTATTTACCCAACGGGGACGGCGCAAGCATATCGCCGCTGACAGGCCAGCAATCCCGGGGCTTTGCCACGTTTACCATGCGGCGTTCTCAT
The DNA here is from genome assembly GCA_966212275.1 of uncultured Devosia sp. Classification (GTDB taxonomy): domain Bacteria; phylum Pseudomonadota; class Alphaproteobacteria; order Rhizobiales; family Devosiaceae; genus Devosia. Next base: position 98,673 of record CBIHQV010000012.1, read on the forward strand.
TGCAGCCATGCAGCGGAACCGGGTGCGCGAACGGCAAAAGGGGCCTCGCGGATGCTCTCCGCGGGACCCTTTTTGTCCAATCCGCCCGACAGGTTAACTGCGAACCCAGTGCATCGGGTTGGCCGTGGACATCATGGCGATGTTGTAGCCCGAGGCCTGCAGGCTCACGACCCTGTTGTTCATGTTGTCGAGGACATAGTCGCCCTGGCTGGTCTTGACCACCAGCACCGCATGCGGCACGCCGCGGCGGGTATAGGTAAAGGCGATCCGCAGCGCGCCGGGCGACACGCCCTGCTCGATCAGCGCACTGCGCTTGCTCAGCACATAGTCCTCGCAATCGCCACGCGAGGGGTTCAGTGCCCAGCGATCGACGCGTTCGGACGTGTAGCTGATCGAGTTGTTCACGCGCCGGGTAACCGTCTGAAGCAGCGCCGCCAGATCGTCCGACATCGTCACCTGGCCGCGACCACCACCGGCGCATTCGCCCGGGTTGCTGCGGCAGAAGAACTTCATGGCAATCGGCGTCGCCACGCCACCGGTATTGGCCGAAACCTCAGCCACACCGAACATGCTTGCGGCGAGAAGAACGCCAGCTATTGCCGCCTTGAAAGTGATATTCATTTGAGCCATCCCCTGAGTTGATGCTCAGCAGGATGCGCGCAGCAAATTTCTGCCCAATTCGAAAATTCGGTACAATTTTATTCAATTGCCAGAATTTTGCTTCTGACTGGCCCGACTCATAGCGAGCCTCCCCCATCAGGGAGTTTATTTGGGCGTGCCACTTAGGCTTGAATTAGCTTCAAATTACCCACAACGCTGTCGTGTTACCTTCAGGTCGCTGCGGGCGCACAGGCTGAGACCGACTGTACAAAATGTGCGCCCCAGCCCTCGATCCGGAAATGGCGCACCGACTTTCGGCAGTCATCCCCAAACGGAACGAGCGCGCCCAGCCCGGTTTCCGTGACACTCAGATAAAGGCAATGGCAGCCATTGCGTGAGAATTAACTGACGCCTATCAGAGAGGCTCGTCGGCGGGTCAACATCAGCGTTGTGTCGCCAAGCGTTGCCCATATCGAAACGAGGGCTGACCGTTGGAAGCCACGAATTTTACTGCCCTAATTTCCATAATCATGGGAAGTGGAATAGCGCTTCTTTATGCCACCGTATCGAAGCAGGTTCGCCCGCTACTGTTGATGATCAACGTGTATTTCGTCTTTTTTCTGCTGATACCAGGATCTCACCATGCCTTGCTGAACGAATTTCCATTCTTTCGCAAATCCTACGACGGATCCGTTGTTTTCGAATCCATATCTATTGTTGCTGTATTTCTGATTTTCTTTCATTTTGGCTATTTTGCGACGAAAGTGACAGCAAAAAAACCGGAGCAGACGGGCGCTCCGAAGACTTCATTTGCTATTTTCCTAATCTTTTTAGCGATAGCGGCAGTGATGCTAACAATTCAAAAAGTTGGTCTAGACTTAATGTTTAGTACGAGGCTCGATTTTGAGACATCGGCCGATATATCAGGTTTCGAATCTATCCTGTTTCTTGCCTTTGCCCGAATGTGCACGTTCATCACCGTGACGTACTGTTTCTTCCTATGGCGACTAGCTGCCAACAGGGGGCTCGCCCTTTTCCTGCTCATCGTGTCCGCCTCGCTGTTCCTCACCGCGAACTACCCACTTGCTCTGCCACGCTATTACCTAATGGGCTTTCTGCTTTCTTGGTTCGTGATGGCGGGCGGCATACTGAGCGTTCGGCGCCGGATAGGGTTTGTCTTGAGCGTGTTGCTTGTGGTGGTCCTCGTGTTGCCAATACTGTCCGCAGCGACCAAGGGCATAGATGATGGATACGACCTCACTCGATACTTGGAAACTGAGGATTTTGACGGATTACAGTCCATCAACAATGCGGTGATGTTTGTCAGGGACCAAGGCCCTCAAATGGGGCGGCAGGCACTGTCCACGGCACTATTCTTTGTGCCAAGATTCTTCTGGCCAGACAAAGCGGAATCCACTGGGGTGACCATCGCCCGATTTGCGAACTATGAGTTTTTCGACATAAGCGCGCCACTGCCCGCGGAGATTTATATCGATTTTCACTATCCGGGGCTTATTTTTTTCGCCTTTATACTCGGCTGGATATGCCGTCGACTTGATGCTTGGGTCAATGCCCAGTTTAAGGCAAACTTCGTTGCCAAACTGTGGACCGGGATCTTGGTAGGCTTCTCGATTATTGTCTTGCGAGGCTCACTCTTGTCGATCGCCGCCCCAGTTGCATACGTGGTTGCATTGACCTATTTGGCGTCTTGGCTCGGGGTACTAAAGAGCAAAGGTAATCTCGCGATAGCCGAACCGGGGAAAATCCAATCAGCCGTCATTTAGTTGACGAGGCACGGCCAACGGTCTCTAGACTTTGCAATGAACAACCCCCCGCAGCCTAGGTAACGAGAAAATGTCTTGGAAACTAACTTTTGCCGTGATGTTGGGAATTGCGGCCCTGCTGATTGGCTTCTTTTTCCCCCAGTTACTCGACGCCATAGCGGAGAACATGCCCCCCTAAGTGGACGGCGTCATTTGATCGACAGCTAAACGTCAGCGTCCGAGGATTGAAAAAACCGCACGCTGGGCAACAAGTCCCGAATGCTTGCGTCAAAGATATCGGAAATCTTGCGATAGTTCCCGGGATGCAATTCGCACGTTCGCCCGCCAATTCCAGCAGCAATCGCTACGTGTAGACGGTCCGTGGCAATTTCTGCGTACTCGCAAACGCGACGAATGAACTCATCGCCGGGGGACATATGGTCTCCGAGTGTACTGAAGTCCAGGTTATTGGGCGGAATATCGGCGGTGCCGCGCGCAGATTCTATATCGGTCCGGAAGGCGTCCGTCCGGGTAAACTTGGGCGGCAAGAGCCCAAAGTCCCGCACTCTTTGCACAGACAAATACAGCGCCATGTCATGACAGAAAGTCGAGTCGGGAGCGGCATGCTTACTACCCTTCTCATCGCGCCTGAAAAGGGTTCCACTAACTCCGTCCGGCGCGAGCTGATAGGTCGTTGGCAGCACTATGAGGTCCCGGGTAAATCTCGAGATAAACGCTGCAGTTCGCCGACCGAAGTCGAAGTTAGCAGACCAGGAGCCGCCACCGCCGTAAACGAAGAAGTATCGCTGCTGCACCAACAGTGGGCTCAGTAAGAGCCGACCGCCCCTATAGCCAATGTTCAGCTCGCGGTGAGCGATGCCGAAATCCTGGAAAAAAAGCTTGGTACCGTAGCGAATTAGGCCGTCCCCATAGTTGCCTGGGTTGGGTATATAGATAATTTCTCTACCTGCCGACCGGCTCTTGATCGTTTCTGCAAGCCTCTCAAACATGGGTATCCTTAACAAGTTTACGTGCACTATGCGTTGGGTGGCACATGCGGGATCCTACACGTATTTCCATAGAGACTGGTCTGATGTAGGAAGTCACCGGCGCTCAGGGGGTCGGGATGAAAGAAGTCTTAGTAGTCGTGGTGAATTATCACAAGGCAGACCGTCTGGTTCTCGGCGTGGAAAGTTTACTGCAGCAAGTTGGAGCGACGCTGCGCATACGCTTGGTGGACAACTCAGGTAGCGATCTACAGGCGGCGAAAATCCGCAGTCTTCAACGCTACGGTGTGGAAGTGGACATCGCTGATCGAAACCTGGGCTATACAGCAGCTGTCAACCGCGCCGTGGGCGCGTGGAACGGCCCCGTGGTTCTGATGAGCCCCGACATCATCTTGGAGGATAGCTCCACAGTAGAACGCTCACTCAAATACCTCGATAAGTACCCAAAACTAGGTATTGTTGCCCCTGAGCAGGTCAATGACGATGGTTCAATAGTCGAATTGGGTCGAGAGTTTCCTAAGTTTTTCGACCAAGTTTCCAGACGACTGTTCGGCGTTAAGGACCAAACCGCTCGCTCGGTTGGCTCTACCGACAAGAGGTTCGACTGGGTTCAATCCTCGTTCATGTTTGTCAGGGAGGGCTTGTTTCAGCAGTGTGGCGGTTTGGACGAAAGGTACTTTCTGTTCATGGCGGATACTGAGTTTTGTAAAAAGGTTCACAAACACGGATTCGAAGTTGCCGTCGTGCAAGGCTTGGGTCGTGTCCGGGCGGACGGCGTAAGGGCTAGCGCTGGCGGCTTACTTTCAGTCTTCAAATCGAAGGCCGTGCGAATCCATGTGTCAGACGCACTGAAATACTATTTTTCGCCTCGTTGATGAAGCGACATGAACTCAAGAAGGTCGGCATACTCGCTCTGCGATACACGAATGGCTTCATGGGCAGACCGGAGGATAGCTTCCCTGCCCGATCGGAACTGTTTCACATCGACATTTGACAGCAGGGACAAAACGGCTTGGGCGTAGTCATCCGTCGTCGGTACCGAGATTCCTGTCGTTCCGCTGATCATCTCCGGAATGCATCCAAGGGACCGGGAAATGGTGAAGGTGCCACAGGCCAACGCCTCATAAATTACCAGCGGCGCCGCCTCCTGTCTGAACTGGGTCGGAAACAGGAACACGTCCAAAGAAGCGAAAAAATCGGCCTTGGCTGAGCCTGAAAGAGGGCCTTTCCAGGTCACGTCGCTGCCATAGCGCCTTACCAACTCATCAATTCTGGCCGCAACGTTGTCCTCCAAGACTGGCCCAGCCAGAAAGAGCTGGGCGTCCACACCCGCATCCCTCAGGATTTCGAAGGTTCGAGCAACTTCGAAAAAGCCTTTATCCGTGCAGAGGTTGCTCAGATGACCACATCTCAAAGATTTGCCGGCAGGCGCAGCGGTGGTGGAGCCGAGAAGCTTGTCGGCATAAGTAGCATTAGTGACAATCAGGCAATTTACTGTGCCGTAGACACGCTGAAAGGCATCCGCCATGCCCTGTGTTAAGAATACGTGCGTTGCGTGCTCACCTAGCACCGATTTCAAAATCGAAATCGGGAAGCTGCGAGAGTTTATGTACCGATAGGTGTGGTGATGAACCAAGCTTTTTTGAGCGAACATCCGTATCGCAAATGCATGAACGGCCGAATAGTAGGCACCGAGCCCGCCGTCAGGAACCAAATAAATCAGTCCACGCGCGCCGCGCACCAATTCCATGAGAGTCCGCGCATTCACCCTCAGGCGTGACAGGTGGTATCCTAGGCCTTTGACATGCAACGTTGGGCTTTTTACGTCCAAGCGCTCTACTGGCGTGCCTTGAGCTTGGAGGCTTTCAAAAACAAGTTGATTGACCATTGCCGCACCGCCCACAGGAGGTGGAAATGCACCGATCATCACAACGGGCTCTGGCGAACTTCTCATTTGTGAGCAGACATCCCCTCAATATTTTTAGGGTCTGCGCGACCGCGCAGCATATCATAGATCGCCATGAAATTGCCCTGTAACCGGCCCCGCCTGTCCACCCACTCCTCCGGAAAAAAGTACCAGAGCATGTTAGCCAGCAATGGCATTATCGCCAGACGCAGCAAGCGTCCCCCAGCCAACCCGCGATGTTTTCTGGATATGTACAATGGGTTGGCAATTTGTGAATAGCCAAGTCGCGTGCCGGAAATCCGGCCCGTTTTGTGGCCCAAATGTACCCCACGCGCCGACGTTATTGCCATGATCGGACCGTGCTGAAGGGCGCGAAGACTGAACTCATAGTCCTCCAACCAGCCATACGATGGCAGCGCCTCATCAAACTGTCGAATTCCCTGTGGTAGCACCGACAAATTAAGCGCCATGTTACAGCCATATGCGCCCGAGACTGCGCTGGCATGGTCTTCTTCGGCATCTGCCGACTTAAGAAGCGCCAGTGCCTCAGGGATCGCGTAGCCCCTTCCCCTGGCGCCATCGGCTAGGACGTTACCCGTTACCATTGCGACCTTCGGTTCGCGGCGCAAAAATTGCTCAACCGCCGCCAGGTATCCGTCGTCGCAGATAAAGTCATCGTCTAGGAACACCACGATGTCGAAGTCCCGGGCATCATCCAGAATTGCGTTTCGCTGTTTGGTAAGCCCTCGAAACCCGTTGACTTCACGGTGTGGCAGCTCGAACCCGTCTGGTGCCTGGAATTTCAGGTCTCCGAAGGGGGCCAGAATAGTCATTTCTGGGGGTCTCGACTGCCGACTTAGGCATTGGAGCACAGCCTCGAGGGTACTCGAACGCATATACGGAATTCCGACGGCAATACGCATTGTTCTACCAACCGGCCCTGGGTGATTTGTTGGTCCTAGATCTCAGGGCAAAGATCAAACACGCGATGCCAACCAAGTGAGACACAACTTCTGCCCAAATCAGAACCGTCAGAGAAGGGACAAAAAACAGCGCCAGACTCAATATCACTCCTGAGATCGCAGAAGCCAAAGCGGCCAGCGTAAGGCTCGACATCATCCCGCTTGCCAACGTCAATTGCATGAATAGCTGAAATGCCGTGAGACTCAAAAGAACGGGCAGCTGGAAGAAGACCGAATTCACCGCCACATATGGCGCGCCTTCGCCTGATTCTCTAACCAGAAAATTTGCTGCGACCGTCACGGCAGTGACAATGCAGGTAACGACAACACCGGGAACGGCGTGCTTCAATGCCCGCATGACCCCGTGCCTCGCCGTGGCGGTCATCGTCGCAAATTCAACTCGCCACATGAAGTAGACGAGCTGCAGTACGGCATTGATGATTTGTCGACCGTATAAATAGACGCCAGTTACTTCGATGCCAAGGAACTGGGTGCAAAGCAATATCTGGAGCCTGAAATACACCTGTCCGGGGGCGATGGTGCCCAGCATCAACAGGCTGTCCCGTCCAGCGGTCCAAATTACTCGGGAGCTCGGACGTACGACCATAACGTCGATTGTTTTGGAAAGGGCGTAATACTGGAGGGCGACTGACAAAACAATGCCCATAGAAAATGCCAGGCCGGTCGCCAGCGCCAAGCGATCAAGATTGTCGAAGAAAAGGAGCAGGGCCGCCCCTGTCAGGACGTAAGGAACGCCGTTGGCGATGCCATTGACCCCACTTTGCCGTCTTCCATCCAAGATTCCCGTCAAATTGAAACACCAAGCGAGATATCCAGGAGCACAACTGATTACATAGCGGCCGCTATACTCGCCGCCGTTCCCGAACAACAGGGGCAACGCAACTGCGGTCGCCGCAACGACGAGAACTAGCCGCCAAGCGACGAGGCCCCAATAGCGGGGCCATAGGCTATCGTCTGCGTCGGCGTCGGCGTCGGCGTTGGTGCCCGCGGCGGCAAGATATGCGAGCGTTCTTGAGCCCCCCAAATCGATCAGTACGAGCGCCAACGTTGAAAAGGCGAAATGACCTGCAAAAATTCCAAGTGTCGCGAGATGCCCGTGGGCAACGAGCCAAGACTGGCTGAAAAAAATAGCGCCTTGGCCGATCCCAAAACTAGCAATCAGAACTATAAGGTTGCTCAGTCGGCCTGCTGGCCATGACCTTGGAGTGGGCTCTTGATCTTTTTCGTGAGGCACGCGTTCCGCCTAATGTTCAGCAACCACGCGGATTAACAGCACGGCTTTTGCGGAACGTCTAGCTACATATGCGCCGACACTGACGCACGGAAGTTTTGAGAAGGGCGGTCGTCCTCGGCAAACATCCCTTGGCAGAAGTCCGCAAGGCAGAGTTCGGGCAGGCAGCAGCGTCGAGATGCAAGGGAAAAAAGGGCGGCCGGAGCCAAACCTCGCGCATGCGTTAGGTACGGCGGAGAGTCGAATAGGCGAAATGCTCTCGACTGTGTGGGAACGGTCTGTGGGACCACAGACAATTCTCGCGTTAAAGTGTTGAAAGGATTGGCGCACCCGACAGAATTCGAATCTGTGACCTCTGCCTTCGGAGAACACGGATCCGCGTGAAAAAGTCCGGATTCGCGGGCTTTTTCGTTCGTCAAAGTGCGTGAACGTTCGCAGAACTGATGGGGATTCTGTTGCCATTCTGTTGCCGGCATCAGGAAAGCGCCTCCAGAACATCGGACTGGAAATCCGGGCTGAACTTCGCGTAGACCTTCAACAGAGTTTCCACCGACATAGACAGGTAGCCGGCCGCTGAAAAGGGAGTTGTGCCCTTTTGCATCAACCATGTCGCGGTAGTATGCCTCAGCGTGTGCGGGGTTACGTCGCCGCCAAGGCCTGCCGCTTCAACAGCCAGTGCAAACGACCGCTTGATGTCGCCCATACGATCGCCATGCCAGTCGATGACGTACTCGCTGCTCGTGCACTTGCGAGCGCGCCGGAGGTGCCCCAAGAGGCGGTTGGGCACCCTGACAATGCCGCGACGCTTCGTGGACTCCTCGGTTCCCGGCGCGCGGAAGTCCACCATGCCGCTTTCAAAATCGATCTGCGACCATTTCAAGCTGAGGATCGCCTCTTTCCGACGTCCCGTCCAAAGCCCGATAACAATGAACAGAGACAGGTGATTGCGAGCCTTTGAGAGGCGCCGAGCAGCGCGCAGGAGGCCCGCCGCCTCGTGGCGGCGTAACCACCTGGGCCGCGGATCGGGAATACGTGGCAGCCAGAAAGTAGCCTCGGATCCGCGGCTCCCAGCATTCACAGCCGCCCGCAACGTTGTCAGCTCACGCCGCACTGTTCCATCGCTGATCCGCACAATGCGGGTGGAAGTCCCTCCCTTGCCAGCAGGCACCTTGCGCGGGCGCTGACGCCACTGGGCATAGCGCTTGCAGAACGCGGGATTGATGTCGCTTACATGATGATGGCCGCAAAACTCGATAAGCGGGATCAATGCAAACCCGATGCGCTCGGGCGAGGCAACCTCATCATTGTCTTCAACCGACAGGGCATAAGAAGTCAGGACGTCCGTGATCAGGCCGTCGCCTTTTGGAGCTACCGCGCCCTGCTGGATGTTGAATTTCGCGAGAGCGAGCTCAGCCGCTTCGAGATCATCAGTGCCTGTGCTTTGCTGGCGAGTTTTGCCCGATTTGTCGGTGTAGTGAATGTAGTAGGTGTTGCGGCCCTCACGAAAGTTGAGGCGCGCGCCGTTTCCACGACGTCCCATTCGTTGTTCTCCTTTGCGATAAATTTTTCCCACGAGGTGGTGGGGATGAGCATGCGCTTGCCGACAGGAATTGCGTGCAGCAGTCCCTTACCGACCCATTCCATCACCCGCGGACGGGGCTGCCCAAAGCGTCTGCAGAACTCCGCAACAGTCAAAAGCTTCACGTCGTCGGGCGCTGGGGCCGAGTTGAATTCTGGCTTTGTGAAAAGTATAGTCATGCGTCATCGGGCCAGAGCCCGTCCTCTACGGCTCCTTTTTCCCATGGTCGCCAAACTGCTGGAAAAAGGTCCGGTGATCTGAAGAACCCCGGCCTTGGCTGGGGTTCTCCTGCTTTACGCACATGAGGTTGGGTGAGAGCGCTGCCTAATGTCAAGCGGGCCAAAAACGCTAAGGCGTTATAACATCAGGCCGAATTCCAAATTGGTGGTCTCCGGAAATTGCCAAAAATGGGAAAAAAGGGAGGGGGCCATCGACCGCCGGCTCCGTTTTTTTGCGAAATCGACAATTATTGTGGGCAGTTCGCGGCCGTACTCGGTCGAATGTGATTCAAATCGGAGCCAAACTTTTTTTGGGGTGAGCCAGTTACTCACATAAAAATTGGGTGGCGGCGTCGCTTTTGGGGAGTTTGAAAGGTCAAATTCGAACCCGCGTCCCTGATTTTGGCCAGGTCTACGCGCTGCCACTTCACAGATCTCAAGCGCCACAGAGCGTACCTCGGCTGGCTATGCCGTTACGCATGCGCTGACATATCGGCCGTGCGCGGTGTCTTGACTTGGTGGTGTCCGCCTGAAGCAATTCCAGTTTTATGGTTGCCTCCAACCAGGAAGGGCAGAGCCGGCACCTCAATCGTCGCGCGGTCTGAAATCCAATCCGGGGTACTGCGGTCTCTCCCGTCGTCGATTTTCATCAAGAAGTTCGGCTATGTTTCAGGCCTGTCCGAGGGGCGTAGTACGCCACCCCTCGGACAGGCCTGAAACGAGCCTCTCTACCTTCAGAAAATAGACAACGGGGCCCTGAGCCCGCTTTGACCCACAGATTCACGCCCAGTAGCCTTCGGCTTGCCCCCAAGCCAGGGCTTGGGGGATATGCAAGGGTGGGGCGTGATCTGCGCGTCAACCGCCGGATGGGTGCCTCAACCGATGCCTCCGGGCGTAATACACGCAAGGCTTCACTACGAACCGCGATATGGCCGTTGACCATGGCGCAGCAGCGGCAGGCTCACGCCTTGCGTCGATCCTTTCCCAAGAGTTCCCTGTTCGGTTCCCGCCGAAGGCGAGGAGCGAACCGCGCGGATGCGCGTCTAACGATGTTCCCCGTCCCGATAGGGTCCGGCAGCCGGAGAAAGCGGCGGAGTCAACGGGTCCAGCGTAAGCGGCCCGTTGACTCCATAGCCGCGCCCTCTGGCAGACTGAGCCTTCTAGACGGGTGAACCTATCCATTCTCATGACCCGCAATCGGAGTACTGACTCCCGGCCAAACAGGTTAGTAGCAGGATGCCGCCCAAGGCGAGGACACCTGTCGCTAGGCGACGCCCTGGCGGGTCGTGTTCAGCATCAGCAGCCTATTAATAAGTTCCGAGAAGCTTTTCTATTCCAAAGAGGCCCCTCCTTGTCAGCACCCAGCCTCGGTCGCTTCCATCGACTACGACCTCTTCCGTATGCGTCATCTCGACGGTCGTCTCAGCATCGACCCGAAGTTGCCCCATGCATACGAAAACGGTTTTCGGAACGTATAGAGCTCGGACAAAGGTCGGCGCCTTTTGCAGGGCACTTTGTGAGAAGGTCTTTCCCGATATGAGAAGCGCCAAATCTGCTGCAAGGCGATTTGCGGCTTCTGCTTCAGCCTCCAGTTCTTCTTTGGACATAAATATCCGCTCAGCCTGCAGTTCTTCTTTGGAAACCCATATCCCAGAACCGATTCGCGTCATGACCTCGTCCTCACAGAGGCGACAACTGTAAATTAAACTACCTGATTCGGCAAATGAGCTGCATTTTCGGCATTACGAGGTTCGAAAGATGTACCATTCGCGACTTGTCTGGCTAGTCATTTATGGCCATGTCAAATCCATGAGATGAACATGCATCCGGAACTCCTTTTGGCAGCAAGGGTCGCGCTTGGGCTAACGCGTGAGGACCTGGCGAACCAAGCAGGAATTGGCGAGCGAACCCTTGCCGATCTGGAAGGGGGGCGCCGCAGTTCCGTGGAAACGTACATACTAGTGAGCCAGGTACTGGAGCGCATGGGAGTTACTTTCCAACCCGCGGCGGCTGGTAGTGGGCCTGGGCTACGTTTGCCAGAGGGATGGACAGGCAGCCCGCTTGTCACGCCCAGGAAAACTCGCCGGGGGACTGCGAAAAGAGAAAGGTTCGAGTAATTCCGCAGACTAGGGCAGGATTTCGTCGTGCTACCCAGCACCAACTCGGTGACGACTGAACCTGCCGTGCCCCAGGAGACCGGCTCGGGCTCGACTGCTTCCCCGATCGCCGAATCCCTGCCCAGCGCCCAAAGGATGACCGGCTGCCAGGAGTGCAAGGCGCGAACGGTGATCCAGCCTAACCGCCTGCAGATTGCTGGTCGGACAGGCTAAGGAAACCCGTTGGAAATGCCCCTTCCGAGGTTCGATGTTTGTCGTGCCGTCTCCCCGCAGATCCGCGAGAGCCGCGCATGCGGACCTTATCGAGCCGCTCTCGCTCCCCGAAGCCTGTCTCCCGACCAATCACAAGGCATCCCCGTGGCGACTGGAGCATCACCGAGAGCTGCAGTAAGCGGCGCGTTAGATTGAGGCCAAACGACGGTGTCGGCCACGAGTAATCACCCCTGTCGCGATTTCATCTATTTGGTGGACGGCGACGGGCAATTGTCCCATCAATGCGGTAACGTAACAGGGGGGCGGTTTGTCGGTAGTAGAGGCGCTTGAGAACGCATGCGTCTTAGAAAAGCGCATATATCTCCTTTTTCCGTCTGACCTACGCATCACAGTTTTTGCACAACAAACGCGGGCAATAGAACTGGTCGAAGCTCTGCGTGCACAGCCATGGATGGCGGACATCGGAAGCATCGGCATTGTCGGCGGAGGCGCCTCAGGCATTACCTGCGCTGCCGCACTCAACGTTGGTGGATTACGCGACGAGCTCTCAATCACGATATTCGAAGGTCTCGATCAGGTGCTTCCGTTACAGTCTGGCGCTCTCGACAAATTCCTCGCGCCGCATCTCATTGACTGGCCCGACAAGACGTCCCTCAATCCTCGCGCAGAGCTACCTTTGCTTGGCTGGCGCAAGGGAGTCGCAGGCAATGTCGCCGCTGATCTTGTTAAGCAATTCAATCGCTTTGGGATCACGGTCAACACTGGGGCCAAAGTGGTCGAGGTCCGCGCAGAGGGCTCTTCAGTCGCGGTCACCGTCGGCGAGGGTGCGGACGCCGAAAAGCGATGGTTTGATCTTGTAATTCTAGCCGCTGGCTTCGGGCTGGAGGCCGAAACCCCCGGCATCGAGAAGCCTCGGTCATACTGGCGCGTTCATCCGCAACAGGGCCCCGCACTTCAGGGTGATGCACCAAAGTCAGTTCTGATCAGCGGTCTGGGCGATGGCGGTCTCATTGATTTTGTCCTGTTCGCCTTACCCGGCGTCAGTCATGAAGCCGTGTGCCAGCATATCTCAACCTCCTCAGACGTGGAAAAATTGTTGGAGGCAATCGAGGAACTTGAGGAGAAAATCTGGCAGGTTCCGTCCCCCGTTGCCGACATCGCTCAAGCATATGCAGCTCTCAACGTCGACAATCTGGCTCGAGCCTTTGGCGCTTCGCTGATCCGGGGCGTATCTTTCACTTTGCTTACTCGCGAAGCCCAGCTTTTTCACAAAGGTACGGCGCCGCTCAATCGCCTCGCTGCCACAGCGGTGATGCGAGCCATGGAACTTGACAAGGCGCGTGGGACATCGTTCCAGACAATCCTGTTGGCAGATCACATATCCGATACCGATGCGGGCTCCGTCTACGTGGTCGGCGGGGACGAGAAGACCGAAAAATTCGGCATCGTTGTTACCCGCCACGGCGATACGTCGGTGCAGACTTGGAAATTCAATAATCCCGATATCGATGGCAAAGTCGCCGGGCTGCGTAACATGCGCCGGGCGATCACCGCGCGGCCACGCACGCCGCTGCTCTCGCCGTTCGTGGTTGCCAGCGTCGAGGCGCGTATGTTCGCCAAGCTGCCGACCCGGATACGATTGTCGCGAAACGGCAATCAGATCACGTGGAAATCTGACCTTCATCTCGATGAGATCGGTCGCTTATGGCGCGCACCATCCGCACCGATCCAGATCGAGATTGCATTTCCACCCTCTGCCGACGAGTCCAGACTCGATCTCGCCGTCTGCCGTCTGCTCGTTCACGCCGAACCAAAGGCTGATCTGGCCGGCATGCACGCAGATGCTTGGATCAATTTGATGGATCGAGTTCCTGTCTTGGCTGGTGACCGCACCAGAGCAGCGACCAAGCGTGCAGGTGTCGTGACCCCGGACCGAGTCGAACAAACTGATGAGGAAGATGTCTTCGCCAGCAAGTTGGAGTCCGCGCTGGACGCAGGGCTATTGTTGCTGCTCGACGACCGTATGCGTGAAATTGGCGAGCAGCCGGCCCGATGCCCCATTCACCTTCACGTCGACATCCGCGAGCAGGTTCTTGCTGGCTGGAGGCGATGGCACCAAGATGTCAGCATGCTTACATCCGACCAGCGGCGTTGGGTACTGAGCTTGTTCGGCGGGTTGCTCGACGGATTTGGTCAGCCTGATCGCTGGAGTTCAGTGCGCATCGGACCCCGGTGCCTCGATGATGAACTTTTGCCCGCAGTTATCTTCCACCTCGCGATGCAGGCGTTGTTGCCGGGATTTTCTGTCCCCGCCAAGCGTCCCAATGGCAATGTGCTGCATACAAGGACCGCCGGTGTCGTCCATAACGCGGCGCACTTTTGCGGAACACGATTTTTTCGGAATGTCACCGGTGAGGCGAAATCGATCGGGGCTTGGGAAAAACGCTGGCCGGGCGATCAGTTCGTGCCTTCATGCCTAGTTCTCCCAGGCCGTGAGGCAGAATGCTTGCCCGACCGCAGCTTCATTGACGAGCAAAGTTCGTCGCGCATGATGGCGCCGCCTGGCGGCAGGACCCCTGTCATTGTCGGTTCGCAATCGCTTAAGCAGGCCTTGGCAACTGGCGCGATTGAGGCCACGTCAGAGTTCGAAAAAGCGCTTCACGAAGCCCTACCGGAGGTCGATTAGAATGGACGACGTGCACGGTTTAAAGCTTAGCGAAAGGCTAGGGCTCCTTAGAGCAGTGTGTGAGCAATACGAATACTTTGCATCCGCAGCTGTTTTGGAGCAGACGTTACCGCTAGACGTTGCGATCAGGCGATATGGCGTCGATGGCGTCCCTCGGGCCAGCGACGTGGTTTTCGCAAAATGGGGTGATCAACCGATCATCGCAGGAATGCTCACCGAGCCATCGCGGACTGCTGCCTTGCCCTACGTGCGCTGCGCGGCGGTTGCCCAGCAGACACTCGGCGAGAAGGCCGTCGATCTCATTGTCATGCTTTTCGGACCTGAAGGCAGTTCTGGCCAGGCAGATTGGGCGCAGGCGGCTGCCGCTATCGAGGACGACGACCGGATTTGCCGCAAGCTTGTGTGGCTGCTCGACGGCGACGCCACTGCGAGCGCGGAGAACTTCCTGAAACGGTCCCCATTTGCACGCCCTTGGCGGGGCGCCACTGCAATGGCTGGGGAGGCCCGTGCACTCGATAGTTTGATCGGCGATCCTAATATTGAACTTGACGAGTTGGCGCTTAAAGCGAACGCGATGGGCAAGTCTGCACGTGCTTTTATAGAGGACGCGCTGACAAGCGCCAAAGCCGCGTGAGCAACAATATTCGGCTAACCAGTGTGGAAATACGCAGCTTCCGCCGCCTTAGCCAGCAGATCGTTGAGTTTGCAGAAGGACCGGGGATCACTATCCTGGTCGGACCAAACGGCAGCGGCAAATCAACCGTCCTCGATGCGATCGAATGGGCCCTCACTGGCAGCGCGTCACGACTTCCTGCCTTGTACGCCGCGCAGACACGCCGCGCACCTGATGTTTTCAGAACACTTGGATCGGACATTGATCCACAAGTAACCCTGAATTTTTCCGATAACGATAATGCGCGGCACTACCATTTTCTGTCAGGTGACTCGCCTGACGAACTCGCGGCACTCCTGCGCCGCGCAGAACCTCCGTGGAGTGACCTCCATTCGCTCGAAGCAGCATTGCGTTGGACACACTTCTCGTCTCAGCGGTCAACTGCACGTCTAGGTTACGAGAATGACGACGCCATTCTCAAGGCTTTCGCTGCGCCGGCGGGACTTGAGAAGTTCAAGGGGCTCGATCAGAGGCTGTGGGGGCCGCAAACCCGCAACGCGCTGAAGGAACTACAGCAGGAGGCGTCGGATCGGCTGCGTCAGCACGAGGTCGCGCTGGAACATGCTGAGCGCCTCGGCAGGGCGCCCCTCGACGATCCGTCGAGCGGTATTGCCCAGCGGCTGCTGGATCTTATCAAGACTATTTCGGGTGAAACGGAACTGGCTCTGGACGACAGTTTCGACGTAAACGAGATTGAAACTGCTCTCCTGGGCTATCTTGCTCGCGTCGAGAAAGAGCTCGCGGACTTGCGCAATCTCACGGCCGACCACCGCGATGCCGGCTTGCGTTGGCGCAGGCTGGCGGCCGAAGAAGAGGCTGCTCTGCAGACTTCCGAGACAGCCGCCCGATTACTTGACCGCCGCAGTCAGGCTCGTGAACTGGCCGACACCGAGCGACGCAGGGCGGAAGAACATCTCACGCAGTTGCGCAGAACCCGCCAACATCTTGTTACGACCATCTCGAACCGCACCTTGCGGCAGGAGGTAGCGCGAAACCTCGCAAAGCTGCACGAGCAGGCAGCTGACATAAGCAGTCAGGCTAACTCTATTGAGCGCGGCCTCGCTAACCTGGCCGACCTTGAGACTGTCGGTGGTCGCGTCCGCGCTGGATTGGTGCTGGCCGAGATGGATCGTTCTAGGTTGGACGCAGCCGAACTGGACAGCCTCAGGGCTCAGCAGGGCGATTTGCGCGGTCAGATTGCCGGTCTCCGCGATCGTCGAGCGTCGCTGGTAGGCCGACGCGAAGCTCTACAGCAGCAACTCGCGCAGGAGCATGAACGAATCTCGACCATGTCAGCCTTGGCCAGCGCCATCGCAGACCATCTGCACGACGATGACACCAAATGTCCTTTGTGCGCGGCCAATTATGGAATCGGTGAGCTTGCTCGCCGTGCGCAGAAAATGTCGATTGCGCCGGGGCCCGGTACCCAGCAAATCGCGCAGCAGCTAAATGAAATTACGCAGGAGCTGGGTGGCGCCACCGGGCAACTACAGCTTCTGACGTCACGGCTCGAGGAAGCTGAAGCCCGCATTGCGCTCCATGAACGCCAAACGATCGAACGGGAACGACATCAGCTTGCGTTTGGCGGGCCGTGGACAACCGAGCTACAGGATCAGCTCGAGGGACGGCTGCTTGATATTCGCGAGGCGCTTGCGCTGGACGACGGCGTCGACCCTCGCGCTGTGCAAGAAGACCTTGAGGACAAAAAGGGCCGCCTGCTGCTGGCAAAGTCCCAAGTTGGGGTCGAAATATCGAAGCACATCACTCAAATGGCCAGCATGGTAGATGCGGTCGAACGGGATGTCGACGATGCTGGCCTCCGCTCCGAGCTTCGATCGGTTGAAGCCCAGACTGAGCGCGCCAGTGCCCGGCTCTATGAGGCGCAAGCCGATGCACGGCTGGCGGTCGAACTCGCTGAAGCTGCGGGGTTCGAGGCGGCTCGAGCGCGCGACGTCTTCGAGACAACCTCCCAAACCGCACGTGAGGAAGAAAACCGTCTCTTGGATATTGAGGCGCGCCTTGCGGTCCTCACATCCGACGCGACCGTTGCCGATGTACTTCACCAACGACAGGAGCAGTCGATCCGCGCCGGTTCGTTCCTGGAGCGGATCGGCGCAATGCGCTCCGAACTCGGCCTTGATACGCCGGTCACACGGCGTGACGAAGAACTCGCGGTACTGCGCGCAACCTACTTGCCCTCCCAGCAACGGGCGAGCGCTGCCGATCTTGTCGCCGCAATCAAGCGAGACCTGGAGCGCAGCCGCGGCGAAATCCGTAATCTTGAACTACTGCGATCCCGGCTAATGGACCGGGCCAAGATCCGCAGGAACGCCGATCGGCATCTTCACGGTTCGGCACTCCGGCCTTGGAATAGCTTGTTTAGCTCGGTGTATGCGAGTCTGGCAGGGTCGTTCGGCGAAACACTTGAGTGGACCACCGACCGCGTCGACCTGCGGTTCAATGAACTCGAATCACATGCGACGCCGCGCGTGGGGCGGCATTCGCTCCACGGCTGGCTTGCCGGTCATTTCTTCTCAGAGGGCCAACTCGCCGCGCTTCAGATCTCCGCCATGATCACGGCGTCCGTCCTGCTCCCTTGGTCGCGGTGGCCAGCGCTGCTTTTAGACGATCCCCTTCAGCACGCCGACGTGATTAAGGTGGGGGCTTTCGCCGACCTCATTCGCGGTCTTTGCGAGGACAAGGGGCATCAGGTAATCCTGACGACCCACGACCATGTTCAAGCTGATTTCATCGCGGCGAAGTTCTCTGCCGCGAAACTCGGCGCAAAGATTGTTCGGTTCGACCGATCTACGACCACCTACCTCGATAATCAAAGCGCGGGCGAAGGTTCGTCGAGCTAAAATTGGTGGGAGACCTTGGGGCAGGAACGATGGCGACCAGTGGATTTGGCCGTAGCGAAGCCGACATGCGGCCCCCTGGGATGACTTCGAACTTTCTTCGCCTGTCCTGCTGGCCTTGAACAGGGGCAGGACCTCGGCATCGGGCCGTTGGCGGTCCATGGCGCATCGCGCCGGCTCAGGCCTCTGCAGGCGGGACGCGAGATACGGACGATAGGCCTATCTGGCCAAGCCAGCGTTGACAGCTAGGCAACCGACGTGGCCCCATTGAGCGATTGCCAACTCCAGATGACGTACCCTTCGAGTCGCCCGAGATCACCTCAGGCATCGCGACGCTCGGAGTTTCGTCCAGCGATAGCGACACGGAATGCCCAACCGCCAAACGCTCACGCGCCGCGAACTATATGACCTCGTATGGTCGAAACCCAAGATCGAGGTATCGACTGCTTTGGGGATATCAGAGCGTGGGCTGGCCAAAATCTGCGTCCGGCATCGGGTTCCGAGTCCAGATCGAGGGTATTGGACACAGATCGCCGCGGGTCAGAAAGTGAAGAAGCCGCCCTTTCTGAAGATCCGGGATAAGGACTTGGAGCTCGTGGCAATTTCCGACAGCCTGGCAGCCCTTCCAGTTGATCTCACGGATGTTGCCCGTCGAGCCAAAGAAGAGCGGCACGCTAGGCGAGGCAGGCATTTCGACGCCAGGAAATTCGATCTCAAGCAGATTGATGTGCCTCCAGTTCTGTCCACGACGGTAAAGGCGCTCCGTACTTCAAAACCAGGAGATTCCGGGGAGGTATGGGCAATCGGCGACGGCCAGTGTGGGGTGAAGGTGCATCACTCTCAAATCGAGCGCGCGATCACCTTTTTGTCTCATCTGACTAACCGGCTGGAAGAGACAGGCTTGGATGTTGTGCCTGTTGGCAAGGCGATGCAGACCGGCCGCGCGGCGGACAGGCTCGAGTTTGTCCTAACCGAGCGGACACGCATTCGGCCTCATGACCCCACACCTGATGAGTTGCAGAGGCAGATGAAACGCGAAGATCAGCTGGAGCGAGCCAGGAGAAGAGGCGACTGGAGCAACGTGTACGGGCTGTCCTCAAGAGTGTGGCCGGAATTCGATACCGTCTACGCCGGCGAATTTGTCCTGGCCATCACGACTTGGGGTGGCACCGGACTCAGGAAAAAGTGGGCGGACGGCAAGACTCAAACGGTGGAGAAGCTACTTCCCGATATCGTTGCCGGCCTTCGGACCTTCCTCGAAGGCGAAAGGACCAAGCGTGAAGAGCGGGAGGAATGGCATCGCCAATGGCAGCACATGGCGAATCGGCGGTCACTCGCTAAGCAGCGAAAGGATCGCGAAGAGAAGCGGATCGGCCATCTAAGGGAACTTGTCGACATGCAGCGCGAGGCCACGGATATCCATGGTTGGCTCGCATCGTTGCCTGCGAATAGAACCGCGTTGGTCGGAACGGAACTCGGCCGAATGATCGAGTGGGCAAGCACGCGCCTGTCGCTACTTGAGCGCTTAACGACGGTGGACGCCGCATCCGCAGCCATCGCCGGCGGCAACCTGTTTCCTGAGGTGGATGAGCTACACGATCCTGAGGGGGATCTGCCGACATAACGAAGAACGCCATGAATTCGGCCGTTCAGGCTCCCACCGGTCGGGGAGGCCACGTAAGGACGTCGAGCATGTGAGTTCAACGTGAGCCTCGACGTCGCATCAATCGCCAGATGGCGGACTTTTGGTCGCCGATTCCAACCAGGAGAGGAATAACCGCTCGCGATCAGACACTATGGTGTTGCCCCTCAAATCGTCGAAGGTCGGCCGAGGACCTGGAATTGGCACAACTCGAATATCAAGGCCAACATTGTGCAGAACGCGGATTAGTTCCTCCGCTGTGATCGGACCGGGCGCACTGGCCTCGATCTTGGCAATGGCTTCCAAAGACGTTGTCGCTAGAGCGGCAAGGTTCTCCTGGGTCAGGGACAGGTCGTCGCGGGCGGTGGCAATCATCGGCCCCAAATCGTCATATGAAAACACAGAACGCTCCTTCGGACGCCAGTGCGGTCAGGGTAGCTCTTTCAATTTCGAACCGGCAATTGCCCTAGGCTACCAGATCGGGGAACAGCCCAGGCATCCAACGCGACGCCAATGCTGCAGGAAATGCCAGTCGCAGCGGCTCGCGAGGGCCATCTGAAACAAGCACGCCACGTTCTAGTAACGCAGAGACAATGCGGCGGCCATTGCGGTCCGTCTGCCCCAGGAGGGGGCCGACGTCACCGCGCGGCAGGTCACCCCGATAAAGTACCGCTTCGAGAATCATACCGGCTTTCGGCGGTAGTGCGCCGAGGCGCGCTTCTTCTTCGGTCCATAGCAGAATCCGCGTGCGGAGTTTGTCCGGCTGCACCAGTCCCTTCATGAAGGTGACCTGATCGATACACATCTGCAGGAAGAAGTGGATGAACGACGCAAGCCCCTCCTCGCTGAGATTGCCCCGCCCGTCGAGCGCATTGCGCCGTTCCATATCGGCATTCGCCAGGTGCTTCTTGTAGTCGGACACATTCCGGGCAAGACCGCGCGCGACGGACCAGATGCCGCCTGAATCGAGCGCTTCCAGCAGCACCCCGTGCGACATCAGCCGCGCGACGCGTCCGTTGCCATCAAGAAAGGGGTGAATCCATGCAAGGCGATGATGGGCGGCAGCGGCCCCGAGGATGGAGTCGGTTTTGCCAAGCTTGCCGTAAACCTGCTCGAACCGGGCCATGAAGCGGGGTACGGCGCCGGGGCTGATTGCGAGATGGCGCCCGACCTTTACATCGCTGAATCGAAACTCTCCCGGCACGACGGGTAGACGCTCGCCGGTATCAGGGTTCTCAACCCATCGCATGCTTTCGGGAAGGAGTTCGATGAAGCGAAAATGGGTTTCTCGGATGCCATCCGTCGTGGTAGCGCGTCCCGCAAGGCCGCCGCTATCTATCCATTGCTGCACGGCGATGTGCGCCTGGGCTTCGAGCTGGAGGTCGCGCTTGGTGGCGTCCAGGCTATAGTCATTCTTGAGCGCCCTTTCGATATCGACGGGATGCGTGTCGTGGCCTTCGATAAGGTTGCTATAGTAGCAGTTCATCGCGCGGACCAGATCGGCAAGCGCCGCTGCAATACCCGAGGGCAGGCTGTGCCGGAAGCCGGCGGACTGTGCGGCAAGTTCCACCGCAAGGTCGGTCAGTATGCCACGATGCCGGGAGTCGCCCGCAATCAGCATGGGCTCCATCCTGGATATCTGCTCTTCTCGGTCTGTAGTGGTCATCCTGTGCCTTAAGTCCGCTTTGATGTCCTCAGGAATGTCCGCATCAATGTCCACTATCATGCCGACAGTTCATTAGTAGTATCAGCTAACTACGCTATATCACAAGGTCTGCGTACCCCACGAATGTCCGCTTCTGTGGTCACTACTACAGGCCCTGTAGTGCAGCACCTGATTCACAACCTCTCACTGCATTCGCCCAAAGGACGAGCCGAGTCTCCAAACCGTAGCTTGGCTAGCTAGCTAGCTTGCTTGCTAGCAGAAGTTGACGGCCCCGCGGATGATCCGGGTATGCAGACGTCCCCAATCAAGTAGCTGCTTGCGATGACGGTCGGTACAAAGTCCAAAGGAAGAGACGCTCGCCCCTTTAGGGAGCGGATGCGTGATAGTCTCCGTTTGTCAATCACAGGAGCCGGCGTTGAAACTCGATCGGGACCTTGTCCGAGAGTTACTGCTTTTCCTCGAAAGCAAGGAGGACACCGCGGCCCGCGACCATGACCAGATCGAAATTGCCGGCTATACCTCTACCGATATCGGTTACACGCTCACAAAGATGCACGAGGCCGGCTTTATCGTCGCTGAAACGCTGCGAAGTAGGAGCACGCCGGAGCGGGTCATCAAGGTCATCCCTTTCGAGTTGACCTATCAAGGCCACGAGTTCCTCGACAGCATCCGTGATCCTGAGGTCTGGCGCCGGACGAAGGAAGCAGGCGCCAAGGTGGGCGGCGCGGGCATCGAGGTCATGTGGGAGATCGCTAAGGGTATCGGCAAGCAAATGATCAAGGAAAGGCTGGGTATCGATATCGCATGAGCCAGCGTGTCGCTTAATCAGCCACCTCTTGCCCTCATCTGCGAGGCTGGTGGGCCGCCAGCATAATCCGGGCCCAACTCCAATTTTTGCGTTTTTTGGCAATAATCGGGTTTGCCCACCTGAATGGCTCGGCTTCTCATTCGCCGTGGAGCATTCGCTGACAGCTTCAATTTCCTGCGATAGGGTCGGTTGGGTTTGGTCCCAACGGCACCAGCCGCATTTTTGGCCACAGACGCGGGGCCTGCGGCTTGCGCCGCCCAGAGCAATTTGGCGTGGCCATGGTCAGGCGCAACCGCGCGTCAATTGCCGAATGGAACGGTGTTGATGATCAGGATCTGGATAACGTCAGACTTGCACACTGATGCTAACGCATGGTTCCCCCAGATACCCCCGCATGACATCATGGTCGTGGCCGGCGATATCGCCGACGGCCCCGGCGCGGCCGCAGCTGAGCTAACCCGGATCCAGGCAGCTACAGCGAAGCCGATCGTCTTTGTGCCCGGCAACCACGACTTTTGCGGCGGCCGATTGCTTCCGGGCGAGTTCAGCCATCCCAATAGATCGATCATCGTTCTAGAGGGCGGGGGCTCTATAGTCATTGATGGCGTGCGTTTCATCGGCGCCACCTTATGGACGGACTTCCAACTCACAGATTCTGAGTTCGCAAGCCAGCGCTGGGCAATTTCGGCGATGCCTGAGTATCAAACCGTCGGGCACGGTTCCGAAGATCGACACATCTGGCCCATAGATACCGCAAACGCCCATGCCGAGGACCGATCAGCATTGGACGTCGCATTAAGCCGACCACATGGCGGCCCAACGGTCGTGATCACCCACCATGCACCATCACTTCAATCGGTGCCGGCTTGCGATCGAAGAGACGTTAGCAGCGCGGCGTTCGCGTCCAACGTCGAGCCCGTCATCCATCGGCACCGCCCGGCGCTGTGGATACACGGACACATCCATGAACCCGCCGACTACTCCATTGGGTCCACGCGGGTGATTGCTAATCCAAGGGGCTATCCGCGCTTATGGACCACTCCATGGCGGGAAGGGATGGTCGTGGATATCCCATCCGACGCCAGCCCGATCTAGCATTGTCCATCCGGTCGATGTCCATGCTTGGAGGCGGGGGATACTAGATACGAGCCAGAGGCTTCACCCCCCTGCCGCAGGCGAAGGGGGGTCGTATCACACCCGCTCTCAACTCGAGAGAGGAGCGCAGCGACTTTACCGCCCTGACGAAGTCGAGGGGCGGTCTCGCCGAACTTGAGCGGGTCGAATGGAGAGGGTCCAGGGAGAGGCGGCGCCTCGCTTGGTCGGGTTTCAAAAGGGTGAGTACCCTTTGCCGGAGAGCCCCAACCATGGTTGGGGCTAGTAGGTTACGCCTTGCGGGCAGCCGTTTCGTATTTTCATCCAGCTGTCGGATGATAAATCATGAAAACCACATTGAGCAAAACCGGATCCGCACCGGACAAATCCAAAGGCAACAAGAAGGCTATCCTAGGTCGGCTTCGGCATCGTAATGACGTCCAGGCCAACGCCCAAAACCGCCATGACATGCGTGCCGGCTTCCAGCCCAAGTACGTTGACGGCAATCGTCGTGAAATGAACGACGTCCTGATCCCGCCCTTGGGAGGCGCGGAACTGAGACAGATTTGCACCGCGCGCCGTGATCAGCGCGGTCTTACAAAGCGTGCCAAGAAGGACGGCATGGTGGCAACAACCGGCTTAATCGCATTTGGAGTCGAGGCCCAAGTCTGGTTCGAGAAGCTCGACAGAGCTACCCAAAATCGTGCTTTTCAAGAGATTGCCTCATCAATCTGCAGGCGATGCAACACGACGCTGACCGGCTTGGTCGTTCATCGGGACGAGAGTGCGGTCCATGCGCATTTTCAAATGCCGGCGTACAACATGCTCGGCAGTCCGCTGACAAAGTCCATGACGCGAGCCGACTACTCTCGACTTCAGGACCTCGTTGCCGAAGCGATCGTGGAGTTTGAACCCAAAATCGAGCGCGGCAACAGAAAATGGGATCGTCTGGCGGCGGGCGCAGACTATCAGGACACAGTGCATCGCGCAGTCAAACACCTGCACCAAGACCTTCCTATCGAGATTGCGTCGACCGAGCTTGAGCTTGCGGATCTCCGCATGGCGGTCTCAGCCACCTTTGCCGAAAAGGAAAAAGTGGAGCTTCGGGTTCGGAAGCTTCGCGAAGAGGAAACCCTGTCGGAGGCAAAAGCGAAAAGACTAAAGGTGTATGAGCTCCGCCTAGCGAACCACGTCGCGAGATATCATGAGGCCCGGACTAAACTCCGTGAGGCACAAGCCGCGGTGGCGGCCCAAAAGGAGACGGCATCTCAACTCCTTGCCTCCGCTGTCAAAATGAATGAGGAAGCCCGGCAACAGCAAAGCACCTTGCTCGAAGGCGTCGCGCTGATCGCCGATGGCAGTCTATGGATTGAACAAAATCAATGGAAGGCGCCGAAGGCCGCCCCAGAGCTTCGTGCAAGGCTTCGTCCTCTGCTCAACCTGTTGCTCCCGCTCTACACCAGACTGACCAACCTTTTCGAGACCCTCAAAAGGGAGCAACAGAAAGTAAACGAAGAGCGCCAGGCTCTCGCAGCAGATCGCGCAAAAGCAGCCAACATCATTGCGGAACTAAATGCGGTTCGAGGCCAATTGGGTGCTGAGCAGGCAGCAAAGCTGGACAGCGCGCGAGAGGACCTTGGTCTAACGTTTTGAATCGTGGGCAACAACCGCTTCATCCCATTCCATAGGTCACCGTTTATGGGATGCTAGCCCCGCCAAAACCCCGGCTTTCCTAGGATTAAGCGGCGACAGTCACCGCTATATGTGCAGAATTTGCGCGAATGGTCCCATAAACGGTGACCTATTCCGGGCGATTGCCGCGAGCAACTAGCATGTTGCACCCTCAAGCGTGGTCTCCAACAATGGGGTCATCCGCAGCCGTGACGCGTAGCTGGCTGGCTACGCACCGCGAATATTCCACGGCATCGTACATTTCCAGCCAGTCCCGCGAACTCCATCATCCTAGCGCGTTCCCCGGATCTCCCCGCCAACTTCGCGCAAGCGCAGCCAAGTAGACGCGCGAGCGAGCGTCTCCTCCAAGCCTATGCGCCCGGGCCCACGCAAGGCGCACTCCCAGATCTCCAGACGGCGTATTTTCCGTTCGGCCAGCAGACCACCCACCCTTGCGTCCCGAGCTCGATTCGAGTTGATCTTGGCCTGCCAGAAGTCTAGCCGTGTTCCGGGCAGTCTGAAAAGAGAGCAATCGTGACCGTGCCAGAAGCATCCGTGGACGAATATCGCAGCACCATATTTCGGCAGCCAAAGGTCAGGCGTGCCCGGTATTTCCTTGGGATGAAGGCGATAGCGAAAACCCAGCGCGTGCAGTCCCTGCCGAATGGCCAACTCAGGCTTGGTGTGCATGGCCCGGATCCCGGACATCATTCGGCTACGGGTCGCGGCATCCACAACGTCAGCCATGTTGACGGCTCCGGTAGTCTAGGGGCGTTTTCAAAGTATGGAATGGCTGGTTGAGTTCGAAGAGCGGCAGATACCCTTGGACGCAGTGTGGAGCGATGAATTCGCACGCATAGTCGGCCCATTGAAGAGCACCATCGAAAAGGCGCTCGGCAAGGCCGCTGATCCCCGTGAGCTGGACGACCTTAGAGTGATAGTGCTCGCCGAGGAGGATGTCACCGGTGCCAGCTGGGGCTTCAAATTCGCCGGCTCGCCCCTTGCGGTGAACTATGCAGTGGTCCTCGTGGGCGACCAGGCGCCGGTTGTGAAGCAGGCCCATTAGGCAGACAGCTTCATGGGCTCCTTCGCCGCGGCCGCCAGCGCCTTCTCGATAAAGGGCAGCATGTGCGACGACACCGCTTTTACCACCGGTACGACAACGCTGTTGCCGAACTGGCGATATGCCTGAGTGTCGCTAACCGGGATGACGAACTCGGCCTTGCCCGGCTCGTCGAAGCCCATGAGCCGTGCGCATTCGCGCGGCGTGAGACGACGCGGGTTCTTGCCCGGGCCGCAGTCGACGAGAATCTCTGAGCCGTCCTTGTAGTAACGAGCCGACAGGGTGCGGGCGATATCGTTCGGGCCAACCAGCCCATAGCCGAAACCGTTGCCGGCCGCCTGATGCTTGGCCGCATAGTCGCGCAGATATTTCCAGAGGTGGTCAGTCAGGAAATATCGGTCGCTGACATTGGCGATGTTGCCCGTCGTGTAATGCTTGTCAGGTCCCTCGCTGCCGTCTTCCGGGTGGAGAATCTTACCGATTTTGGGACCGACGTACGGATCCGGCAGTTCGAGATCGTCGAAGGAGAAGTCTACGCCAAGGTCCTTGCGAAAGCCCACGATGAAGATGCGCTCTCGGTGCTGGGGTACGAAGCCCTTGGCGTCGATGACCTTATGCTTCACGTCGTAGCCGAGCTTCTCCCTCAGGGTCCGCATGATGACAGCGAACGTATTTCCTTTGTCGTGGTTGACCAGGTTTTTCACGTTCTCGAGGAGGAATGCCTTCGGCCGATGATGGGCGATGATCCTCTCGACGTCGAAGAACAACGTGCCCTGCGTCTCGTCTTGGAAACCGTGCGCGCGTCCCAACGCATTCTTTTTAGATACGCCAGCGATCGAGAAGGGCTGGCACGGGAAGCCGGCGAGCAGAAGGTCATGTGGGGGAATCTCAGCGGCATCGATCTTCGTAATGTCGCCCTCGACCTTATGGTCGTCGCAGCGGTGGTTAGCTTTGTAAGTGCGCTGCGAGAACTCATCCCACTCAGACGTGAAAACACACTTTCCACCGACGGCGTCGAAGCCGCGGCGCAAGCCGCCGATGCCCGCGAACAGATCGATGAACGTGAACACGGGCTCCTCATTCACCACCTGCTGTCTAGCATTGAGCAGGCCCTGAAGCACAACGACTACGGCGTGTCGCGGCTCCTGTTTGCCGCGCTCCCATCGATACAGCGTCGACGTTGAAAACCCGACGATCGGAGCGAGCTCCTCAATGCTGATACCCACCTGCATGCGCAGTCGAGCGAAGTCAGATTCAGAATCAGCCATAGCGACCTCGCTGGGTATTTTTTTGTCACGTTGCCAGGTTTCGCCCTCGCTGACAAGAACAGACCATGCACGCTGATACCCGGATAATGGTTTTCCAAGCTTTAAGTGGCCGGATGCCCTAGGTAGGTGCTTCGTTGCTCAGCGGATCATTGTGGGTTTGTCCCGCTTGGCGCTAACGCCGTCGGGGACTCCCGAGTTCTGGTGTAGAAGCGCCTAGCCGGCGCAAACGGTTGGGTGTCAGTCTCGCCAGAGATCTCGATCGCTGAGGTTATTCAGAACTTCCTCGATCCCCTCTTCTAATGCATCGGGGCCCGTACCTTGCTCTTCGAGCCTCATGGTGGTGTCGACTGACGCAACAATCTGGCGAGCAATCTGTCGCGCGCGAGTCGCCACCATCTGCTCCAGAGTGGTATTGGGCACAAGGGCATACACAAGGGTGGCGTCCAGTGCGAGCGCGGCGCGCTTGAGAGTGTTAAGGCGCGCCGTACCGTTGGCCTCAGATTGTTCGAGTCCAGTAATTGCCTGTGAACTGACCCCCATCCGTGTGGCCAATTGCTGACTGGACATGCCGATCGCGTCCCTTATCGCCCTGATCCATCCCTTTGGGGGCAGATGCAGTTCAGCCTCTTTGAGGATATTGAGCCGAGCGTCGAGCCTTCGCCGCGCAAGCCTTCGGACTGACTTCTGCATTTGATCCGCTCTCCAGGCTGCA
>CBIHQV010000013.1:0-113096 GCA_966212275.1 uncultured Devosia sp.
GAACCCTCGACCCTAACCTTGGCAAGGTTATGCTCTACCCCTGAGCTACACCCGCGCTCCGTTTGTTGCCTCGCTGCCTTGGCAGTCCGGCGACGCGGGCCTATATGCCCAATAGAGACTCCGATTGCAACCCACAATTTGACCTTGGTGTCATCTTGTCGTCGCCTTGTGGATTGAGGGGCTTGTCACATCACCATTTGCGGGCGCAAGAAGGTCCGTGAATATCCCTGTTTGCCAGTGTCTGAAGGGCCTTGTTTCCGTCATGTCCACCCCGTTCAACGGCGTTGCCGCTGCCCCCCAGTCCACCATTCCGGCCGGAGCGCTGATCAAGGATTCCAGCGATCAGGCGTTCAAGGCCGACGTGATCGATGCCTCGCTTGAGCAACCCGTGCTGGTCGATTTCTGGGCGCCCTGGTGCGGCCCCTGCCGCCAGCTCACGCCGGCGCTCGAAAAAGTGGTCAACGAGAAGGCCGGCGCGATTCGGCTGATCAAGATCAATATCGACGAGCACCCCCAGATCGCCGGCCAGCTCGGCGTGCAGTCGATCCCGGCCGTGTTCGCCTTTGCCGGCGGCCGCCCGGTCGATGGCTTCATGGGTGCGATGCCCGAGGGCGAAGTGCGCCGCTTTGCCGAGCGCGTCATTTCAGGCGCCCCGGCGCCGCAGCCGGCCGAAGGCTCGATGGAGGCGCAGATCACCGAGGCAGTCGCTGCCGCCGAGGAAGCGCTGACGGCGGGCGATCTCGGCCGCGCCGCGCAGATTTTCGGCATGGTGCTGCAGCACCAGCCCGAGCATGCCGCGTCGCTGATCGGCCTGGCGCGCGTCTATATGGCAGCCGGCGAAGCCGAGCAGGCGCAGGCCACGCTCGACATGCTGCCCGAAGCCGAGCGCAAGGGCGAGGCCTATACGGCGCTGGTCAATTCGATCCGCCTTCTCGGCGAAGCTGCCAATCTCAGCGAAACCGCGGCACTCGAAGCGGCCGTTGCCGCCAATCCGGATGATCACCAGGCGCGATACGATCTGGCGCTGGCGCTCAATGCCGAAGGCAAGCGCGTCGAGGCGGCCGAAGCGCTCGTCGCCATCTTCAAGCGCGACCGCACCTGGAACGAGGACGGCGCGCGCAAGAAGCTGCTCGAGTTCTTCGATGCCTGGGGTCCGCGCGATCCGGCCACCAATCGCGGCCGCCGCATGCTGTCGGCGGCCCTGTTCTCGTAAGAGGGACAGACCATGCTCAAGCGCCCCGCTTCGCCGGCCGATCTGCCGAAATCGGTTCCCATCTTCCCGCTCAGCGGGGCGTTGCTGCTGCCCTTCTCCCACCGTCCGCTCAACATCTTCGAGCCGCGCTACATCGAAATGGTCGACGCGGCCCTGCGCGGCGATCGGCTGATCGGGCTGATCCAGCCCGAGGATACCAGCGAAGAAAGCCCCAAGGGCCGCAGCCCGCTGCAATCGATCGGGTGCCTGGGCCGGCTGACCCATTTCGAGGAAAGCGGCGAGGGCCGCTATTTCATCATCCTCGAAGGGGTGGCGCGCTTCCGCCTCTTGCATGAACTGACGGTCATGACGCCCTATCGGCAGGGCGTGATTTCGGCCGAGGATTTTGTCACCGACTTCACCCGCGATTTCGGCGAGGAAGCGGTCGATCGCGAGCGCTTCGTCCGCATGATGCGCGACTATGCCGAATTCGCCAGCATCGAGCTCAACTGGGAAGAGATCGAGCGCACCGGCACCGCCGATCTGGTCAATTTCTGCTGCATGGTGGGTCCCTATGGCCCGGCCGAAAAGCAGGTGCTGCTCGAGGCGCAGACGCTGGAGCAGCGCGCCGAGACGCTGATCGCCATGACCGAATATGAAATCGCCCGTGGCGGCAGCGGCGGCGCCGCGCCTCTGAACTGATCATGAGCCAGGCGCCGATCCCCAATCCGCGTCATGTCCTTGATGTGAAGACGCTCGAAATGCTGGTCTGCCCGCTGACCAAGACGCGGCTGACGCTTTCCGCCGACCAGACCGAGCTGATTTCGGTGGCGGCACGCCTGGCCTTCCCCATCGTCAATGGGGTGCCCCTCCTGAGCCTTGAAGAGGCGCGCACGGTGGAGCCGGAGGCCTTGCGGCAATTGCCCGAGCTCAAGGATGATGGTCATGCCGGGTGAGACAGACCTGGCCAAGCTTCTGGCCAGCCTCGATCCGGTGCTCGATGCCAGGGAGTTCGGCTACGCCATCGTGCCGCATGGCACGGCGCTTCCCTATGGCTTCCAGCCTACCGGCCTCTTCCACGAAGACGAAGGCCTGACGCTGATTGCCCCCGCAGCCGAGTTGGCCGCGGCGGGCATCGAAGCGCTTACGGGCCTGGCGCGGCTCACCATGATGGTGCAGTCCTCGCTCGATGCGGTGGGCATGACGGCGGCCATGGCGACGGCGCTCACCCGGGCGGGGATCAGCGCCAATGTCGTGGCGGCCTATCATCACGACCACATCTTCGTGCCCTGGTCGCGTCGCGACGAAGTGGTTGCGATCCTGCGCGGACTTGGTCAGGGCGGCGGAACGACGTCGTAGCGATCGCGGATGTGGGCGGCAAAATAGCGGCCCTGCGAGTCGGCGGCACAGAGTTCGTCGAACACGATCTCGGGCACATCGCGATAGCCATAGGGCTTGTCGTCACCCGTGAACCAGATGTGCAACAGGCGCTCATCGGGGTCATACTCCGCACGCCAGATCGCGCTGGAAGCAAAGCGCACCATGGCTCAGATCGGCAGGCCGCTCAGGAGCTTGGGGCCGCTGGCCGAGACGCCCGAGGCGGTCCGGATCAGCGCGGATTTGATCGGGCCGGCGCGATCCACCAGGCCGAGGCCGAAATCGCGCAGAGCGCGGACCGGCGCGACGTCGTTGGAAAAGAGCCGGTTGAGCCCGTCGGTCATGACGGCCATGCTAGCCGTATCGAGCCGGCGCCACGACTGGTAGCGGCCCAACACATCGTCGCTGCCATGGTCGAGCCCGAGGCGGATCGCCTCGATCACCACTTCGGCCAGCGCCGCCACGTCCTTGAGGCCAAGATTGAGCCCCTGCCCGGCAATGGGATGGACGACATGGGCGGCGTCGCCCACCAGCGCCAGGCGCGGGGCGACGAAATCGCGGGCGATCTGCAGCTTGAGCGGAAAGCCCATCAGCTTTTCCTCGACCGTCACGGCGCCCAGCGTCGAGCCCATCACTCCCTCGATCTCGAGGGCCAGCTCGGTCGCGTCCATGGCGAGAAAGCGCGGCGCCGCCTCGCTGCTCTCGGTCCACACCAGCGACGAGCGGTTGCCCGGCAGCGGCAGGCTGGCAAAGGGGCCGGCGGGGCGGAAATGCTCGTAGGCCACGCCGTCATGGGGCAATTCGTGGCCGATGGTGGTGACGAGCCCGACCTGGCCATAGTCATGCGCGATGACGTCGATGCCGGCCATGCCGCGCAGGGCAGACTGACCGCCATCGGCCGCCACCAGCAGCGGCGCAGTGAGCACGCGGCCATCGTCCAGCGTCAGGCGGGCGGCGCCTGCCTCCGTCGTATAGCCGGTGATGGTGGCCGGCGCGATGACTGAGATCTGGTCGCCAACCGCGTCAAGCAGCACCTGGGCGCTGACGCTATTGGGCACCATGTGGGCAAAGGCTTCGCCGGGCGCGATGTCGCCATCGAAGGTCAGGAACAAGGGGCGGGAAATATCGCCGCCGCCCGAATCGGTGATGCGCATGCTGGTGATCGGCTGCGCCGCCGCGGCCATTTTCGACCACACGCCCAGCGCCTCGAAGACGCGCCGCACGCCGGCGACGATGGCCGAGGCGCGCGCATCGCGCGGCACCGACAAAGGCCGCCGGTCGACAAGGCCTACCCGGATGCCCCGGGCCGATTGCACCAGCGCCAAAGCCAGCGTCAGGCCCACCGGGCCACCGCCAACGATCAGCACGTCATAGGCTTGCTCGCTCATCACCGGTCTCCTTGCGCCTATTGTGGCTGTGCCGCCATTTCGCGCAAGCGCGCGGATCGTCGCGGCGGTGCTTCATATTTGTTCAATTCGGTCAGGAATTGCACAACAATTGGGCATTTTGGCTGCGCTTCGAGCAGCAGACGGTTTTGCAAATCGTTAACCCATTGAATATGCGAACACTTTCGCTTGGCAAGGCAATTGGCACGGCGCTTGAGTCTAGTTTGCCATTCCAGACAAGCGCCAAGCGCAAAGGGGCTCACATGAAACTGGTGATCGCAATTATCAAGCCATCACGCCTCGAAGAGGTTCGCCAGGCTCTCAATTCCCTCGATGTCCACGGCATGACCGTGACCGAGGTGAAGGGTTATGGCCGCCAGAAGGGGCATTCGGAAATCTACCGCGGCACCGAATATGCCGTGCACTTCCTGCCCAAACTCAAGGTCGAAATTGCCGTCGACGACGCCCTAGCCGATGCGGTCAGCACCGCCATCCGTGACAGCGCCCAGACCGGCCGGATCGGCGACGGCAAGATTTTCGTGCTCGATCTGCTCGCCGTCACCCGTATCCGTACCGGTGAAACCGGCGCGGCTGCCCTCTAAGCGTCATCGGGAGAAAAACAGATGAAGACGTCAAAGATTTTGGGAAGCGTCGCACTCGCCTCCCTCCTGCTGGCTCTGCCCGCATTTGCCCAGGACGCCGCTGCGCCTGCCGCCGAAGCCGTTGCTGAAGTCGTCCCAGTCATCGACAAGGGCGACACCGCCTGGATGATGGTCTGCACCATGGTCGTGATCTTCATGACCGTACCGGGCCTTGCCCTGTTCTATGGCGGCCTCGTGCGCGCCAAGAACATCCTGTCGGTTCTGACCCAGGTATTCCTCGGCTTCTCGCTGATCTCGATCCTGTGGGTTGCCTATGGCTACTCGCTGGCCTTTGCCGGCCCGACCGAAGGCGGTCTTTCGGCCTTTATCGGCGACTTCTCCAAGTTCTTCCTTTCGGGCGTCACGCTCGAATCGACCGCTGCGACCTTCTCGGCCGGCTTCCAGCTCCCCGAAATGGTGTTCGTGGCGTTCCAGTTGACGTTCGCCTGCATCACCTCGACCCTCATCGTCGGCGGCATCGCCGAGCGCATGAAGTTCGGCGCGCTGCTGACGTTCCTGGCCATCTGGTTCACCTTCTCCTACCTGCCGATCGCGCACATGGTTTGGGCTGGCCCTGGCCTGCTGTTCGGCATGGGTGCCTATGACTTTGCCGGCGGCACGGTCGTCCATATCAACTCCGGTGTGGCCGCCCTCGTCGCTGCCATCGTGCTTGGCCCGCGCCTGGGCTACATGAAGGAGCCGATCGCTCCCCACAACCTGGTCTGGACCTTCGTTGGCGCCGGCATGCTGTGGTTCGGCTGGTTCGGCTTCAATGCCGGCTCCAACCTCGAAGCCAATGCCCTCACCGCCGTTGCGCTGATCAACACCATCCTGGCTCCGGCCGCCGGTGCTCTGGCCTGGGCGATCGGTGAAAAGGTCACCCGCGGCCATGCTTCGGCCCTGGGCGCTGTCTCGGGTGCTGTTGCCGGTCTCGTGGCGATCACCCCCGCCGCTGGCTTTGCCGGTATCGGTGGCGCCATCGTGCTCGGCGCGGTTGCCGGCATCGTCTGCCTGTGGGCAGTCGTTAACCTCAAGCCGCTGCTCAAGTATGACGATAGCCTCGACGTGTTCGGCATCCATGGCGTCGGCGGCATCGTCGGTGCCCTGGGCACTGCCATCGTCGCTGCGCCTGGCCTCGGCGGTTACCCGCTGGGCGATGCCGCTGCCTACTCGATCACCGGCCAATTCGTGATCCAGCTGACCGCCGTAGCTATCGCCGTGGTCTGGTCGGGTGTGGTTGCCCTGGTTGCCATGCTCATCGTCAAGGCTGTGTTCGGCGGCGCCCGCGTCACCGAATCGAGCGAAAGCGATGGCCTGGATCTCTCGAGCCACGGCGAACGCGCCTACAACTAAGACCGACTTTCCGGGCGGCGTTCGCGCCGCCCGGCTCTGCCAAACCAAGTTAATCGTGGCGTGCGGCTCGTGTCCCTCTTGGCCCGCCACAGAGGCTTCCCACTCGCAAAACTGCATGGGCCGCACTCCACGATCAACCTGTTTCCCGCGGCCGCCCTCCCTCGCGATCCGTGTGGCTCCCTGGCCCGCTTCTCCGGAAGCGGGCCTTTTCTTTCTCACCTCTTCCTTGGAGGAGAGGTCGACCCGAAGGGAGAGGTGAAGAGCCCATGGTTAGCCTTGGGTTAACCCGATCGCTCTAGCATGACGCCAATGTGGGCCCGGTCTCAGCCGGGCAAGTATTGAGTTCGCCCATGCCCAGTTCTCCCTCGCCCGTGCTCGACGAAATCCGCTCCGTGCCGCAGCGCTCGCGCGCCGGCGCCTCGAGGGCCGCGCCCATGCCGCCGCCGGCACTGGCTATACGCATTCCGGTGCGCGTGGTTGGCCTGGTGCTGCTGGGCCTGGTTGGCATTTGCCTCGTCGCCCTGGCCTCCTGGTCGGTGGACGATCCGAGCTTCTCCTATGCGACCTCGAAGACGCCGGCCAATTGGCTCGGTTTCCCCGGCGCGGCCATCGCCGATGCGCTGTTCCAGGTGTTCGGCCTCGCCGCCCTGGCGCTGTTGGTGCCGCCGGCTTTGTGGGGCTGGGCTTTTGCCCGCCGCCGCATGCCCAGCCATATGGGCCTGCGCTCGCTGGCCTGGGTCGCCGCGACGCTGCTGCTGGCGGGCGTACTGTCATTCGTCGCCATGCCGGCAAGCTGGCCGCTGCCGACCGGCCTCGGCGGCTTTATCGGCAATGGCTTTACGAGCCTTGCCGCGCTCGTTACCGGCGAAGCACCACAAGCGGTCACCGCCGTGCTCTTTGCCATCATCATCGCCATCCCGGCGATGACCGCCTTCTGGATCGCCATGGGCCTCGGCACCTCTGTGCCGACAGGCCCGCGCAAGCCCATGCCGGCAGCCGCCGGCCGCAAGGGCGTCGCCGCGGCCGTGGAAGAAGACGAACCCGAGACCAACCCGATCGTCGATATCGTGCTGGGCGCCGTGGTCCATACCGGCTATTCGCTGCGCACCGCCTTCCGTCGTGCCCGGGCCAGCCATGCCGAGCGCCGCGCCGCGGAAGCCGCCACCTGGCGCGATGACGATGTCGAGCCGAGCCTCGATGGTCATGCCCCTGTCGTCGAGCGGCGCGAGCCGTCCGTCGCCCCTGCCCAGCCGCGTCGCATCCATGCGCCCGTCGAGCCCGGCTTTGATCGCGCGCCGGCCTTCCCGGCCGAGCCCGAAATCTCGCCGCGCATCAATGCGCGTCCCAGCTACGACGATACCGAGCTCGACTACCCCGACGAGGCCGAGGACGACATGCCCTTCGTGGCCGATGTCCCGGCCGCGCCCGTCCCCAGCCATCACCAGCGCGGCGATTCGCGCTTCCATCCGGTCGACCCGGCCAGGCCCCGCGTCACCGC
The DNA here is from genome assembly GCA_966212275.1 of uncultured Devosia sp. Lineage (GTDB taxonomy): Bacteria > Pseudomonadota > Alphaproteobacteria > Rhizobiales > Devosiaceae > Devosia. The sequence continues at coordinate 7,447 of CBIHQV010000013.1, forward strand.
GCCGGCGCCCCGCCCGGTGCCCGGCCAGCGCATGATGCGCGAGGCCCAGGCCTCGTTCCTCGACGAACCCGGTGGCTTCGAGCTGCCGCCGCTGACGCTTTTGGCTGAACCGCGCCACAAGGGCCCGTCGGCCGAGCACAGCCCGGAGAGGCTCGAAGAAATGGCGCGCCGCCTCGAAGAGGTGCTGAGCGACTTCGGCGTCAAAGGCGACATCATCAATGTCCGCCCCGGTCCGGTCGTGACCCTGTTCGAACTCGAGCCCGCGCCGGGCATCAAGTCGAGCCGCGTCATCTCGCTGGCCGACGATATTGCCCGCTCGATGAGCGCCATCTCCGCCCGCGTCGCCGTGGTGCCGGGCCGCAATGCCATCGGTATCGAGCTGCCCAACGAAAACCGCGAGACGGTCTATTTCCGCGAAATGCTGGCCTCGTCCGATTTCGAGAAGATGAAGGGCAAGCTGCCGATATGCCTCGGCAAAACCATTGGCGGCGAGCCTGTCATCGCCGACCTGGCCCGCATGCCCCACTTGCTCATCGCCGGCACCACCGGCTCGGGCAAGTCGGTGGGCATCAACACCTTCATCCTCAGCCTGCTCTACCAGATGACGCCCGAGCAGTGCCGCATGATCATGATCGATCCCAAGATGCTGGAACTCAGCATCTATGACGGCATCCCCCATCTGCTGACCCCTGTCGTTACCGATCCGCAAAAGGCTGTCGTGGCGCTCAAATGGGCGGTGCGCGAGATGGAAGATCGCTATCGCAAGATGAGCAAGATCGGCGTCCGCAACATTGACGGCTTCAACCAGCGCGTCACCGAATCCAAGGCCAAGGGCGAGGTCATCACCCGCACGGTGCAGACCGGCTTCGACCGCGAAACCGGCGAGGCGATCTTTGAGAGCGAAGAGTTCGATCTTGAGCCGCTGCCCTATATCGTCGTCATCGTCGACGAAATGGCCGACCTGATGATGGTGGCCGGCAAGGACATCGAAGGCGCCATCCAGCGCCTGGCCCAGATGGCCCGCGCCGCCGGCATCCACATCATCACCGCCACCCAGCGCCCGTCGGTTGACGTCATTACCGGCACGATCAAGGCCAACTTCCCCACCCGCATCTCGTTCATGGTGACGTCGAAAATCGACTCGCGCACCATTCTGGGCGAGCAGGGCGCCGAACAGCTCCTGGGCAATGGCGACATGCTCTACATGGCCAGTGGCGGCCGCACCAAGCGCCTCCACGGTCCGTTCGTCTCCGACGCCGAAGTCGAAGCCGTGGTCGCCCATCTCAAGACCCAGGGCTCGCCCGACTACCTCGATTCCATCACCGAGGAAGACGATGAAGGCGGCGAATTTGGTAGCGACAGCGCCGGCGGCGGCGATGACTATGCCGGTTCGGGCGACGAGCTTTACGACAAGGCCGTCCATATCGTGCTGAGCGACAAGAAGGCCTCCACCTCCTATGTGCAGCGGCGCCTGGCCATCGGCTACAACAAGGCGGCGACCCTGATCGAACGCATGGAACGCGAAGGTGTCATCAGCCAGGCCAACCATGCCGGCAAACGTGAGATCCTGGTTGGGAACAACAGCGACGGGTACTAGGCGCTGCAGCAGCAGAAGTTTGAGGACCCCGGCAGCGTGCCGGGGTTTTCGTTTATGCGTTCGCTGGCGGACCCGCAGGACGCGCGGAGAATGGGCCTCGACTCTATTTCAGTTGTCACTTATATAAGTTTACACTGAAATAAGGAGAGACCAAATGGCCTTTGACCTCGCCACCCACCTGGGCGCCATGACCCGCGAAGTGCGCAACCTTGAAAAGGACGGCCAGCCCGCCAAGGCCGTGGTTGCGTCCCGAATCTATGACACGACGCCAGCCGATCTCTGGGATGCCCTGACCCGGCCCGAGCGTATCAAACGCTGGTTTGCGCCCGTGAGCGGCGACCTCAAACTGGGCGGCCGCTATCAGGTCGAGGGCAATGCCGGCGGCACCGTGCTCGAATGTGTGCCCGAGGAGAAGATCGCGCTCACCTGGGAATTTGGCGGCATCCCGACCTGGGTCACCATCACGCTGTCTGCCCAGGGGTCGGGCACCCGCCTCGAACTGGAACATGTCGCCCATCTCAGCCCGCATTGGGACACCTATGGCCCGGGCGCGGTCGGCGTTGGCTGGGATCTCGGCTTCATGGGCCTGTCGCGTCACCTCGCCGAGCCCGATTTCGATGCGCCGGCCGAAACCGTGGCCGGCTGGGGCGAAAGCCAGGAAGCCAAGGATATGATGCGCACAACCAGCACGGATTGGGGCCGCGCCGCCATAGCTTCGGGCGAGGAGCGGGAGCATGCTCTGCGGGCAGCCGAGGCGACGCGGCGCTTTTATTCCGGCGAACCGCCTTTGGAGGGCTGATGCACGCATTCGACGTCCTGGGCGATCCGGTTCGCCGCCGCATCCTTGAACTCCTCTCCGAACGTGAGCACTCGTCCGGAGAGGTGGTGGGCGTGATCGCCGCCGAATTCGGCATTTCCCAGGCCGGCGTCAGCCAGCACCTCAAGGTTTTGCGCGAATCCGGTTTCGCGCAGGTTCGCCCCGAGGGCACGCGGCGGGTCTATGTGCTCGATGCCACGCCGCTGCGCGATATCGACGACTGGCTCACCCGTTTCCGCGTGTTCTGGCCGGTCAAGCTGGAAGCCCTGGCCACTGAAATCGCCCGCGGCAAAAAGCAACGCGGCGAGCTCTAGCGGTCCTGGCCTATTCGCAGACCAGCGGCCCGGATTCGACCGCGAACTGGCGCGGACCGACCATCGGCTCCGCCCCGGCCGCCGGCGGCACGTCGACGATGACCACTTCCATGCGGCAGGTTCCGCTGATGACGTCGTAGAAGTCGGTATCCTTGAGCACGATCGACTCGATCGGGTGGTCGATCCCGAATTCCTCCACCACATGGGTGATGATGGCCTCGAGTTCGGCCTGGCGCTGATAATGCGGCGGCAGGGCCGCGAAGCTTGGCGTGGCCGCAAGGCCGGTCAGCAGGATTGTGATAGCGTGTAAGCGCATGCCGAATTCCCCTCGTTCTGGCATTGGTGACCTTGATCGGACAGTGTGGCGGAACCACCTGTTGCCGCAATTGCTTTCTAGGCTAGCCTAGAAACAAAAGTCAGCCAGGGACCTTGTCCATGATTCGCCGCGATGCCTTGCTGCTCGGTCTTTCCACCGCCTTTGCCCTGAGCGTTCCCGCCTGGGCGCTCGACCGGGCGCTTACACCCGAAGAGCAGCAGCTCATCGCCGATATCGGCGCCCACAATTCGGCCATTCGCACCATGGTCGGCCGGTTCCTGCAGATCGACACCAATGGCGGGCGCACCGAGGGTACGTTCTTCCTCGAGCGGCCCGACAAGATCGCCTTCCGCTATGCGCCGCCGAGCCGCGAGGAGATCGTCTCGGTCGGGCGCGGCTTCTACGTGCTCAATCGGCGCGACGAGACCTATTACGCCTATCCGCAGGACTCGATCCCGCTGCGCCAGTTCCTGGGCGACAAGATCGACCTGCTCAACGCCAATGTGGTCGATGTCACCAGCTCGGATGGCTATATGTCTATCACCGTGATCGACGAGACGGTGGCCGGCACGGTGCAGGTTTCGCTGATCTTTGACACCGACACCAAGGAACTGGCGCAGTGGAGCCTGGTCGAGCCCAGCGGGGCCGAGCTGACTTTCTCGCTCTATGACGTGGAAAAGGACGTGGAAATTCCACGCGCCTTTTTCTCGATCCCCGCGACCTTCAAGCCGCTCGAGCAGTAGGCTCGCTCAGCGTCCGAAGGCGTAGATCGCCACAAGTCCGGCCACGCCGACCGCAATGCGCCACCAGGCGAACGGCGCGAAGCCATATTTGCTGACGAAGCCCAGGAGGTATCGTACCACCAGGGCTCCGACGATGAAGGCGGCGGCAAAGCCGATGCCGACATTGAGGGCGATGGACGTGTCGATGAGGTCGCGGCTCTTGTAGAGGTCGTAGCCGAAGGCGCCCACCATGATGGGCAGCGCGATAAAGAAGGTGAACTCGGCCGCTGCGCGCTTGGAGGCGCCAAACAGCATGCCGGCCACCACAGTCGAGCCCGAGCGCGATACGCCAGGAACGAGGCTCAACATCTGGAACAGGCCCACAATCAGCGCCAGGTGCCAGGGAAACTGGTAGATGTCATCGTATTTCGGCTTGAGCGGCAGCCGGTCGACGATGAGCAGGATCACCCCGCCGATCAGCAGCGTCCAGCAGATCAGCGCCGCCGAATCCCAGAGATCGCCCTGGATGAAATCACGCAGCAGCACACCTGCCGCCACGGCCGGCAGGCAGGCCAGGATCACCGAAAGCGCGAACTGCCAGGCATAGGCCTTGCCGGTCAGCGCATCGCGGATCAACACGCCCAGCTTGGCGAAATAGACGGTGATCACAGCCAGGATTGCCCCGAGCTGAATGAGCACTATGAAGGTATCGGGCTGGGTCAGTCCGAAGAAATGGCCGGCCAGCAACAGGTGTCCAGTGGAGCTGACGGGCAGGAATTCGGTAAGCCCTTCGAGAATTCCAAGGATCAGCGGCACAAAAAGACCTTGATCGGCGTTCATTTGATCCCCTAATTCAGTCAAACGGGCTGTAGAATTGGCAAGCTCTAGCGCTGTTCGCCCATAGCGCCAAGCAGCCCCGGCAACCGCCAGAAGAGACGAGCGTCCATATGCCGAGCCTGCTGCACCATCCCCTCGATCCCGCTTCGCGCCTCATCCGGCTGATGTGTGCCGAATACGGTGTGCCGCTGGACATGGAGGAGATCAAGCCCTGGCTGCGCACGGCAGAGTTGCTGGAAATCAACCCCGCCGCCACATTGCCGATCCTTTTGGGTGATGGCGACCAGCCCATTGTGGGCCTGCTGGCCAATATCCACACCATCGAGGACCTCTATACGCCCAGCATCGTCACCGGTCTCATTCCGGCCGAGCCGGGGCCGCGGGCCGAGATGTGGCGGATGATCGAATGGGTGATCTTCAAGCTCAATGACGAGGTCACCCGCTACGTGCTCGAAGAAAAGATCGTCAAGCGAGACCAGAAGGGCGCGACGCCCGATCCGGCCGTGCTGCGCGTCGCCAAGGCCAATCTCAACGAGCACATGCTCTATTTCAACTGGCTCTTCGCCAACCGCTCCTGGCTTGCCGGCGACACATTGACCCTCGCCGATTTCGCGCTGGCGGCGCACCTCTCGACGCTCGACTATCTGGGCGACATCGACTGGGGCAAAGCCGGGGAAACCCGCGACTGGTATTCCCGCATCAAATCGCGCCCCGCCTTCCGCACCCTGCTCAATGACCGCGTCGTGGCCATGCCGCCGCAAAAGGGCTATGCGGATCTCGATTTTTGAGTTTTCTCCGCTTCACGCGATAATGCAGTAGACCCCATCCTGAGCTTGCCGAAGGACGAGGTCGTGCCAGTGACGCCAGTGTGCCACGACCTCGTGGTTCGACAGGCTCACCATGAGGTCTGTTTGAGCATCGCCGCACCCAACACCGAAAACCTCGTCGCCGAGCTGCGCACCCGCGCAGCTGCGCTCGGCTTCGACAGCTTCGGCATCGCGCCCGCGGATGCGCGCCCCGACCTGCCCGAAAAGCTTAATGCGGCTTTGGCCGCCAGCTGGCATGGCGACATGGAGTGGATGGAAGAAACCGCCACCCGCCGCGGCAGTCCGCAGGGCATGTGGCCCGAGGCGAAGTCGGTGATCGTGCTTGGGATCAACTACGGTCCCGAGACCGATCCGCTGGCCATCCTGGGTGAGCGATCGCTGGGCACCATCTCGGTCTATGCACGCAACCGGGACTATCACGAGATCATCAAGGGCAAGCTCAAGGAGCTGGCGGGCCTGCTGGCGCGGCGTTCCGGCGCCGAGGTCAAGGTGTTCGTCGATACGGCCCCGCTGATGGAAAAGCCGCTGGCCGAGGCGGCGGGCCTGGGCTGGCAGGGCAAGCATACCGTGCTGGTCAGTCGCGAATTCGGCTCGTGGCTGTTCCTGGGCGCCATTCTGACCTCGGCTGAGCTGCCCGGGGATATCCAGCATGAGGAAAGCTGCGGCACCTGTACGCGCTGCCTCGACATCTGCCCGACCAATGCCTTCCCAGCGCCATTCCGGCTCGACGCCAGGCGATGCCTCGCCTACCTCACGGTCGAGCATAAGGACCAGATCCCATTGGAGTTTCGGGCACCGATGGGCAATCGCATCTATGGCTGCGACGATTGCCTGGCTGTCTGCCCGTGGAACAAGTTCGCTTCGGTCAGCCGCGAGGCCAAGCTGCGCGCCCGGCCGGAACTGGAGCGGCCAGCTTTGGCTGACCTGGTGCAGCTCGACGATGCCGGGTTTCGTACCCTCTTTGCAGGCTCGCCGATCAAACGCATCGGCCTGGCGCGCTTCCTGCGGAACGTCCTCATTGCCATCGGCAATTCGGGCAATCCGGACCTCATTCCGCTGGTCGAGGCGCGGCTCGATGCTGACGAGCCGGTGGTGCGCGGGGCGGCGATCTGGGCGCTGCGGCGATTGGCGCCCGGGCGCGCCAGCGATCTCAGCCTTGCCTATCTGGCGCGGGAAAGCGATAGCTCGGTAGCGGCCGAATGGACCGGGGACATCTCATGAACGCCTTCTTCTTCGGCCTCGGATTTTCATCCACAGCGGCCGCGATGCGTATGCTCGCATCGGGCCAATATGCCGACATCGGGGGCACCGTTCGCAGCCCGGAAAAGGCGCAACTGCTCCGGGCCAAGGGCCTGTCAGCCCATGTCTTCGACGGCACGGCCCCCGGCGCCACGCTCGGGCCCAATCTGCGCAAGGCCAGCCATGTAATCTTTTCGATCGCGCCGGGCAGCGAGGGCGACCCCGCTTTGCTGCATCACCGGGCCGATCTCGACGCAGCCGAGGGCCTGCAATGGCTCTGCTATTATTCCACGGTCGGGGTCTATGGCGATTTCGGCGGCGCCTGGATCGACGAGACCGCGCCTTTGGTGCCGCGCAACGATCGCTCCGATCGCCGGGTGCTGGCCGAGCAGGTCTGGCGCGACTATGCGGCACAACGGGGCGTGCCCCTTACCATATTGCGGCTGGCCGGCATTTATGGACCGGGCCGCTCGACCTTCGACAAGCTGCGCGATGGCACTTCGCGGCGCGTCGTGAAAGCGGGTCAGGTGTTCAACCGCATCCATGTCGAGGATATCGGGCGGGTGACCGCACTGGCGGCTGCAGTGCGGCTCGATGGCACCTTCAACCTAGGCGATGACGAACCGGCGCCACCGCAGGAGGTGATCGCCCATGCCGCGGCCATGCTGGGGGTCGAGCCACCGCCGGAAATCCCGTTTGAGACCGCGCCGATGACGCCCATGCAGCGCAGTTTTTATACCGACAACAAACGCGTCTCCAACGCTGCCATCAAGCAGGCGCTTGGCATCGAGCTGCTCTATCCCACCTATCGGGACGGGCTGGCCGCCATTTTCGAGGAAGCCCAGTCGTGAGTGCACCGCAACAAGCCAAGTCGGCCCCGCAACGCATCGTGCTCGAGGGCCGCTATGTGCGGCTCGAGCCGCTGGACGCTAAGCATGCCGTGGACCTGCATGCGGTTTCCACCATGCCCGGAGGTGCCGAGCGCTATCGCTGGCTGTTCACCGGCGCGCCCGAAACAGTCGCCGAGATGGAAGCACGGATCGAGCAGGGCAAGGCCGTGTCCGATCCGAGCTATGTGGCTGTGATCGACAAAGCAAGCGGCAAGGCCGCGGGCCAGCAGGGCTGGATGCGCATCCGCCCCGAGCATGGCTCGATCGAGATTGGCGGCATCTATTGGGGTCTGCCGATGGCGCGCACGCCGCTGGCCACCGAAGCGCTTTTTCTTTTCGCTCGGCATGCCTTCGATGACCTCAGCTATCGGCGCTTTGAATGGAAATGCAACAATCGCAACGAGCCGAGCAAGGCGGCTGCGACGCGCTTCGGCTTCCAGTTCGAAGGTGTGTTCCGGCAGGACATGATCATCAAGGGCGAGAGCCGCGACACCGCCTGGTTCTCGATCCTGGACGGCGAATGGCCTGCCATGCGGGCGGAATACGAGCGGTGGCTGGCGCCCGAGAATTTCGACGCGGACGGCCAGCAGAAGAGCAAGCTGACGACGCGGTAGGTCCTAGCCCTCAACCAGCCGCATCACCGCATCCTTCAGCCGGACCAAATCCTCGTCCCGGCTCAGCTGGTGATCCCCATCCGGGATCAGCGTCAGTGTCACCGGATCGTGCAGGATATGCGTCACCAGCTTGATGGCATGGGCCGGGGGCACGTCCGGGTCCTGCCCGCCCTGCAGGATCGTCACCGGGCAGCCGGTTTCGATGACGCCGCCAAACAGCAGGTGATGGGCGCCATCCTCGATCAGCGCGCGGGTGATGCGGTAGGGCGTATCGGAATATTGGCTAGGCTGATCGACATAGCCGTTGTTCTGCAGCGATTCGTGCTCGGCCGGCGTGAAATCGGGCAGCATCAGTTCGTGCGTCATGTCAGGGGCCGGCGCGATGAGCACCAGGCCATGGGCATGGCTGCCGCGGCGGTGCAAAGCGCGGGCCAGCAGCAAAGCCAGCCAGCCGCCCATGGATGAGCCGACGATGATCTGCGGCCCGCTGGTGGTGGCAAACACTGCTTCGGCCTCTTCGAGCCAGCGGCTGATCGTGCCGTCATCGAAAGCGCCACCGGAAATGCCGTGGCCGGAATAATCAAAGCGCGTGACGGCCAAACCCTGCTCGGCCCCCAGCGCGTCGAGCGCCATGGCCTTGCTGCCGGCCATGTCCGAGCGGAAGCCGCCGAGCCAGAAAATGCCCGGCGCCTTGCCTTGGCGCTGCTCGACCGTGATGTCGCGCCCGGCGGCGCCGACGCCGACAGAGATGCGGAAGCTGCGCGGCGGTGATATGGTCATGGGAGTTTCCGTCAGGATGGATACCAAGCGTTAGCCACACGGGCAGGGCGCGGCAATCGCGGCGTTTCAATGGCGCAACAGGCCGGAATTTCTGGCGCTTTGCCAGTTGACTTATGGTCCGCGTAACACGATTTTATGCGCGATTTCACCACCCGGCTTAACAACGCAAGGATCCTTTGCCATTCGTCGTCCCATGAGACCCGTTGCGCCCCAGAAAGATGGGCCGCCCTCTAACGAAGATATCACCAGCCCCGATGTGCAACTCATCGATGCTGAAGGCGAGAACCGTGGCGTGGTCCGCACGCGCGAAGCGCTCACAGAAGCCCAGGAACAGGGGTTGGACCTCGTTCTGATCTCTCCCAATGCCGTGCCGCCGGTCGCCAAGATGCTGGACCTCGGCCGCTTCAAATACGCCGCGCAGAAGAAAGCTGCCGAGGCGCGCAAGAAGCAGAAGGTGATCGAGGTCAAGGAAGTCCAACTGCGTCCGAATATCGATACGCATGACTACGAGACCAAGATGAAGGCCGTGCAACGCTTTCTCGACGATGGCGACCGGGTGAAGGTCACCATGCGCTTCCGCGGTCGCGAAATGGCGCACCAGGAACTGGGCATGCAGCTTTTGATCAAGGTCCGCGAGCAGATGGAACCGGTGGCCAAGGTCGAAAGCCAGCCCCGCTCCGAAGGCCGCCAGATGGTCATGGTGCTGGCGCCCAAATAAGGGCGACGGCATTTGGAATAGAGAAAAGGGCAGGTCCGCCGGACCTGCCCTTTTTGCTTTGCGAGTGGATACCGTTGTAAGCCTCAGGCCGCCAGTTTTGCCCAGGTCGGGGCGATGTCGGTGCCGTGGCCGAGGCCGTAGCCGAGGCGGATGTTGAGCATGCCGAGAGGTTCGAGCAGGCGGGCGGCTTCGATGCCGCCGGTCTTTTCGACGGCGAAGCCGGAAAGCTTGACCAGGTTTTCGACGGCCGCGACGGCGGCTTCGTCGTTGCCGGCGAGGAAGACCGGGATGCTGGCCGTTTCGGCGGTCGGGCGGTCGAAGAGGCTCGAGAAGATGGTGTTGAAGCCCTTGACCACGTGGGCCTGCGGCGCAGTCTGCTGCACCTGTTCGGCGGCAGAAGTGGTGTAGCCGAGCAGAAGCCCCGAGAAGTCGGGGGTGATCGGGTTGGACATGTCGAGCACCACCTTGCCCGAAAGCGCCGGATTGGCGGCAACGACGAGCGCCTTGGCATAGGGCATGGCCAGGACCACCACGTCGGCCCTGGCGATGGCGGCTTCCTGACCGAGGACGGTGACGCCGGCCGGCAGGGTGGCGGCGAAGGCGGTCACGGCCGCTTCGTCGCGCGAGGTCAGCACCAGGTCGACCTTGCCGGCGAGACGCTTGGCGAGGCCTTTGCCCATATTGCCCAGGCCGATGATTGCGATGGTGGTCATTGGAAAGCTCCGTCGAGTTCGATTGCGATGACCCGAAGATGCCCACTCCCAATTGCAAAGAGAATTGCTTGTCTCATACGAACATAATTGCATAGAAGTATCGAATGGCCGAGCTCGACGAATTGCGCACCTTCATCGCTGCCGCCCGTATTGGCAGCTTTGCCAAGGCGGCGCGCCAGCTCAACCTGTCGCCGGCCATGGTGGGCCGGCGCATCCAGGGGCTGGAGCAGCGCTATGGCGCGGCGCTCATCGAGCGCACCACGCGCAGCCAGCGGCTGACCGAGGCGGGCCAGGAATTCCTGGGTCGCGCCGAGGCGGTGATCGCGGCGACCGAGGCTCTGGCGGATGTGTCGACGTCGGGACCGCTCAGTGGTCGCATCCGGCTGACTGCGCCCACCACGGTGGGCATCCGCCGGCTGCCGGCCGTCATCGCGCGCTTCACCGCAGCCAATCCCGGCATCATCTTCGAGATGAGCCTTACCGATCGGCGGGTGGACCTGATCGCCGAGGGGTTCGACCTGGCCGTGCGCATCGGCACGCTGCCATCGTCGTCAATGCTGGCGCGGCGAGTCGGCACCTATCGCTTCGCCTGCTGTGCCTCGCCCGATTTCCTCGCGCGACACGGCACGCCGCGCCATCCCGCCGATCTCGAGCGAGCGCGCTGCATCCTCAATCTCAACCTCATCCCGCGCAACCGCTGGACCTTCCACGATGCGGCCGGAGAGCCGCTGACGGTGGAGGTCGGCGGCGGCATCGAGATCGACAATGGCGAGGCCCAGCGCGCCATGGCCATCGACGGCGCCGGCATCGTCTACCTGCCACTCGATCTTGTAGCGGACGACCTGGCCGATGGTTCGCTGGTGCAGATATTGAGCGACTGGTCGCTGCCGACCCTGCCGATACACACGCTGCACCCATCACGGCACTTGGTGCCGCGCCGGGTGACGGCGTTTATCGCCGCGGTGGCGGAGGGGTTTCGGGAGGGTTGAGAAGCCTACTGCATCGCCGTCGCAACCTCGCCCGCCAGCGGAATCGCTGGCTGGGCGCCGGGTTTCAGGCAGGCGAGGCTGGCGGCGACGGCGGCGCGCCGCATGGCGGATTCGAGGTCCAGCCCGGCATCGAGCCCAGCGGCGAGATAACCGCAGAAGGTGTCACCCGCGCCCACCGTATCAACCGGCTTGATCGGCATAGCCGGTACGCTGATGCGCTGGCCCGTGGCCGTGACAGCGCGGGCGCCATCGCCGCCCAGTGTCACGATGACGGTCTGGTTATGCCGCGCCGCCCATTCGGCCATGGCGGCGTCGAGCTCGGCGATGCCGCGCCCGGTCAGCAGCGCGAACTCGGTTTCGTTGGCGATGAGGATCGCTGCCTTAGGCGCCAACGCGGCGGTGCTGTCCAGAAACGGCGCGGTATTGAGAATGGCGGTGACGCCTTGCGCGCGGGCCAGGTCGAGCGCCCGTTCGGTCGCTGCCTGCGGGATTTCCTGCTGCACCAGCATGACGCCGCCGCTGACCCCGGCCAGCGCCTTGTCGGCGTCGGCAGGCGTCATGGCGCCATTAGCGCCCGGCAGGATGGCGATGACATTTTCGCCGTGGCTATCGACGAAGATCATGGCGATGCCGGTCGCGCCCTCGACCACCTTCATGGCGGAGAGGTCGACGCCATCGGCCTTGAGCAACGCCAGGGCGAGGTTGGCAAAGGCATCGTTGCCGACGCCCGAGACATGGCGCACTTGCGCACCGGCCCGCCGCGCGGCCAGCGCCTGGTTGGCGCCCTTGCCGCCCGCCGCCATCGAGAAGGTGCCGCCGGCCACGGTCTCGCCCGGCTTGGGCAGGCGGCTGACAGTGCCGATCTGGTCGAGATTGGTCGAGCCGAAGACGGTGATCATGCGAGCATCTTTTCCATGGTGTTCCAGTTGCGCATGGTGTCGAGGACACCCTTGCCAAGCCTGGCATAGAGGGGCTTGAGCACCTCCTCCACGCCCTCGGTGTAGCGCCCGTCGGGCTGTCGGTAGCCGGCAATGTAGATTTCGCGGGGATCGATGCGCAGGACTTCGGTATGGCCGGGGCGGTCAGCGAGCACGATGCCTTGGGGCAGGGGCTGCTCGAACATCAGCACGTGGCGGGTGAAGTCGGCCTTGGGGTCGAGCGTGTCGAAGGGATGGCCCGCCAGCATGGCGACCATCTCGGCTTCCGAGCGCGGCACGACGCCGACCTTGAAACCGAACTTGGTCTCGATGGCCTTTTCCAGTCTTGCCTTGATCGCCTCGGCATTGCCTTCGGCGCTGAGGCGGACATTGCCGCTGGCGACGACGGTCTTGACGTCGGCAAAGCCCGCCTCTTCGAGGCAGGCGCGCAGCTCGGCCATCTTGATTTGCCGCTTGCCCAGATTGATGCCGCGCAGGAAGGCCAGCCACGTGCCCATCAGGCCTTGGCCTTCTGCGGGTAGACGGTCTCGCCCTTTTCCAGCATCTCGACGAAAGCGGCGATCTTGCGCGCCCGCGCAGCCGGGGTCTTGAGGCCGATGACGCGGAAGGTCAGCGCGAAGCGGTTCTGCGCGGTCAGCGTGCGGTAGAAGTCACTGGCCGCGGGACTGGCCTCGATGGCCGCCAGCAGGTCCGCGGGCGGGTCCATCGTGGTGCTGTAAGAGGCGTCCCACCGGCCGTCGGCCTTGGCGAGGTCGACATGTTTGAGCCCATGATCGGTCATCTTGCCCTCCTCGACCAGGCGGGCAACATTGGCCTTGTTCACGTCGCTCCAGGCGCTTTTCTTGCCGCGATGGGTATAGCGCTGGACGAAGCTATCGTCGTCCCAGCCCTTGCGGATGGCGTCGATCCAGCCCCAGCACAACACCACGTCGATAGCCTGGACAGCGTCGATGGTGGGCTTGCCGCTGGCCTTCTTGAAGATGCGGATCCAGACCTCGTCCTGCGTTTCATGGTTCTTGGCGAGCCAATCGTAGAAGGCATCCTTGGTCGCGAATTCGTGCACCTTGGCCGGATCGACATGGACGGGCGGCATACTAGACCTCGGTCACGCCGGCATCGGCGAGGATGACTTCGAGCTTGGGATCGAGCAGCTCGGCCGATGGCAATTGGATACCGAAGGTGCCGGACAAGGCTTCGCGCAGCTCGACGACGCTGGTGAGCAGCCGGCTTTCGGACGGCTCGCCGACGATATGGGTGGTGAGCCGGTTGTTGCGCAAAGCCAGCCGCTTGCCTGATGGCGACAAAGCCACGCGCAGCTCGGTGCGGAAGCTCGATTCCGGATCGGTCGAGAGCGCCAGGTTGGGCGCCTCGTAATAGTCCGGGCTGTGTTCGATGGCGTCGAAGACGTAGAGCGGCTTCCACTCGCCATCGACCTGGGCTTCCAGCGTCCAGTCCGGCTCGCCGCCGGTGAGGCGGAAGGTTTCGTGCGGGGTGGGTTGCTCGACATCGGATTTGAGTTTGAGCGGCGAAGTCAGCGTCAGGCCGCCAAAGCCGACATCGGCGATATAGGTGGCGCCGCCAATATCGACGGCGAGCAGCATATGGGTCGGCGGCCGGTCGACGGCGGCGGGGTCGAACCACACGACGCGGGCGGCGAGGCCGCGCACAGTGAAATCGAGCTCGCGAAGCACCGCCATCAGCAGCAGGTTATGCTCGAAGCAATAGCCGCCGCGCCGCTCGGCGAGCAGCTTCTTCTCGATGCTGGGAAGGTCGAGATTGACGGGCAGGCCCAGCAGCGGGCTGAGGTTTTCGAAGGGGATCACCGCCGGATGCAGGGCGTGGAGCAGTTCGAGGGTCGCCAAGGTCGGGGCGATCGATCCGGCGAAGCCGATTCGCTCGAAATAGGCGTTGAGATTGACCTTTTGGCTCATTGGCCACCCTTGCGGCAGATTTCGTTCGGCCGGCAATATGGGCGATGGCGCTGCCGCTGTCACCGGCACGGTTGGCGATTTAGCCCATGGGAGGGGCTGGACATGGGACTTCTCGATTGGATCACCGGCAGCAAATCAGCGCCCTCGGGGGTTGCCCGACAGCCCGTGGCCGCCCTGCGCGAGGCCCTGCTGGCCAGCAATCGCGACACGGCGCCCTTCATCATCCGCGATGGCGCCCCTGAAGGCGTGGACCTCGTGGCCGAATGGAAAATCGTCGATGCGCGCTGGTACGAGATCTTCGCCAAGGCCAGCCTGACCAAGGTGTTCAAGGTGCTGATGAAGTTCGACCAGGCCAGGGCGAAGTGCGGGCGGTCGATCAGGAATGGACCGTGGAATGGCGCGCCGGCGTGCCCAACCTGTCACTTAGCGCCGAGGCCTTCCGCGGCCAGAAAGTGGAAATGAGCTTTGGTACCGCCTATGCCTTCAAGGAGGACCTGAGCGGCTGGGGCAAGGTCTATGAATACCGCTTCAAGACCAGCGAGATCAAAGACCCGCTGGTCGAGATTACCCAGCAGCATGGCTGGGGCTGGAAGGGCGTGGCCTTCGGCAAGCTCTAGCGGCGCGACGGTTCAGGCGACCGCATGCTCGGCGGGGCTGGGATGGCCCTTGCCGGTTTCGCAGAGCGTCTTGAGGCTGCGCAGGAAGCGGCCCCAGGTGTAGCTGCATTCGGCGAACATCGGCGTCTGCGCGCGCCATCCGCCATGGGTGAAACGCACGACCGTGCCGGCCGCAAAGGGCTGCGCCTGACCCAACTGGCCGCCTGCTTCGGGATGCAGGTGCCGCAGCTCGGCAGCGTCTCCTGCTTCGAGCTCGAAGGTAATGCTGGTCCCGACCCACTCGGAGGCACCGGCCTGACACTGCCAGCGCACCCGCCGCATCGGCTCGAGTTCGGCCACCAGCATCTGCTTGACATAGGTTGGTCCGAACCCGAAGCGGGCGAGCGTCCCCACCACGGGCTCGGCGGTGACATTGGGGGTCCACCAGCCGGCGAGCCCCTTCTGTTCGGTCAGGGCGGCAAATACCACCTCTGCCGGCGCTGCGATGACGACTTCCTGGCAAATGTCGGGCATGGAAACTCTCCGTTTTCTGATCCCTCGACCATGACGGTCGCGTGGCCTTGGGCGTGAGTTACAACTGTGTCGCGATCGCCGACCGCGTCTCGCCGGGGGCGGGATTTGACGTTATGGTGCGGCACCGTCGTCCAGTTTCCCGGTGTCATGGATTCCATTCTCAACGCCGCTGCGCTGGCGCTTGCCACCGGCGATGTGCTCGGCGCCCTCAACCGGGTTGCCTTGCGCGACGATCCTGCCGCCCTGGCGTTGCGCGGCCTGGCCATGGCGCGACTGGGCGAGCTGGCCCGCGCGCGGGAGCTGCTGCGGCAGGCGGCACGCGGCTTCGGCAAGCACGAGACAGTCGCGCGCGCCCGGTGCGTTCTGGCAGAGGCGGAGATCGCGCTGGTCTCACGCGACCTGGTCTGGCCGGAGGGCCGGCTGGAACAGGCGCGGGCCGTCCTCTCAGAGCGGGGTGACACGGCCAATGCCGCCCATGCCCATATCATCGCCGCCCGCCGCCACCTGCTGCTGGGCCATACCGACCGCGCCACGGAGGAGCTGGCGGTGCTCTCACCCGAGGCGCTGCCGCCTGCCCTGCGCGCCGGCTATTGGCTGGTCCGTGCCGGCATAGACATCAGGCGGCTACGGGTCGCGGCGGCGCGCGCGGCGCTGGAGCATGCGGACGAAGCCGCGCGGCAATCGGGGATGGTCGGGCTTTTGGCGGAAGCACAGGCAGCGAACCAGTCGCTGGAAGGCCCGGCCGCCTTGTTGCGCCAAGGCGGCGTCGAGACGCCGATTTCGCTCGATGAAGTCGAGAGCCTGCTGGCGTCATCGACCCTGGTCGCCGATGCCACGAGCAACACCCTGCGGCAGGGCGGCGTGGTGATTTCGCTGGCGACACGCCCCGTGCTGTTGGCGCTGCTGCGCGTGCTGGCGGAAGCCTGGCCCGGCGATGCATCGCGGGAGGCGCTACTGGCGCAGGCCTTTCACGCCAGGCACGCCGATGAATCCCATCGCGCCCGGCTGCGGGTCGAGATGACCCGGCTGCGCCAGCTCATCAGACCGCTCGCCGATGTCGTGGCGACGCCTCCGGGTTTTCGTCTCGTGCCGAAGAGCGACGCGGTGGCGGTGCTGGCCTTTCCGCTGGAGGACCAGAATGCCGCCGTCATGGCGCTGCTTGCCGATGGCGAATTGTGGTCGAGTTCGGCGCTGGCCCTGGTGCTCGATACCAGCGCCCGCACGGTGCAGCGGGCGCTCAATGCCCTGCAACAGGCCGGCAAGGTTCGGGCCATCGGGCGTGGCCGGGCACAGCGCTGGGCCATGCTCACGCTGCCCGGTTTTCCCACGACCCTGCTGCTGCCAAACGCCCGACAGGGCTAAAAGCGGCGCACGATGCGAATGGTGCCGCTATCGCCACCACCGCAGAACAGGCGATCCCCGCCATCCCATTCGACGCCCGTCACATCCATGCCGGGCATGTCCAGCACCGCCAACGCATTGCCATTGGCCGGATCGATGCGGGCGAGGCCGCCTTCGCCATCGGCCGAATAGCCATGCCAGAGTTCGCCCTCGACCCAGGTCACGCCGGTGACGAAACGGTTGGTCTGGATCACCCGCCGCACCGCGCCGGTATCGGGGTCGATCTGCACGATCTGCTGCTCGCGATACTGGCCGACCCACAGGGAGCCGTCGGCCCAGGCCAGCCCCGAATCCTTGCCCGCTCCCGGCGCCGGTATGGTGGCGACGACTGCGCCGGTCTCGGGATCGACCTTTTGGATGATCGCATCGGCGATCTGGAACAGGTATTGCCCATCGAAGGCGGTGCCGGCATGGGCGGGCACGGCCAGCGACTGCACTTCGGCGCCGGTGGCGGGATCGAAGGCGCGCATACTGTCGCCGGCGGCAGCCCAGACATGGCGGCCGTCAAAGCTGACGCCATGCACCGCGCCGTCGGCATTGCCGGTGAACTCGCCCAGGATCTCTGCTCGCTTGTTCATGATCACCATCCCTCGCGTGCGTCCGGACGGGTCCGCTCTGCCACGAAAAGCTCGATGCTATCGCGGAACGTGCCGATATCGGAGAGCCTACGGTCGTCGAAAGCGTGCAGCGCATTGACCGCCTGGCGCTCGAGGCGGCGTTGGCGATAGCGGATAAGCCAGGATCGAAACATGATCATCTCCTCTGCAAGGCCAAAATGGCCGGTAGCAGAGGTCTAGCAGCGGCAGTCGCGCCACTGAGAGTTACAGATGTGACGGCATTCCATTGCGCGCGAATACCGCGCGATCCCGGCGATCGCTTGCTTACGCCTGGGCCTTGCGGACGCGGATGACGACGTCCACGTGGCTGACCTTCATGCCCTTGGGGGCTTCGGGCAGGCTCAGGAACTCGACCGAGGAAGCGGGGATGTCGATCATCCGCTGCTCGTCTTCCACATAGAAGTGATGGTGGTCGGACGTGTCGGTATCGAAATAGGAGCGCGAGGCGTCGACGGCCACTTCGCGCAGCAGGCCCGCCTCGTGGAACTGGTGCAGCGTATTGTAGATGGTGGCCAGTGAGACATTGACGCGCGCATCGCTGGCTTCGCCATGCAACTGCTCGGCGCTGACATGGCGATGTGGCCCGCCGAACAGCAGTTCTGCGAGCGCGACGCGCTGACGGGTCGGGCGCAGGCCGGCCATGCGCAGGACCGCCGTGAGGCAGGGCTTGCGCGACGGCATGGAGCGGACGGTCTGGTTGCGATCGGTCATTGGGTCCTTGAGCGAAGGAAGGGCCGGAAATTGCTGGCTTCCTTATAACTATGGCAGAAAATTCACACAAGCGGCACGGCGGAAGCTGCCCGGCTTTTGCGTCGAATGGTCAAGCGGGGCTGACTTGACCCCTCTGGTGTGCGCCTATACGAGACGAAGACTGGGTTGTCAGGGGTATCAGGCATGGCCGAACGGCAGAACGCATTTGGGTATGAGGAACTGCTGGCTCATGGCCGCGGCGAATTGCCTGGCCAGGGTGATGCCCGCCTGCCGGCTCCGCCCATGCTGATGTTCGACCGCATTACCAGCATTTCCGAAACCGGCGGCGCCCATGGCAAGGGCGAAGTTCGCGCCGAACTCGACGTCAATCCGGACCTCTGGTTCTTCAAATGCCACTTCATCGGCGACCCCGTGATGCCCGGCTGCCTGGGCCTCGACGCCGTATGGCAGATGACCGGCTTCTTCCTGAGCTGGATCGGCCAGCCGGGCCGCGGCCGGGCGCTGGGCGGAGAAATCAAGTTCACCGGCCAGGTGACCGACGACGTGAAACTGGTCGAATACGGCATCGACCTCAAGCGCGTGATGAAGGGCCGGCTGACCCTTGGCATCGCCGATGGCTGGGTCAAGGCTGACGGAAAGGTGATCTACGAAGCCGCCAATCTGCGCGTTGGGCTTTTCACCGATGCCCAGATGAAGGCCGAGCAGGTCGCGTAAGCGCCTGCCTTCATACTGCTGGGTTCCGAACCATATAATGAGGCGCCGGCCGTAAAGGGCGCCCGAAAACGACAGAGCGAGGATAGAATGAGACGAGTTGTCGTTACCGGCATGGGTATCATTTCCTCGATCGGCAATTCGCTGGACGAGGTGACCGCAAGCCTGCGCGCCGCCAAGCCGGGCATTATCGCCGCGCCTGACTATGCCGAACTGGGCTTCCGCAGCCAGGTCAAGGGCGACCCGCAGCTCGATCCATTCGAGATTCTCGACCGCCGCGTCACCCGCTTCATGGGCAAGGGCGCGGCCTGGAACTACCTCGCCATGCAGCAGGCCATCGCCGATGCCGGGCTCGAGGAAAGCGACATTTCCAACCCGATGACGGGCATCGTCATGGGTTCGGGCGGCGCTTCGACCCGCACCATCGTCGAGGCCGCCGACATTACCCGCAAAAATACCAGCCCCAAGCGCATCGGGCCGCTGGCAGTGCCCAAGGCGATGGGCTCGACCGCCTCGGCGACGCTGGCCACGCCCTTTGGCATCAAGGGCATCAACTATACGATCACCGCCGCCTGCGCGACCTCCAAGCATTGCATCGGCAATGCCATGGAACAGATCATGCTGGGCAAGCAGGACATCGTCTTTGCTGGCGGCCACGAGGATCTCGACTGGACGCTGTCGGACCTGTTCGACGCCATGGGCGCCATGAGTTCCGACTTCAACGCGACCCCGGAAAAGGCCAGCCGCTGCTATGATGCGGCGCGCGACGGCTTCGTCATCTCGGGCGGCGCGGGCGTGCTGGTTCTGGAAGAATACGAGCATGCCAAGGCGCGCGGCGCCAAGATCTGGGCCGAGCTGATCGGCTATGGCGCCACCTCCGACGGTCTCGACATGGTCGCGCCGTCAGGCGAAGGCGCCGAGCGCTGCATGCGCATGGCGCTCAAGAACGTCAAGCAGAAGGTCGACTACATCAACCCGCATGCCACCTCGACCCCAGTGGGCGACCTGCGCGAGATCGAGGCGATCCGGGCGCTGTTCGGCAACGAGGACAAGTGCCCGCCCATCTCGGCCACCAAGTCGCTGACCGGCCACAGCCAGGGCGCCACGGGCGTGCATGAATCGATCTATTCGATCCTGATGATGAAGCACCGCTTCATCGCCGAAAGCGCCAATATCGAAGTGCTGGACCCCGCCTTCGAAGATATGCCGATCCTGCGCCAGCGCCGCGACAATGTGGATCTGGGCGTGGTGCTGTCGAACTCGTTCGGCTTCGGCGGCACCAATGCCGCCCTGGTGTTCAAGCACCCGGATGCTTGATCGGGCCGCTGGGTCCTTCACAAATGCGATGTCATCCCGGCCTTGAGCCGGACCCATCCTGAGATCTTACCCTTCATCGCTGTGGCGTCCGGTGCCGGCGCGACCACCTCAAGACGGGCCCCGGCTCAAGGCCGGGGTGACACCGTGGGTGGGAATAGACCCGCTAATAGCTGAACTCGCTGAACCGCCCGCCCTGGCCGTCATAGGTCAGCACGCGGCCGATCAGCGGCTCGCCGATCCCCGTGATCAGCTTGATGGCCTCCATTGCCATCAGCGTGCCTATCACCCCCGTCAGGGGCCCCAATATACCGGTCGCCTCGCAGTTCGGCAGGTCGGCATCGTCGGCTTCGTCAGGGTATAGCTCGGCGAAGCGCGGACCGCCCGTGGCAAAGACCGTCACCTGCCCGTCGAACATGGACACCGCGCCCGAAACCAGCGGCAGGCCGCGGGCCGCGCAAACGCCGGCGACCACGCGCCGTGTCGCCAGATTGTCGGTGCCGTCGAGGACCAGCTCATAGCCCTCAAGGATCGCTTCAACGTTGATGGCTTCCAGCCGTACGGCGTGGACGACCACTTCGACATGCGGATTAAGTGCATGGGCGAAATGCCCTGCGCTTGCGGCCTTGTTGGCGCCGATCTCGGTATGGATCACCTGCCGCTGCAGGTTGGACAGTGATACCGCATCATGATCGACAATGCCCAGCCTGCCGACCCCCGCAGCCGCTAGGTACGCGACAACAGGGCTACCCAGCCCACCGGCGCCGACCACCAGCACCCGCGCCCGTTTCAGCGCCTGCTGGCCGGCGCCGCCCATGCCCTTGAGCACCAGGTGCCGCGCATAGCGGCGGGTTTCCTCCGGTGAGAGCGGGTCAGAGGCCAAGCGGCACCGCGATGAAGCGGCGATCGGGGCCCTCAAAACCACCCGGATAGACCGAGATGAGCGCCACGGCATCGCTTATGGAGCCGGCATTGAAGGGCAGGACCACGCCATACAGCCGATAGGTCACCGGACAGCCGCGCGAGCGCGGCAGCGCGCTGTCGCGGTGGATACGGCGTTCGCTGTTTCCGTCGGCAATCACCAGTTGATAGCCCATGGGATCGACCGAGAACCATTCGGCGCAGGGCGATGCAGCCGTGGTCGGGAAGGTCGAGAGACGCAGCTCGTAATCGCCCGAAACCGAGCCGGGTTCGTAGCCGGGCGAACCAAAGCGCAGGGTCTGGCCGTCGGTGCCGGGCGTGCCGTCGCCGAGCAAGGCGGCATATTCGGCCGGCACGTCGATGCCGAAGCCCTCGATATCGGGGGCGGCCTGTAGCTGCACTTCGGCGCGGATCTGGCTCAGCGACACGCCCTCGTCATCGGCCTGTTCGCGGATCGGCGTGCCGACGACCCAGGAATCGGTGCTGAGATCGATGAGATAGATGCTGGAATAGGCAAAGCCGGAGCCGTCCTGGATGCCGAATTCCTCGAAGGCGAAATATTGCCCGCTCTCGGAATAGCCGATGATATCGACCAGCGCGCGGTCGCCCGCCCAGGCGGGCGATGCGAGGGTCAGGATGGTCAGGACGCTAGCGCCCAGTCGAGCCATGCCCGCCCTTGCCACGTTCGGTTTCATCAAGCGCCTCCACTTCCTCGAACACCACACGGCTGACCGGGGCCACCACCATCTGCGCGATGCGCTCGCCCCGGCGTACCGGGAAGGGGGAGGAGCCATGGTTGATCAGCATCACCTTGACCTCGCCCCGATAGTCCGCATCGACCGTGCCGGGCGAATTGAGCACCGTGATGCCGTGTTTGGCCGCCAGACCCGAACGCGGCCGGATTTGAGCCTCGTAGCCCAGCGGTATTGCAATCGTAAGACCGGTGGGGATCATGGCGACGCCGCCGGGGGCGATTTCGACCACCTCATCGGGGGCCAGGGCCGCAGCCAGATCAAGTCCGGCCGAGCCCGGCGTCTGCTGGCGGGGCAGCGGCAGGCCCTCGCCATGGGCGAGCCAGACCAGCCTTATGGGTATGCTATCGACCATGGGAACGGACGCCTCCGTCGCTTGTCGCCAAGCTCATGACCATGCCGCATGCGAGGCCATTGCGCGGCAATCTAGGGTTAAGTCATTGAATCGGCAAGGTCCTACCAGGACGGCATGGTGACCAGGCGGTAGAGCAGGGTCAGCATGACAAGCCCGGTGACGCCGATGAGGCCAAGCATGCTCCAGCGCAGCAGCCGGTCCCGGCCCGGCCGCATCTTGCCGGCGTGATAGTCGGCCAGAGCGAGTTCGGCCTGCGCCGCAATGACAGGCAGGCGACCAGCAGCTTCGGCGATGACCTTGAAATGATCTTTGAGATCTTCGAAGCGCCCGAGCGGCCCGGCTTCCTTGCGCAGCCAGTCGCCGACGACGGGCTCGGCCACCGTCCAGATATCGAGATCGGGATCGAGCGCGCGGGCGACGCCTTCCACCAGCACCATGGATTTCTGCAGCAGCACCAGCTCGGGGCGGGTCTGCATGGAAAAGAGGTCGGTGATGGCAAAGAGCTGGCCCAGCACGCGTGCCATGGAAATGTCGGATGCGGTGCGGCCATGCAGCGGCTCGCCGATGGAACGGATGGCCAGGGCAAAGTCGTCCACCGACTGGTCCTTGGGCACATAGCCGATATCGAAGTGCCGCTCGGCGACGAGGCGATAATTGCGGGTGATGAAGCCGTAGAGAATATCGGCGAGGAAGCGGCGTTCCTTGCGGTTGATGCGGCCCATAATGCCGAAATCGACCGCGACCACGTCGCCGGTACGGGGATCGGCGAAGAGATTGCCCGGATGCATGTCGGCATGGAAGAAGCCGTCGCGGATGGCGTGCTTCAAAAAGCTCTGCAGCAGCTTGGTGGCCAGCGCCTTGCGATCAATGCCGGCCGCCTCGAGCGCAGCATGCTCGCGGATGGGAATGCCGTCGACCCATGAGGTGGTGAGCACGTTCTTGGCGACGTGGTCCCAGCTCACGGTGGGAATGATGAAACCGGTATCGTCCTTGATGTTCTCGGCCATCTCGGAGATGGCGGCGGCCTCGAGGCGCAGGTCCAGCTCCAGCCGGGCCGAGCGGTCAAGCGTTTCGACGACTTCGGTCGGCCGCAGCCGCCGGGTCGAGCGCGCCAAGCCCTCGGCAAGACGCGCCGCAGCATAGAAGCTCTCAATATCGGCCATGAAGCGGGCTTCGACGCCGGGGCGGAGCACCTTGACGGCGACGGTGCGGGGCAAGCCATTGGCCGGCTTCAGCCGCGCCTGGTGCACCTGGGCGATCGAGGCGGCGGCGATGGGCGGGCTGAGCTCGGTGAGCTCGGCGGCCTTGCCCTCGAGCGCGGCGGCGAGAATGCCCGGCACCAGCGCTGCGTCGAACGGCTCCATCTTGTCCTGGAGGCCGCTCAGGTCATTGGCGACCTGCGCGCCGACAACGTCCGGGCGGGTGGCCAGCGTCTGGCCGAATTTGACATAGGTGGGGCCCAGCCGGTTGAGTGCCGTGTTGAGGCGTTCGACATGGCCCGTCTTGCGCACGGCCGGTCGTTCGACCAGCCGCCCGAGCCAGATGCCGAAGCGCAGCGGCGCGAGCGCCGGCGGCAGTTCGCCGGGAATGGACAGTGCGCCTTCGCGGGCCAGCACATAGCCCGCCCGGATCAGGCGTAGATAAGCCCCGATGATCATGGGTTAAATCTTCCACCCCGAGAACAGCGTGGCGATGTTGCCGGTGAAGGGGGTGTGCTTGACGCGCTTGAAGCCGGCCTCGGTGAGCATGCCGGAAAAGGCCTGCGGATTGGGGAACTTGCGGATCGATTCCACCAGATACTGATAGGGCTGGGCATCGCCGGTCACCAGCTTGCCCATGGGCGGGATGACGCGATCGGAGAAGGCGCGATAGACC
Organism: uncultured Devosia sp.; assembly: GCA_966212275.1. Taxonomy (GTDB): domain Bacteria; phylum Pseudomonadota; class Alphaproteobacteria; order Rhizobiales; family Devosiaceae; genus Devosia. Next base: position 31,476 of record CBIHQV010000013.1, read on the forward strand.
GTATCGAAGCCGGGCACGTCGACCCGCGAAAATTCGAGCACGAGGATGCGGCCGCCGCGCTTCAGTACGCGATGGGCCTCGCCCAGGGCTTTCTGGATGCGCGGCACGTTGCGGATGCCGAATGCGATCGTATAGGCGTCAAAGCTGTTATCGGCGAAGGGCAGTTCCTCGGCATTGGCCTCGACGAAACTGGCCTGCGCCGGATAGCGCCAGGATTTGGCGCGCTCGGCGCCAACCCGCAGCATGTCCGAATTGATGTCGGAGACGACGACTTCGGCATAGCCGACCGACCGGTTGATGATGCGCTCGGCGATGTCGCCGGTGCCGCCGGCCATGTCGAGTACGCGATAGGGGCGCGAGCCGGATTTGGGCGGAGCCAGGTCATTGACCAGGGCATCCTTCCAGATGCGGTGGACGCCGCCGCTCATCAGGTCGTTCATCAGGTCATAGCGGTCGGCGACGCCGTGGAACACGGCATTGACCATGCCCTGCTTGTCGCCCATGGGCACGGTCTGCTCGCCGAAATGCGTGGTCTCTTGCGCGTCGGTCATGGCTATCGCCCTATGCATTTTGTATTGGTCGATACGCTCTGTATTGACCAAACGATACATATTCAAAGCAAGCCACCTTTGCCATTGCGCAAAGGCGCACAGGTAAAGAGGCGAACAATGCCCGAATTGCCGGAGGTCGAAACTGTCCGCCGCGGCCTTGAACCGTGGCTGGTGGGGGCGCGGATCGACAAGGTCACGCTCAACCGCAAGGACCTGCGCTTCCCCTTCCCTCAAGGTCTCGCCGAGGCGCTCGAGGGCCAAAGCATTGTTTCGGTCGGGCGGCGGGCCAAGTATCTGCTGATCCTGCTGTCCAACGGCAAGACCGTGCTCAGCCATCTGGGCATGACCGGCTCGTGGCGCTTTGCCGAGCACGGCATCGACAAGCCGCCGCGCTATTACGAGCCGGGCGAAGAGCCCAAGCATGACCACATGGTCTGGGACATCAGCCATCCCGAGCATGGCAAGAGCCACCTGATCTATGCCGATCCCCGCCGCTTCGGCTTCATCGATCTTTATGATGACGTGGCCGAGAGCGAGTATCTCAAAGATCTCGGCCCCGAGCCGCTGGGCAATGACTTCAATGCCGACGAGATGGCCGGTGCCTTCAAGGGCAAGAAGGCGCCGATCAAGGCCGCCCTGCTCGACCAGCGCGTGGTGGCGGGGCTGGGCAATATCTATGTCGCCGAGGCCCTGCACCGCAGCCACATCCTGCCCACCGTCCTCGCCGGCACGCTGGTGACGGCAAAGGGCCAACCCAAGGCCGCACTCGAGGACCTGGCCCATGCCGTGCGCCAGGTGCTGACCGAAGCCATCGAAGTGGGCGGCTCGACCCTGCGCGACTTCCGCAATGCCGAAGGCGGCTCGGGCTATTTCCAGCACCGCTTTGCCGTCTACGACCGCGAGGGCGAGCCGTGTCCGACGCCCTTGTGCAAAGGGACGGTGGAGCGGATCGTGCAATCGGGGCGGTCGACGTTCTTCTGCCCGGTGTGCCAGAAGGCGCCTTGAAGCTCTTCCCTCGCCCCTTCGGGGAGAGGGTGGCCGGAGCGAAGGGGAGGTCGGGTGAGGGGTAAGGCCCTTGGCTCAGGCACCGGCATTGCGCCCCTCACCTGGCGCTGACGCGCCGACCTCTCCCCAAGGGGGCGAGGTAAGGAGGGCCCGCCCGTCACCGCCTGAATCCAGTTGACGCTCCCCCTTACTTCCCCTATAGACCGCGCAACTTGGCGGCTGTCGAAACGCCGCCGATTTCATTTCATCCCGGGCGACTGCTGCGCGACAAGCGTGCAAACGGCCGGTTGGACGCCAAGAGGACCGTTATGGCCAATACGCCGTCAGCCAAGAAGGCTACCCGCAAGATCGAAGCCCGCACCGCGGTCAACAAGTCGCGTCGTTCGCGCGTGCGCACCTTCATCCGCAAGGTCGAGGAAGCCATCGTGGCCGGCGATCACGCCGTTGCCGTGGCTGCCCTCAAGGCTGCCGAGCCCGAGATCAACCGCGCTGCGACCAAGGGCATCGTTCATGCCAACCTGGCCGCCCGCAAGGTCAGCCGCCTCAACAGCCGGGTCAAGGCGCTCAGCGTCTGATTGACCCAAGCCGCGGCGCCTCACGAGGCGCAGCACGGCAATGACATCGGGCTCCCGCGGGAGCCCTTTTTCTTTGTATGGCAGATGGGCATGGTTTTTCCGGGATGACGACTTCGTGTCATTGGGGTGACACTCGGGCGACGGACCTGAACAAAGCCGGTAGCTTCGGTTTTTGCCTTTTCTTTCAGTGCGTTAGTTGCGGTTGTCGGGTTCGCTCCATTGCGGCGGGACGGGCATTTGCAGGAAAGTCGGGGCGCGGCGGAAATAAAATTTTTACCGCTTTGGACGAGCTAAGGTTGCGAATCTGCTTTGAGTCACAGGCCCTTGGTTTGAGGGACTTTGACGGGGCCGCGAAAGCGAAAATGACATCGTCGGAGTCAAGCCCCCATTTTACAGATTCCACGGTTGCGGCCCCAAAATCGTCCCTCTAAAGTAATCTGGTCAGCCGGGAAAACGGACACCAGAAACGAGTGTCCAGGCGCGGCAGACGGGGTCATTTTCGGGGCGTTGGATTCACTTTTCGGCTGATGCCGAGGAAGTTCTTATTTCGGTAGAGGTTGTGTTGGCAGCAGGTTTAGCGGCCGGTCCGATCGCGGCCGTCGCAGTTCAGTAGGGCCGTCGGCGCAGCCGGGCCTGGTTCACGACAAGACTAAGTTTGAAACCGGTGGTGACCCACCGGACGGAGAAAGCGTGCCCGCATGAACGGGCGCCACGGGCGAAGCCATGGCCAGCGGAGGTTAGTCCGGGGCAGGGCAACAGGGCAGACATACCTCCGAGCTTTGCGGGCCGGATGGATCGAACAGAATGGGGCACTTCACGATGATGCGACAGGTAACCGCAGGAAGGGACGATTGGAGCCAATCCACTCCCTCTTCCTCTCTCCCGACGATTAAAGGCGAACATCCTGTCATGATCAGTTCCGACACCTCCGAAGGTCAGCGCGAACTCTGGACACGGGTGCGCGCTCGTCTCAAGGCCGGCGTCGGCGAGGATGTCTTTACCTCCTGGTTCGCCCGCCTCGAACTCGAGGAAATCGTCGAGGATGTGGTGCATCTCAGCGCGCCCACGCGCTTCCTCTGCTCCTGGGTGCAGTCCAATTATGCCGACCGCATCCTTGAGGCCTTCCGTCAGGATGCCGAGGATGTTGCCCGCATCCAGGTGACGCTGCGCGTCAACGGCCAGGCCCGCCCGCGCCTGGCCCAGGTGGCCGCCGAGCCGGCCGCTCCGAGCGAGACTGCGAGCCCCGTGGCTGCCGCGCCCGCTCCGATGAGCCAGCCGCGCCTGGTGCGCGACAATTCCGCCGCCAAGGGCGATGCCCTGGCCGGCAGCGCGATCGATCCGCGCATGACCTTTGACAGCTTCGTCCCCGGCGACGCCAATGAGATGGCGCTGGGCGTAGCTCGGCAGATCGCCCAGGCGGTCGCCAACAACACCGTGACCTTCAATCCGGTCTACATTCATTCCACGGTCGGGCTGGGCAAGTCCCACCTGCTCAACGCCATTGCCCATGCGGTGCAGTCGGCGGATCCGAGCAAGAACATCGTCTATCTCACCGCCGACCACTTCATGTACCACTTCATTGCCGCCGTGCAGCGCCAGTCGGCGCTCGGCTTCAAGGATTGGCTGCGCCGCGTCGACCTCTTGCTGATCGACGACATGCAGTTCCTGCAGGGCAAGTCGGCCACCGAATTCGGCCATACGCTGGGCACCCTGCTCACCGGCGCCAAGCAGGTGGTGGTGGCCGGCGATGCGCCGCCGCGCGATCTCGAAATGCTCGACGAGCGCATCCGCTCGCGGCTTTCAGGTGGTCTCGTCGTGCCGATCTCCGGCTTCGATCTCGACCTGCGCAAGGCCATCGTGCAGCGCCGCGCCGAACAGTCGGCAGCCCGCTATGGCATGCATTTCCCGGCCCCCGTGATCGACTATGTCGCTCGCGCGGTGGTGAGCCATGGCCGCGACCTCGATGGCGCTGTCAATCGCCTCGTCGCCGCCAACCAGCTCACCGGTGAACTGATCACCGTGCCGCTGGCCGAGAAGACGCTGGGCGACCTCATCCGCAGCCGCGAAGCCCGCCGCGTGCGCATCGAGGACATCCTCAAGATCGTCAGCCGCCACTACAAGGTGCCGCGCAACGAGCTGCTGTCGGCGCGTCGCTCGCGCGACGTGGTGCGCCCGCGCCAGATCGCCATGTTCCTCGCCAAGGCGCTGACATCGCGCTCCCTGCCCGAAATCGGCCGGCGCTTCGGCGGCCGCGACCACACCACCGTCCTCCATTCGGTCCGCAAGGTCGAACAGATGATCAAGGACGACGTGGAACTGGCGCAGGAAATCGAACTGCTGAAGAGAATGCTCGAAGAGTAGTGCCTTTTTCCTCTCCCCATCGGGGAGAGGTGCCCGTAGGGCGGTGAGGGGGGATTCCGTGGTTGGCTCAGAATGCTGAGGCCGATCGCAGAGTCCCCCTCACCGACTCGTCTGCGCCGAGCCACCTCTCCCCGATGGGGAGAGGAATAGCGACGATGGCTTGCAAGCCCCCGCCTACTCCCCGGTCATGAACGCCGCAAACCTGTCCTTCCAGTCCGGATGCCAGCGCGACAGCGCCGGGCGGTTCTCGATGATATCCATCGCGTTCCACAATATCCGCTTGTGGTCGGTCGCGTTGGGTGTTTCCCCATCCGGGCAGAGGATGAAGAAGCCATCATGGGCGATGGCCTGCTCCATATAGTCGACCACCTGCTCAGGCAGCCAGGCGCCCGGGCGGTGCTCGGCGTCGCCCGTCGTGGTCCAGCCGGGGATCAGCAGATGGGCCGTGACCTTGCCGCCATCGCGCTCGCGCAGGTCGCGCGCCAGGTTCTGCGTATAGGCGTTGAGCGCCGCCTTTGACGTATTGTAGGCCGGGTTGCCGGGCGGATTGGTCAATCCCTGCTTGGAGCCGGTATTGACGATGACGCCGGGATGCTCGGCCTTGAGCATGCCAGGCAGGAAGGCCTGCACGCCATTGACCGGGCCGAGCACGTTGATGGCAAAGGTCTGCTGCCAGTTCTCGATTGGATCGAGAATGCCGCCGGCGCCCCCCGCGACGAAATAGGCGGCATTGTTCATCAGCAGCGTCGGGCTGCCCCAGGCGGTTTCCACCTGCCGGGCCAGGACCTGCAAGGCCAGGGGATCGGCGACATCGACGATGTCGGCCCAGACATTGTCGGCGCCGATCGTTGATGTCAGCTCTGCAGCGGTGGCCGCCAGCTTGGCCTCGTTGACGTCGACCAGCACGATGCGCATGCCGGCAGAGGCCGCCTTGCGGGCCGCGGCTCGTCCGATGCCGCTGGCGCCGCCTGATATGACGGCGATGCCGCCGGGTGCAAAACTCTCGGCCATGCCGTGCTCCTCCATCAAATCTGCTGCTGCGAGTCTAGCCCAAGTCAGGCAATGACGACATCGCGCGACGCGCGTGGTGAAATCGGGGATTTCGTCGCTCCGATGCGGGTCTCACCCTTGCTAATCGGTTCACAAATTGTAAATGTCCAACCCCGGCCAGCCGGGGTTTTTTGTTGCCCGCGCGCCGCCGCGTAGTGCCAGGGAAGTGCCCATATGAAAGTCACGCTCGAACGCAATCATCTGCTCAAGTCGCTGAGCCATGTGCATCGGGTGGTCGAGCGGCGGAATACCTACCCCATCCTCGCCAACGTGCTGTTCAAGGCCGGCGACGACAAAGTGGAGCTCCGGGCAACCGACCTCGATATCGAGGTGACCGAAAGCGTGCCGGCCATGGTCTCGACCGCGGGCACCACCACTGTTCCGGCCCATACGCTCTACGAAATCGTCCGCAAGCTCTCTGACGGCGCCGAAGTGCGCCTCGAGACCGATGGCGGCGAGAACATGGTGCTGACCTCGGGCCGCTCGCGCTTCAATCTCGCCTGCCTCAGCCCCGACAGCTTTCCGGACCTCAAGTCGGGCTCGTTCGGGCATGACTTCACCATGCCGGCTTCGGCCCTGCGCGAGCTGATCGAGCGCACCCAGTTCGCCATCTCCAACGAGGAGACGCGCTACTATCTCAACGGCATCTATTTCCACACCGTGGACGTGAGCAATGTCGGCACCGTGCTGCGCGCCGTGGCGACTGATGGTCACCGCATGGCGCGCGCCGAGATCGAGGCGCCCGCGGGCGCCAAGGGCATGCCCGGCATCATCGTGCCCAAGAAGACCGTGGGCGAAGTGCAGAAGCTGCTCGATGGCGCCGAAGGCGACGTGGCGGTGGAAGTTTCCGACACCAAGATCCGCTTCACCGTCGGTTCGGTCGTGCTGCTCAGCAAGCTCATCGAGGGCACCTTCCCCGATTACGACCGCGTGACGCCCAAGAACAACGACAAGCAGATGAATGTCGACCGGGCGAGCTTTGCCACCGCCGTCGACCGCGTCTCGACCATTGCCTCCGATCGCGGCGGCAAGGCCGTCAAGCTCCAGGCCAAGGACGGCCTGCTCGAACTCTCGGTCACCAATCCGGACCACGGCACGGCGAGCGAAGAGCTGGCGGTGGAATTTGACACCGACGGCTTCGAAATCGGCTTCAACGCCCGCTACCTGCTCGACATCATCGGCCAGATCCGCAGCGACAATGCCGTCTTCATGTTCAACGATGCCGGCTCGCCGACCCTGGTGCGCGACGACGGCGAAACGCGTGCGCTGTATGTGCTGATGCCGATGCGGGTTTAGCTGCGGCATCTTTTCTGTTGCAGCATCGCACCCCTCACCCGGCGCGGCGCGCCGACCTCTCCCCGAAGGGGCGAGGTGAGGCGGTGGAACACTCGATGGTTTTGTGCTTGCCCGCTGAACGGCCCGCTGCGCCCCCTCGCCCCTCTGGGGAGAGGGCCGGGGTGAGGGGTCTTTGGGTTGGATCAAAGCCATGACCCGCCACCTCTCCCGTATTCGCCTCACCGCCTTCCGCAACTATGCCGCGGCGGCGCTGGACCTTGACGCCCGCCATGTCGTCCTCACCGGCCCCAATGGCTCGGGCAAGACCAACCTGCTCGAGGCCATTTCGGTGCTGTCGCCGGGTCGGGGCCTGCGTGGCGCAAGCTTTGAGACGCTGCAGGCGCATGGCTCCGATATTGGCTGGGCGGTGGCGGCAACGGTCGAGACCGATGATGGTCCCGCCGATATCGGCACCGGCGCTTCGCCCGATGGCGGCCGGCGCGTGCGCATCAACGGCGCCAATGCCCGCTCCATCGAGGCGATGAGCGACTATCTGCGCGTGCTCTGGCTCACCCCGGCCATGGATGGGCTGTTCTCGGGTCCCGCCGGGGACCGCCGCCGCTTCCTCGACCGGCTGGTGACGACGCTGATCCCGTCCCATACGGCCTCGGTCGGCGACTACGAAAAGGCCATGCGCCAGCGCAATCGCCTGCTCGAAGACAATGGCGACGCCACCTGGCTCAATGCCATCGAAACGCAGATGGCCGAGCTCGGCGCCTCCATCCATCTGGCACGCACCGATAGCCTCACCCATCTCCAGGCCCTGATCGAGCAGAGCCTCGATGACCAGAGCTTTCCCGCCGCCCACCTGGCCCTGACGCCGCTCTTCGAGCATGGCGCCGACCACCCCTCCTCGGCGGCGCTCGAAACGGCGCTGATCGAGACCTGGCGCGGCTCGCGCGGGGTTGATCGGGCGGCCGGGCGCACCATATCGGGACCACACCGCGTCGATCTCGAAGTGACCTATGCCCAGAAGGCCATGCCGGCCGCTCTGGGGTCGACGGGGGAACAGAAAGCCCTCCTCATCGGCCTCATCCTCGCGCATGCGCGGTTGGTCAAATTGAGGACCGCCATCACGCCTTTCCTCCTGCTCGACGAGATCGCCGCCCACCTCGATCCCGACCGGCGCCGGGCGCTGTTTTCCGCCCTCGACGGGCTGGGGACGCAGTGCTTCCTCACCGGCACCGACAGGGTGCTGTTCGAGGCACTCGGCGAGCGCGCCCAGACCGTGACGGTGCGGGATGGACGGCTGTCGAAGGATTAGTCTCCAATCCCCCGCAAACGCCCATCAAACGGCCATTTTGCTTGGGGATATACCCCCGTTCCGCTAGAACAAAACCCTGACGAAAACCACTGATTCGGACCCCATGACCGATAGCGAAAATCCCGATCCGAACGAATACGGCGCCGACAGCATCAAGGTGCTCAAGGGGCTCGATGCGGTGCGCAAGCGCCCCGGCATGTATATCGGGGATACGGATGACGGCTCGGGCCTGCATCACATGGTCTATGAGGTGGTCGACAACGCCATCGACGAGGCCCTGGCTGGCCATGCCGACCTGGTGACAGTGACGCTCAATGCCGATGGGTCGGTGACCGTCATCGACAATGGCCGCGGCATCCCCACGGGCATTCACAAGGAAGAGGGCATATCGGCGGCTGAGGTCATCATGACCCAGCTCCATGCCGGCGGTAAATTCGACCAGAATTCCTACAAGGTCTCGGGTGGCCTCCACGGCGTGGGCGTCTCGGTCGTCAACGCGCTCAGCCAGTGGCTCAAGCTCAAGATCCGCCGCGATGGCGAGATCCACGAGATGAGCTTCACCCATGGCGATGCCGATGCGCCGCTCAAGCAAACCGGCACCTATGTCGAAGACAAGCAGCCCGGCACCTACGAGGGCCGCAGCGGCTCAGCCATCACCTTCTTCCCGTCTGACCAGACCTTCACCATGGTGGAGTTCGACTTCAAGACGCTGGAGCATCGCCTGCGCGAGCTGGCTTTCCTCAATTCGGGCGTGCGCATCCTGCTGCACGACCAGCGCCATCCCGAGCCGGTAACGACCGAGCTGTTCTACGAGGGTGGTCTCGAAGCCTTCGTGCAGTATCTCGACAAGTCCAAGGCGGCGGTCGTCGATCGCCCGATCACCATGATCAGCGAAAAGGACGGCATCACCGTCGAAGTCGCGCTGCAGTGGAACGACAGCTACCACGAGAACGTGCTGTGCTTCACCAACAACATCCCGCAGCGCGATGGCGGCACGCATCTGGCGGGCCTCCGTGGTGCGTTGACGCGCCAGGTGGTCGGCTACGCTGAAAGCTCTGGCATCGCCAAGCGCGAGAAGGTCACCATGACCGGTGACGATACGCGCGAAGGCCTCACCTGCGTGCTCTCGGTCAAGGTGCCGGATCCCAAATTCTCGAGCCAGACCAAGGACAAGCTGGTTTCCTCCGAAGTGCGGCCCGTCGTCGAAAACATCGTCAACGACAAGCTCGGCCAGTGGTTCGAAGAGCATCCCAACGAGGCCAAGATCATCGTCGGCAAGGTGGCCGAAGCCGCCGCCGCCCGCGAAGCCGCCCGCAAGGCGCGCGAATTGACCCGTCGGAAGGGTGCGCTCGAAATCTCGTCCCTGCCCGGCAAGCTCGCCGATTGCCAGGAGCGCGATCCGGCCAAGTCCGAAATCTTCATCGTCGAGGGCGACTCGGCTGGTGGCTCGGCCAAGCAGGGGCGTGACCGCTCCAACCAGGCGGTTTTGCCGCTGCGCGGCAAGATCCTCAATGTCGAGCGTGCGCGCTTTGATCGTATGATTGGCAGCGAACAGGTCGGCACGCTGATCACTGCCCTGGGCACCGGCATCGGGCGCGAAGAGTTCAACGCCGACAAGCTGCGCTACCACAAGATCATCATCATGACCGACGCCGACGTGGACGGCGCCCATATTCGTACGCTGCTGCTCACCTTCTTCTACCGGCAGACGCCGGAGCTGATCGAGCGCGGCCATGTCTACATCGCCCAGCCGCCGCTCTACAAAGCCATGCGCGGCAAGTCCGAGCAGTATCTCAAGGATGAGAATGCGCTCAACGACTACCTGATCGATGCCGGGCTCGACGATTCCGTGCTGACCACGCGCGACGGCAACCAGCATGCCGGCGCCGATCTGCAGGGCATCGTGCAGCAGGCCCGCAGCATTGTCAGCGCCATCGACAATCTCAATACGCGCTACAATCGGAGCCTCGTCGAACAGGCCGCCATCGTCGGCGGGCTTGATCCGGATGGGCTCAACGATCCGGCGCGGATCGGCGAGGTGATGAGCCGCGTCGCCAACCGGCTCGACCGCATTTCGGACGAGCTCGAACAGGGCTGGGCCGGCGAAATCACCGATACCGAAGACCTCGCCTTTTCGCGCACCGTGCGCGGCGTGGCCGAGCGGCACCTGCTCGACAAGGCGCTGCTGCAAAGCGCCGATGCGCGCAAGCTGCGCCAACTGGCCGAGCGGCTCGACGAAATCTATGGCGGCGTGCCCACGCTCACCCGCAAGGGCGAGACCATCCAGATTTTCGGGCCCTCGAGCCTCTTCAAGGCGGTAACCGATGCCGGCCGCAAGGGCGTATCACTGCAGCGCTACAAGGGCCTGGGCGAAATGAACGCGTCCCAGCTCTGGGAAACCACGCTCGACCCCAATGCGCGCACGCTGCTCAAGGTCGAGATCGACCAGACCGACGAAGCCGACCAGATCTTCACCGCCCTCATGGGCGACCTGGTCGAACCACGCCGCGACTTCATCCAGGACAACGCTCTGAGCGTGAGCAACCTGGACGTCTGACATGGACGGCGAGGAGATCGCGCTGCCCGGCGGGCAGGTCAACACCGTGGTCCGCATTGGCGATACCGTCAGGCGGACCATAAGCGGCGACCGGACGCTACAGCACCAGCTCCTGCACCATCTCGAAGCGGCGAGCTTTGATGGCGCGCCGCGCCTCCTGGGCCTCGATGCGCAGGGGCGAGAAATCCTCACCTACCTGCCCAGCGATCTGGCGCCCGACAGCGATGGCTTTTCCGACACGCAGATCGTCGCGGCCGCAGATCTCCTGCGCCGCTTTCACGACGCCACCGAAAACTTCCCCGCGGTGCAGGAAGTCGGTGCCGAAGTCATGTGCCACAATGACTGGACGCCATCAAATACGATGTTCCGGGCCGGCATGCCTTATGCCATGATCGATTTCGATACCGCCACGCCGGGCACGCGGGTGTGGGATGTCACCTATAGCGTCTGGACCTGGCTCGACCTCAGCGACCCCGCCTATTCGGGGGATGACCAGTTGCGGCGCATCGCGCTGTTCAGCGCGGCCTATGGCCATGCCAGTTGCACGCTGGCCCACATTGCCGGCTACCTGCCCACACGCCAGGCCGGCCGCGCCCGTTGGGCAGAGGCAAACAACAAGCCCGCAGGCGCCGCATGGGCACGCAATTGCCTCGATTGGACCCTGGCCAATATCACCGAGCGCGTGCACCCAACGGGTCTGCTGTAGCGCGGCGTCGCCGTTCGCCGGCCACGATGGCCAGCAGCACGCCGCCCAAAATGGCGGCGCTGCAGATGAGCAACCGGTCCGTCAGCGTTTCGCCGATAAACAGCACCCCGCCGAGTGCCGCCAGGGCCGGAACGCTCAGTTGCACGATGGCGGCCTGCTTGCGCAGCAGGCCAGGCAGAGCCGCATACCACACGGCGTAACCGAGCCCTGACGCCACCGCGCCTGATAGCACCGCCCAGACGAGGCCCTGCCAGTCACCCAGTGACTGGACGAGGCCGATGCCGATCATCAGCAGCGCCAGCGGCGCGCTGCGCAGGAAATTCGCGGTGGTATCGAGGAGAGGACTGCTCGAACCACGACCGACGAGCGAATAGACGGCCCAGCTCATGCCCGCGATCACCATCAGGCCTGCCGCCAGCGGGTCGGGCGCGGTGAGGCCGGGCCAGACCAGAAAACCGAATGCCAGCAGCGCCATGCCGATGCCCAGCCATTCCAGCGGGCCGGGCATCTCGCCTTTGATGACGCTCCAGCCCAGCATGGTGAACTGGACGCTCGAAAAGAGGATCAGCGCCCCCGTGCCGGCGCCCAAGGCGATATAGGCGAAGGAAAATGCCAGCGCGTAGGCCGATAGCCCACCCGCCCCAATCCAGCTTCCGGCGCTCAGCACGGGACGCAGGCCCTGCCGGCGCAGCGATACGAGGCCCAGCAGGACCAGCGCCCCCGAGACCAGGCGGACACCGGTATAGAGGCTCGCATCGGTCGTGCCCGATGCCAAAGCCAGGCGCGCCAGCACGGAATTGGCCGCGAAGGCCACGATGGCAACCAATGTCAGCCCGACAAGTCGAAACACCATAGAGCCCGGTTCGCGGTAGGCCCACCAGCCTACGCCCCCGCCACGTCCTTGTCACCGAGGCGCCCAGCGTTCCCAGGCGTCGTTCACCGGCCTGAACAATGCGTTCCCAAGAACAGGCTTGGTTGCGCAGCAGCGGCGGCATAGCTAAGCGTGGAACAGCGTGGCGCAGTGCCACCATCCATGTCAGGCGCGTCCCATGAAAAAGATCGGTTTCCTCTCCTTCGGCCACTGGTCGCCCTCGCCCCAGTCCGGCACGCGCTCGGCGGGCGATGCGCTGCTGCAGTCCATCGACCTGGCCGTGGCGGCCGAGGAACTGGGGGCCGATGGCGCCTATTTCCGCGTGCATCACTTTGCCCGCCAGCTCGCCTCGCCCTTCCCGCTCCTGGCTGCCGCCGGCGCCAAGACCAGCAAGATCGAGCTCGGCACCGCCGTCATCGACATGCGCTACGAGAACCCGCTCTATATGGTCGAGGATGCCGGCTCCGCCGACCTCATCGCCGGCGGGCGTCTGCAGCTCGGCATCAGCCGCGGCTCGCCCGAGCAGGTCATCGATGGTTGGCGCTATTTCGGCTATGCCCCGCAGGAGGGGCAGACCGAGGCCGATATGGCGCGCACCAATGCCGAAGTGTTCCTCGAAGCGCTCAAGGGCCAGGGCTTTGCTCAGCCCAATCCCAGGCCCATGTTCCCCAATCCGCCGGGCCTCTTGCGGCTCGAGCCCCATGCCGAGGGCCTGCGCGAGCGCATCTGGTGGGGCGCCGCCACCGACGCCACGGCCGTCTGGGCGGCCCAATTGGGCATGAACCTCCAGAGCTCGACGCTCAAATTCGACGAGAGCGGCAAGCCGTTCCACATCCAGCAGGCCGAGCAGATCCGCGCCTATCGCGCCGCCTGGAAGGAAGCCGGTCATACCAGGGAGCCCCGCGTCTCGGTCAGCCGCTCGATCTTCGCTTTGGTCAATGACATGGACCGCGCCTATTTCGGCAGTGGAAGAGCCGAAGAGGACCAGTTCGGCTATATCGAGCCGGAAAAGCGCGCTGTGTTCGGCCGTGGTTATACCGGCGAGCCCGATATGCTGATCCGCGAACTGGCCAAGGACGAGGCCATCGCCGAAGCCGATACGCTGCTGCTGACCGTGCCCAACCAACTCGGCGTCGACTACAACGCCCATGTCATCGAGAGCATCCTCAAGCTGGTGGCTCCGGCGCTGGGCTGGCGGTAGGCGGCAGCTTCGGTAGGTGGGACTCACCCCCACCCTTGATCCCTCCCGCAAAGGGGAGGGAGACGATGAATACCGTCATCGCAACCTGCGCCTCCCTCCCCTCGATGGGGAGGGACCGAGGGTGGGGTGGGGCAACGCTCACCGGCCTAGGGCAATCGAAAATCCGACCCCTCACATCCGCTGGCCCGCCAATACGCATCCACCGGCGTAAAACGCCCCCGTGCCGCCTGCTCCACCGCCGCCGCAAAGGCCATGGCCTGGCATTCGTCCGGGCCGGCAACGACGTGCACCATTTCATGCAGCACAGTCAGCTCCCGCAGCGCGTCGGCGCCATCGCTGAAGAATTGCGGACACAGCACCAGCCGCACCACGCCATTCTCGGGCGGGATGCGCACGAAGGCGGCAAAGCGGCTGCAGGAGCCGTCTGACGTCTCGCGGATGACGAGGTCGAGCGTCACCGTGCCACCCCACTTGGCAGAGTCGAAGCGCTGCAAGGTCAACGCATCGCGATAGGCGGCAAGATCGACGCCTGATCCGTCCGCATCGAGCCGTGGTAGTGCCTCCTCGAACGTGGCGATGGCAGCGCCGAGCGCCCTGTCGAGCATCCTCTGATCCTGGGCGATGGCCGGGCCGGCGAGCAGGACGATCAGGAGCGCGGCGAGGCGGAGGAGCATGGCGGGCTTTCGCTGGGGCAGGGGCGCACATAGCGTTTCCGCCTGGCCCATACAAGGCTGTGACGCCACCGCAACACCGCAGGGAAACCCGCCAAACGTCCCATAAACCGGCCACAATCGTCCCCGAGAAGCTTTGAGTGTGATCGCGTGGCAAGCGCCTCGGCAGTGATGCCGCGCCCATGAGCCGGTCGGTATCAGCCTTAACCGCTTGCTAACCTCTTGTTTCCCAGCGGGAGCAAACAGGGTAGAAGCGCGCAAAAGGCACCAGATTTTCAGGGTCTGCTTGATGGATTTTCGCATTTCCGCCGATGACCGCGTTGGCAACCAGCCGACCAAGGGCAACAAGCCCCAGCCGACGGCACGCGGTGGCAAGGGACAGCGCGTGGAGCCCACTCTGGGCCAGTCCATGCCGTTCTCGGTGGCCGATGAACGCGGCGGCAATGGCGGTAATTCCAATGGTGGCAAGCCACCCAAAGCGCCACGACGCGGCAAGGCGCAGCCGGCGCGCAAGAAGCGGTCGCGCAGCGGCGGCTTTCTCATGGGCATCCTGTGGTGGAGCTTCGTGGCGTGCCTGTGGGGCGGCATCGCCGTCATCGGCGTGATCGTCTATTACGGCGCGCAGCTCCCCTCGTCCAACACCTGGGCCATTCCCGACCGTCCGCCCAATATCCGCATCCTGGCGGCCGATGGCAGCCTGATCTCCAATCGCGGCGCGACCGGCGGTGAAGCCATCACCTATCGCGAATTGCCCTATTATGTGCCGGCGGCCATCATCGCCAGCGAAGACCGTCGCTTCATGCAGCATTTCGGCGTCGATCCGCTCGGCCTGATCTCGGTGGCGATTGAATCGGTGCAGGCCGGCGACGTGACCCGCGGCGCCTCGACCATCACCCAGCAGGTCGCCAAGAACCTGTTCCTCACGCCCGACCAGACCCTGGGCCGCAAGGTGCAGGAAGCCATTCTCGCGGTGTGGCTCGAACAGAACTACACCAAGGAAGAAATTCTTGAACTCTATATGAACCGCGTCTATTTCGGCGCAGGCGCCACCGGCATTGAGGCGGCGGCGCAGACCTATTTCGGCATTTCGGCGCGCAATCTGTCGCTGGGCCAGGCTGCCATGCTGGCCGGCATCCTGCCCGCACCGTCGGCCTATAATCCCAAGACCAATCCGGAACGCGCCATCGAGCGGCAACGCCTCTCGCTTAACGCCATGGCCCGCGACGGCTTCATCACGCCCGAAGAGGCCGCGGCCGCCCAGATCGACCCGAGCCAATCGGTGCGCACCCGTGTCGCCGGCTCGGAAGACTATGTCGCCGATTGGGTCGAAAGCCTCATGACCGCCTATATCGGCGAGATCGAGGATGACGTGGTGGTGCAGACCACCATCGACTTCAAGATGCAGAAGGACGCCGAGTTCATCGTCAAGGAACTGGTGGCCTCCGAAGGCCCCAAGCGCGGCTTCAGCCAGGGCGCGCTGGTCGCCATGGATGTCGACGGCACGGTGCGCGCCATGGTGGGCGGCGTCGATTACCAGGCGAGCCAATATAACCGTGCCGTCACGGCCAAGCGCCAGCCCGGCTCGACCTTCAAGCCATTCGTCTATATGGCCGCCATGGAAAAGGGCTATACGCCCGACACTTTGGCCGAGGACGCCCAGTTCGAATATAATGGCTGGAGCCCGCGCAACGCGTCCGGCAAATATGCCGGCACGGTGACGCTGCGGCAGGGCCTCGCCTATTCGCTCAACACCATCGCGGCGCGCCTTGCCATCGACGTCACGCCGCAGGCGGTCATCGACGTGGCAACCCGCATGGGCATTTCCTCGCCGCTGACGGCGGTGCCGTCGATCGCGCTTGGCACGCAGGAAGTGAACCTGCTCGAGCTCACCAGCGCCTACGCACCCTTCGCCAATGGCGGCATGGGCGTGATCCCCAATGTGATCACCTCCATCTCGTCCAAGTCGGGCGACGTGCTCTACCAGGCGTCTGACGCCGGCCCGGGTCGCGTCATCGCGCCCAATATCCTGGCCGAGATGAACGACATGCTCAAAACCGCCGTCGAGGTGGGTACGGGCAAGGGCGCCAATCTGGGTGGCTGGCAATTTGGCGGCAAGACCGGCACCAGCCAGAACGCCCGCGACGCCCTCTTTGTCGGCTATACCGCCGCCATGGTCACCGGCGTGTGGCTCGGCAATGACAACGACACCAAGACCACCCTGTCGGGCGGCAACGTGCCGGCGACCATCTGGTCGGAATTCATGACCAAGGCCCATGCCGGCAAGCAGGTCGCCCAGATTCCAGGCGGTTCCTATGACGGCCAGTTGGTCGCCCAGCCGGTCATCGACCCCGCCACCGGGCAGGTCGCCATCGATCCGGCCACCGGCCAGGCGATGACGCAATATGTCGATGCCGGCACCGGCCAGCCGGTGCAGACCATGACCGATCCGGCCACGGGCCAGCTCATGCAGCTCGATCCGGCAACCGGTCAATATGTGCCGGCCACCGCCGCACAGGCCGCCGCCAGCCAGCCGATCCAGACCGGCCAGATGATCGATCCGGCCACCGGCGCCGTGGTCGGCGCGCAGCTCGACCCGGCAACGGGCATGCCTGTCAACAATACCGGCGGCATGCTCGTCGATGCCAATGGCGTCCAGATTGACCCGGCCACCGGTATGCCCGTCGGCCAGGTGGTTGGCGCCCAGCCCCAGGCCATCGATCCGGTGACGGGCTATCCGCTGCAGCAGCAGAGCAATGGCGTCGGCCAGGCGCCGATCGACCCCGCGACGGGCCTGCCCATGGTCCTCGTGGTCGATCCGGCCACCGGCCAGCAGGTCTGGGTGCCGAGCGCCCCGGCCCAGATGCAGCCGCCAGCCACTGTCGGCCAGCCCGTCCCGATCGAAAACGAGCGCAGCCAGCGCACGCTGATGGACCTGATTTTTGGTGATCAGCAGAACTAGGGGACGGCACTCCACCTATTCCTCTCCCCATCGGGGAGAGGAATAGGGCGCTACCCGCCATGCGCCATCAATTGCCGGCCATGCGCCTTGAGCCAGGCACGACCCTTCTCCATATCCGGCAGCGTGCGCTTCACCGTGGCCCAGAACGCGGCGGAATGGTTCATCTCCACCAGATGCGCCACTTCATGGGCGGCCACATAGTCGAGAACGAAGGGCGGGGCCAGAACCAGCCGCCAGTTGTAGTTGATGTTGCCCGATGACGAGCAGGAGCCCCAGCGGCTGGCCTGGCTGCGCATCTTGACCGTCTTGACCGTAACGCCCAGCCGGGCCGCATGGATGGCCGTGCGCGCCACAAGGTCGGCCTGCGCCTCTTCCTTGAGCCAGTCGGTCAACCGCCGCGCCTGATGCGCCGCGTCGCCGGGGACCAGCAGGACCGGCTCACCATCGTCGTCGGCGATCTCCACCCTACCGCGCAGCTTGCCCGTGCCGATGATGCGGTGGTCGACGCCGCGCAACGGCACCACGCCGCCATCGCCGAAATGGGATGCCTGGGGCGCGCGGTGGATGCGGGCGGCCAGCCAATTTCTGTGGCGCGCGAGAAAGGCCTCGGCCTCGGCCCATTTGCCATGCGGCGGCAGGGTCAGCACCGGCCCGCTGCTATGGGGCAGCGACAGCCGATAGCTGCGCGCCCGGGCATTGACCCGCACGATAACAGTCACCGGCGCACCATCGATCTCGATGACGGTGCTGGCGGGAATTTTCGGCTTGGCGCGGAAGAAGAGGTTCATGAGGGCTCGGGGAATCGCGGGAACATAATAGCCTGATTTGACCGCGATGACTCCCCACTCACCGGGTCGCACCTCCCCCTCGACTGAGGTCCCTGCGGAGCAAAAGGCCCCCCAACAAAAATGGCGCCCCTTGCGGGGCGCCAGTTGGGTCGTGGGAAACGACCGGCTTCAGGAGGAGGGAAGGTTGGCGGGGGATGCGCGGGGGCGCATCTCGCCGGGCCGGGGTCAGCCGTTATTGTTGCCCCAGCCATTGTTGTTCTGGTCGCCATTGTCCGGCTTGGGCTCGGTATAGCCCTGGCGCGAACCGCGGCGTTCGTTCATGAAGCGATCGAACTCTTCACGATCCTTGGCCTTGTTGAGGTTGGCCATGTATTCGTGGAAGGCGTCGATCTCGGCGTCGAGGCGGGCGCGTTCTTCTTCGAGGCGCTTGAGCTGTTCGGCGCGATAGTCGTCAAAGGCTGCATTGCCGCTCGAGTTCATGCCGTAGCTCCGGTGGTTCTGCCAGCCGTGGTGACGGTGGCGATTGCGGTTGGGGGCGCACCAGTCGCGGCCCTTGTTCCAGTAGGCCTGCGCCTTTTCCTGGCTGCCGCCGAACTTTTCACCCCAGAGGATGTAGCCCAGGACGGCCAGGCCGATCGGCCAGAACAGGATAAAGCCCAAAACCATGAGGGCGATGGTCAGCGGGGACCATTGAGGTTTGATGATTGCTGTGGTCATTTCGGTTTCATTCTCCCAGTCACGATGACCCTTACGTGGCCCGCGCTGGGGTAGGATCAATGCTGTGCCTGGGGTTTTTGGCCCTTGAAATGAAGTTTTTGCCTCACTATGGGGCGATGGATTTGTGCCCCCGAAAGGCCGAAAAATGACCATGACCCAGGCCGATGGCCTGCCATTGCCCTCGACCTGGCGGCCGCTGCGCCTGCAAACGCTGGTGCTGTTGCGCTGGCTGGCCGTGGGCGGACAGACCATCGGCGTGCTGTTCGTGGCCTATGGGCTCGGCTTTCCGCTGCCGCTGATCGAATGCTTTGCCCTCATCGCCCTCTCTGCCGGGCTCAATCTCTGGCTGGTGCTGAAGCTGGGCGCCTCGCATCGGCCGACCTCGCTGTCGGCGGCCAGCCAGATCGGCTTCGACCTGCTGCAACTGGGAGGCCTCCTGGCGCTGACGGGGGGCCTCCAGAACCCGTTCTCGCTGCTGCTGCTGGCGCCGGTCTCGGTTTCGGCGACCACCCTGCCCCAGCGCGCCACCTTCTTCATCGCGCTCCTCGCCGCGGTCATCGCCTCGGCCCTCTCGGTCTGGCACCTGCCTCTGCCCTGGGCGCCGGACGAGCGCATCGTCTTTAACCGCATCTATGTCATCGGCATCTGGGTCTCGATCGTCTGCGGCGTGGTCTTCATCTCCGCCTATACCAACCGCGTGGCCCATGACGCCCGCCAGATCGCCGACGCCTTGGCCGCAACCGAGCTGGCCCTGTCGCGCAAGGAGCAGCTATCGGCGCTCGATGGCCTCGCCGCCGCCGCCGCGCATGAACTGGGCACGCCGCTCTCGACCATTGCACTGGCCGCCAAGGAAATGCGCGCCGAGGCCGAGCCGGGCAGCGATCTGGCCGGCGATGTCGAGCTCATCATCGAGCAGGCGGCGCGCTGCCGCGCCATTCTTGCCAAGCTGCGCAACCTCGGCAGCGATGGCGGCGATCCCTTTGCCGCCGTGCCGCTGACCGATCTTCTTGCCGAAGTCGCCCGCCCACATGAGGTGCGCGGCAAGGCGATCCTGTTTTACTACGAAAAAGCCGCCGGCCCGGCCCCGGTGTTCCAGCGCAGCGTCGGCCTGCTCTATGGCCTGGGCAACCTCATCGAAAATGCCACCGATTTTGCCCGCAATTCGGTGCGCATCGAGGCGGCTTGGGATCTCGAAGCCGTCTCCGTCTCGATCACCGATGACGGCCCGGGCTTCGCGCCTGAGCTGATTGCCCGGCTGGGCGAACCCTACCTCACCAGCCGCCCGCGAGACCCGCAGGGTCCCGATGCCAGCAAACCCGGCGGCCTGGGCCTCGGCGTTTTCATCGCCAAGACCCTGCTCGAACGCACCGGCGGAAGGCTGGCCTTCGAGAATATCGCCGCCAATGGCCATGCAAGGGTTCGGATCGTCTGGCCGAGGAGTGCGGTGGAGGCGGAGGATACCTGATCGTTCCTCTCCCCGATGGGGAGAAGAATAGGGCACATTTTGACCTTTTCCCGCCAAAGCCTTATGTGAAGCCCATGAGCACGATCGAAGACCTTCTGGCCACCGACCCCAGCCTGCTGCTTGTCGATGACGACGCGGCCTTTCTCCAGCGCCTCGAGCGCGCCATGGCGCGACGCGGTTTTGATGTCCGCATTGCCGGATCGGTCGCCGAAGGGCTGGCCGCGGTGGCGGACAAGCCGCCCGCCTACGCGGTGGTCGACCTGCGCCTCGAAGACGGCAACGGACTCGAGGTGGTCTCGGCCCTCCACACCAAGCGCCCCGATGCGCGCGCCGTGGTGCTGACCGGCTATGGCAATATCGCCACGGCCGTCACCGCGGTGAAGCTGGGCGCCATCGATTATCTCAGCAAGCCTGCCGATGCTGACGACGTCATCAATGCGCTCCTGGCCACTGGCGAAGAAAAGCCCGAGCCGCCGGAAAACCCGATGTCGGCCGATCGCGTGCGCTGGGAACACATCCAGCGCGTCTATGAGCTGTGCGATCGCAATGTCTCCGAGACGGCACGCCGCCTCAACATGCACCGCCGCACGCTGCAGCGCATCCTCGCCAAGCGCGCGCCGCGCTAGGCAATAAACAAGGCTTCGAAGCCACCGAAGATCATGCGGGCGCCGTCGAACGGCATGGTCATGCCCTGCATGCGCGGATCGCTCATCATCTTCTGGCCGGCGGCGTCGCGCGTCGCCTTGTCGGGAAATTCGATGTAGGAAAACACGATCGCCTCGTCGGGCTGGGCCTGCACGGCCTTCATGAAATCGGTCCGCTTGCCTTCGGGCACATCGTCCGACCAAGTCTCGACGATCCGCAGCGCACCCCATTCCTTGAACAACACGGCCGTCTCGCGGGCATGGTCGATATAGGCCTGCTTGTTGGCCTTGGGGACGGCGGTGACAAATCCATCGACATAGGTCATGGCGCTCTCCTCTTGCTGACGAACTAACGCCTGCTCCGTCGCGCAGTTGCGACAGCTTCTCGACAATGACGCATTGCTGGGATCAACTCCGACCCCAACACCGCAAAAAACCAGAGGAGCCGCGCCATGACCGTCACCCTTCACTTCCACGGCGCGGCGGGCACGGTGACCGGCTCCTGCTACCGCGTGGTGCATCCGGGCGGGCAATTCCTCGTCGATTGCGGGCTGTTCCAGGGCAACAAGAGTGTTCGCGACCTCAACCTCAAGCCGACGCCATTCGACCCCAAGACGATCAGCTTCCTGCTGCTGACCCATGCCCATATCGATCATGCGGGGCTGCTGCCCAAGCTCTATCGCGAAGGCTGGCGCGGGCCGATGTGGATGACCGAGCCGACGTCGGGACTGCTCGAATATCTCCTGCCCGACAGCGCCGGCATCCAGGAGAGCGAGGCCGAACGCGAGACCAAAAAGCACAACCGCCGCGGCGATGAACCGGCCAAGCCGCTCTACACCATGGAAGACGCCGAGGAGGCGTTGCAGCATCGCCAGACCTGCCAATATGGCGAGTGGATCACCCCGGGGCCGGGCGTGCGCGCCCGCTACTGGAATGCCGGGCATATCATCGGGTCGGCCTCCATCGAGGTCGAGGTGCAGGATGGCGACAAGACCATAAGGCTGATGTTTTCCGGCGATATCGGGCCGGACGAGAAGGTGTTCTACAACGAGCCCGAAGGCCCGGCCGGTTTCGACTACATCCTCTGCGAGAGCACCTATGGTGGGCGTGAGCGCGAGGACTATACGCTGGTGCAGCGCCGCGCCGCGCTCAAGGAAGAGATCAATGCCGCGCTGGCCCGGGGTGGCAATCTGGTCATCCCCGCCTTTGCCGTCGAGCGCAGCCAGGAGCTGCTGCACGACATCGGCTATCTGATCAAAACCGGCGAGATCGATCCGCGTCTCGTCTTCCTCGATAGTCCCCTCGCCAGCAAGGTCACCGGCGTCTATCGCAATTATGCGAAGATGTTCGACGACGTCGAACTGGGCGCCGACGAGCTGTTCAACGATCCGCGCTTCCGCATCGTCGAGGGCGTGGAAGAGTCCAAGGCGATCAATTCCATCCGCGGCGGCGCCATCATCATGAGCGCCTCGGGCATGGCCGATGCCGGGCGCATCAAGCACCACCTGCGCAACAACCTGATCCGGGCCAATGCCACGGTGCTGTTCGTCGGCTATCAGGCTCCCGGCACGCTGGGCCACGTGATCCTCAGCGGCGCCAAGGAAGCGCGCATCCATTCGACGCTGGTGCCCATCCGCGCGACGATCCGCTCGATGGGCAATTATTCCGCCCATGCCGATCACTCCGAGCTGATGGCCTGGATCAAGGCCCGCCTGCCCGCGCATGGCGCTATCTTCCTCACCCATGGCGAGGACGAGGAGCGCGCCGCCCTGCGCGCGGCGATCATGGAAATCGGCATTGGCGGCGATCAGGTGCTGCTGCCGCTGCTCGACGACTATTTCGAACTGACGGCCACCGGCATCGTCGGCAAGACGCGGCCCGCCGTGCCGCGCATCGATCCGCTGCAGGTGCATTCGGACTGGCACAATGCCTATTCCGATTTCTCGATCCGGCTGAGCCAACGTCTGCAGGCGGGGTCCGAGGCGGAGAAACTCGCGGTGATGCGCGCACTGCAGAAGGAGCTGGATGCGTTGGGTGCCGCCCCGACGCCGCCGCCCGTGGCCACGCCGATCACCCCGGTCGAAAGCCAGAGCTTTGATGAGTAGGGCGTTCTTAGCGGACACCCCCTCCTAGCCTCCGGGGGTACTCTTCCTCAGGAGGACGTATTCTCTGCCTTCGGCGCCAGGCGCCGCACCATCAGCAGGCTCAGCACCAGGAATGGCAGCAGCACCGCGAAGGTGACCCTGATGCCGGCCGTCTGGGCGATCCAGCCCAGGATTGCCGGTGTCACCAGGCCACTGAGCTGCATCATCAGCGTGGTGGCCGCGACATTCTGCGAGGCCGGACGGTCGCCGATGCGGGCGGCGCCAGACAGCATCAGCGGGAACGACACGCAGACGCCGATGCCGACCAGCGCAAAGCCCGAGATCGCGACCCAGAGATTGGGCGAGAGCACGATCAGCACCAGCCCGATCATGGCGATGCAGGTCAGCGTGCCGGCGACACGCACGGGGCCATAGCGCTCGACGACCCGGTCGGCAAACAGCCGCCCGATCGACATGGCCAGCAGCATGGCGGGCAAAGTGAGCGTATCGACCCAGTCGGGCGCGTCGAACGTGTCGCGCATGAAGATGATCGACCAGGTGCGCGTGCCGCCCTCGAGCAGCGCACTCGAAAAACCGAAGGCGAAAAGACCCAGCGTCGCAGCAGTGGGCAGCGCCAGGCGCTTGGCTGTCGCGCCACCGGTATGCGGCCGCGGCGGGGCGGGCCGCAGCGGCCAGACCACGATGATCACGACCAATGCGGCGATGGGCATCAAGAGGCCCAGATGGATCGTCTGCGGCACGGCAAAGCCACGGGCGGCGGTGCCCAGCAGTGCCGTGCACAGGAAGCCGATGCTCCAGACGCCGTGGCAGCGGTTCATGATGCGCCGCCCCCGGGCCGCCTCGACCCGGTCGGCCTCGACATTCATGGCGACGTTGGAGAGCGAGAAGGTCGCGCCGTAGAGCGCCATGGCACCGGCCAGCAGGATTGCATAGGGCGCCGTTGCCGCCATGGCGATGGCCAGCGCCAGGAGCGGCAGGGCCACCAGCGCCACGGCGCGAGGCCCGAACCGCTCGATGATGCGGCTCGATACCAGGAACATGGTGAGCGCGCCGGCCGGCTGGCCCATCAGCGTCAGCCCGAGCTGAGCTTCGCTGAGGCCAAGCGCGAGCTGGATGTCGGGAATGCGGGCAAAGATGGAGCCGCCAATCACGGCGTGGAGCAGGAACAGCGCGATGAGGCGTCCCGGTCCGGTGGCTGCGGCGGCGTTCATGTGCGTCCTGTCGAAGTCATGGATGGGGTCTATGCCGGCTGTACGGTCCGGCGCGGCGCCAATATGCCGGCCATGACGACGCTCAGCGCCAAAAGCGGCAGCAGCATGCCGAATGCATAGCGGATGCCGAAGCCCTCGGCCACCGTGCCGATCAGCAAAGGGGCTCCGAGGCTGATGACCTGCACTACCAGTGTCATGGCCGCGACATTCTCCGCCGCCGGCCTGTCGCCAATGCCCGCCGCCCCGGACAGCATCAGCGGATAGAGCACGCAGATGCCCAGACCCACGAGGCCAAAGCCGACAAGCGCAATGGCGGCATTGGGCGAAAACACCACGGCGCAGAGCCCGACAAAGGCCGTGACGCCCATGGCCCGCGCCACCAGCACCGGGCCATGGCGGTCGATCTGCCGGTCGGCCAGCAGCCGGCCGATGGCCATGGTGGCGAGCAGCGCCGGCAGGGCCAGCGATTCCAGCCACGCTGGAATAGCGAAGCTGTCGCGCAGGAAAATGATCGACCACGAGCGAGCCGCGCCCTCGAGCAGTTCCCCGCCCAGGCCAAAAGCCACCAGCGCCAGCGTCATCAGCGTGGGCCAGGCGAAACGGCGCTTCCTGTCGCCACCACTATGGGCGCGCTCGGGCGCATCGCTCATGGGCAGCACGATGACCAGCATGGCAATGAGCACCAGCGCGCCGAACAGCGCCAGATGCAGCACGGGCGAAATGCCGAGCCCGCGAATGGGCGAGCCCAGCAAAGCCACGGCGAGAAAGCCGATGCTCCAGGCGCCATGGCAAGTATTCATCACTCGTCGTCCATCGGCGGCTTCGATGCGGTCGGCCTCGACATTCATGGCAATATTGGTGACGGCGCTACCGATACCCATGACGAGGAACAGGCCCGCCATGGTCCAGAAGTTTGGCGCCATGGCCATGGCGCTGGCGGCAATAGTCTGGATCGGCAGGAAGGCAAGCACCGTGCGGCGCGGTCCGAAGCGGGCGATGATCTGGCTGGAATAGAGGAACACCGACAGCGCCCCGGCCGAGAGCCCGATCAGCGCCACACCGAGCTGGGCGTCATTGAGCCCCACGGCGAGCTGGATGTCGGGGATGCGGGTCTGCATCGCCCCCATGCCGATGGCCTGCAGCGCGAAGACGGCGATGATGCGCCAGCGGTTGGAATTAGGGCTCACTTGGGTCCTGGATCCATCAAGATATGAATGCGATCGGCGCCGAGCCGGGCGAGCTTGAGCATCAGCGTCTTGCGCCGGGCCGGCGCCAGGGGCGTATCGGGGCTGTCGCGCAGGATGGCGCCGTCATGCCCGTCGGCAACGATCAGGCCTTCGCTTTCGGGGAAGATTTCGGCTTCGAGCTCGGGCGGTTTGGCGAAGAAGAACTTGTCAGAAAATTCCCGGTATTCCGGCCATTTGCGATCGACCTGGAAGTCGATGAGGCTCGATTTGATCTCGATGATCCAGATCTCGCCCCTTGGCCCCACCGCCAATACGTCCGCCCGCCTGCCATTGGCCAGCGGCACTTCGGCATAGCAGGCCATATCATGCCGCTCGCGAAGCATGCGCATCACCCCGCGCTGCACGCGGAGCGCCGTCGCCGATTGGCGCAGGTCGACGATGGGCGGCAGGTCAGCCATGGGACGAGGCTGTTTCGGGCCGGCCGGTCAGCTTGGCCTGCGAGGCCGGCAGCGCGCGGATCACCAGCAGAGCCGCCACCAGCAGCGGCACCACGACCCAGTAGGACGTGCGTATGCCGAAGCGTTCGGCCACGAAGCCGAGCAAAGGCGGTCCGAGGAAGAAGACGACGAAGGTCATCTGCCCGAGCGACGCGACATTGACCGAGGCGGGCCTATCCGTGCGCTGCGCCGCCGCCGATACGGCCAGCGGATAGACCGCGCTGCAGCCGATGCCGGTCAGGGCAAAGCCCAGCAAAGCCACATATTCATGCGGCGCGAGGGCGACGAGAACGAGGCCGGCTATGGCGATCAACAACAGCGTCGCCGCCACGGCCCGCGGCGAGAAGCGGTCGACGACGCCATCCATGGTGAGGCGCGCGATGGCCATGAACAGCGAGAAGATCGTGATGCTGAGGCCGCCGACGAACGGCTCCACTGCGAAGACGTCGCGCATATAGATCGCCGACCAGTCGACGCCCGCGCCTTCGGCCAGCAATGGCGCCGCGCCGATGATGCAGAGCGCCGCGAGCCCCAGCGTCGGGAAGGCGATGAGCGGGGTGTCGCCGGTATGCGAGTCGGGGCGCAGGGGCGCATCCTCGATGCCGCGGAACACGAAAGTTCCGGCCACCAACACCACGATCAGGGCGACCACGAGGTGGATCTGCATCGGCACGCCGAGCTGGCGCACCCCGGCGCTGATCAGCGCCGTGACGAAAAAGCCGAGACTCCACATGCCATGGGTGCGGCTCATGATGCGGTAGCCAAGCTGGGCTTCAAGCCGGTCAGCCTCGAGGTTGACGATGACTTCCACCGCCCCGGCAAAGAGGCCCGCGACGAAAAACAGCGGCGCCACGAGAATGGCCGAGGGCATGAACGGCACCAGGGCATAGAGCACCGAGGCGCCGAAAATGGTGACGAAGACGCCGGTTCGCGCCGTGGTGCGGGCGATCAGCGGGCCGGAAAAGGTCAGCGCTACCAGCGCGCCACAGGACATGGCGATCAGGGTCAGCCCGAGCTGGCCCTCGGTGAGGTTGAGCTGGCGCTGCAGATCGGGCAGGCGCGACAGCAGCGCGCCCATCGAGAGCGCGAAGATGAAGAACACCCCGAAAATCCGGTGATGCGGACGCATGTCGCGTTTCCTCTGCGATTGATCGAGCCGGACACGCGGCTTTTGGTTCGATATGCCGGTCAAGGTTCTGGCGCAACCGCGCGCCAGAACCTGTCAGCAAGATGATGCGCCCAAGGCCTAGCCGTGCGGCGTCGCCGGTTCGGGCGGCATGCCATGCGGCGTTTCCACCTTGCGGTCGCCGAGCGCGAAGCTCGATGCCCACAGGCCCGCCAGCAGCAGCGGCAGGCAGATGAGGTAGGAGTTGCGGATGCCCAGATATTCGGCAACGAAGCCGAGCAAAGGCGGCGCGAGGAAGAAGACGACGAAGCTCACCTGCCCGAGGGCGGCGACATTGACAGCCGCCGGGCGGTCAGTGCGCTGTGCCGCGGCAGAGACGGCGAGCGGATAGACCGCCGAGCAGCCGATTCCCATCAGCGCAAAGCCCGCCAGTGCGAGCTCCGGCATTGGCGCATAGCCGACCATCAGCACGCCGATGCTGGCAATGCTGAGCAGCACCATGGCCACGCGGCGCGGACCAAAGCGCGACACGATGGGGTCCGCGCCCAGGCGCATCACCGCCATGAAGCCGGCGAACAGGGTCAGCCCCATGCCGCCCACGAAGGGCTCGGAGGAGAACACGTCGCGCATATAGATGGCCGACCAGTCGATGCCGGCGCCTTCCACGAGGAAGGCGGCAAAGCCGATGAGGCAGAGCGGCAGCAGCCCCCAATTGGGGAAGGCGATGCGGTGGGTATTCTCCGAATGGGTCCGCTGCGGCGCCGGTGCCGGCACGATGCCCCAGATCATGTAGCCACCGACCAGCACGACAAAAGCGGCGATGAGCCCCAGATGCGCCTCGACCGAGAGGCCGGACTGGCGGATGCCGGCACCAACCAGGGCGGTGACGAAAAAGCCGACGCTCCAGAAGCCGTGCGCCCGGTTCATGAACCGCCCGCCCGTGTGCATTTCGAGCCGATCGATCTCGACATTGAGGTTGATCTCGAGCGCACCCGAGAGGAGCCCGGTGAGGAAGAGCACGCCGAACACGGCCGGCGCCACGCCCAGCCAGGGAATGGTAGCGAAGAGCAGTGCCGGGCCAAGCACGGTGAAGAAGGCCGTGGTGCGCACGCCGAGCTTTTCGATGACCGAGGCGCCGAAGGTCAGCGAGATCAGCGAGCCGATCGACATGCCGATCATGGTGAGGCCGAGTTGACTCTCGGTGACGCCAAGATGGGTCTGGATATCGGGCAGGCGCGCCATCAGCGCGCCCGTGGTTACGGCGAACAGGAAGAAGCAGGCATAGAGCCGGTGCTGCGGGGCGATAATGCTCATTCGGCCGGAACCTGCTTGGTCTGGCGGCGATTGCCCAGGGCGTCAGCCATCAGCAGGCCCAGCACCACCAGCGGAATGCCGATGCCGAAGGCCCAGCGGATGCCGAAATGCTCGGCGATATAGCCCAGAAGCGGCGGCCCGAGCAGGAAGGACACGAACGAAATCTGCGCCAGAGCCGCGACATTGAGCGCGGCCGGGCGATCGGTGCGCTGCGCCGCCGCCGACATGGCGAGCGGGAAGAGGGCACTGGTGCCCACGCCGATCATGGCGAGGCCGAGATAGGCCAGCCACCAGATGGGCGTGAAGAACACGATCAGCGCGCCGATGCCGGAAATGGTGAGCAGACCCCGCGCCACCACGACCGGGCTCCAGCGCTCAACGAAGCTGTCGGCGAAGAAGCGCGCCACGGCCTGGGCGCCAGCGCCCAGAGCCACTGCGAAACCGGCCCAGAAGGGCGCTGCCTGGAATTCGTCGCGCATATAGATGGCCGACCAGTCGATGCCGGCACCCTCAAGAATCATGGCCGAAAGGCAGACGCCGACCAGCACGAGGATCGCCCCGGTGGGACGGGCAAAGCGCGGCGCTGCATCGGTGCTGCCGCCGCTGCGATGCTCAGCCGGCTCGAAGCGGCCGAGCAGGAGCAGCGCCACGACGGTCACGACCGGCACCATGATGGCCAGGTGCAGTTGCGGCGACAGGCCGGTCTGCGCCACAAACGACCCGACCATGCCGGCCGAGAAGAAGCCGAAGCTCCAGAAGGCATGCGCGCGGTTCATGATGCGGCGGCCAATGGCATGCTCGACGCGGTCGGCCTCGAGATTGATGATGATCTCGATGCAGCCGATGGTCAGCCCCACCGGCACCAGCAGCAGGAAGAACATGACCGGACCCTGGGCCCAGACCGAAATGGCATAGAAGACCGAAAGCAGCGGGATGGCCGTGAGCAGCGTGCGGCGATAGCCGATGCGCTCGATGATCGGGCCGGCAAAGGTGAGCGAGATCAGCGTGCCGAAAGCGGCGCCGATCAGCGCCAGCCCGAGGGCGCCTTCGCCCACGCCCATGGCCTGCTGGATGGCAGGCAGGCGCGGATAGAGGCTGCCCATGCAAAACGAATAAATGAAAAACGCCCCGAACACCTTGATCTGGGGCGGCAGGTCGATGCCGAATCTCATGGCTGAAACTACTCGCGAAATCAGTGCGAGCGAGACTATGCGAAAACCGGCAGCCGGGAAATAGCGGGTGGAAACGTTTTCTGAAGTCTTATGCAACGTTGCAATTGTGTCGCAGCCAGCAAATCAGACCGCTGGCGCCGCGTAGAGGTCGTCGCGCACCACGTTGACCCCGGTCATCAGGTTGCGCACGATTTCGAGGCGCCGGAACTGGCCGCCGAGCCGGCTTTCGCCCGCGCGCCTGGGGCCGGTGACGCGGTCGCGGCGATCGGGACCGAAATAGCCGGGCGTCTCGTAATAGACGTGGCTCTGGCCGACCTGGCGGTCGATGCGCTCGGCCACCCGCGAGCGGGTAAACGGCATGGTGATGACGTCGTCAAAGCCCATATTGATGCAGCGCGTGATGGCTTCGACCGAGGGGCTTTCGGAAAAATAGATCAGCGGCGAAAAGCGCAAGCGCCGGCTGGGGCAGAAGCGGACGGCGTCGGCAACGCCGCGCAGCGTGTCGACATCAGGCACCGCGGCGAAGAGGAAAAAACAGACCGGCGTGCGATTGACCTGCTGCTCGGCCTGCGCCACGCCGGCATAGGGCAGCACGGCCGAGAAACTCAGCCGACGCGCCAGATCCATCAATGCTGCGCCAGGTCCGTCCAAAGACCCGACAACATAGGCCGCGGCTTTCATCAGCCAGCTCCATGCATTCCCGCGGCGCATGGTAAGGCGCGATTGCTAATGGCGGCCTAACGACTGGGCGCGCCCACTTGGGTTGCTTCGGTTTATTGGGATACCACCGGCCTAGCGCCTCTGCATCTCCCCCCGAAACAGCGCTCCATGTCGCTTCATCAGCGCGGCGATGCGATCCGCCACGGCGTGTACCGCCGGCTCGTGTCGCTCCTCGTGGTGGCTCACCAGCCATTGGTCGGTCTCGAGCTCGGTGATGGCAGGGGCGACGCGCACCAGCCGTGGATCGCTGTCGCCGACAAAGCAGGGAAAGACCGAGAGACCTGCCCCGCCGGCCACCAGTTCGCGCACGCTCATGGCGTCATTGCCGCGTACGACGATGCGGTCGCCATGGCGGGCCTGCATCCAGCGCGAAGCGTGGGTCTGGCCCCCTTCGCCGGAGACGCCGACGAAATAGCCGGCCTTGATGCCGTTGATGAGGTTGAGCCCCGAATAAAGCCCATAGGCGACAGTGCCGATCAGCCGTCCTGCCAGCCATTGCTCGGTGGGCCGCTCGTTGCGAATACCGAGATCGGCATTGCGGCGGCCGATATCGACCTTTTGCATGGCGGTGACGAATTCGACCGCGAAGCGATCCTCGACCGTCCAGATATCGCCGATATGGCTGGCGACGAAGGCCGAGGTCCATGAACCGGCCGAGAGGCGCACCACCCGCTCGCCCGCTGCGCCTTCTTTCCAGCGCTTGAGCGAGAGCATGGCGGCTTCGACATCCTCGGCCCGCGCAAGGAGGTCCTCACCGGCCTGGGTCAGCCGGTAGCCGGTTTGGCTGCGGTGAAACAGCGGCTCCCCGACCTGCCTTTCCAGCGCCGTGACGCGCCGACCCAAAGTCGCCGCGCTGAGCCGCGTTTTCTCGGTCGCGGCGCTCAGCCCGCCCAGCCGCGCCACGTCCAGAAACAGCCGGAGATCGTCCCAACCAAAGTCCATTTTTCATTTCTGCAAAGAGCCTTGCACTCTCGACTATAGCGAAAGTGCAATAAAATGAGCAAGGTATGTCCCAGCAACGCCACTACAGCGCTGCCTTGCAAAGCCAGTACCGTCAAACCTGAAAATCTGAAACCACCGGTTTCGGCGCCGGTTCTGCTTTGCTCCAGCCAAGGAGACGAAAGATGTTCGAACCCCTCGCCCGCAAATTCGTGGATTGGAGCCAGCGCCGGATTGCCGTTCGCCGGCTGCACGCGCTGGACGACCGCCTGCTCGCCGATGTGGGCACCAAGCGCGAGGACATTGCCTGCTTTGTCCATGGCGCCTGCTGAAGGGAGACACACCAATGAACCAAACCATCACCCTATGGAATGGCCGCAGCGTGCCGCGCATCGGCGTCGGCTGCTGGGCCATCGGCGGTAAGCAGATGGCCGGAACGACTTCGGTCAATTATGCCGGCACCAATGATGCCGACTCGCTGGCCGGCCTGCGCGCCGCCGATGAAATGGGTGCCCGCTTTTTCGATACGGCCTCGGCCTATGGCTACGGCCATTCCGAGACCTTGCTCGGGCAGGCCTTTGGCGGGCGCGACGATATCGTCATCGTCACCAAGTTCGCCTATTCCGGCGATAGCCAGACGCGTATCGGCTACGAACCCGATGTGACGCCGGCGGGCATCCGCGGCTCGATCAATGCCTCGCGCCAGCGCCTGCGCCGCGACAAGCTCGATCTGGCTTTGCTCCATATCAACGAGCACCCACCCGAAACGGCCGGCCCGATCTTCGATACGCTCGAGGCTTTGGTGGCCGAGGGCAAGATCGCCGCCTTTGGCTGGAGCACCGACGCCGTTGCAAGCGTCCGCGCCTTTGCCGATCGCCCCGGCTTCGTCGCCGTCGAGAATGATTTCAACCTTTTCGACCGCGCCGCTGCACTGATAGATTTTGTCGCACAGCGCGGCCTGCTCTCGATCAGCCGCCTGCCGCTGGCCATGGGCCTTTTGACCGGCAAGTACAATGCCGGCGCGCGCGTCGGCGCGGGCGATATCCGCAGCGAGGGCCTCGACTGGCTCAAGTTCTTCAGCAACGGCACGGCCAACCCCGATTTCGTCAGCCGCATCGAGGCCGTGCGCGACCTCCTGACCAGCGACGGGCGCACGCTGGCGCAAGGCGCCCTGGGCTGGATCCTCGCCCGCTCACCACATGCTTTGCCGGTCCCCGGCTTCAAGACCGAAGCCCAGGTCCGCGATAACTTGGGCGCCCTCGTCAAGGGACCGCTATCGCCGGCCACCATGGCCGAGATCGACGCCGTTTTGAACAAGGACCTCGAGCATGCTTGAAACGACCACTCTGGGGCCGCTGACCGTCTCCAACCTCGCGCTCGGCGCCATGCTGTTTGGCACCGCCACCGAGGAAACCCTGGCGTACCGCCTGCTCGATCAATATGTCGCCAGCGGCGGCAATTTCATCGATACGTCCAACAACTACGCGTTCTGGCCGGCCAACGGTCGCTCCGGCGCCAGCGAGGAAGTGCTGGGCCGCTGGCTCAAATCCCACGGCCGCCGCGACGACCTCGTCATCGCCACCAAGACCGGCGCCCTGCCCAGCCGGCCAGGTGTCGGCCTTGAAGACATCCAGGGCCTGGGCAAAGACACGATCATCCGGGATATCGATGACTCGCTGCGGCGGCTGGGCACCGACTATGTCGACCTCTACTATGCCCATATCGACGACCGCACGACGCCGCTGGAGGAAACCCTGGCCGGGTTTGATGCGGTGGTACGGTCACGCAAGGTGCGCGCCATTGCCTGTTCCAACCATGCCGTCTGGCGTATCGAGCGGGCACGCCAGCTCAGCCGTCAGCTCGGTTTCCCCGAATATGTCGGCGTGCAGCAGCATTTCAGCTATTTCCGGTCGCGGCCGGATTCCGACCTCAAGCGCAATGCCACGATGGGCCTGCGCGGCGGCTGGGGTACCGAGGGCGGGCTGCGCGGCCAGCACCTCGACTATATCCGCTTCAACCCCGAATTCCGTGTCATCGCCTATTCGCCGCTGCTGCGTGGCGCCTACCATCATCCTGAAAAGATGCAGGAGCAGGTTCGCACCGAGGACAATGCCAAGCGTCGCGTCGTCCTCGACGCCGTTGCCGCCGAGCAGGGCGCCACGGCCGGTCAGGTCGTCCTCGCCTGGCTCCTGGCTTCGACGCCGCAGATCATTCCGTTGATGGCGGTCTCGACCGAGGCCCAGCTCAGCGAAAACCTCGGTGCCGCTGCCATCACACTCACCCCTGAGCAGATGCACCGGCTCGACAACGCCGTCTGAAACGGAGAATTTCCATGCAACTCAATACACTGGGCGCCTTCGGCTCGGTGAGCCGGCTCACCCTTGGCGGTGGCGGCATCGGCCAGGTCTGGGGTCCCACCTCCGAGGACGACGCGGTGGCGACGCTGCGCCATGCAGTCGACAATGGCATCGACCTCATCGATGCGGCGCCCGGCTACAAGATCTGCGAGGCCATGATCGGCCGCGCCTTCGAGGGCAGGCTGCCGCGCGGCGTGCGCGTCACCACCAAGCATAGCCTCGGCACCGTGCCGGCGGACGAGGTCTATCCGCGTCTTCGCCAATCGCTCGAAGCGAGCCTCAAAGACATGCGGCTCGAGCGGGTCGACATGATGCTGCTGCACAGCGAAATCCGCCCCGACGATTTCGAGTATCCCGCTGGCCAGCCGCCCAAGGACGAACGCTCCACTGCGCTCGCGCTCTATCGTGCGGCGGTGCGCCCGGCCTTTGCCCGGCTCGTCGCCGAAGGGCTGATCGGCCATTGGGGCATTACCGGCATCAATCATGCCGCATCCACCATCGATGCGCTCTCGGCCGGGCCGCGTCCCGCCGCCGTACAGGCCATCGCCAACCTGCTCGATAGTCCCGGCGAAATGAACGGCACAGGCCTCGCGCCGCGTCCGCGTACGGTCATCGCCGCGGCCAAGGCCAGTGGCGTCGGCGTCATGGGGGTTCGTGCCGTGCAGGCGGGCGCGCTGACCTCGGGTCTCGACCGGCCCGATACGTCGCCGACCTCGGAGGACTTCCGCCGCGCCGCGCCCTATCGCGCGCTCTGCGCCTCCTGGGGCGAAGACCCGGCCATCACCGCCCATCGCTATGCGCTGGGCATTGACGGCGTCGATACGCTGGTGCTGGGCGTCAAGAATGTCGCCGAGCTCGACCAGGCCCTCGTCGCCGAGCGGCGCGGCCCACTCGAAGCCGAGCAGCTCGCCGCCATCGAGGCGCTTGGGCTGCGCTGACAAGCGAAAGGGCCGCCCCGGATGGGACGGCCCTGTTCATATCAAGTTGGATTTCGTTCAGAAATCAGAGCTGGCTGATGCAGACCGAGGTCGTGCCGCGGTTGCGGAAGCCCAGCTTGGTGGCCGCAGCCTTGGAGAGATCGATGATGCGGCTGCCATGGAATGGCCCGCGATCATTGATCGTCACTTCGATTTCCTTGCCGGTGCGCTGGTCGACAACCGAGACCTTGGTACCGAAGGGGAGGGAACGATGTGCCGCCGTCATGGCGTCTTCGTTGAAGATTTCTCCCGACGCGGCCCGTTTCCCGTTGAAACCGGGACCGTACCAGGAGGCGCCGCCGCATTGGGCATGGGCTGCAGTGGAAAAGGAAAGGACAGCTGCAGCAACTGCGGCGACGGAAACGGCTTTTCTGATCAAGCTTTTGAACTCACGAAGTTTAAGGTGAGTTGCTGATTAATGGCGCCACCCGGCCACAATGTGCCCATACCTGTCCCAAAGGGCTGGACGCGGCCACCTGTTGCAGCGATGCCGCAGCATTTGTGGCAGTATTTCTGCCGTATTGCTGAATGGACTCGCGAAACTGGAGGAAATGAATCCGCGAGGCCGCTCCTCGCGAGCAACCGGGCGCCGCATCCGGGCGGATAGCGGATTCATCTTGCCCGATGTGGCCATGAGGCCACAGTTCCAACCCAACTGTCCCAAAATCGCACAGCGCTGAAGGTTCCGCGCAGAATTTGGACGATGTTGCGGCGCCCCTCGCCCGATTGTGGCGCGATTGTGGCTACTGTTCCCCGGCCGGAATCGTGCTAGGCCCATACCGTTATCAGGGGGATATCATGACCACCGCTGCCACGCTGATGCTGCTCGGCCGCATCATTTTCGGCCTGTTCTTCGTCGTCGCTGCTTTCCGCAATACGGTCGGGTTCCGCGATCGCATTCCGTCGGTCACCAACTATGGCTGGTCCATGCCACCGGTGCTGGTCGCGGCGGGCTTTGCCATGCAGTGGATCGGCGGCATTTCTCTGGTGCTGGGCTGGTTTACCGTGGTCGGCGCGCTGGTGCTGATCGTGTTCCTCGTGATCGCCACGTCCTGCTACCACAACCTCTTCCGCTTCAAGGGCAAGGAGCGCGACCCGCACCTTTACCTGACGCTGGTCAATATCACCTTGGTCGGCGGGCTGCTGCTTGTGATCGCCGACGCACTTTAGTTTGGCGGCGATAACGCTTTTCAAATGAGTTCGGGGTCAGACTTGCCGCGCTTAGGACGCAGGCAATGATATTTCGATCGACCCATCGGCCCGGCGCGCCGTCTGCAACAGCAGCGGCACGGCGGGACGAGCATCATGGCATCAGGACAATCGGGCGGCTGATCATGCTCTGCTCGGTTGGGCTGGTCGTTGCCGCGATACTGCTCGTGGGCACGGCTTTCCAGGTGATGCGCAGCCTCGATCAGGCCGATCTGGCCAACGAGCGCCTGCGCGCCGCCAATGCCATCGACACCATGGTCGCCATCCACGGCTCACTGAGCGACACCCACTTCGTGGCGCTGGGCAAGGTCGCCGGCCTGTCCAACGCCCATCTGTCCAGCAGGCTCGAAACCGATCCCCGGATCCAGCAAATCCCGCTGCTGGCCGGGCAAGGCCCCTCGGGTAGCTACCTGACCTGGACTCGATCGGACCTGGCGCAGCAGGTTTTCCGCCAGTTCGCGCCCGTGCGCTTGCCCATCATCGGCGGCATGCTGCTGCTGGTGCTGGGCGTGTTGCTCAAGATGCGCCAGGTGGTGGCCGATATCGAGCGCCAGCGGCAGTTGGCGCATCGGCAATCGCGCAGCGATGTGGTGACGGGGCTGGCCAACCGGCTGGCCTTCGAGACCGCGCTGGACGACCTGGCGCTCAGTTCCACCCCCTTTGCCATCCTCATTCTCGATCTCGACCGCTTCAAGGATATCAACGACGCCTTCGGCCATCCCGCCGGCGATGAGGTGCTGCGCGTTGTCGGTGCCCGGCTGTCGCGCCTGCTCGAAGCGGGGGATCTGCTGGCGCGCCTGGGTGGCGACGAGTTCGTCATGCTCTGCACCAGCCGGACAGCCCAGCGCGAATTGACCATGCTGGCGCAGTATTGCGTCACCGCCATCGAGCAGCCCATCCAGCTCGGCGGCAGCATGGTGCGGGTCGGCGTGAGCCTGGGCATCGTGCCGGCGGCTACCGTACACTTGCCGCCATCGACGCTGATGGGCGCGGCGGACGCCGCGCTCTACCGCGCCAAAACGGCACCAGGCAGCGCCTTCCGCTTTGCCGGCGAACAGGCGGCACAGCCCGGCGCTGCAGCCCTGCCCCTGGCGCCGCACCTGCTCGCTACGGCCTAGCACCGAGCCCTATTCATTTGAATGAACAACCACCGCTCCTGGGCAAAAGCCAAACATTGATGACTGGGCTAATTCTTTCCACACCGAGGAAGGAAACAACATGACCAAGCAAGCCACGCCGCCCTCCGCCAACGTCCCTGCCGCCGCTATCGATACCAATGTCCGCCTGCTGCAACGCCTCGAGGGTGGCGTCATGCTGGCCCTCGGCACCATCGCCTATGCCTGGCTCGGCCAGTCTTGGTGGGTGTTCGGCATCCTGTTCCTGGCGCCCGATCTCGCCATGCTGGGCTACCTGCGCTCCACCGCCACGGGCACACTGACCTACAACCTCGCGCATACCTATGTCGCACCGGCACTGCTGGCCCTGCTCGGCCTTGCCGTCGGGCCAATAGCCTTCGGCCTTGCCGCCATCTGGACCGCCCATATCGGCATCGATCGGTTGCTGGGCTACGGCCTCAAGCTCAATTCGGGTTTCCACCACACCCATCTGGGCCCAGTCGGCAAGGCACGCTGAGCCGCCCACCATCCAGCCATCTATCCACCCACGAAAACCTCCGGCCCGCGTCCTTCCAGGCGCGGGTCTAAATTTGTCGTCGAGAGGGACTCGACAAGCCAAATAATCACGGATATCGTTTATCCACGATAGGAGTTGTCCATGAAACTGAGTGACGGCGTAGAACAGTCCATCCACAGCGCGCTGATGCTGGCCGGCCTTGGCCCGGACGGCGTGCTCTCCGCCGCCGACGTCGCCGCGTATCACGGCGTGTCGCCCAGCTATCTGCTCAAGCACCTGCAGGGCCTGGCCGGCGCCAATATCCTGCAATCGGTGCCCGGCCCCAAGGGCGGCTATCGCCTCGCCCGGCCGCTCGACAAGATCTCGCTACTCGACATCGTCATCGCCATCGAGGGGGCAACGCCTGCCTTTCGTTGCACCGAAATCCGCCGCCGCGGGCCGTCGCCGCTGGCTGAAAAATTCTTCGGCGCACCCTGCGCCGTCAATGCCGCGATGCTGCGGGCCGAACAGGCCTATCGCGCCGAACTGCGCAAGACCACGCTCGCCGATCTGGTGACCGATCCAGCAACCGAGCTGGGTGCCGCCATCGACGCCCGCGGCTGCGCCTTCATCGACCGCCATGCCAGGCGGCCATCCACCCCTGCCAACTAAGGACTATTCCCATGCAAGCTCGTCTCAATCCGGCCCAGGCTGCCCCCGATGCCTATGCCGCCGTCGCCGCGCTCGACCAGTATGTGGTCAAGCAAAGCGGCCTGCCGCCTCACCTCATCCACCTCATCAAGCTGCGGGCCTCGCAGATCAATGGCTGCGCCTATTGCGTGGACATGCATGTCAAGGAAGCCCGCCGCGGCGGCATGGGCGAGCAGTGGATCAACCTCGTCTCGGCCTGGCAGGAATCGCTGGTCTATTCGGCCGAGGAACGTGCCGTGCTGGGCTGGACGGAAGCCCTGACGCTGCTGTCCGAAACCCGCGCGCCAGATGCCGATTTCGCCCCGCTCAAGGCCTTCTTCAGCGACGAGCAGATCACCAAGATCACCATCGCCATCGGCGCCATCAATGTCTGGAACCGCATCGCTGTCGGCTTCCGCACCCCCCATGCCATCGATCGACCGGCCGCTGCCGCCTGATCAGCCCGAGAAAGGAAATCCATCATGACCACCGATCCGACCACGCTCGTCCTCTCGCTTGCCCGGCTGCTGCTGGGTGGTTCCTTCCTGCTGTTTGGCATCCGCAATATCTGGAACATTGCCGGCCTGACGGCGGGCCTCACCGCCCGCGGCATGGTGCTGCCGCGCCTCTCCGCCATTGTCGGGGTGGGCCTCCAGATCGTCGGCGGCGCCCTCACCGCCATCGGCCCGTTCGGGCTTATCGGCGGCCTGCTGCTGATCGTGTTCCTGGTTTTTGCGACCGTGCTGTTCCACAATTTCTGGGACTATTCGGGCACCGATCGCACCACCCATTTCAACGCGACCGTTATGAATCTGGGCCTCGTCGGCGCCTTCCTGCTGCCGGTCGCATCAGGGCTCTGACGCCGGAGCCGGGCGGTCAACCGCCCGGCCGCCTCACGGCTTGATCACGCGATAGTCCATATGCGTGGTGAGCCGCGTATGCCGGGCGCCGATCGGTTCGAGCTTTGCCGTCAGCCCATCCCACAGGCGCTCGCCCCTGCCGAGCACCACCGGCGATATCTGCAGGTGCACCACATCCACCGCGCCGGCATTGAGATAATGGCGCAGCGTGCTGACGCCCCCGGCAATCACCACATTCCGCGCACCCGCTGCTTCCCGCGCCCGGGCCATGGCCACATCAGGTCCCTCGGTGACGAAGTGAAACACCGTACCGCCCTCCATTTCGATCGGCGGCCGCGCATGATGGGTCAGCACGAACACCGGCGCGTGATAGGGCGGGTTCGGACCCCACCAGCCCTTCCACTCCGGCTCCCACGCATCCGGTCCCGGCGCGGCGAACATGTTGCGGCCCATGATGAAGGCGCCATAGTCGGTGATGGCGGCGAGCTCGGCCTGGTTGTTCTCGGCGTCCTCGAACATCCAGCGGTGCAGCGGCTCCCCTTCCATGCCGTCGCCAAAGGGTTTTTCGCGGGTCTGGTTCAGTCCCGTGCCGAAGCCGTCGAGCGACAGGCTCATATGGGCGCGAACTTGCTGGGTCACTTTTCCACTCCATCACTTAATCAATTGCTTAAGCTTTAGGGTGGCCAATCACATCTGTCAAGCAACAGCTTAACAATCAGGTTTTGGACCGTGGCGTGAGGCCGTGCAGGAACAGTTGCTCGAGATAGCGTGCAGCATCCTCGAAGCGCCCTTCGCCACCGCGATCGGGGCCGAGCACGGCTCGCACCTGCACGTCGAAATCGGCATAGTGCTGGGTCGTCGCCCAGATCGAGAAGATCAGGTGATAGGGGTCGGTGCGGGCCAGCTTGCCCTCATCCATCCAGCCCAGCATCACCTTGGCCTTCTCGTCGACCAGGTTCTTGAGATCGATTTCGATCATCTCGATGATGCGCGGCGCCCCCTGCAGCATCTCATTGGCAAAGAGGCGACTCTCGCGCGGAAAGTCGCGCGCCATTTCGAGCTTGCGGCGGATATAGGAGCGGATTTCGGGGAATGGATCGCCGTCGGCGTCCATGCTTTGCAGCGGTGCCAGCCAGGTTTCGAGCAAAGCCGCCATCAGCCGGCGATGGATCTCTTCCTTGCGCGGGAAATAGTAGAGCAGGTTGGGTTTGCTCATCCCGGCCACCTCGGCGATCTGGTCGATCGTGGCGCCGCGGAAGCCATGCACGGAAAACACCTCCAGCGCCGCCTCAAGGATCAAGTCCTGCTTTTCCCGCTGGATGCGGGTCAGCGGTCGCGGCTTGGCATGGGGATGCGCCGCTGCCTTGGCGTCGGCCTTGTGCTGGCGCTTGGGGGCAGTCGCGGGATCGGCACTTTTCACTTTGGTCGGCGGCATTTTCGCCTTGCTAGAAAGTTTGGGAGTGCTAACATTTTTCCAACTGGTCAAAATTCCGGGCAATGCGTTCCCACGTCAAGCGCCAAATCACGACCACCAAGAAAATCAACGGGAGCCAGAGCTTCGTGTCCAACTCAAATACCGTGGCGCCGAACGATCTGAGTGCCTTCTGGATGCCGTTTACGGCAAATCGCCAGTTCAAGAAATCCCCGCGCATGTTCGTGGCCGCCAAGGACATGCACTACACCACTTCCGACGGTCGCCAGGTGCTCGACGGCACGGCGGGCCTGTGGTGCGTCAATGCCGGCCATGCCCGCCCCAAGATCGTCGAAGCCATCGCCAAGCAGGCGGCAGAGCTCGATTACGCCCCCGCCTTCCAGATGGGCCATCCCAAGGCGTTCGAGCTGGCTAACCGCATCGTCGATATCGCGCCCGATGGGCTCGACCATGTGCTGTTCACCAATTCGGGCTCCGAGTCGGTCGAGACGGCGCTGAAGGTCGCGCTGGCCTATCACCGCGTGAAGGGCGACGGCGCCCGTTCTCGCCTGATCGGCCGCGAACGCGCCTATCACGGCGTCAATTTCGGCGGCATTTCGGTGGGCGGCATCGTCACCAACCGCAAGATGTTCGGCAGCCTGCTCGGCGGCGTCGACCACATGCCGCATACCCATAACCTTGCCAAGAACGCCTTCTCCAAAGGCCTTCCCGAATATGGCGTCGAGCTGGCGGACGAACTCGAGCGCATCGTTACCCTGCATGATGCCTCGACCATCGCCGCGGTCATCGTCGAGCCCGTCGCTGGCTCGACCGGCGTGCTGATCCCGCCCGCCGGCTATCTCAAGCGCCTGCGCGAGATCACCAAAAAGTATGGCATTCTGCTGATTTTCGACGAAGTCATCACCGGCTTCGGTCGCCTGGGCACCCCCTTCGGCGCCGACTATTTCGGCGTCACGCCCGACATCATGGTCACGGCCAAGGGCCTCACCAATGGCGTCATCCCAATGGGCGCCGTGCTGGTCAGCTCCGAAATCCACGACGCCTTCATGGGTGGCCCCGAACACGTCATCGAGTTCTTCCACGGCTACACCTATTCGGGTAACCCCATCGCCTCGGCGGCGGGCCTCGCCACGCTCGAAACTTACAAGGACGAAGGCCTCCTCACCCGCGGCGCCGCACTGGCCCCGGTCTGGCAGGATGCACTGCATTCGCTCAAGGGCGAGCCGCATGTCATCGACGTGCGCAATATCGGCCTCGTCGGCGCCATCGAGCTCGAGCCGATTGCCGGCTCGCCGACCAAGCGCGCCTTCTCGGCCTTCCTCAAATGCTTCGAGGATGGCTACCTCATCCGCACCACCGGCGACATCATCGCCATGTCCCCGCCGCTCATCGTCTCTGAAAGCCAGATCGGCGAACTGATCGACGGCGTGCGCACCGCCCTGCGGAGTATCGACTGATGAACACGATCGAAAATGCTGTTGCCGGCAAACGCTATGTCTCGACCGGCCGTCGCGTGCCGGTCTTCAATCCGGCCACCGGCGAAGTCTCGGCCGAGCTGCCGCTCTCGACGCTGAGCGAGCTCAACGACGCCGTCGCCTCGGCCAAGAAGGCGCAGGTCGCCTGGGGCAATACCCCGCCGATGAAGCGCGCTCGCGTCATGTTCAAGTTCAAGGCGCTGCTCGATCAATATGCCGACGACATGGCCCGCGAGATCTCGCGCGAGCATGGCAAGGTGCATGACGACGCTCTCGGCGAAGTGGCCCGCGGCATCGACTGCGTCGATTTCGCCTGCGGCATCCCGCAGCTTCTAAAGGGCGAGTTCAGCCGCAATGTCGGTCCCTCGATCGACAGCTATTCCGATCGCCAGCCGCTCGGCGTCGTTGCTGGCATCACGCCGTTCAACTTCCCGGCCATGGTGCCGATGTGGATGTATCCGGCGGCCATTGCCTGCGGCAACGCCTTCATCCTCAAGCCCTCCGAGCGCGATCCCAGCGCCTCGATGCTGGCCTGGAACCTGTTCATGGAAGCCGGGCTCCCCGAAGGAGTGCTCAACGTCATCCATGGCGACAAGGAAATGGTCGACGGCATCCTCGACCACCCCGACATCAAGGCTGTGTCCTTCGTCGGCTCGACGCCGATCGCAGAATATGTCTACCAGCGCGGCACCAAGGCCGGTAAGCGCGTCCAGGCCCTGGGCGGCGCCAAGAACCACATGGTCATCCTGCCCGATGCCGATCTCGACCAGGCCGCCGACGCGCTGATGGGCGCCGGCTATGGCTCGGCCGGCGAACGCTGCATGGCGATCTCCGTCGCCGTGCCGGTCGGCAAGGACACCGCCGATGCTTTGGTCGCCAAGCTCAAGCCGCGCGTCGAGTCGCTCAAGATCGGCCCGGCCACCGACAAGGACGCCGAGATGGGTCCGGTCGTCACCAAGATGCATCGCGACAAGATCCTGGGCTACATCGATAGCGGTGTGGAACAGGGCGCTGACCTCGTGGTCGACGGTCGCGGCTTCAAGCTGCAGGGCTATGAGGGCGGCTACTATGTCGGCGGCACGCTGTTCGACAATGTCACGCCAGACATGACCATCTACAAGGAAGAGATTTTCGGCCCGGTGCTCTCGGTGGTCCGCGCCGACGACTACGCCTCGGCCGTCAAGCTGATCAACGACCACGAATATGGCAACGGCACCGCCATCTTCACCCGCGACGGCGACGCCGCCCGCGAATTCGCTGACAAGATCGAGGTGGGCATGGTCGGCATCAACGTGCCGATCCCGGTCCCGGTGGCCTACCACTCCTTCGGCGGCTGGAAGCGCTCGCTGTTCGGCGATCACTCGATCTACGGCCCCGAAGGTGTCCACTTCTACACAAGGCTGAAAACCGTCACCACCCGCTGGCCCGCCGGCATCAAAGGCGGCGCCGAATTCAGCTTCCCGAGCCACAAATAGGATTAGCGCCCATATGTCTGCCCCAGGAGAAAACCTTCGCATCAATGGTGATCGGCTCTGGGACAGCCTCATGGAGATGGCGCAGATTGGCCCCGGCATTGCCGGCGGCAATAACCGCCAGACACTGACCGACGAAGACGGCGAAGGCCGCCACCTGTTCAAGCGCTGGTGCGACGAGGCGGGCCTCAGCATGGGCGTCGATCAGATGGGCACCATGTTCATGACCCGTCCGGGCACCGACCCCAACGCCCTGCCCGTCTATGTCGGCAGCCACCTCGATACCCAGCCCACCGGCGGCAAATATGATGGCGTGCTTGGCGTGCTCGCGGCGCTCGAAGTCGTGCGCTCGCTCAACGATATGGGCATCAAGACCAGGCACCCCATCGTCGTCACCAACTGGGCCAACGAAGAAGGCGCCCGTTTCGCCCCGGCCATGCTGGCCTCGGGCGTCTTTGCCGGCGTCCACACACAGGACTATGCCTATACCCGCAAGGACCAGGCGGGCCTCAGCTACGGCGACGAACTGGCCCGCATCGGCTGGCGCGGCGAGGAAGTCGTCGGCGCCCGCAAGATGCATGCCTATTTCGAGTATCACATCGAGCAGGGCCCGATCCTTGAAGCCGAGAACAAGCAGATCGGCGTCGTCACCCACGGCCAGGGCCTCTGGTGGCTCGAATTCACCCTGACCGGCAAGGAGGCCCATACCGGCTCCACCCCGATGAATATGCGGGTCAATGCCGGTCTCGCCATGGCCCGCATCCTCGAAATGGTCCAGGCCGTCGCCATGGATCACCAGCCGGGCGCGGTCGGTGGCGTCGGCCAGATGAAGTTCGCCCCCAATTCGCGCAACGTGCTGCCGGGCACTGTGGTGTTCACCGTCGACATCCGCTCGCCGGAAATCGGCAAGCTGACATCCATGCGCGAGCAGATCGAACGAAAAGCCCAGGACATCTGCCAGCAGCTCAGCGTCAGCTACGCCATGGAAGCGGTTGGCCATTTCGACCCGGTGGCTTTCGATCCGACCCTCGTCGCCCGCGTCCGCAAGGCGGCCGAAGACCTCGGCTACAGCCACATGAA
Source organism: uncultured Devosia sp. (assembly GCA_966212275.1). Classification (GTDB taxonomy): domain Bacteria; phylum Pseudomonadota; class Alphaproteobacteria; order Rhizobiales; family Devosiaceae; genus Devosia. The sequence goes on from CBIHQV010000013.1 coordinate 75,630, forward strand.
CATCATCTCCGGCGCCGGCCATGACGCCTGCTGGATGAACAAGGTCGCTCCCTCCACCATGGTCATGTGCCCCTGCGTCGGCGGCCTCAGCCACAACGAGGCCGAGGATATCTCCAAGGAATGGGCGACGGCCGGGGCGGATGTGTTGTTCCATGCGGTGGTCGAGACCGCCGAAATCGTGAACTGAGGATCAGAGCATGGCCAGCAAAGTCATCAAAAACGGCACCGTCGTCACCGCCGACCTCACCTACAAAGCCGACGTCCTCATCGACGGCGAAACCATCGTCGAGATCGGGCAGAATCTCTCCGCCGACGAAGTCCTCGATGCCACCGGCTGCTACATCATGCCCGGCGGTATCGACCCCCACACCCATCTCGAAATGCCCTTCATGGGCACTTACTCAGCCGATGATTTCGAATCCGGCACCCGCGCCGGGCTGTCCGGCGGCACCACCATGGTGGTCGATTTCTGCCTGCCCAGCCCCAACCAGTCGCTGCTCGAAGCGCTGCAGATGTGGGACAACAAGACCGGCAAGGCCAATGCCGATTATTCGTTCCATATGGCCATCACCTGGTGGGGCGAGCAGGTATTCAATGAAATGGCCGATGTCGTCGATCGCGGCATTACCAGCTTCAAGCATTTCATGGCCTATAAGGGCGCGCTGATGGTCAATGACGACGAGATGTTCTCGTCGTTCCAGCGCTGCGCCGATCTTGGCGCGCTGCCGCTCGTCCACGCCGAAAACGGCGACGTCGTCGCAGCCATGACGGCCAAGCTCTTGGCCGAAGGCAATACTGGCCCTGAGGCGCATGCCTATAGCCGTCCGCCCGAAGTCGAAGGCGAGGCGACCAACCGCGCCATCATGATTGCCGACATGGCCGGCGTGCCGCTCTATGTCGTGCATGTCAGCTCAGAGCAGGCGCATGAAGCCATCCGCCGCGCCCGCCAGAAAGGTATGCGCGTCTATGGCGAGCCGCTGATCCAGCATCTGACGCTCGACGAGAGCGAATATTTCAATCCCGATTGGGACCATGCCGCTCGCCGCGTCATGTCCCCGCCCTTCCGCAACAAGCTGCATCAGGATTCGCTGTGGGCCGGGCTGCAAGCCGGTTCGCTGTCGGTCGTCGCCACCGATCACTGCGCCTTCACCACAGCGCAGAAGCGCAATGGCGTGGGCAATTTCTCCAAAATCCCCAATGGCACGGGCGGGCTCGAAGACCGCATGCCGGTGCTGTGGACCACGGGCGTCAATACCGGCCGGCTGACCATGAACGAATTCGTCGCGGTCACCTCGACCAATATCGCCAAGATCCTGGGGCTCTACCCCAAAAAGGGCGCCGTCCTGGTGGGCGCAGACGCCGACCTCGTGGTGTGGGATCCCAAGCGAAGCAAGACCATTGCCGCCTCGGCCCAGCAGTCGGTCATCGACTACAATGTGTTCGAGGGCTTCGAGGTCACGGGCCTGCCGCGGTTCGTCTTGACCCGCGGCAAGGTCTCGATCGTCGAGAGCGAGGTCAAGACCGAGCCGGGCCATGGCAAATTCGTCGCTCGCGAGGCGAAGAACCCTGTGAATCGGGCCCTGAGCCAGTGGAAAGAAATCGTCGCACCCCGCAAGGTCGAACGGTCTGGAATTCCAGCGACGGGGGTTTGATGGAACTCGCGCCGGAAGAGACAATGGGGGCCTGTGCGTGACGACTGTGGTATCTGCCGAACATCTCGGCCTCACCTTTAAGACTAATGATGGCGACGTCGTCGCGCTCAGCGACGTCAATCTCACCATCAACAAGGGTGAGTTCGTGTCCTTCATCGGCCCCTCGGGCTGCGGCAAGACCACGTTCCTGCGCACCATTGCCGATCTCGAGCGCCCCACCTCGGGCAGCCTCACCATCAATGGCCAGACTCCAGACGCGGCGCGCAAGAACCGCGCTTATGGCTATGTGTTCCAGGCCCCGGCGCTCTACCCATGGCGCACCATCGAGAAGAACATCGCCCTGCCGCTCGAAATCATGGGTTATGGCGCCAGCCAGCAGGCCGAGCGCATCAAGCGCACCATGGACCTGGTGAACCTGTCGGGCTTCGAGAAGAAGTATCCCTGGCAGCTTTCCGGCGGTATGCAGCAGCGCGCCTCCATCGCCCGCGCCCTGGCCTTCGACGCCGACCTGCTGCTGATGGACGAACCCTTCGGCGCGCTTGACGAGATCGTGCGCGACCACCTCAATTCCGAACTGCTCAAGCTCTGGGACGCCACGCAGAAGACCATCTGCTTTGTCACCCACTCCATCCCAGAGGCGGTGTATCTGTCGACCAAGATCGTGGTGATGTCGCCGCGTCCGGGCCGGGTGACCGACGTCATCGAGAGCAACCTGCTGCGCGAGCGCCCGCTCGATATCCGCGAGACGCCGGAGTTTCTGGCGATCGCCGCGCGGGTCCGCGATGGGTTGCGCGCCGGGCACTCCTATGAGGAGACGGTGTGATGACCCGCACGGGTCCTATCATCGTTGTTCTCCTCGCCATCCTGGTGGTCTGGTATGGCGCCGCCATCGGCATGAATGCCCAGTGGCAGAACGACGTCTACCGCCGCGGCGACGTGGTCGATGTGCCCTTCACCCAGTTCGTGGCCGACACCTGGAACCAGGAAAAGCCCGTCCTCCCGACCGCCCATCAGGTGTTCGGTGAGCTCTGGAACTCGACCGCGCTGGTCGCGCCCAACAAGCCGCGCAGCCTCGTCTTCCACGCCTGGGTCACTTTCTCGGCCACGGCGCTTGGGTTTGTCATGGGCTCGATCCTGGGCATCGGCCTTGCCGTGCTGATCGTCCACAACGAGGCGATGAACCGCTCGCTGATGCCGTGGATCGTCGCCAGCCAGACCATCCCCATTCTCGCGCTGGCGCCGCTCATCGTGGTGATCGGCTTCAATATCTTCACCGGCACGATGGGCATCCCCACCGACCCGGCCCGGCTCATGTCCAAGGCCATCATCTCGGCCTATCTCAGCTTCTTTCCGGTCGCTGTCGGTATGGTCAAAGGCCTGCGCTCGCCCGAGGCGATCCAGCTCGACCTGATGCACACCTATAATGCCTCGGCTGGGCAGACCTTCTGGAAGCTGCGCTGGCCGGCGGCCATGCCGTTCCTGTTTGCCTCGCTCAAGGTCGGCGTCGCGGCTTCGCTGGTCGGCGCTATCGTCGGCGAATTGCCGACCGGCGCCGTAGCCGGCCTTGGCGCCCGCCTCCTCGCCGGCTCCTATTACAGCCAGACCGTGCAGATCTGGGCCGCGCTCTTTGCCGCCTCGATCCTCGCGGCTTTGCTGGTGGTCGCCGTCGGCATTGTGGAACGCCTGGTCAACCGGTCCATGGGGGCGCGTCCCGCATGAGCCAGCTCCAGTTCTTCCTCGCCCTCGTTGCTGGCGGCCTCTCTGCCGCAGCCCTCGCCCTGAGCGTCGTCACCCCGTTTGAAACGGCTTTGCTGCTCAAAGCCTTCCTGGCGCTCGGCTTCCTGTCGCTGATCCGCTTTTTCGTGCCGCTCGGCCTTTGGGCCGATGGCGCCTTTGCCGTGCTGGGCGCGGTTGCGCTGCTCACCAGCCTCGGCGTCATCGAGCCGACGCCGCCCTTCTTCTGGATGGCTTTGGTTGCCGCCTGGCTCTTTGCCTGGTTGTTCGTCGAACGCCTCAGCAAGACGCTGGCGCCGGGGCTCTCGGATAATGCTGGCCTGGGTCTGCTCATCCCGGTGGCTTTCGGCCTCACCATCCTCGTCGCCTGGGAAGTCATCACCCGCGCCGCCCACGTCCCCCAGGTCATCCTGCCGCCGCCCTCGATGATCTGGGCGCGCATCACCGCCTCGGTGCCAACCCTCATTGCCGATTTCCAGCAGACCTTTTTGAAGGCCGTGCTGATCGGCTACGTCATGGGCTGTGGCCTCGGCTTTGCCGTCGCCATCCTCATCGACCGCTCGCCCTTCCTCAAATCCGGGCTCCTGCCGCTGGGCAATTTCGTTTCCGCGCTGCCCATTGTTGGCGTCGCGCCCATCATGGTCATGTGGTTCGGCTTCGACTGGCCATCCAAGGCCGCCGTCGTCGTCATCATGACCTTCTTCCCCATGCTGGTGAACACAGTGGCCGGCCTCAACGCATCGTCCGCCATCGAGCGCGACCTGATGCGCACCTATGCCGCCGGCTATTGGCAAACTCTTATGAAGCTCAGGCTTCCCGCTGCGGGCCCCTTCATATTCAACGCCCTCAAGATCAACTCGACTTTGGCCTTGATCGGCGCAATCGTAGCGGAATTCTTCGGGACGCCCATTGTGGGAATGGGCTTCCGGATCTCTACCGAAGTCGGCCGGATGAATGTCGACATGGTATGGGCCGAAATCGCGGTGGCGGCTGTCGCGGGTTCGGTCTTCTACGGGGTGATCGTTCTGATCGAACGGGGTGTCACCTTCTGGCATCCGTCTGTGCGTGGTGCATAGGCGATGTCAAACTCAGGGAAAACGGCAATGAAGAAACTTCTGATCGGCGCCCTTGCAGGCGCAATGACGATGGCGGCAGTGGGTGGCGCATGGGCCCAGAATACCGTCACGCTGCAGCTCAAGTGGGTCACCCAGGCGCAGTTCGCCGGCTACTATGTGGCGCAGGCCAAGGGCTTTTACGAAGAAGAAGGCCTCACCGTCGAAATCAAGCCGGGCGGTCCCGATATCGCGCCTGAGCAGGTCATTGCCGGCGGCGGCGCCGATGTCATCACCACCTGGATGGCCGCCGGCCTTGCTGCGCGCGAGCGCGGCGTGCCGCTGGTCAACATTGCCCAGCCGTTCAAGAATTCGGGCCTGCTGCTGACCTGCCTCAAGGAAGCCGGTGTCGAAACCACCGCCGATTTCCCGGGCAAGACGCTGGGCGTCTGGTTCTTCGGCAACGAGTATCCGTTCTACGCCTGGATGGCCAAGCTGGGCCTCTCCACCGAAGGCGGCGCCGAGGGCGTCGAAGTGCTCAAGCAAGCCTTCAACGTCGATCCGCTGATCCAGAAGCAGGCCGCCTGCATCTCCACCATGACCTATAACGAATATGGTCAGGTGCTGAAGGCCGGCATCACGCCCGAAGAGCTGACGGTGTTCAACTACCGCGACGAAGGCGTCGGCATGCTCGAGGACGGTCTCTATGTGCTCGAGGAAAACCTGGCTGATCCGGCCTTTGTCGAGAAGATGACCAAGTTCGTCCGCGCCTCGATGAAGGGCTGGGAATATGCCCGCGCCAATGCCGAGGAAGCCGCGCAGATCGTGCTGGACAATGACTCGACAGGCGCCATGACGCTGGAAGACCAGCTCTATCAGATGACCGAGGTCAACAAGCTGACCGAAGGCTCGACCGGCGCCCTCGACGAAGCCGATTACCAGCAGACCGTCGATACGCTGCTCTCGGCCGTCTCGCCCGACAATCCGGCCATCACCAAGGCTCCGGAAGGCGCCTTCTCGGCCGTGGTCACCGACGGCCTCTAGGCCGGAACTGACGGGCCGATAAGCCTTCCTTTCAGGGAGCTGTAAGCATGCAAGGCGGGGAGCAATCCCCGCCTTTTTCGTTGCCGATCAAGGCTCATACGAACGTGCACATAATTGATGCAACCTCGGAACGATTTGCCGCGTCTGACGGTTGAAAGCGCACTGCGTCAATCAAGAAGAAGGCACAATCCCATGAACTCGATCATCTACATTGTCGGCCTCATCGTTATCGTCATGGCCATCCTGTCGTTCATCGGCCTTGCCTGACCTTCGGTCGTGGCAAGTGCCCAATAGTAAACCTCAGGAGATGCGACCATGACCATTGATGCGCCCGCGGGCGTTGTCGTTACCAATTCAGCCGCTGCTAACCGGGAACAGTCGTCTTACGTCGACTGGCCCGCGATTATTGCCGGTATTGTTCTGGCCTCGGCCATCAGCCTCGTGCTGATCAGCTTCGGCTCGGCTGTCGGCCTCAACTTCCTCGATTTCGGCTATGGCGATGGTCCCAACCCCATCTTTGTCGGTATCGCGGCCGCCACCTGGTTCCTCTGGGTGCAGATTTCGAGCTTCATGGCCGGTGGTTATCTGACCGGCCGCCTGCGTCGCCGCTATTTCGACGCCAATGAAGACGAAAGCGACCTGCGCGACGGCGCCCATGGCCTGCTCGTGTGGGCCGGGGCGGCAATCCTGGGCACCGTGATCGCCGTCGGCGGCATCGGCGCTGCTGCCAACGCCGTTGGTTCGGCTGCGGCGACCGCCACCACGGCGGCCTCCAATGTGGCTGAAGGCGCGGCCGACGCCGTCGACCCCAATGCCTACTTCATCGACACCATGTTCCGCTCGACCCAGCCGGTCGATGCCGAAGCAGCGCGCGGTGAAGCCGGTCGTATCTTCGCCCAGGCTGCGCTTGGCGATGGCACGGTTGCCGATGCCGATCGCACGTATCTCGCCGGTGTCGTGGCTGCCAATGCCGGCATTCCGCCGGAAGAAGCCCAGACCCGTGTCGACCAGGCCATCGCCAGCGTCGAGGAAGCCCGCCAGAAGGCCATCGAAGCGGCTCGCATTGCCCGCAACACGGCCATCATCGGTGCCTTCCTGCTTGCTGCCTCGCTGCTGGTCTCGGCCATCGGCGCCTTCTGGGCGGCACAGAAGGGCGGCAACCATCGCGATGAGAACACCGTCTTTGCCGGCGTCTTCAAGCGCTTCTAGTTCGTCAGAAAGGAAACAACCATGCTACGCGGTCTTGGACTTTGGCTTCTCGGCGTGCCGATCTGGCTGATCATCATCATCGTACTCTTCCTCCGCTGAGGAAGAACAGGGCGGGGAGCAATCCCCGCCTTTCTCTTTGCCCGCCGCGGCTCAGGCGGTGTGCGTCTCGAGCCACTTGATCAACTGCACGCGCGACTGGCCGGCGCCCACCTTGAGATCGACCGGCTCGCCATTCTTGAACACCATCAGCGTCGGCATGGCCCGCACATTGTACTGCACGGTGATGCCCGGATTGCTGTCGACGTCGAGCTTGACGATCTTGACGGTGTCGGCCAGCGTTTCTGCCAGCTCGTCGATGGCGGGCTCCATGGCCTTGCAGGGCGGGCACCACTCGGCCCAGAAATCCACCAGCACCGGGCGGTCGGAGGCCAGCACCTCGGCAGCAAAATTGGCGTCAGTCACATGCAGGGCCATCAGGCATCTCCATCGGTATCAGACGATGAATGCTAGAGGGAGTCGGTGGGATTGGGAAGGCATACAAGATGTGGTGGGTGGCGCGGGGAGAGAAAGTCTTTCCCTCGGTGACCTCCCAAACTCGATCGTCGGTCTTGCCGCAAACAAAAACACCGCCGGATCGCTCCAGCGGTGTCGTTGTCAATTCGCGTTGTAGGTCAGGCGGCGTGGCCTTCGAGCCACTTGGTGAGGCCGGCCTTGGGGGTGCCTGCACCGATCTTCATGTCGGCGGCTTCGCCGCCCTTGAAGAGGATCATGGTCGGGATGGAGCGGACGCCATACTTGCTGGCGGTGCCCGGGTTATCGTCGACATTGAGCTTGACGATCTTGACCTTGCCGGCCAGTTCGGTCGAAAGCTCATCGAGCAGCGGTGCGATCGCGCGGCATGGCCCGCACCACTCTGCCCAGAAATCCACGAGGACGGGCTCTTTGGAGTTAAGGACTTCCTCGCCGAAATTGGCGTCGGAAACGTGAGTAGTCATGGGTTATTGCCTTCTGGGTTAAAGCGGCGGTCTCTGTGCGCCTAAAGCTGGGTAGAGTCCAGCGCCGGCGCAAGCACAGTCACCGCATGGTGAAGCCCCTTGCCCCTGCCGCCAGTATCTCCGAAGGCAGAAACATCAATGATTCCAGTTGTGTCCATAGTATTGCCGCGCGCACGGTTCGTCCGGGGAAAAGCTGACCTGCAACCAACGCATATAATCCGAGCTGGGTAAGATAGTTCCCCGGCACATCGCCCGGCCCCCCAGGCACCGATGCGTCGGACTTGTAGTCGATCACCGTTACCCCCGAGTCGTCAATGACGAGGCGATCGATACGCCCAGCCAAGCGTATGTCCTTGCCGTCGCTGACGGCGTCGACGAGGAACGGTACTTCGGCCCGGCTGCCGGCGCCAAACAGCAAAGCCAGATCTGGCCGGCTGAGGATGGAGAGCGCGCGCCGCGCCAGCGCCTCGTGCAGGTCCGGCACCTCGGGCAGGAGGCCCGATAGCGCGCTGGCGGCGATCGCGGCGCGATCGGCTGGCGGCAGGGGCGACAGGTGCTGCAGCAGAGCATGGAGCGCGATGCCCTCGCGCCGTGCCGTCTCGGCATCGCGCACCTGTTCGGCCGTGGTGTCGAGCACGCCCTGCTGGCGCGCGCCCTTGCCGGCGCGGGATGGCGAAACCACTGCGGGGCGAATGGGCTCGGCGATCGCGGAGAGGCTCAGCGGCTTGGGCGCGGCCGGACCCTGCTGGGTGAGCCGCACCACCGGCTGCGGCGCAGGCCGCTCGGCCGGGAAAATCAGCGCCGTCTCGCCACCCTCGGCGCCGATGACTTTTTCGGAGGCGTCGCGCAGGGCCTGGTCGACCTTTTCGTACCAGGTGCCATCGAGCTTGCCGGTCTGGGTCAGCGCACCGGTGACATAGAGCTCGTCCTCGGCACGGGTCATGCCAACATAGAGCTTGCGCCAGTATTCCTGCAGCAGCCCGGCCTCGATGGTGTCGCGCACCACCTGGCTATCGGGCGTGTGCTGCGACTTGCCCGAGGCGTGGACCAGTAGCGGCCCCGGTTCGCGATCGAGCACATAGACGGGCTTGCTGACGAGCCGCCCCTGCGGCTTGCTCGCGGCATCGGCCAGGATGACGATGGGCGCTTCCAGCCCCTTGGCGCCATGCACGGTCATGACGCGCACGCCATTGCCGGTTTCACTGAGCTCGCGCTTGATCGACACATCGGTGCGTCGCATGGCCGCGACAAAGCCCTGCAGCGAGGGCTGCTCGGTCTGCTCGTGCTTGAGCGCCAGTTCCATGAGTTCGGCGAAGACGTCGTCGACCTCCTCGCCCAGCCGCGCGTGGAAGCGTCTTAGCCCGCCTTCGGCATAGAGGACGTGGCTCAGGAACTCGAAGGGCCGCTCGAAATCGAGCTCCCGCCGCCAGCGCTTGAGGCGCGTGAAGGCCTCGGCGCAAGCCGGCAAGGCACAGGCTTCGAGGGCCGACCACAGGGTCTGGTACTCGTCGCGCGGCTGGGCCAGCCCATAGAGGTCGGCCTCGGAAATATCGAATAGCGGCGAGCGCAGCAGAGCGGCGAGCTGCAGGTCGTCGGCCGGGTTGAGCAGCACATCGCACAGAGCGAGCAGGTCCAGCACGGCAATGTGGGTGGCGACATCGAGTCGGTCGGCGCCGGGCGTGGGCAGGTTCTCCCGGCGCAGGGCGCGGATGACTTCCTGGAACACCGCCCCGCGCGACTGCACCAGCACCATGACATCGCGCGGCTCGATGGTGCGGCCCCGGCCGGCCAGCGGCCGCTTGCTGTCGATCCAGCTCCGGATTTCCCGGGCGATGCGGGTGGCTATCTGGCGCGCCGCGGTCTGCTCGACGCCTCCCGATGCCGGTTCGGTCGGCCACGCCCCGAGGCCCGTGGCGGGGGTGGCCTGCTGGATGGGCGGCCACAGCGTGACCTTGCCGCCGGTCTGGGTGCGCGCGGCCTCGTGCAGCACCGGGCCGCTTTCGAGCAGCGCATGCTGCATGCCATCGAGCTGCGCCACGCGATCCACCGCCTCGAGGATTTCCGGCAGGGTGCGGAAGCTCGTATGCAGCGGCACGCGCTCGAAGGGCATCCCGACTGTTTCGGCGGCGCGGGCAAAGGCGCGTCCCGTCGTATCGAACAGGATCGGCTCGGCGCCCTGGAAGGAATAGATCGACTGCTTCTGGTCGCCCACCGCAAAGAGCGAACGCGGCCGGCTGGCGCCGGATGCATTGGCGAAGAACTCGTCGCCGATGGCGCGGACCACGCGCCACTGCTCGGGATTGGTGTCCTGGCTTTCATCGACGAGGATATGGTCGATGCCGGCATCGAGCTTGTAGCGCACCCAGGCGCCGGCAGCGCGGTTGGCGAACAGGTCACCCAGCCTCTCGACCAGGTCGTCGAAATCGAGCCGCGAGCGCGCCCGCTTGTCGCGCTCATAGCGGGCGACGATTGCGGCGACGACATCGAGCAATGCCTCGCTGCGCTCGACCAGCTCGGCCCGCGCCAGCGCGTCGATCAGCGCGAGGATACGGCCCTGCTCGCGCTCCAGCAGCGCCTGCAGATCGGGGCGCCGGCCGCGCTGGCCGGCATTGAGCAGGCCGCGCGGCTTGCCTTCAACCGTGACAAAGGCGGTGCGCAGCGAGCGGGAGCCAATGCGGGCCGGGTCGATGCGCGCCAGGTAGTCGACGAAGCGCTTGCCCCCCGGAAGCCCGCCCAGCGCGGAAACGGCGTCCCGCAGGATGTCCGGGGTCAGGAGGCTTTCGCTCGAAAGCTGCCGGTTGAGCGTGGTGGAGCTGATGGCGCCCACACCCACAAGGGTGCGCAGCCGGGTCTTGGCGCCCGCGACATCGGCCAGCACCGCCTTGAGCCGGCGCGTATCGGCGAGGGCCAGATCGATGGCCTCCTCGATCTGGAAATTGCTCAGCCGGTCGAACAGGGTCTCGACCGCCGCCGCGCCACCCTCGCCGCGCAGGCCCTCGGCCAGTACGGCTTCACGCGCCGCGCGGATGACGGTGCTGCGCTCGTCCTCCTCGATGACGGCGAAATCGAAGGGCACGCCGGCCTCCAGCGGAAAACGGTGCAGCACCGATTCGCAGAAGGCATGGATGGTGACGATCTTGAGCCCGCCCGGCGTTTCGAGCGCGCGGGCAAACAGCGTGCGGGCGCGCTCGATCAGCTCGTCATCGATGCGCGCCCCTTCGAGCTCCCTAAGCGCCTTGACCAGCTCGGCCTGCGGCAGCACCGCCCATTTGGCCAGCTCGGTAGCGACGCGGCTGCGCATCTCGGCGGCGGCGGCCTTGGTATAGGTCAGGCAGAGGATCGATTGCGGGCCCACCCCGGTCAGCAGCAGCCGCAGCACGCGCTGGGTCAGAACGAAGGTCTTGCCCGAGCCGGCATTGGCGCCCACCCAAATGGAGCGGCGCGGATCGGCTGCCTGCGCCTGGTAGCGCCGGGTGGTCGAGGGAATGACGAGCTTGCCGCGATCGCTCACCACAGCTCCTCCTCGTCGTCATCCACCGCCGTCCATTCCGCCATGCGCGCCAGATGGTCATAGGCACCGGGAAAGCGCTGCGTCTTGAGCGGCAGGAGGCGCGAGGGCATGGCCGTGTCGTGGAACAGGAAATAGTCGACATGCGCTTGCATGCGGCGGGCAATTTCGGTGGCCGCGCTCATCACGTCATGTTCGCTGGCAAGGCTGAACGGCTTGGGCTGGAAGGCATCGGGCCCAAGCCCGATCTTGACATAGGTCAGCGCCGAGGTCGGCGCGGGCGCCATGCCTTCGAGCGCACCGGCCTCGGCCATGGCGGCTTCGAGCAGGAGCTGCGGCGCCTCGAAGGCGCGCATCGTCATCGACTGGGGCACCGAGCCGGTCTTGAAGTCCATGATTTCGAGCGAACCATCGACCATTTCGTCGACGCGGTCGGCACGACCCGTCAGCGTGAAGCCCATGGGCAAAACCCACTTGCCGGCAATTTCGGCATGGCGCTTGATGACGGCGGCGTTGCGATCCTGCTCGAAATCGAGGAATTGCTGGGCCGCCGTCTCGAAGCGCCGCAGCCAGATGGCGCGCAGTTCAGCGCTTACGTGCAGCGCGCCGAATTCCTCATCGGCGAGGCGGCGCAGCACGTCCATGGCGTCAGGCGCCATCACGTCATGCCCGCCTTCGACGAAGCGCGACAGGATGGCGTGCACCGTATTGCCGCGCTCGCGCGCTTCGGGCGTTTCGCCCAAGGGGTCGATCGGCTTGAGACGCAAGACCGAGCGGGCATAGATGTCGTAGGGCGAGCGCATCAGCGTCTCGATCTGCGTGACCGAGAGCGCGCGCGGACGGACCTCGACCGGCGGATTGGGCGCCGGACGCGGGGCGGGCACCACCGCCTCGACCGCATCGAGCCGCCGGGCCAGTTCGATCCAGCCTTCGCCGCGCTGGCGCCAGCGACCGGCCGCCTCGGCGCCGGCAAAGGCTTCGAGCCGCTGCAGCAGCCGCGACGGCATGGCCGGACTGGTGCCGACCCGGCCGGCATAGGCGATCACCACCTGCTCATTGCCGAGGGCCTGGACGAAATCATGCGCGGCCTGTCCTTGGCGGCGCTCGGGCGGTTCGAGCCCGGCCGCCAGCCGCATGCCGCGGCTGAGCCACGGGCCGGGATCGGCGACTTCGGGCCAGATGTCCTCGTTGAGGCCGGCAAGGATCAGCAGGTCCGGGTTCATGAGGCGCGCTTCGAGCTGGCCCCAGATGGCGATATCCTGCCGGCGGTCCTCCACCGTGCGCACGGAAAAGCCGGTCATCAGCGCTGCAAGCACGGTTTCGAGGCCGCGCGGCGCGAAGCGATGCCCTTCGCCGGCATGGCTCTCGAGCTCACGGCCCCAGGCGGCCAGTTCATCGCGCCCCGGCAGGTCGGTGCCGTCGGCAACAGAATTGAGGGCCGCGCAGAGCGCCTCGGCCAGCGCCGCTGCATCGATCAGCGGCCGCGCCATCAGCGCGTCGAGCGGCGCCATGGCGGCCTCGATGCGGGTCAGCAGGTCGCCGATTTCCTCGCTGTGGCGCTCGCGCAGCCGCCGCGCCGGAAACCGCATCTCGCCGGCAATATTCTCGGCCAGCAGGCGCCTCAACCCATCGAGCCCCGGCGCGGCGCGTTGCCCGCGCAGCAGGCCCAGCTCCATGTCGTCGGCCATATGGGCGACGCGCCAGCGTTCGAGCCCGAAACTAGCCGCCCGGTTGCGCAGCAGGGCCACAATATCGACCGCGGCACAGCCATTGGTGGCGACGGCGAGGATCTGCCGCACCAGCCGCCCGGCGGCCGACTGGAACAGCGGCGTGCCAGCCGCATCGTCGACCACGATGCCGAAGCGATTGAGTTCGGCGGCGATGCGCCGGGCGAGGTTCCGGTCGGGCGTGACGATGCCGACCGTCTTGTCCTCGTCCAGCTTGGCCCGCGCCGCTATGGCAATGGCCCTGGCTTCCTCGTCCTCGTTGCGCGCCGCGAGGATGGCGAGGCCCTGGGTGGCCATGGCCAGACCCATAGCGAGGCCCTCATGCCGCTGCTCGGGCCAGCGTGCGGTTTCAGAGGGCAGCGCCATGGCCGTGCGCACCAGATGCGTGCGCGTGTCGTCGCCAGTGGCCAATTCGGTCACATCGGCCACCGCGGCACCCATGCGCCGCAGCAGGCGGGCCAGCACATATTGCGGATGGCCATGCGGCGCCTGCAGGGGATCGAGCAAAGCCTCGTGCTGCGCCGCGCTGAGGCTGCAATCGAGCCCGGGCAAGACCACCGCGCCGCGCGGCAATCCGGCAATGGCGCCAAGCAATCGCGCCGTAGCGGGAATGGAGCCGGTCGAGCCGGCGGCAATCACCGGCCGGTCGCCGAAGATGTGACCCAGGGTGGCGGCCTGCCGATCGAGCCGCTGGCCGCGCAGCAGGGTGGCGTCGCCCTTGCCCAATTCGACCAGACGCTGCGGCCAGAAGCTGAGGGCGATATCGAGGAATTTGATGGTCTGCTGCCAGTATTCGCCCAGTTCCGCCTCGAGCTCGGGCGCCACGGCGCGCAAGTCGGCGGCGCTACGCTCTTCGGTGCCGAGGTCGTCGATCAGCCGGCCGAGGGAGTCGGCCATGTTGAGAATTTCGGCAGCCGTGGGCGGGCTCGAAAAGGCGCGGCGACCCTCGGCCGTATCGGCCCAGGCCGCCACCAGTTGCGACAGCACCAGCCGGCGCTGCAGGGCGCTGGCCGGGGGCAGCGGCGGCGGGGCGTCGAAGCGGGGCAGGAAAGGCTCTTCGTCCTCGACCTCGCTGCCCAGCGTCCTCAGGTCCGGCAGGAGGCCGTGGCCGCGGCGCGAAAATTCGAGCGCCAGCGCCAGCCGGGCGCGACGGGTCGGCAGGATGATGGTGACATCGCTGAGCCAGAATGGCCCGCTGCGCTCCCAGCCGTTGAGCAGGGTGCCATCGAGAATTTTCTCGGCCAGGGTCGGCAGGAAGGCGGCATGCGGGGCGATGGAAAAGAGCGTCATGGCGCGAGCGTCCTCTCCGCCTCCGCCAGGGCCTCGGGGTCGCCGACGTGGAACCACGGCGCGTCGAGCACCACGCCATGGAGGGTCTCCCGCTCCAGCGCCGCCTCGAACAGGTCGTTGAGCGAAAAGGCGCCGTCCGGGGTGCCGGCGAACAGGCTTTTGCCCAGCAGCGCCACGCCGGCATAGATGACCGGCGCACCATAGTCGCGAGTCACCTCGCCCTGCGGCGACAGGCAAAAATCGTGGCTGCGGGCAAAGCCAGTGGCATTGCGCGGGTGGACGCAGAGCAGGACGATATCGTCGGGGCCGCCATAGCGGGCCAGCATCCGCTCAATGGGCGCATCGCTGCCCGCTGGCCAGAAGGCGTCGGTATTCATCACCAGGATCGGGTCGGAATGAAGCATCGGCAGCGCCCGCTTCACCCCGCCGCCGGTGCCGAGCAAGTCATCCTCGCGACTGACCTTCAGCAGCCCGCCGAAATGGGCCAGTATCTGGTCGGCGCGATAATGCGCATTGGCGACGAAGCGCTTGGCGCCCTCGGCCCGCGCATTGCCCATGATGCGCTCGATCAGCGGTATCCCGGCCACCGGCACCAGCGGCTTGGGCATCGTCTCGGTGATCGGCCGCAGCCGCGTGCCAAGGCCGGCAGCCAGCAGCATCACATCGGGGAATCGGGTGGGGTCGCTCATGGGGGGGATAAGAGGGGCGGATGGGGTGGATGTCCAGCCTGCTACAGCCGACCCACCGCCTTCTTCATCCGGCCGACAAACCGCTCCACCTGTCCGCCATCCGCCGTCTCCGCCGCATGAAAAGACAACATCTCGAACCGGGCCTGCGGCGCGCAGGCGAAAACCAGGCCCAGCTTGATCACGCGCTTGACCGGCTGGCGCATCACCACGCGGTCGATCCACCAGGGCGAGCCCAGCGTCGTGACCACGAGGCAGGATTTGAGCCCGGTCAGCAGCGGCTTGATCGGGGTACCGTGCTCGAAGGCGAATTTTGGCGACCAGACCCGGTCGAACCAGCCCTTGAGAATGGCAGGGAATGAGAACCACCAGGTGGGGAAGACCAGCACCAGCGTATCGGCGGCGGCGAGGCGCTGCTGCAGGCCGACGGTGTCGGGGCTGAGCGCCGGGGTCTCGTAATGCAGGCGGCGTTCCTCTGCCGTCAGGGATGGCTGGAAGTCCTCGGCATAGAGATCGAGCACGTCGACCGTGGCGCCGCGGGCGCGCAGCGCCTCGATGGCCTCACGCGCCAGATGCGCGCAGAGGCTGTCGGACAGGGGATGGGCGAGAACGAGGAGGGCCCGCATGCAATCTCCGAAAAGAAAAACCGCCGCACCCAAGGGCGCGGCGGCGAGAGTGGCCTGGAGGTATGGCCAAGGTCAATTATCGTTGCTGCGCCGGCGGTATTCGCTGCCCAGAAACATCAGCGCCAGCGAGAACACGACGCCGATGCCCACCTGGGTCCAATCCACCCGACCCAGGAGGTCGGTGGCATAGGCCAAGGCACTGAACGGCTGGGAACCGACGAACCAGGCGTCGATATAACCGTCCTCGATCAGCGGGAACGTGGCGCGGTAGCTCAGATAGTTCCAGGTATGGGTGGTGAAGGGATGCAGCCCTCCCAGGGTCACCCATTCCAGCGTCGCGGCGATGGCCGGCAGCACCAGCGATACCGGGATGGCCCAGCGGCCCATGGCGGTCGCCAGCCCGCCGACGAGGGCGATATAGGGCAGGTACCAGACGAGACCGACCGCGAAGCTGACCAGGATCGCCAGGGCGACCTGGAGATAGATCATGGCGATGCCGCCCAGGGTCGCGACCGTACCGGTGCCGTTGATCAGCATGGTGATATAGGCGACGCCAAACAGCAGCAGGCCGCTGAGCAGCGCCACGGCATAGACCGTGCCGGGCAGGATGGTGATGGCCGCAGTGAGCTTGCTCAGCAGCATCTTGAGATCGCTGACCGGCATGGACTTCCAGAACAGCATGGCATTGTTGCGCTTGTCGGCGGCAAAGCCGTCGGCCGCGTAGAAGAACAGCGTCGCCATGAGGTAGAAGGACCAGCCGACGCCAAAGCCCAGAAAGCCCATCTCATAGATGCGCAGCGGCGCGACCGTGAGCATGGCCCCCGAAAAGCGCGCATCGACGCGCCCCACGGTGAAGGCGAGAATGGTGGCGCCGAACAGCACGCCGACCAGCAGGAGCGGGCCGATGAGGAATGCCCCGCGATGCTCGATCAGCTCGCGGTGCACCAGAGCGGTGAAAGCCTTCATCGGGCGCTCTCCGGATTGGCGGTTGGGCGCTGCATCAGCGCGACGAAAAGGTCACTGAGGGTGGGCGTCGCCAGCCGGCCGAAGGGTTCGAGCAGGTTGCGGTCGACACCGTCAAAGATCATCACGGTCTGGCCGAAGCGGGTTTCCTCATAGACCGGGTTGTAAGCCCGGGCGGCCGTCTGGGCGGCGGGGTCGTTGACCACGAGCTGGGTGAACTTGTCGTTCACGGTTTCCATCTGCATGTGGAGGATCAGTTCGCCATCGCGGATGAACATGATGTCGGACAGCATGAACTCGATCTCGTCCACCTGGTGGGTGGTGATGAGCAGCGTGCGTTCCTCGGTCATGTAGTCCTCGAGCAGGCGCCGGTAGAAGCGCTTGCGATAGGTGATGTCGAGGCCCAGCGTCGGCTCGTCGAGCACGAGCAGCTTGGCGTCGATGGCCATCACGACCGCCAGATGCAGTTGGGCGACCATGCCCTTGCTCAGGTGCTTGACCTTCATCTCCGGCTTGATGTCGGTGCCTTCGAGGAAGCTGCGCGCCTTGTCCTGGCTGAAATTGGGATGGATGTTGCTGAGCAGCGCGAAGAGCTCGCGGACCCGCAGGAACCGCGGCAGGCTCGCCACGTCGGAGATGAAAGCGACATTCTCCATCAGCTTGGCGCGCTTGGCGAAGGGGTCTTCGCCCAGCACCCTTATGGTGCCCTCGCAATTGGTCAGGCCCAGCATGGCATTCAGCGTCGTCGTCTTGCCAGCGCCGTTATGGCCGATCAGGCCATAGATGCGGCCGGGCGGAATGTCGAAATCGAGCCCGTGCAGGATTTCCTTGCGGCCGAATTTCTTGCGCAGGCCGCGGGCGGAAACGATCGGTTCGATGATTTCCGGTTGGCTGGCGAGGGAAAGCTCATTCATGGGAGGGCCCCTTGATATCGGTTGTATTGGCAAGCAGGGTCTTGAGATCGAGATCGAGCGCCTTGATCTGGGCGGCGATGCGCGGCCAATCCTCTTTCAAGAATTTTTCGCGCTCATGAGCGAGCAGTTCGGCCCGCGCCCCGACTTTTACGAACATCCCAAGTCCCCTTCGTTTTTCCACCACGCCGACATCGACCAGCGCTTCGAACGCCTTGGTCACGGTCAGCGGATTGACCGACAGATCCGCCGCGATGGTGCGGACCGAGGGAAGTGCATCCCCCTCGCCTACCGCGCCGCGCAGGATCATCTCGGTAAGCCGCTGCCGGATCTGGACGAAGATCGGCTGGCTGGTGTGAAAGTCATCCATGTGTCGTGCCTATCTAGTGTGCTAGTTTTGTAGCACACTAAAACAATGAGTCAAGTGGGTTCGGTGAACCTATTCTTCTCGCCATTGGGGAGAAGGTAGCGCACAGCGCCGGATGAGGGGTGCAGCGGCTAACCTAGGACTTTGAGCAAGCCGTAGTTCCCCCTCACCGTCTCGTCCTGCGGACGAGCCACCTCTCCCCGATGGGAGAGAATGCGCATCGTCCGCCACCAGAATCGGCTTGCCGGAAAACCGCAGCCGCACTATCCAATTGAATACCAATTGGAGACCACTGATGAGCAAGCACCCGTTCAAGATCGAAATCTGCGTCGAGGGCATCGATGGCCTTGTCGCCGCGCAGACAGCGGGTGCCGACCGGGTGGAGCTGTGCGCGAGCCTGCTCGAAGGCGGGCTGACGCCAAGCCTGGGCGTCGTGCGCCAGGCGCTTGAGGTAGCGACCATTCCCTTCCACGTCATCATCCGCCCGCGCGGCGGTGACTTCCTCTATTCCGAGCTCGAATTCCAGAGCATGGTCGATGACATCAAGGCGCTGCGCGATCTCGGCAGCGTGGCCGGCGTGGTCATCGGATGCCTCACACCTGACGGGCGGATCGACGAGCTGCGCACCCAGCTTCTGGTCGAGGCGGCACGACCCATGGCCGTCACCTGCCACCGCGCCTTCGACATGACGGTCGATTACCGGGAGGCAATCGAGGCGCTGGTACGCTGCGGCGTCGACCGGGTGCTGACCAGCGGCCAGCGCGACACGGCCATCGAGGGCATCGATATCCTCAAGGATACCCAGGCCATCGCCAATGGCCGCATTGTCATCATGGCCTGCGGCGCGCTCGATGCGGACAATATCGCCCAGGTCAGGCAGGCAACCGGCGTCGACGAGATGCATTTTGCGGCGCTCAAGACCATCAAGAGCTCGATGGCCTTCCGCAATCCGCATGTCGGCATGGGCGGCACCGCCATCGAGCGGGAATATGAGATCACCCTGACCGATACCAATGCCGTGCGCGCCACCATCGCCGCGGCCCGCGCCGCCGCCTGAAAATCCTGTGTCTGCCGACGCCCGGTGACTTGCCTGCGGCGAGTCGCCGCACAAAGGATCAACCTGCCGCGCCTGATTCGGGCGCGGCATGGGAAGTCCTTTTGGGGGTCATGAAGCGTCATGAACAAACTGATTGCGGAATTCATCGGCACGGCGGTGCTGGTGCTTGTTGGCTGCGGCGCAGCCGTATTGGGCGGCGACGCCATCGGACAGGTCGGCATATCCTTGGCCTTTGGCCTCGCCATCGTGGCCATGGCCTATGCCATCGGCCCGATTTCTGGCTGCCACATCAACCCGGCGGTGAGCCTGGCGCTCTATATCGACGGGCGCCTGGAACTGGTGAGCATGGTCCAGCACTGGGTCGCCCAGTTCGCTGGCGCTTTGGCGGGCGCACTGATCCTCTGGGCCATCGTCGGTAGCAACGTCAATCTCGGCCAGAACGGCTGGGGTCCGGGCTATCTCGGCGAGTATTCGCTGGTCGCGGCGCTGCTGTTCGAGATCGTCTTCACCGCCATCTTCGTCGTGGTCATCCTCGGCTCGACCGGCGAACGCGCCGCGCCGCACTTTGCCGGCCTCGCCATTGGCCTGACCCTGGTTGCCATCCACCTGGTCGGCATCCAGGTCACCGGCGTCTCGGTCAATCCGGCACGCAGCTTCGGCCCGGCCATCCTGGTGGGTGGCAATGCCTTGGCCCAGCTCTGGCTCTTCATCGTCGCGCCGCTGGCCGGTGGCGCGCTGGGCGGCCTGCTCTACCGCTTCAAGATCCTCAAGGTCTGACGTCCGCGATCTGACACGATGGCCGTCGGAGCGATCCGGCGGCCTTTTCACTTTCCGGGAGCAGCGCTAGAAGGCTGGGCATGGCTCGCTCCTTTCTCTTTGCGCAAGATACCGGCGATGCCGCCACAACGCGGCTGATCGCGACGGCGGCGCAACTCACCGGTTTCATGAAGGGCGAACCCGGCCCGGCGCGCGCCGGCTGGTATCAACCCGGCGCCGACAATGCCGCCCTGCTGGCCGAGCTGCACGCTGCGCTGGCGGCGACCTATCCCAAGGCGGGGCCAGCCTTTTACGCGGTGCGGCTCTGGACCAACCTGATCTGGCAGCCGGCCTATCTCGCGGTGATCGCGGCGCATATCCACGGCGCCATGCCCGATCTCTCGGGCCTCAGCCAACAGCGACGCGGCATCTATGTCGACGGCTATCGGCTGCTGCCGGGGGCGCAGGTCAGCGGCTCGGTCGAAGCGCTCATCGACAATGGCGGCAGCCAGATCAAGGCCATGACGGCGAGGCTGCTGGACGAGGTCAATGCCGTGGTCAAACTCAAGCCCCTGCCCGCGCGGCGGCTATTGGCCGACCGCATGCTGAGCCTGATGGTCTGGCTGGGCCAGCGCCGCCGCGACCTGCCGCCGGAGGCCATCGCGGCCCATGCGGAACATTGGCTGGCGGTGCTGGGGCTGACCGGGCAGGGAACGCTGGAGCCGGTCGAGGCCACGGGCCATCGCCTGCTCGTCGTCAAACGCAAGGGCTGCTGCCTGGATTACCTCATCGACCCCGACCGCTACTGCGCGACATGCCCCAAACAGGACAATGATCTGCGCGTGGCGCGACAGACGGCCAATGCGCTGGCGGAGCTTTAGTCGAACACCTCGTCAGGATACACGCCCCAGAGCTCTTCCTGGTGCAGATAGCCCGAATAGGTGCTGCCGCGCTGGGCCGGGTCCTGGCCGGTGGCGCTGACCTGGCACCAGGTGCCGTCGCATTCCGTGATTGTGACCTTGAGGCCGGGCCCCAGCCGGGCGCGGACGCCTGAATCGTCGGACTGGCTGGCGCGCAGCGCGATTTCGCCATTGGCCAGCACCGGCGTCACATAGCCGGCGCGGGTGCCGGCGAGCAGGTTCTGGTGGATCCAGCCCTCGGTGCCGTCGACGTCGCGAATCTTGCGCCAGGTATCGAACTCCTGGACGATTTCCACCGGCACACCGGATTTGAGATAGGTCCAGGCGATATCGTATTTCTGGCCCGGCCCGACGCGCACGTTGATCGGCTCGGAACGCGTCGTGGCAAAGCGCGGCAGCGGCAGGCCGCTCGGGTTGTCGGCCTGGGCGAAAGCCGGCGGCGCCAGCAGGGCGAGCACCAGCATGGCCCAGGGCAGACGGCGGTAAAGGGCTCTGAAAATGCGGCCAAAGCGGCCGCCAAGGGACTCGTCAAACATGACTTTGCGTAACAAATGGAATTGCCCTATCACTAGCCAATGATCCTTAATGGGCACTGAAGGGTGGGGTTTTCCACACCCGGGCCTGCCCGCGATCCCGGAACATATGACCAGCCATAAACCGAACATTCTCGTGACCCGGCGCCTGCCCGAGACCATCGAGGCGCGCATGGCGACGCTGTTCGAGACCCATGTCAACGAAGGCGACGTGACGCTCACCTCCGACGACATCATTGCCGGGCTTGAGGGCCAGGACGTGCTGGTCTCCTCCATTACCGACCGCATCGATGCCGATCTCATCGCCCGCCTGCCCAAGAGCGTGCGGCTGATCGCCCAGTTCGGCAATGGCGTCGACAATATCGATATCGAGGCCGCCTGGGCGGCGGGCCTGACCGTGACCAATACGCCCTCGGTGCTCACCGAAGACACGGCCGATATGGCCATGGTGCTGATGCTGGCTTTGCCGCGGCGTCTGGTCGAAGGCACGCAGATGCTGGTGCGCGACGGGGTCTGGGCCGGCTGGTCGCCGACCTCGATGCTGGGGCACCGCTTGCGCGGCAAGGCCCTGGGCATTGTCGGCATGGGCCGCATCGGCACGGCAGTGGCGCAGCGGGCCAAGGCGTTCGGGCTCAACATCCATTACTTCTCGCGCAATCGCCGGCCGCCGGGCATCGAGGATCCGCTGGAAGCCACCTATTGGCACGATCTCGATGCCATGATCGAGGCGGTCGATATCGTGTCGCTCCATACCCCGCATACGCGCGAGACGTTCCACATCCTCTCCGAGGAGCGCATCGCGCGGATGAAGCCGGGCAGCTTCGTGGTCAATGTCAGCCGGCCCGAACTGGTCGACGAGACGGCTCTGGTGGCGGCCATCGAGAGCGGGCATCTCAGCGGCGCGGCGCTCGATGTGTTTGAAAACAAACGCGGAATCGATCCGCGCCTATTGGCCCTGGCCGAAGCCAACAAGGTGGTGCTGACCGCCCATATGGCCTCGGCGACGCTCGAGGCCCGCATCGAGATGGGCGAGACCGTCATCGTCAACATCCGCGCCTTCATGGATGGCCACCAGCCGCCACACCGGGTGCTGCCCGAGGGAGGGCGCGGCGGGTTGCGGGCGTAGCGGGCACCGCCACCTGCCTCAACCGCGATGGTGGAGCGCAGCACTCCGTCACCGTTTACCGAAATCGATATAATTTGACTTGCCGTCGGGACGGTTTCGCCCCTAAGCCACAGCCAACAGACCGCGCAATGCGGCTCGGGGTGAGGAGACCCAGACCATGGTATTGTCCTGCAAATTTCTCGCCGCCGTCGCGCTGGCGCTGCTGACCGCTGCGCCCGCAGTGGCCCAGGTGGTGACCGAGGCGCCGCTCGTCGAGGAGGGCAATGCGCTGGTGCTGACCACGGTCGGCCACCAGTTCAAGCTGCCGCTGCCCGATTGGCTAACGCCGGCCGAACGGCTTTCGGGCAATGTGCGGCCGCTGATCGAAACCAGCTTCCGCTCCGACCCGACGCAGGCTTTGCTCGAAATCTACCCCAAGGGCCAGACATCAGAGCAGTGGACCACGCTCTATGGCGCGCGCATTACGCTCGAAGCCAGCCGGCCGCTGACCGATTATCGGAGCGCGGTGATGTATGGCTATAGCCAGACCTGCAATCCCAAGCTCTCCGGCTTCTTCCAGTTCGGCGAGGACGAGGGTGAGAAACTTGCCGCGCTCGGCTATGTCTGCGGCGCCTATCTCGATCGCCTCGAAGGCTATGCCGGCCAGGGCGAGGTGATGGTGATGGCCTTCTCCAAAACCGACAAGGGCGTGGCCATCGTCTATCAGGAGTGGCGCGGCACGCTGTTCGACCCGTCCCAGCCCGAGACCTGGCCTGTCAGCACCGATGTGCTCAAGGCCCGGGCCGAGCAGTTGCAGGCCGAGGCCGTGCTGAGCCTCGCCGATTGACGGCGGGGCGGGGAAGGCCTAATTCCTCCAAATGAGCAAAGACAACAAACCCGTCGGCCCCAGCCAGCGCATGCTGCGCGTCGGTGAACTGGTGCGCCACGCCCTGGCCGCCATGTTCGCCCGGGGCGAGGTCGAGGACGATGCGCTGCGCGGTTCGGTCATCACCGTGCCCGAAGTGCGCATGACGCCCGATCTCAAGATCGCCAATGCCTACATCATGCCGCTGGGCGGCATGCATGCCGAAGAGATCGTGGCCGCGCTCAACCGGCACCGCAAATTCGTGCGTGGCCGCGTGGCGCCGCAGATCAACATGAAGTTCGCGCCCGAAGTGCGCTTCTATGTCGATGACACGTTCGAGGAAGCGACCCGCATCGACAGCATCCTGCGTTCCGACAAGGTACAGCGCGATCTGGGCGACGACGACGGCGAGACCGAGTGAACGACAAGCCCAAGCGGATCAAGCGCGCCATTTCCGGCTGGGGGGTGCTCAACAAGCCCTATGACATGACCTCCACCCAGGCGGTGGGCAAGGTGCGCTGGCTGTTTGGCGCCGCCAAGGCCGGCCATGCCGGGACACTCGACCCGCTGGCCACCGGCATATTGCCGATCGCGCTGGGCGAGGCCACCAAGGCCGTGCCGCAGGTGCAGGACGGCACCAAGGTCTATCGCTTCGCCATTCAATGGGGCAGCGCCACCACCACCGACGACGCCGAAGGCTCGGTGGTCGCCACCTCAGATGTCCGCCCTGACCAGGCGGCGCTCGAAGCCGTGCTGACTCAGTTCACCGGCACCATCTGGCAGCGCCCGCCAATCTTTTCGGCGCTCAAGGTCGATGGCGAGCGCGCCTATGACCTGGCGCGGGCCGGCGAAGCGGTGGAACTGCAGCCGCGCCAGATCGATGTCGACGCGATCGACCTCATCGAGCATGGCCATGAGCAATCCGTGCTCGAAGTCACCTGCGGCAAGGGCACCTATGTGCGTTCGCTGGCGCGCGACATTGCCGAGACGCTGGGCACGCGCGGGCATGTCAGCATGCTGCACCGGGCCGCGGTCGGGCCGTTCAACGATGGCGATGCCCTCACCATCGACCAGCTCGAGGCCCTGCCTATCGAAGAACGCGACGCCCTGCTCAAGCCCGTCGCGTCCGGTTTCTCCGACCTCCCCGAAATCCGCCTCGATCCGCAGCAGGCGACAGCGGTCCGCCACGGCAACGCCGTGCTGCTGACCGGCGCTGGCGCGCCGGTGTCGCTCGACGAATGCTGGGTCAGCTTCAAGGGCGAAGTGCTGGCCACCGGCTGGGTCGAATTCGGCCAATTCAAATGCCGGCGGGTGTTCAACTAGACTTTCGCTCTGAGGGGAACGGAACAGTCAGTCGTCTCCCTCCCCCTTGAGGGGAGGGTGTCGACTGAGCCATCGGGCAGCAAACTTATCCCCACCCCCCAAACCCTCCCCCATACTCCCGCCCATCTCCGCACATGCTGCGCGGTCGCGACGAACGGTCGGTGCGGGGAGTCCGGATGGTCGCGGGGTCGCCCGCGATCCTGCGGCAAGAGGATGATCTGGATCCGGATTCGTCCCCGGGTCGGGTGGGGCAGGCGCATGTCACCCCACCAATATTGGCAACGGACTCCATGCCCAGACGGTCCTCCCCGTAGAGCCTCCGGAAACATGGAGCGAGGTCAGCTTCATCTTAGTTTCGCCGGACGACCGGCACCGAGGCTTGCCTCGCTCCATGTCGCAGCATCGCCACCTCCGGGCTTGGGGGCGCTTTCGCACGCCATGACTTTGCCGCCTTGATCCATTGAGTGCTAGAACCGGCAAAACAGGAGGATGCCTTTTGGCCCTGATCGACCTTTCCGCTGCCCCGTTCAACCTCGACGACGAAGCCATGGCCTGGGTCGCCGCGACCCGCGACGCCTTTACGCCGCGGGACAAGCTGTCCCAGCTCTTCGTGCTGCTGGAGCGCGGGTCGCCGGCCGAGGTCGCCGACAATGTGCGCAGCTTCCGCCCGGGCGGCATCACCCGCATCTATTCGGACGATCTCAGCGCCGAAATCGAATTGGCCCGCGACCTGGGCACGATGAACGCGGTGCCTCTGCTGGTCAGTGCCGATCTCGAAGGCAGCCGCATGAGCCTGCCTTTCGGCACCTCAGTGCCCAATCCGCTGGGTCTGGCCGCCGTCGACGATGTCGAGGCCACCTCGTCCATCTCGACCATCATGGCGCGCGAAGCCCATGCCGTGGGGCTCAACTGGAGCTTTACCCCGGTCATCGACATCAACGCCGCCTGGCGCAGCGCCATTGTCGGCACGCGTTCCTATGGCAGCGACATGGACAAGGTCGAGCGCCACGCGCTGGCCCAGATTGCCGCCTTCCAGGCCAATGGCGTCGCTGCCACCGTCAAGCACTGGCCCGGCGAAGGCTATGACGACCGCGACCAGCATCTGGTGACCACGGTCAATCCGCTCTCAATGCCGGAATGGGAAGCCAGCTTCGGCCGGCTCTATCGCAAGGCCATTGCCTCGGGCGTGCTGAGCATCATGTCAGCCCATATCGCCCTGCCCGCCTTCGTGCGCGCCATCGATCCCGATGCCGGCGCCGAGGCCTACCGGCCGGCCTCGCTGAGCAAGCTGCTCAACCAGGATCTGCTGCGCCGCGAACTGGGCTTTAATGGCCTCATCGTTTCCGATGCCACGCCGATGGCCGGCATGGGCGATTGGGGTCCGCGCGACGAGGTCCTGCCCGAGGTGATCGTTTCGGGTTGCGACGTGATCCTCTTCTCCGACGATCCCAATGGCGACCTGATGCGGCTGGTCAAGGCCGTTGCCGATGGGCGGCTGAGCCAGGACCGGGTCGACGAGGCAGTGACGCGCGTCCTGGCGCTCAAGGCGGCTTTGGGCCTCCACAAGGCCGACCGGCCCGAACCCAATCTGGATGCCGCAAGCCGCATCGTGGGCACCGAGGAAAACCGGCTGATCGCCCAGGGCGTCACGGCGCGGGTGCCGACGCTGGTCAAGGATCTCAAGAACCTGCTGCCGCTCTCGCCCGCCAAATACAAGCGCGTGCTGGTCTATTCGGGCGGCGTGATCGTGCCCTTCGTGCCCCATCCGCTGCCGCTCAGCCTGCCGAAGCGGCTGGAAGAGGAGGGCTTCGAGGTGACGGTCTATGCGCCCGGCATGGAGGTGAGTCCGAAGAATTTCGACCTGGTGCTCTATCTCTTCGCCGAGGAAACCGTGCTCACCCGCAGCCGCATCTTCCTTGACTGGACCAAGCTCACCGGCTCGGTCTTTGGCGCCATGAGCCGGCTCTGGCACGACATCCCGACGCTGATGGTGTCGTTCGGCTATCCCTACTACCTCTACGACGCGCCGCGCGTGCCGGCCTATGTCAACGCCTATGGCTCGAGCGAAGCGCTGCAGGCGGCCGTGCTCGAATGCCTCGTGGGCCGAAAGGCCTTCGCCGGGACTAGTCCGGTCGATCCGTTCGTGGGCAGTGAGCAGGGGAAGTATTGAAGGTAGAATACCCCCTCCTAGCCTCCCCCTGAAAAGGGGGAGGAACAGATCGGGCTTTTGGCACGATCTTGCCCATCCGCCGCACGGATTCCTCCCCCTGTCAGGGGGAGGTTAGGTGGGGGTATCCGCTAAGACTCCTAATCCGGCGGCGTCCCATTCTTCGCCAGCACATCGCCGGCCAGGTAGAGCGAGCCGCAGATCAGGACGCGGGCATTGGGGACCTCGGCGGCGGCCTTGAGGGCTGTCACCACCGAGCGCATCGGGCGGGCGGCGAAGCCGGCGTTGCGGGCCTCGTCGGCGATATAGGCGGCCTTGTGCGCATTGACCTCGCCGGGAATGCTGAGGGTCAGCACCGCCTGCGCCATGCCGGCGAACGGGGCCAGCACGGCGGCAGGCGCCCTGGTATTCATCAGGCCCATGATCAGCACCAGCGGCGCCGGACGGGCGCGCTCGAGATCGCGCAGGGCGGTGGCGACTGCGGCGGCGCCATGGGCGTTGTGGATGCCGTCGAGCCAGAGTTCGGCACCCGGCCCCAGCAGGTTGCGGAGCGGCCCGGTCTGGAGCGGCGTCATGCGCGCGGGCCAGGTCACCTGCCTAAGACCGCGGGCGAAGGCATCGCCATCCACCGGCAGCCCGAAATGGCGCGCCGCGGCGATAGCCAAAGCCGCATTGTCGAACTGATGCGCGCCCAGGAGTGCCGGCGGCGGCAGATCGAGCAGGCCGTCGTCGTCCTGATAGACCAGCCGTCCATCCTGCTGGGCGCCGTGGAAATCCTCGCCCTGCCAGATCGGCGTGATGCCGAGCCGGCGCGCCGCCCGGTCGAGCGTCGCGCGGCCTTCATCCTGCTGGATGCCGATGACGGCCTTGCTGCCGCGCTTGAAAATACCGGCCTTCTCGCCCGCGATCTTGCCGATCGTATTGCCGAGGAAAGCCTGGTGGTCGAGGTCGACCGGGGTGATGATCACGCCCAGCGGTTGGGCCACCACATTGGTCGTGTCATAGGTGCCGCCCATGCCGGTCTCGAGCAGCAGGTAATCAGCCTTCGTCTCGGCAAAGAGCAGGAAGGCGGCCGCTGTGGTGATCTCGAAAAAGGTCATGGGCTTATTGGCATTGACCGCCTCGACCCGCTCCAGTGCCGCATTGAGCCGGCGCGTGCCCACCAGCCTGCCGGCCAGCCGGATGCGCTCGTTGAAATGCACCAGATGGGGGGAATTGTAGACATGCACCGACTTGCCTGATGCCTCGAGGAAGGCGCGTAGATAGGCAATCGTCGATCCCTTGGCATTGGTGCCGGCGACATGGATCACCGGCGGCAAATGCTCATGCGGGTTCCCCAGATAGGCCAGCAGCGGCAGGATGCGGTCAAGGCTGAGATCGATCAGCTTGGGATGCAGCGCCGACAGGCGCTTGAGGATGGCATCGGTGCGGGACATGCGGACTCAACCAAAGGCAGGGTCTGGATGGGTTAGCGCCGATGGACCGTGCAGGCAAGGTGACGCCGCAACCGCTGCGCGGCACCTCCCCCTTGACGGGGGAGGGTGTCGACTGAGGCCTCCGGCCCCTAGAACTCGTTCCAATCCTGGTCCACGGCGGCGTTGCCGCGGCGGAGGTAGCTGCCGGCGACGGCCTTGAGTTTTTCCTGCATGCCGCGGATGCCGCCCTGTGCCGCCGGAGCTGGCGCAGCCTTGGCGGCCGGAGCGGCAGCGCGGACCGGGGTCTCGTCGATGGTGAAGACGTCGACGATATGGTCGAGCTCAGTGGCCTGCGCCTCGGTCTGCTCGATGGCGGCATTGGTCTCTTCCACCAGCGCCGCATTGTGCTGGGTCATTTCGTCCATGGTGCGGACGGCGACATTGACCTCGTCGATGGCGCTGGCCTGGCTGCGGCTCTCGCGCGAAATGGCTTCGAGCGCCGCGGTATTGTCGCGGATTGCGCCCAGCATGCCCGAGAGCTTGGCTGCGGCATCGGCCACGAGGCGCGAGCCGCCCTTGACCTCGTTGGCGCTCTGCTCGATCAGCACCTTGACGTCAGCCGAAGCGCTGGCGGCGGACTGGGCGAGGCGGCGGACTTCGACAGCCACCACGGCAAAGCCCTTGCCGGCATCGCCAGCGCGGGCGGCTTCCACCGAGGCGTTGAGGGCGAGGAGGTTGGTCTGGAAGGCGATGTCGTCGATCAGCCCGATAATGTTGGAGATCTTGCCCGAGGAGGCCGTGATGCGGTCCATGGCGTCGGTAGCCTGGGTCATCACGCGGCCACCCTCTTCGGCCGTAGCCGAGACGGCCTTGGCCTGCGCGCTGGCGGCTTCAGCCTTGGCGGCATTCTGCAGCACGGTGGCGGCGAGCTGTTCCATGGTGGCCGACGTCTCTTCGATCGTCGCGGCCTGGCGCGTGGTGCGCTCGGAAAGGTCGTTGGCGCCCGAAAGGATTTCGCCGGTCGCGGTCTTGAGCGCGCTCGAGGTCTGGCGCAACTGGCCGACAATCTGACCGAGCTTTTCGGCCACCGCATTGGTATCGGCCTTGAGGCGGGCAAAGGCGCCTTCATAGTCGCCGCGCACCCGGCGGGTGAGGTTGGTATCGGCAAGGGCCGACAGCACTTCGCCGGTCTCGGAAATCCCGCGGTCGACAGTCTCGACCAGCGAGTTGACGGAACGGGCCAGGGTATTGAGTTCGGCATCGGGGAACTCGGCTTCGACACGGCGGCTGAAGTCGCCGGCAATTGCGGCATCGACCACGTCGCCAAAGGCGCGCTGCAGGCTCTCCATCATGCGGGCGCGCTCGGCCTGATTGGCCAGTACCTGGGCGGCTTCCGCCTCGGTCATCTGCGCGACCTTCTGGCCATTTTCGCGGAACACTTCGACAGCGCGCGCCAT
The DNA here is from genome assembly GCA_966212275.1 of uncultured Devosia sp. Taxonomy (GTDB): domain Bacteria; phylum Pseudomonadota; class Alphaproteobacteria; order Rhizobiales; family Devosiaceae; genus Devosia. The sequence goes on from CBIHQV010000013.1 coordinate 104,992, forward strand.
GGCACCCAGCTCGTCGGTGCGGCCGGCGCCGCGGACTTCGACTTCGAGGTCACCCTTGGCGAGGGCATCCATGGTGTCGGTGAGGCGGGTGATGGGCTTGGTGATGGTGCGCGAGAAGAGGAGGCCCAGCGCGGCGACCACGGCCAGCAGGCCCGCGCCGATGACCAGCATCATGTTGCGCATGTTGGCGACCGGGGCGAGCACCTCGTCGGTAGCCATGACGGCGACGGCGGCCCAGGGCTGGCCGCGGGTGGCGATGGGGGCGGCGGCCACCAGCATGTCGGTGGCGCGGTAGGCGTTGGTTTCGCCATTATTGGGCGTGCCGGCCAAAGCCGTGTCGAGCACGGGGCCAGCAAACGGCGTCAGCATGGCGTCATTGGCTTCGGTAAAGCTGGAATCGCTGCGCAAGAGGCTATCGGGGCCAACCACCAGCACTTCACCGGTCTGGCCAAGGCCCGTGCGGTCGCCGATGACGGCGTCGAGGCGTTCGGAAGGGAGCTGGATGGCCAGAACGCCGACCTTGCGGCCCTGGGCGTTGAAGACGGGCTTGGCAAAGAAGCTGGCCGGCAGGCCGCCCGCTGCCTGATAGGGCGCGAAATCGGCGAAGACCAGGTCATCAGGGTTCTCGATGGCCGCGGCCTGCTGGAACACCTGGCCCAGGCTGCTGGCGGCGAGGGGGCCGCCTTCGGCGAAGCTGGTGCCGAAATCCTCGGCCTTGTTGACCGAATAGACCATGAAGCCCTTGAGGTCGAACAGGTAGAGGTCGCGATAGCCACGTGCCGCGATCTGATTGCGGAAGCCGGGGTGGAAGCGGGTATGGGTCACGTCGTAGCCGCCGGTGGTGCCCAGCGTATCGAGCGCAGCCAGATTGTCCTTGTTGGGGTTGTCATCGACGAAGAGCTTGCGCACTTCGGCGGTGGGATCGACCTTGAACTGCAGCCAGGCGCCGCCGAAGTCCCGCAGAGCCTGGATGCTGGCTTCCGAGCGCGAGGTGGCGACGAGGTCGTCTTCCACCGATTTGAGATAGGTCGAGACGGCCGCGGCGCGTTCGCTGGCCAGGGTTGTCAGATTGGTCTCCGCCGAGGTGCGTAGCGCCTGGCTGCCGATCAGGTAGCTGGCCGTTCCGACGCCAAGGCTGACGAGGAGCGCAGACCCGAGCAGTGCCAAAGGCAGCTTGCGGGCGATCGGCATGGAGAATTTGAACATCGGGGACTCACCTGGCGGAACGGCGGCCGGGTGACCGGCCTGCCCTCATTTTCCGCAGACTTTAGCGAGTCGTCCTTAAGTGCGGGTAAAGGCCCTATTCAGCATGGGCGGCGCTGACCGGGGCCAGGTCGCCGTCATCGCCTTCGGCCGCCACCGCCGCATCGCGGAGGCTGGTGCGCGCCGCCACGGTCGGGGCCGTGCTGGTCAGGGCATCGGAGGCTTCGACCTTGGTCAGGATCGCCGAGAGCGAGCCGATGGTGGAGCGCAGGTTGTGGCGATGTACGACCATATCGACCATGCCGTGCTCATAGAGATATTCCGAGCGCTGGAAGCCCTTGGGCAGCTTCTCGCGGATGGTCTGCTCGATGACGCGGGCGCCGGCGAAGCCGATCTGCGCGCCCGGCTCGGCCAGGTGCACGTCGCCCAGCATGGCGTAGGAAGCGGTGACGCCGCCGGTGGTTGGATTGGTCAGCACGACGAAGAAGGGCAGGCCCGCTTCGCGCAGGCGCAAGACGGCCACGGTGGTGCGCGGCATCTGCATCAGGCTCAGCACGCCTTCCTGCATGCGGGCGCCGCCCGAAGCGACGAACAGCACGAAGGCGGTCTTGCGGCTGACGGCGGTTTCGAGGCCCGTGATGATGCCCTGGCCGGCGGCCATGCCCAGCGAGCCACCCATGAAATCGAAGTCCTGGATGGCAACGGTGACATCACGCTTGAACAGCTTGCCGGTGGCGACGATGACCGAGTCATCAAAGCCGGTCTTGGCGCGGTTTTCCTTGAGGCGATCGGGATAGCGCTTCTGGTCGCGGAACTTCAACGGGTCGACCGGCACCGATGGCACCGGCACCAGCGCATATTCGCCATCGTCGAGGAAGGTCTTGAGCCGGTCGGCCGGCTTGATCTTCATGTGGTAGCCCGAATTGGGCACGACCCACTGATTGGCTTCGAGGTCGCGATAGAACACCATCTCGCCCGATTCCGGATCCTTGACCCAGAGGTTCTCGGCAATGGTCGGCTTGGCGCCGAGCATCGAGCGGATTTTCGGACGGACGAAATTATCGATCCAGTTCATGGCAAGCCTCGCGCGGTGACTGTTGCGTCACCTAGGGGTCAATTGTGGCGAATGTTATCAGGACCGTGCGGCGAGGTTAAGGCCGCAGCAAGGGTTATGCCCGGGCCCGCTTCACGCCGCTATAGATGTCGGCCACCAGATCACGCACAGCGCTCACCGTGGTGTCGGAGGCCTTGCCATCGACCAGGGTGCGGGCCACGGCCTCGACCAATACGGTGCCCACCACAATGCCATCAGCATGCTTGCCGATCTCGGCGGCGTCCTCGGCAGTCTTGATGCCGAAGCCGACAGCGACCGGGAGGTTGGTATGGCTCTTGATGCGGGCCACCGCTTCCCCCACCGCGGCACGCGACTTGATCGCCGCCCCGGTAATGCCGGTCATCGACACGTAATAGACAAAGCCCGAGGTGTTCTTGAGCACGGCCGGCAGGCGCTTGTCGTCGGTGGTGGGCGTGGTGAGGCGAATGAAATTGAGGCCAATCCGGAGCGCGGGGATACAGAGCTCGTCATCTTCCTCGGGCGGCAGGTCGACGATGATGAGACCATCGACGCCGGCGTCCTTGGCGGCTTCGAGGAATTTCTCGACGCCGAAGCTATAGATCGGGTTGTAGTAGCCCATCAGCACGATGGGGGTGGTCTCGTCCTTGCGGCGGAAATTTTCCACCATGTCGAGCACGCCGCGCAGGGTCATGCCACCGGCCAGCGAGCGCTGCCCGCCGAGCTGGATGGCGACGCCATCGGCCATGGGATCGGAAAACGGCATGCCGAATTCGATGATGTCGGAGCCCGCCTGCGGCAGGGCTTCCATGATCGCCTGGCTGGTGGCGACATCAGGGTCGCCGGCCATGACATAGGTGACAAAAGCCGGGCGGCCGGCGGCCTTGGCTTCGGCGAAACGCTTTTCGATACGCGACATGACTACAGCAGCCCCAGATATTTGCCGACGCTCTCGACGTCCTTGTCGCCGCGCCCGGACAGGCACAGCACGATCGACTGGTCCTTGCCCATGGTGGGTGCGACCTTCATCAACTGCGCCAGGCCATGCGCCGATTCCAGCGCCGGGATGATGCCTTCGAGCCGCGTGCAGAGCTGGAAGGCCTCGAGCGCTTCGTTGTCGGTGATGGGCGCATAGGTGACGCGCTTGCTGTCATGAAGGAACGAATGTTCGGGGCCGACGCCGGGATAGTCGAGACCGGCGGAAATCGAGTGGCCCTCGAGGATCTGGCCGTCCTTGTCCTGCAACAGATAGGTGCGGTTGCCATGCAGCACGCCGGGGCGACCGCCGGTCATGGAGGCAGCGTGGCCGTTCTCGACCTCGATGCCGTGCCCGCCCGCTTCAGCGCCATAGATCTTGACGGATGGGTCATCGAGGAAGGCGTGGAAGGTGCCGATGGCGTTCGAGCCGCCACCGACGCAGGCGACGACGGCGTCGGGCAGCTTGCCCTCGGAAGCGAGGAACTGTTCCTTGAGCTCGGTGCCGATCACCGACTGGAAGTCGCGCACCATTTCCGGATAGGGGTGCGGGCCTGCGGCGGTGCCGATCAGGTAATAGGTGGTGTCCACATTGGTCACCCAGTCGCGCAACGCCTCGTTCATGGCGTCCTTGAGCGTGCCGGCGCCGGCGGTGACCGGACGGACTTCGGCGCCGAGCATCTTCATGCGCAGGACGTTGGGCATCTGCCGCTCGACGTCGGTGGCGCCCATGAAGATGGTGCAGGGCAGATCGAATTTGGCGCAGACGGTGGCGGTCGCCACGCCATGCTGGCCGGCGCCGGTCTCGGCGATCACCCGCGTCTTGCCCATGCGCTTGGCGAGCAGGATCTGGCCCAGGCAATTGTTGATCTTGTGGCTGCCGGTATGGTTGAGCTCTTCGCGCTTGAACCACACCTTGGCGCCACCGAGATGGCTGGTGATGCGTTCGGCGAAATAGAGCGGGCTGGGCCGGCCGGTATAGTGGGTGGCGAGGTTCTTCAGTTCACCCAGATATTCGGGGTCGACCTTGGCGGCGCGATAGTGCTGCTCCAGATCGAGGATCAGCGGCATCAGCGTTTCGGCGACAAAGCGCCCGCCATAGAGCCCGAACCGGCCCTCCTCGTCGGGGCCGTTGCGCAGGGAATTGATGCCGTCCATCTAGGGTCCTCTCGATGCTCCGAGAGAACCTCATCCTGAGCTTGTCGAAGGACGAGGTTCGGTGCGCCCGACCTCGTGGTTCGACAGGCTCACCATGAGGTCTGTCAGCGCCTGTTTAGCTGGCTGCCCGGGCGTTCCGGATGAACGCTTCGATCAACTGCTTGTTCTTGACGCCGGGTGCGCTTTCGACGCCGGAGGACACATCGACCCCATAGGGGCGCACGGTCTTGATGGCGTCGGCCACGGTCTGCGGCGTCAGCCCCCCGGAAAGCATGAAGGGGATGGACGGGTCAAGCGCCTTGAGCAGGCCCCAGTCGAAGGTTTCGCCCAGCCCGCCCGGCCGGTCGGCGCCTTTGGGAGGCTTGGCATCGAGCAGGATGCTGTCGGCGACATCGGCGAAATCGGCCACATGGGCCACGTCCTCGGCCGAGCCGATGGGCAGCGCCTTCATGATCTCGACGCCGGCTTCGGCGCGAATGGCCTCAACGCGATGGGGCGTTTCAGGGCCATGGAGCTGGATCCAGTCGGGCCCCAGCGCCGCCACTTCGGCGACGCAGCTATTGTCCGGATTGACCAGCACGACGCAGGTCTGCACCCGCCCGCGGGCTTCGGAGATCAGCGTGGCGATCTCCTCGATGGTCACATGGCGCGGCGAGCGCGAAAAATGCATGAAGCCCACCATGTCGGCCCCGGCCGCGATGGCGGTTTCGAGGATTTCGGGGGTCTTGATGCCGCAAATCTTGATGATCAGGGGGTCGGCCATCGTGTCGCTCAGCGCAGCTCCAGGAGATCGTCGACTTCAGCCAGCGGGCCCGTGCCGGCCTGGCCATGATTGCGACGCAGCTTTTCCAGCTCGCCATTGAGCATATGGGCCTCGCGGCGCCAGTGTTTTTCGCGCCGGCGGTGGCTTGCCTGGGCGAACCAGGTGGCTGTGCCACCCAGCAAGACGCCCACCAGCAGCACCACATAGAGCACCACGAACATCGGCACGCCGTAGCCGGGGGCCACGGTGCCCTCGACAGGCACGAATGGATTGAAGTTGACCACGACGAAGTGCCGGTTGGCCAAGGCGAAGATGATCAGCCCCAGGCATAACGGGACGAGGACCACCCAACCGACGATTCTGTTGACCATGCGTCTGGTAACCTATGGAGCCCTGGCCCCGTTACGAACGGTTGAGCCGCTCGCGGATTTCCTTGCCGGCCTTGAACTGGGGCACGTACTTTTCGCCCACGTCAACCTGTTCACCGGTACGGGGGTTCCGACCGACGCGCGCCGGGCGGTTCTTGACCGAGAAGGCGCCGAAGCCGCGGAGTTCGACCCGGTCGCCCCGCGCCATGGCATCCCCGATCTCGTCGAGGATGGCGTTGACGATGTTTTCGATATCACGCTGGAACAGATGCGGATTTTCCGCCGCGAGTTTCTCGACGAGTTCCGACTTGATCATCAAAGGCTCCGCATCTGGGCGTCCACCCTGTTGCTCAGAGGGCAGAACCAACCTGCCAAAGCGAAACCAGCCCGTCAAGCGTGATGGGACCTTCGGGCAGTCCGAGCGCGGCGCGCGCCTGGCCGTTGAGGAAGGTGCCGATGAGATCGAACCCCTGTTCGGGCTGCGGCCATACGGTGCGGATGGCGAGGTCGTCGGGCAGGTCGCGATCGGCTTCGAGCCAGTCGATGGCTTCGAGCTCGCCGCCGATAGCATCGATCAGCCCGCTCTCGACGCCCACCCGGCCGGTGACGATGCGGCCATCAGCCAGAGCCAGCGTTGCCGGACGCGTCAGTCCACGCCGTTCGGCCACCACATCGACGAACCACTGGAAGCTGTCATCGACCAAGGCGGCGATGGAGGCGCGCGGCGCGCCCTCCATCGGCTCGTCGAAATCGGGCTCCGCCTTGAGCGGGCCGGAAGCGACCTTGTCGAGATCGACGCCGACGGTTTCGAGCAGCTTGCCGGCATTGACGTGCTGATAGAGCACGCCGATCGAGCCGACGATGGAGAGCCGCCGGGCGAAGATGCGGTCGCTGGCAATGGCGGTCATGTAGGCAGCCGAAGCGCCCAGTTCGCCGATGACGGCAACGGTGGGCTTGGCGGCGCGCAACTGGCCGAGGGCTTCATAGAGCTCTTCGCCGCCGGCCGTGGTGCCGCCGGGCGAATTGATGGCGACGATCACCGCCTTGACGGCGTCGTTTTCGGCGAGGTCCGCAATGGCCTCGAGCCGGGCACGATCGGTGGTGATGGTGCCATCGATCACCAGCCGGGCGACATAGTCGCCGGCCGGGTTCCGCGGCAAGGCGAAACGCCCCAGGCCGACCACGACGGCGAGGGCCAGCGCGATGAAGGCCAGCACCCGCCACAGCCCACGCGACTTGCGATAGGAATAGGCGGCAATGGTGGCATGGGAATCGGACGTCGGCTGGTGGGTCATCGGGGCCTCACGCTGGTGCGGTGTCGACGGGTAGAACCGCCTCGCCGGTTTGACAAGTCAGAAGCGCTTGACCATGAAGCGCGCCGCGCCTTCGTAGCTCGCCAGCTTGTCGGCCAGTTCGGGCAGGTTGAGCACCCGGAAACCGTGCTTGTACCAGAACGGCAGCGAGCCGTTGACGGCGACGAGGCTGACGCTGGGAAAGCCGGCGGCGCGGGCATGGCGCAGGATATCGCCGACGATCATGGCGGCGGCGCCGGTGCCGCGGGCGCGGGGCAGCAGCGCCAGATCATGCAGGTAATAGGTGTCAGCATTGGCCGGGATGGCGCCCAGGAACGTGCCGAGCGCGGGCAGCGTGCCGAACAGCCAGGGATGGGAGAAGATATAGCCGCCGGGAACACCGTCGAGCTCCAGCATGCGGGCGCCGTCGGGGTAGAGCCGCTGCCGCTCGGCGAACACCGCCATGTCTTCGGGGAATGACGGATGCACCTTGGTCGCGATGGCCTCGACTTCGGGCAGGTCAAGCGTGGTCAAAGCCCGCCAGTGCATTGCGTTTCTCATTACAACCTTTTGGCCGCTGCAAAACCAGCGACCGTGCCCACGTCCTCGAAGCACTTCCCTTAGAAAGCAAAAGGCCCGCGCTGTGAAGCGCGGGCCCGGATCGGAATTGAAAGAGAATTACTTCTCTTCGCGGCCCTTGAGCGCGGCGCCCAGGATGTCGCCGAGCGAAGCGCCCGAATCCGACGAACCGTAATTGGCGACGGCTTCCTTTTCCTCGGCGATTTCCAGCGCCTTGATCGACAGCTGGATGCGCGAGGTCTTGCGGTCGTACTGGGTGACGCGAGCGTCGACCTTTTCGCCCTTGGAGAAACGCTCCGGGCGCTGGTCGTTGCGGTCGCGGCTGAGATCAGCACGACGGATGAAGGCGGTCATGTCGCTGTCGGCGATACGGACTTCAATGCCCCCATCGTTGACTTCGATCACGGTGCCGGTGACGACAGCGCCCTTGCGGATGCCGCCGGCCTCGCCGGTATCGCCCGAGGCAGCCGAAGCTTCGCCAGCGGCGAGCTGCTTGATGCCCAGCGAGATGCGTTCCTTTTCGACGTCAACGTCGAGGACCTTGGCCGAAACCATGTCACCGCGGTTGTAGTCTTCGAGGGCCACTTCGCCCGACTTCTGCCAGTCGAGGTCGGAAAGGTGAACCATGCCGTCCACATCGCCGTCGAGGCCGATGAACAGACCGAATTCGGTCTTGTTCTTGACTTCGCCTTCGA
>CBIHQV010000014.1:0-105635 GCA_966212275.1 uncultured Devosia sp.
GCAGGTTTCAATTGTCAGTCTATCTCCAAGCTGTAGCTTGCTCAAGTGTGACCGAGATATGGCTTCCGCACTGAAAATCCAGCGCGAGACAGCTTCGTCGGTACGCCTGCAAACCCCGAGGCGCAGTTCAGGCGAGGGCCCAGCGACCTCCGGGAGAAGACCCCATCTTGCCGGCTCGCTACGCTTGTCGCTAAACCGGCTTCAATGTTTGAGATTTTAGAATAGATTACGCTCCAATTGCGGAGCAAAGGTGCCGCTGGCCCGTAGCGACTCGGAGTGGTCGCGCTTGTTGTTGGAGTGAAAATGACGACTGTCGGCGACGACCCTCTTCGCAATCTCCCGGACCCGTCCCGATTGATCTATGGTCTCCGCGATACGGGATATGATTTTAACACTGCTGCGGCGGACATCATCGATAACGCCATTGCCGCCAACGCCACCGAGGTGAACGTTCGGATCGAACTGCAGCAAGATGGGCGAAAGTTTGTATACTTCGGTGACAACGGCGACGGCATGGACGCCCTTGGGCTGTTCAACGCGATGCGGTACGGCGCCCCCAAACGTGTTAGCGCAAAGAGTCTCGGAAAGTTTGGTCTAGGCCTAAAGACGGCGTCCAGCTCCATTTGCCTGCGGTATGGCGTAATTTCACGCACGACGGTGACCTCCGCTTTGGACAAGCTGGAGTGGGACCTCGAACATGTTGAGAATCTCAACGACTGGAAAATGCTGCAAGAGGCGGTCACGCCTGTCGAGCAGCATTGGTACGACGAACTCTGTGGCGAAAAATCCGGGACACTCGTTGTCTGGTCCAAATGCGATCGGCTCCTGTCACGAGACTACGCCGAACCTGGTGGTGCTCAGGAGAGAAACGCAGTGCGAAACCGCATCAAGCGGCTGAAGGAGCACTTGTCGCTGGTGTTCCACCGATACCTTGATCCGACAAATGCAGATTGGCCGACGGTGACCATCACGGTCAACGACGAACCGGTCGAGCCGTGGAACCCCTTCTTCCCCGAGAAAGCCCTGCAGGTCTTACCCGACCACGCTCGGGTGCTGAAAATACAGCTTGAGGACGGCTCGGTTCACGAGGCGCGGATGAATGCCTGGATCCTTCCACACAGCAAGGATCTCACAAAGGAAGAGAACGAGGAAAAAGCGCGCATCTCAAGCCGGGCCCAGGGCTTCTATGTGCATCGAGAGGGTCGAATTATCCACCATGGGGGATGGCTCAACGTTTTCCGTTCGGATGATCCACACTATTCCCTGCTTCGGGTCGAATTCGACTTCGGCCACCAGCTGGATGACGCCTTCAAAATCGATGTCAAAAAGTCGCGTATTCTTTTTGATCCGGCGCTCGAGGACTCACTGCGAAAGACACTGACGCCATTCTGGAATGAGGCCGACCGTCGCTACCGCCGTAAGAACAAGGAATTGGCGACCGATTTAGCTGTTACCCATTCCGGCTCCAACAAGACTATCGCCAAGGTATCGCCTAAGGCCGCCTCGGTAGTTGGGGTGGACGCCTCCAGTCAGGAGGTGACCGTCAACAACAACCGAGGCTCCGGCATTCGCCTTCAGATCCCAGTGAACAACAACGTCGACCCGGAGCGCGTCTTCATTGAGGCGGTTGACGACATCACCAGCGGGCATGTCTGGGAACCGGCGATGCGCAGCACCGGCAGCAGTGGCCATCGCATCGGCGTTCGCATCAATCGCCATCACGACTTCTTCCAAAAGATTTATCTAAGGGCGGCCGCCCTTGGCGACGCGGTCGAGGGAATTGATTTTCTGCTTTGGGCGTTTGCCGCAGCTGAACAGAACAATTCGGATCCTGAGCTGGCCAACATGTTCGAAGACATTCGAGAGGAAATCTCCAGCAATCTGCGTAAACTACTCAAGGATACCCCTGCGCCGTCTCCCTCGGACCTCGAAGAGATCGCCGAAGCTGTCGCTGAGGCCGAGGGCGGCGCTTGACGCCAGAGCGGACCGAAACGCTGCGGGCTGTGCTGGAACGCGGCACCGGCGCTGAGGTGTCGGTCCGGGCTGACGCCTCGCAGGTTCGCGCCGGCCTCACCGCGTGTTTTTTGGACTTGGGAGTCGGAGGAGGACCCGTCGTGGCGCTTCGGCCGTCAGGGTTGCGAAGGCACGTGGTCACACTCCGGTTCGGCCGGTTTGCACGTCCATGCATTGATCAGATGGCTGCCGCCCCTACGGAACGCCTAACCACGGCACGCGCCCTGTTGGCCCGGGCGGCGGCGGCGGGTACATGCGTCATCTTCCCTAACCAGTCGCTCGACGACTGGCGGGTTACCGGGGCGGACTTTGCCGTCGAGGTGCTCGTAAAGAACATTGAAGCGCCGGGCAGCGAGGAGGCGGTCATCCAAACCGCCGAAATGGTTATGGTGCCGTTGATGGCGGCTCTCGCCGAACTCATCGGCTATGAGGACGTTGAGCCGGAGGAGTACGACGAGGAGGGGCGCATAACTGAAACAGTTGTCCACCGCCGTGAGCGCAGCGCGCGCAACCGGCTCCTTTGCCTCTCAATCCACGGTCATCGTTGCGCCGCGTGCGGCGTCGAGCCGGGGGAAGTGTATGGAGACGCCGGTACGATCATCGAAGTGCACCACCTCGAGCCGGTGTCCTTGCTGGCTGAGCCGCGGCCATATGATCCGGCCGTTGACCTTGTGCCGCTTTGTCCTAATTGCCATCGGGCGGTTCATACGCGCCGTCCGGCGCCGTGGACGGTGGAAGATATTCGCGAAAGACTCAGCCATGCCCCTCGCTGACGTCCGCTCCTTGCCTCATGACTGGCCGACGGCCGTCACCCGCCTAGGCGAGGGCCTGGACGTTCTGGACAGCGTGCTCGACCCCGTGTTGGTCATCAGGCGACGCGACGGACGCTACCTGGTTTCGCTCGAGGCAATTCGGATGCGCCGAGGGCAGAGCCATGTCATGACGGCGCCAGGCCTCGACTTTGCTTGGGTGCGCGATGAGACGTCGCTGCGTCCCCTGCCCAAGGACATCCCAGGCATCGTTCGCGATCGTCTGGCCGGGCTGGATCCTCTAAACCTTTCCTTTCCGCAAGTGCTCGCGCTGGAGCGTGCCTCCGACGACCGCCTTGGCGTTCAGATCGCGCCAGATTCTCTTTCGGACGCGAGCGCCGAGACCCTCGCCTCGCCGGGGGGATTCAGCGTGCCGGGCCTGCAGGCCACCCTCTACCCGTACCAGTCCGGTGGCGTGGCTTGGATCACCGACACGGTCCGAGAGGCGGGGGGGATTGTGCTGGCCGACGAGATGGGACTTGGCAAGACCATCCAGATCATCGCGTGTCTGCTGCTGGACCCGCCGGCCCCTAGTGCACCCGCCCTGATCCTCGCGCCTACTACCCTGATCGCCAACTGGGTGCGCGAGATCATCCGATTTTCACCCAGCCTAAGCTGCCGCGTTCACCGCGGGCCAGATCGCGCGCAGCTTCCGGGAGACCTCTTAGGCACCCAGGTGCTGATTACAACCTACGACACAGCCATCAACGATCTCGTCCTGTTCCGGGCCGTAGAGTGGTCCTGGCTCATTTGTGACGAGGCCCAAGCGGTCAAAAATCCGCTTTCGCAGCGAAGGCTTGCAGTGGCCTCAATCCCGCGTCGACGTACTATCCCGGTGACTGGTACCCCAGTGGAAAACCATCTGATCGACCTTTGGTCTCTCGTCGACCTCGCGGTACCCGGCCTTCTGGGTGAGCAGAGCGCCTTTGAGGCGCGATTCCCCGACAACCACATCGCAGCGCGCGAGCTGGCCGTCATCACAGCTCCGGTGGTTCTGCGCCGTCGGGTAAAGGATGTTGCAGACGATCTGCCGCCGCGGACTGACGTAGAAGTGCCGGTGGAATTGGGACCTGCCCTGGCGACGGAGTACGACGCCGTTCTAGATGAGACCCTCGAGCGCTACCCTGCTGCGGGCGCTCTGGTCGCGACCGGTCAGTTGCAGCTGTTCTGCGCCCATCCGTGGCTTCGCACGCACGACACCGGTGCCTTGGACTGGGAAGACCGCGTGGAGGTAGCGCGCCGATCAGGATCGCTCATCACGCCCAAGTTGGAGCGCGCCGTCGAACTCCTGACCGAGGCCTTCGGAAATAGACGCAAGGTACTGGTATTCGCCAATTTCAATGCGTGCGGCCCGATCCTGAAAGAAGCTGCGGAGCTCGCGAGAGCCCCAGAGGCCTTTTGGGGTGCCATTAATGGCTCAACCCCCGCTGCCGACAGGCAGCCGATGGTCGACGCGTTCGCTGCTTTTGACGGGCCCGCCGTGCTGGTCTTGAATCCGCGTGCGGCCGGCGCGGGGCTGAACATCACGGCGGCCACGGTCGTGATTCATTTCACGCAGGTTTGGAATCCTGCCTTAGAGCTTCAAGCAAGCGCGCGTGCACACCGCCGCGGTCAGACCAGCCCGGTGACGGTCTATCATATGTACTACGTCGACACCGTAGAGGAGGTAATGATGGAGAGAGCACGTCGCAGACGGGGAATGGGCGCGGAAGCCGTCCCGCCGAGCGGGCAGGAGCGCGCGGATCTTCAGCGGGCGCTTAGTCTGAGACCAGCGAGATGACCGAGATCTCCTTTTCGAAGACACTCAGTGCCAACGACACTGGACAAACCAAAAGCCACCAAGCCGGGATTTTGGTGCCGAAAGGCAATCGAGAGCTCTTGGCTTTCTTGCCGCACCTGGACCCAGCCATAGAGAACCCGGATGCCTGGATCGCCGTCACTGATGAGCATGGCGAGCACCATCAACTTCGTTACGTCTATTACAATAAGAAGCTGCACGGTACGGGCACGCGAAACGAGTACCGCATCACCTACCTAACGGGGTATCTGAGAAATGCCGGCGCTCGCGCGGGCGACGCTCTGGTCTTCACAGGCGTGGAATCCTCGGGGCGCTATCGAATCTCCATCGCAAAGGCTCAAGTAGAGGACGAGGTCGGATCAGGAATCATTCGCCTGTCCGGCTGGCGACGGGTGCATTGAGAGGGATTCCGCGGACGTCGTTTTTTCGTGTTTTCGACCATTTTCGCGCGAAATCGAGCAATGCCCCTCTACGAAGACATTTTGTCCGGCAGAGTCACCGCTTCCGTTTGGGCGCGGACAGTTGACCGTCTTTTGTGAACCTTATGAAGAATCGGGCGCGGTGCGCCTCTAAGAAGCGAAGGCTAAGGAAGCAGCCGAGGAGCACATCGTTGCACAGCACGACGCTTCGCGGTAATTTATGGTGCACAAGGACCATCGCGATGAGCAAGGATGCAGCAGATCCGAACCGTCTTTCCCGCGCGCAGCAGAAACAGCTGAGCCGTGATCGCGATGCCATGCTTCTTCAGTCTGGACAGGTTAGCATGGATGAAATGAAGCACCGGAACAGCTTCTTTTCCGCCGTGCCTTTCAAGCGATTCAAGATAGTCGCCATAGGCGGCAAACCTGTGCGATCAAAATTCTGAAGGCTAGGCTACCTGCGTCGACGGAGGTGCCATGAAGCCCAACATTGGCTTTTATCGGACAGAAGCGGACGCACTAGAACATGTCGTACGCCGCATCGTGGCCGAAATAGACCCGGAATACGTGTTTTTGTTTGGCTCACGAGCGAGAGGCAACCATCGGCCGTCCAGTGATTTCGACCTTCTGGTAGTCACCAAACTGCAGGATGGCGAGGCAGGCCGCGACTACGATCGCGTGTACGCCCCAGTTCTTGGAACAGGAGTAGGCTGCGACGTGGTCCCGTGTCGGCTTGACGATTTCGAGGTAGAGGCAACCAAACCAACCGGCCTAATCCAAGAGATTTTGACACATGGCATTCGAGTGTACACGCGGCATTGATGGCATCCGCGCGCACCGGGCCGATTGGAGGCTGCCAGCCCAGGCGATAACCTTGGATGTTGGCAGCTGAGAACGTCCACCGCAATGCAACCTAAGCCTGCACCGCATTTGAGATCGAAGTCCCTGCTGGCCGACGGCCACCACTAGTCAGAATGACGGGTGACTTGTGTCGTGGGCGCCGCCGCGAATGGTCGCCGTTCCTAGTTTTTCGCAGGCTCGGCTTCTGCGAATTCGAAGCGATCCTGAAAGCCTCCGCTGCCTCCTCCAGCTTAAGGTAGACGTCCTCTAAAGGTGGCGCTCCATTGGCCTGCCAATGTGCAAGGGCTTGCCCCCGAAGCATCCGAAATTTTGGGTCGACCGACAGGGCTTCAATATTGGTGAAGCCGGCGACCATCACCGAAGGGGTGAGATAGTTCACGTCTCGCGCTGCGGGCGGAAGCAGCGCTATGACCATATTCTTTGGCGGCGCTTCAAGCTCGGCAATGGCGTCCTCGCAGGCCCGGAGAAGTTTCTCGATCCGCTCGGCAATTCGATCTGTTCGAGCAGCCTCGAGCTGTGCGGTTAGTTTGGCCCGCTCTAATTCGAGGTCCATCCGCTTTTCCTCTTTGGAGGATGGAGCCCGGGTGTCCCCTTGCAGGAATACCATCTCTCGCTCGCCCGATGCTCCCGTGACGCCCCTGATTTTGAGTCCAGCGTCTTTCAGACTGCGCCGGTAGCCGGCAAAGCCGCCCAACGCCTGGATGATCTTGAGCTTCTGGGTAGCTTTGAAAAGCCAGACAAGCTCCTCGCCAGTGGCATCATCCAGTTCCCCCGGTTTCACCATGTACTTTACGATTTCTCGCAAATTCCGGATTTTTCCGGCGTCGGCCCAGTGGCTGCCGAAGAATTTGTGCGTCCACGAGAGAAAATCTGCGAAATTGCGCTCGTCATAGCGGCTTGGCACGTAAATGACGTTTGCGTGAAAGTGATAGGAGGCAGCATCCCCCGCTAAGCCGCGGCGACGCAGGCTACGACGGGTAAACTCCGTCGCTCGAATTATGACTTCAATCGAAAACTTCTTCTTCGCCTGTGCGGACCAACGGCTGAGCTTTCGATGGAATGCTTGGATTACCCCTCTTGCCTTCCTATCCATGGCAGTTATGGGCGACCCCAGTGTTACAACGCCATATCGGGCAAAGCGTGTTGTGGGATCTCGCAGGTATCCTTCGAGAGAACTAAGGTACTCGGCCCGTTCTCGCTTGGCGACCATTGGCAAAAAACGACAGCGGCGGCAGCCCTCAACTGGCGCGTGCTTGAGCGTGACAAGGTCAACCCTGACGGCGTCCGCGCTGCGGGCAAGATCAACGCCCGCGCCCGCCATTTTCTCGATGATCTGTCGTTGCTGGTCTTCAAGGACGGCGTTGGCCGCTTTGCGGACCAAATACTCCTGGGGGTCAATTCGAAGCCCAGTGCCCTGTTTCATCAGGTCTTCGTTATTGACCACCCGAAGATTCCAACGCGGCTCTGGAGGTGGTGGTGGCTGCGGATCTGACACCAGATCGTCGAGCTCGGACGCCGCCCGAACCCTATTCTGTTGCCATTCTGTTGCCGAAGCAGCGGGCACACCAGCCGAAACGGAAGCGCATCCCGCATCTAACCGATTGATATCGCTGGTGGAATTGGTGGCGCACCCGACAGAATTCGAATCTGTGACCTCTGCCTTCGGAGGGCAGCGCTCTATCCAGCTGAGCTACGGGTGCATCCGTCACGCGGGGCGCGGCCCCGGCTGAACAGGGCGCAACCTAACCAAAGCGCGCGATCCGCGCAACGGGCGTTTTGCCATGTTCATCGGGAGCCGAACGGCCTTGTCGCGGGCGGTTTACCTGGCAACGCCGCGCCATGTCGCACCGGCCCCGCCGCTAGTCCCGTGCCAACACAATCAGCCGGTCGCCTGCCTGATACTCCACCGCGACCGCCTTGCCTGGGTTGACGACGATGCCGTTGGCCTTGGCGCCCGGGCGGGGGCGGTGGTAGCCGAGGGCGACTTCGCCGCGCTGTCGGGCGGACTGGGTGATGGTGTAGAAATTGACCGGCGCGCCGGGGGACACATAGGCCTCGATGGGCCGCATGTAGATTTCCGAGCCCTCCTCGTCGAGCAGCTCGTCGAAGATGGCGCCCAGCGTATCGTTTTCGGAGGCCTGGGCCAGCATCAGGCTCACCAGCTTGTTGGAAACCACGAAATCGTCGGCTCGCGTCACCTCGGCCAGTTCGCGATTGCGCACGTCGACCATTTCGGAGACCACGTTGATATGGACGCCGGCGGCGTCGGCGATCTTGCGCAGATGCAGCAGGGTTACCAGCGTCGAGGTATCGGTCGGCTGGGGCGCCAGAAGATCGGAATAGCCCAGCACCAGCACATGGTCGTAGCGGGGAATGTCGAGCGCTTCGAGGGCGGTGCGGCTGGTGGTATCGACGCGACCGTATTCGACCGCGAGGTTGGCGCTGGCGATCGAGAGGCCCGCCACGACAGCGTCGAGGTCCGGCGTATCGGCGGCGACGGTCAGCGCCGAGCCGGGGGCCACATAGCGGCTCAGCTCATAGATGATGATGGGCGCGCGACGGTTCCAGCCCAGCACCAGCACCCGCTCGGGCGCCTCAAGCCGCGTGTCGCCCGGGCGGATGACGTCGCTGTCGATGGCGATGGAAGCCGTCGAGATGGCGATGGCCGCATCGTCCTCGGCGATGATAATGGCCCGGGCGCCTTCTGGAATAATCGACTCCATGGGCGGATTGAGGCTCACCTCGCCGTCCTGGGTGACGAGGCCGATCAGCGTCGAGGCTTCGTAGGCCATCAGCGCGTCGCCGAAGCTGTTGCCGACGAGGCCCGGCTGCTCGATCGTGTAGATCTCGCAGCCGTCGAAATCGAGCAGTTCCGAATAGACTGCCGACAGGCCCGCCTGACGGCTGGAATGGGCGACGATGCGGGCGATGAGATCATCGGCCAGCACCAGTTGCGCCTCCTTGCCGCCGACCACGCGGGCGACGTCGGCATTGGCGGCGTCGCGGATTTCGGCGGCGATGCGGTAAGGCGCCTCGCGGCGGCGCGGGTCGTTGACAAGCGCCAGGATGGTCTTGATCACCTGGCTATCGGCATCGTCGGCGCCCTCGGGCGAGAGCACGATGATGGAGCGGGCCTGCTGCGGCGAGACCAGGCTCAGATCGTAGAGATCGGTGGGCGCGCCGCTGCGGCAGATGACGCGGGTATTGCCCAGTTGGGGCACCTTGGCCGCGATTTCGTCTTCCATCTCCACCTTGTCGCGCTCGGCCATGATGACGATGCGCGGCTTGCGGCGGCTTTTATTGGCCACGACCAGTTCGGAGACGATGTCGAAGATGGACGGGCTCCAGTTGAGGATGATGGTGTGATCTTCCTCCAGCACCTGGCTGCGGCCCTTGCGCAACTGGTCGAGCTTGCCCTCGATGCCCGAAGACAGGACGCCGATCAGCGTCGAGACGATAAAGATGCCGCCGATGGTCACCGCCAGCATGACGATGCGGAACACCCAGCCGGTATCGCCGCCCATGGTGCCGGCATCGAGCGTGCGCATCAGGGAGGCCCACATGGCCTCGACAAAGCCCAGCGCCTCGCCGCCATCGGGGGTGATGCGCAACAGCGCGATGACAGCACCCGCCACGACGATGACGATAAGCGACAGCACCGCCAGCCAGCCGATCAGAGCGATCGGCCCGGCCGACATGGATGTGTCAAAGGCATAGCGCAGCCGCGCGCCCAAACTATTGCGCTTGCTCATTGGCAGGTCCCCCGGCCGTCTTTTCCGGCCCTTAACAAAAAATGAATACGGAGACGCGGGCCAAAGGCAACGCAGATTCGCGTCCTTACACAGGCCATGCCCACAAATTGCCATCAGGTTGCCGCGATTGGGCTCTATCGCGCCACATCGGCGAATCCGCTAGGATGTGGGTATGGCAAGAACGACTATGGGCGACGGCGCAAGGCTTATTGGCGCGGCAACAGTGCTGGCGCTGCTGGTTTCGGGCTGTTCGATGAGTTCGTTCAAGCCGGCGCCCGGTCCGGCGACAGCCGCCCTCGCCTCCTTCGCGGCGCCCACGGCCACCCCGGCCGGCCATGTGCCCGATGCGTCCGCCGTGCCCGCCGCGCCGATGGCCCTGGGCTATTCCGGCGAGGCCTATGACGGGCTCATCGCCCACTATTCCCAGCAATACAACGTGCCCGAATCGCTGGTCCGTCGCGTCATCGTGCGCGAGAGCGGCTACAATGCCGCCGCCCGCAACGGCCCCTATTACGGCCTCATGCAGATCAGCCACGCCACCGCGACCGGCATGGGCTATCGCGGCGCGCCGGCAGGCCTGCTCGATGCCGAGACCAACCTGCGCTATGCGGTGCGTTACCTGGCCGGCGCCTATGTCACGGCCAAGGGCAACCCGGACCAGGCCGTGCGCTTTTATGCCCGGGGCTTCTACTACGATGCCAAGCGCGCCGGCCTATTGGACGTCGCCGGCCTGCGCTAGCTGCATTCGGGCAGCCACCAGCCGGGGCCGCTGCCATTCACAGGTTCGAGACAGCGGTCCTCTGCCACCTCGCCATTGAGGAAGCGGCGCATGTCGCTGAGTGCCCGGTAATTGATGAAGGCATAGCTGTGGCCGGCATCCTTGCTGGTGTCGGTAATGCTGCTGGCGTCGATCACCTCGATCGCCTCACCGAAATCGATGCGCAGGGCACTACCAACGCGCGGCATGCCGCCGCGGATGACGTTGGAGCTGGCCCAGATGGCCTGGTCCTGGCTCGACACATAGACCGCCACCCGCTCGGCCATCCCAGCCAGCGTCGCGAAGGACTGGTCGAACTGGTCGAGGTCGATATCGGGCGCGGCATAGATCACGCTGTCGAACGGGGCACCGGCATAGGCCACGGCTTCGGAGCGGAATTCGCAGCCGGTGAGCGCGGAATGCACCAGCTTGGCGCCGTGGCTATGGGCCACCAGCATGATGTTGCTGGCGCCGAAGCGGGTGCTCAGCTCGGCCAGGAAGCTGCTGAAGGCAAAGCATGAATTGCTGGCCATCTGCACGTCCCGGCTATAGCCGCTGTAAAAGGTGGCATTCTCGAAATTGGGGCGGGCCAGGCCCTTGCCGGCGGCCCAGCTATAGATCAGCGGCACGCCGGGGAGACGTCCGCGCTGCTTGAGCCGGGCCATGGCCAGGAGTGCGTCTTCCACCGAATTGTTGAAGCCGTGCACATAGAGCAGGATACGTTTTTCGTCGCCCTGTGCCTCGGCCAGCGCCCGTTCGATCCCGCCGAAGAAGGCGTCCGGTTGCGCCAGGCCCGCATCGGGCAGGATGAAGGTCGATTGGCCGAACTGGTCGGCCTGGAACAGTTCGGCGAGGCTCTGGAAGAAGTTCGGCGGTGGCGGCTCGCCCTCCAGCGCCGCACCGTCGAACGGCACCAAGGTCTGGGCAAAGGCGAAATTGGTGGCATAGCCGCCGCTCTGGTGGTCGAGCCAGGGCAGGCCCTCGGTGATGCTGCCCGGCTCGCGGCTGGTGGCCACCGCCACCGTCAGCGGCTTGCAGACCGCGCCTTCCAGCCCGCAATTCATCGCCATGTGGATGCGCGCCTGCTCGGCATATTCGGGTGAGCCGGCAGCGACGGTGGTGGCAAGGAAATCGACCGACTCGTCGATCTGGCCGCGGCGGAACGCGTCATAGCCCAAAATGCCGGCGGCATTGGCGTCACCGCCTGCCAGCGCCTGGCGGGACAGCGCCAGCGCCGCTTCCTGCGGCATGATGCTGGCGAGATCATAGGCATAGCTGCCCAGCCGGGTCATCGCCCGCAGGTCGCCCGCGGCAACGGCCTGTTCGAGGTAATCGAGCGCCCGCGGTTCATTGGGCTCGACGCCGCGCCCCAGGAGGTAGGATTCCCCGAGCATGGCCGTGGCCGCCGGGTTGCGCAGCTCGTGGGCGATCTGCAACTGGTCGATCAGGCCGGCCCATTCGGGCGCCGCCGGCTCGGCCAAGAGGTCCTTGCTGTTTTCCAGCATCTCGACGGCAAAGACCGCTCCCCAGACGGGGTTGGCATCGACCAGCGGCGCCAGGTCCGTCGCCAGTTCGCTGAACTCGCCCCGCGTGCCCAGCCCCTCGAAGAGGCTCTCATTGGCGCTGACCACATTGGCGGCGTCATCGGCAAAACTCTCGTAAGTGAACTGCTTGTTCGGCTCGAGGTAGCCGGCAATGACGTCGGCGTCGAAGCGCGGCTTTTCCGGGCTGGGCGCCACCAGCCAGTCGGACACGGCGATGGCGGGGTCGGGCTGCCATTCGGGCGCATTGAGGTTTTCGGACAGGTCGGTCCAGCGCTGCGCCCAGATCGGTTGCTTGTTGGACAAAGGCGCGGTCAGGATCTGATAGGCCGGCGTATCGACGGCAATGGCGCCCTCCGTCACCGGCTGCGGCGTATAGTAGATCACGCCACCGGCCGCTGGCGTTTGCGGCGTGTAGATCAGGTTCGTGTCGTCGCCTGCCGGCTGCGGCTTATAGAAAATCGTGCCCGTTCCGACCGTAGCCGGCTGCGGCTTGTAGATGAGGCCACCCTGCAGGTTGAGTGCATTGACGGCGCCGTCCTTGACGTACCAGTCGGCCGTTGCGGGATGTGCCGTGTAATCGAATTGTTGCGCCATCGGCGCGACCGGCTGTGCCGCGGCGGGGCCCGCCAGCATTGCGGCCAACAACAGCGTGGCCCCGCTTCCTCCAGCAACCCGCATTTCCACCCTCGCGCCGGTCAACCGTTCAGGATGCCAGCATAACCCGGTGAAACAGGGCTGTCGAACCGCAGCCTGCGCTGGGCCGCTACGCCTGAGCCGGGCTGCGTCCGGTCAGCAGCCGCGAAATCTGTGTCGCCAGTTCGGTCTGCTGATAGGGCTTGGCCAAGCGCGGCAGGTCGGTCGTCGTGCCGCTGGGCAGGTCGGCATAGCCGGTGGCCAGCAAAATCGGCAGGCCCGGATGCAATTCGCGGGCGCGATTGGCCAGTTCCACGCCGGTCATGCCCGGCATGGCATAGTCGGTAATCAGCGCATCGACGCGCTGGCTCCCCAGTATCTGCAGGGCTTCCTTGCCGGAATAGGCTTCGAGCACGGTGTGGCCGAGGTCCTGCACCATGTCGACGGTGCTCATATTGATCAGGGCGTCGTCGTCCACCACCAGGATGACCGATGACGGCGGTGGAGCGAGTGTCTGTTCGGACAACACAGGCGGAACCTCCTTTACCGGTAGTACAGCAACGGGCAACCAGAGCTCGGCAGTCGTGCCCTCGCCCACGGTGCTTTTGAGATGCAAGGCGCCGCCAAGCTGAACCGCCAGTCCATGCACCATGGAGAGGCCAAGACCCGTGCCCTTGCCCAATTCCTTAGTCGAAAAAAATGGCTCAATTGCGCTTTTGAGCGTCTTCTCGTCCATGCCGACACCGGTGTCGCGCACAGCGAGGCGCAGATAGCCACCCGTCAGGCCCAGCCCGCTGTCGCTGCCATCGAGCTGGCGGAGATCGATCTCCAGTCGGCCGCCATCGGGCATGGCGTCGCGCGCGTTGACCGCCAGGTTGAGGATGGCCAGTTCGAGCTGGTTGGCATCGACGCGGGCCGGCGGCAGGTCTGGCTCCACCGCGACATCGATGGCGATCAGTGGGCCGAGCGAGCGTTCCATCAGCCCGCGCATGCCATCGAGCAACTGGCTGAGATCGGTCGCCTCGGGCTTGAGGTCCTGCCGGCGGGCAAAGGCCAAGAGGCGCGAAGTCAGCGACGCGCCGCGCTGCGCGCCCTGCAGGGCGCCATCGATGAAGCGCCGGATCTGCGGGTCGTCGGGCAGGCGTTTGCGCAGCAGTTCGAGATTGCCCTGAATGGCGGCCAGGAGGTTGTTGAAGTCATGCGCCACGCCGCCGGTAAGCTGGCCGATGGTTTCCATCTTCTGGGCCTGGCGCAACTGCTCCTCAGCCCGCCGGCGCTCGGTCATCTCGCGGAAGAAGGCCGCGCCGCCCACCACCTGACCATCGCCGCCACGCAGCGGCGCGTGCTGGCTTTCAAGCACGACCTGGCCGCTGGCCAGCGTGGTCAGCTCGATCTCCTCGATCGGGCCGGAAATGCCATCGAGCGCATCGCGCAGGCGTTGTTCGATGCTCTGGTCATCGCCGATGACCCGGGCCAACGAGCGGCCGAGCACAGCGGGTGCCGGCAGGCCGAAGATGCGCTCCATCACCGGGTTCCAGATGGTCACGCGCAGCTCGGTGTCATAGGCGACGATGCCAGCCGGCACGCTGGTCAGCAGCAGGCCCGACAAGGCGCGTTCGCCGCGCAAAGCCTGCTGCGTGCGCTCGCGCTCGGCCGCCACGGCTTCGAGCAGCTTTTCGCGCTCGACCTCGGCCGCCTTGCGCGCGGTAATGTCGGAGATGACGCCAACCAGCGTTTGCGGACGGCCAAGGCTATCCGCCAGTATGCGCGCCCGCGTATCCACCCAGTGCTCGGTTCTGTCGGGCCAGCATACGCGGTATTCCAGCACCAGGTCCGCACCTTCGATGGCGTCGTCGAAGGCGCGCTGCACGCGGCGCTGGTCCGAAAGGACCACGGCCTCGATCATGTCGGCAAACAGAAATTGCTCATCGGGGCGACGGCCGAAGCACGCCTTGAACTGCTCGGACCCGGTCAGTGCCAGTTCAAGCACGTCCAGCTCCCACGCACCCATGCGACCGGCCAGAAGGGCCGTCTGCAGCCGTTGCTCGGCCTCGAGCGTCCCCTCGAGATAGCGGCGAGCCTGATACTGGCGGCGTCGGCCGCGCAGGGCGTTGTCGACCACGTTGAGCAGCGCCGTGGGGTGAAACGGCCGCTCCAATACGATGACGTTGCCCAAAATGGCCTGCAGTTGCACCACGAGCGGGGCCTGGTCCGGCACGCTGGCGCGCTGGCTGAGAATGACGAACGGGAAATCGGACCACGGCGCCTGCTCGTCGATCCAGCGCTTGAGCGGGTTCAGGTCGACATATTGCAGGGCCTCGGTGGCGATGATGGCGAGGCCCGCCCCCTCGTCCAGTCCGGCCAGCAGGCCGTCGACGCCGTCGCAGGCTTCCGCTGCCCGGCCGGCATTGCTCAGCAGATTGGCGGCGACTGCGCCATCACGCCCACTCGGAGCCAGGATCAGCGCGCGTTCCGAACTGATCACACCCGGTGGTCTCCCATGGCCGGACCAAACCGTCCGTCGGCTTCCGCTTCCAGTAGTGGATTATGCGAGCCAGTATAGGTGGGCACGCCGCGCAATACACCCTGGAAATCTTCGAGCGGCTTGCCGATGGACAGGCCGGTTCTGCCGATACGGTATTCGCGGATCGTATCCTCGTGCCATCCTGAGCGCTTCTTGATTACCGAAATGGCGCGACGCACCCGGCCCATCGCCTCGAAGTAACGCAGCAGGATGACGCTGTCGGCGAGGTAGGTGATATCGACCGGCGACTTCATGTCGCCAACCAGGCCGTGTTGGGCCACGGTTACAAAGGTCGTCGCGCCTTGGCGGTTGAGATATTGCAGCAGCTCATGCATGTGCAGCAGCAGCGAATGCTCCTCGGGCATGGCCGCCTGGTAGCCATTGAGGCTGTCGATGACCACGGTCTTGACCTGAGACGCATCGACCGTCTTGCGCACGCGATGGGCGAACTCGCCCGGCGACAACTCGGCCGCGTCCACCTGTTCGATCATCAGGTTGCCGCTGTCCTGCAGTTGCTGCAGGTCGATGCCCATGGCCTTGGCCCGGGTGAACAGCAGCCCCAGTTCCTCGTCGAAGATGAACAAGGCTGCCTTTTCGCCGCGCTCCACCGCGGCGCGCGCGAAATGCAGCGTCAGCAGCGACTTGCCCGATCCTGCCGGTCCGAGCACAAGCGTGCTCGACCCGCGCTCAAGGCCACCGCCGAGCAGCGCATCGAGTTCGGCGATATTGCTGGTCAGGGCCGAGCGGTCATAGTGCGTGCGATGCTCGTTGGCGATCAGCCGTGGGAAGACGTCGACGCCGCCGCGCTTGATGGTGAAATCGTGGAAGCCGCCGCGATAGGCCTGGCCGCGATACTTGATGACCCGCAGACGCCGGCGCTCGGCGCCATAGCTGGGCGCCAGCTCCTCGAGCCGGATCACGCCATGGGCAACCGAGTGCACCGTCTTGTCATTGGCGTCGCTGGTCAAATCGTCCAGCAGCAGCACCGTGGCGCCATTGCGGGCGAAATAGTGCTTGAGCAGCAGGATCTGCCGGCGATAGCGCAGCGAACTCTGCGCCAGCAAGCGAATTTCCGACAGGCTGTCGAGCACGATGCGGTCGGGCTTGACCCGCTCCACGGCTTCGAAAATGGCCTTGGTCGCTTCGCCCAGCTCAAGATCGGACGAATAGAGCAGGCTCTGCTGCTGTTCGCTGTCGAGCAGGCTTTCGGGCGGCGCCAGCTCGAATATCTCGAACTTGGCGTCGATTTCCCAATCGTGGGAATTGGCGGTGAGACGCAGCTCGGCCTCAGTCTCGGACAGGGTGACGTAAAGGCCACGCTCGCCGCGTTCGTGCCCATCGAGCAGGAACTGCAGGGCGATCGTGGTCTTGCCCGTGCCGGGGCTGCCTTCGAGCAGATAGAGATGCCCACGGGCGAGACCGCCCACGAGAATATTGTCGAGGCCGGAGACACCCAGCCTGGCTTTTTTGTTGTCTGCGATATCGGACATGACGCTTCTTAAACCGATTATGGGACGGCGCAGGGTTGCTGCCAATTTTCGAAAACGTCGCAAGTTGTGCCCCGGTTCCCGAGGACCAAGCTCTTTTGGCTGCGACAAATCTCCCTTAAAGTCGCGCCTCGCTCGATAATGGAATCGGTTTCATGCATTTGCTGCTCGTCGACGGCTCGGGCTATATTTTCCGCGCCTTTCACGCCCTGCCCCCGCTCAATCGCAAGTCGGACGGACTGCCCGTCGGCTGCGTGCAGGGCTTCTGCAACATGCTGTGGAAGCTGATGGAGGATTTGAAGGGCGAGGACGAGCCCACCCATATGGCGGTCATCTTCGACGCCAAGGGCAAGACTTTCCGCGACGACTTCTATGCCGAATACAAGGCGCAGCGCCCGCCGGCGCCGCCGGAGCTCGTGCCGCAGTTTCCGCTGACCCGCTCGGCCACCCGCGCCTACAATATCGAATCCATCGAGATGGAGGGCTGGGAGGCCGACGACATCATCGCCACCTATGCCCGCCAGGCCCGCGCCGCCGGCGGCAAGGTGACCATCGTTTCGTCCGACAAGGACCTGATGCAGCTCGTCGAGCCCGACGGCAGCATTCGTCTGCTCGATACCATCCCCCGCCCCGGCCAGCCGCCCTTGCGCTGGATCGGCGTCGAGGAAGTGTTCAACAAATTCGGCGTCACCCCCGACAAGGTCATCGACGTGCAGGCTTTGTGCGGCGACAGCGTCGACAATGTCCCCGGCGTCCCCGGCATCGGCGTCAAGACGGCAGCAGAGCTCATCAACCAGTATGGGTCGGTGGAAAACCTGCTCGAGCATGCCGGCGAGATCAAGCAGAATGCCCGCCGCGAAAAGCTCATCGCCAATGCCGACCTCGCGCGCATCTCCAAGCGCCTCGTGACCCTGGCGCAGGATGTGCCGGTTACGCTCGAACTCTCCGCCCTCGCCCGCCAGCCGGTCGAGCCATCAAAGCTCTTCCCCTTCCTCAAGGCGATGGAATTCGTCACCATCTCCAAGCGCCTCGCCGGCCTCATCGGCGCCGACCCTGATGCCTGGGAGGCCGACCCGACGCTCGCCGCCGTGCCCGCGTCGCCTGTCGGTTTCAACAACGAGGCCCGCGCCGAAGCCCGCGCCGCCCGCCAGGAGGCCGAAGGCCGGGCCGGCTCGCCCGTGGTGCTCCACGCCGCCGCCATGCACGAGGCCACCAAGGCCATTCCGTGGACGCCCGAGCGCTACGAAATCATCCGCGACGCCGACCATTTGCAGCGCTGGATCGACGCCGCCTATCGCGAAGGCCTCGTCGCCACCGACGCCGAGAGCACCGGCCTCGACAACCAGACCGCCGATCTCGTCGGCCTCAGCTTCGCCACCCAACCGGGCAATGGCGCCTATCTGCCGCTCGGCCATACCCATGGCGAAGGCGACATTTTTGGCGGCGGCCGCGCCGAGGGACAGATGGATACCCGCCAGGCCCTCGAGATGATCCGGCCGCTCTTTGCCGACCGCTCGATCCTCAAGATCTTCCACAATGCGAAATACGATCTTGGGCTGCTCGCCCGCTACGATGTCGTGGTCAATTCCTATGACGACACCCTGCTGCTGAGCTATTCGCTCGATGGCCCGCAGTTCAACACCATGAGCGAGCTCGCCGATCACTGGCTGGGCGTTCCCGGCCAGTCGATCAAGGACCTGATCGGCTCCGGCAAGGGGCAGAAGACCTTTGCCCAGGTCGATATTGACGCCGCCGCACGCTATGCCGCCGAAGACAGCGACATGACGCTTCGCCTCTGGCGCATCCTCAAGCCGCGCCTCGCCGCCGAGGGCATGACCACGCTCTACGAAACCATCGAACGGCCTCTTGCGCCCGTGCTCGCCAGGATGGAAGGCCGCGGCATTTCCGTCGACCGCCAGATCCTCGCCCGCCTCTCGGGCGATTTCTCGCAGCGTGCTGCCGCTCTCGAAGCGGAAGCCTATGAGCTGGCTGGCTCCAATTTCAACCTCGGCTCACCCAAGCAGCTTGGCGAAATCCTGTTCGATCGCATGGGCCTCGAAGGCGGCACCAAAACCAAGACCGGCGCCTGGTCCACCGGCGCCGATGTGCTCGAAGACCTCGCGCTCAAGGGCATTCCGCTGGCCCGCACCATTGTCGATTGGCGCCAGCTCACCAAGCTGATGGGCACCTATACCAATGCCCTGCCCGAATATATGAACCAGCGCACCGGCCGCGTGCACACGACCTATTCCCAGCACTCGGTGCTGACCGGCCGCCTCAGCTCCAACGATCCGAACCTGCAGAACATCCCTGTTCGCACCGAAGACGGCCGCAAAATCCGCACCGCCTTCGTCGCAGCTCCCGGCAAGGTACTGATCTCGGCCGACTATTCCCAGATCGAGCTGCGCGTCCTCGCCCATATTGCCGATATTCAGGCGCTCAAGGACGCGTTCGAGGAAGGCCTCGACATTCACGCCATGACGGCATCGGAAATGTTCAACGTCCCGGTCCAGGGCATGCCGAGTGACGTCCGCCGCCGAGCCAAGGCGATCAATTTCGGCATCATCTACGGCATTTCCGCCTTCGGCCTCGCCAACCAGCTGGGCATCGAGCGCTCGGTGGCCGGCGACTATATCAAGACCTATTTCGAGCGCTTCCCCGGCATCAAGGACTATATGGACGAGCAGCGCCGCCGGGTGAAAGTCGACGGCTACGTGATGACCATCTTCGGCCGCAAGATCAATTTCCCCAACGCCAACTCATCCCACGCCGCCGAACGGAGCTTTGTCGAACGCGCCTCGATCAACGCCCCCATCCAGGGCAGCGCCGCCGACATCATCCGCCGCGCCATGATCCGCATGGAGCCCGAACTCAAGAAGGCCGGCATCGAAGCCGACATGCTGCTGCAGGTGCATGACGAACTGATCTTCGAAGTGCCCGAGGGTACCGAGGAAGCCGCCATGCCGGTCATCAAACGCGTCATGGAAGGCGCCGCCGAACCGGCCGTCCGCCTCAACGTGCCGATCCAAGTGGATGCGCACGCGGCGCACAACTGGGACGAGGCGCACTGAGGGGATGCTTCTACCACATCGGGTCACCTTGGAACGCGCTCCCTACGCTCCTCGACATGGTGACCCGTACTGGTATTTGCCGCATAAGATGGCGCGTAACGCCCACGAGCTGGCGCTTACCCTTGCCTGGATTTGTGACAGACAGTTATTCGGGCGCACCTACGCTGCGCTGAGACCAGATTACTTCTGGAGTATGCCAACCGACAGCGGTGTGCTTCTCCGACCCGTGGTAACCACGTCTCGCTTGATGCCCGGAGCGTCACTTCCCGGTGACATCGATCTTCTGATTATTCCATACCACGGATCAGAGCTGATCTTGGAGCAGACATTGGCGATCGAGATCAAAGCCATTCGCGCGAGCCACGCAAGGCAAGGTAAGTCGCCAAACGACTTTGGCTTTTCTCAGACCGACAACTTGTCGAAACTGGGCTTCCCCTATGTCGCTCTGGTCCATTTGATAGTGTCTGACGGTGCCCCCACCCATGAATGGCGAATGATGAATTTAGCACGCATCCTTGATGAAGAAGGCAGGGTGGAAATGCTTCCGCCTGAGCCGCACGATATGCTACCTGCCGACCTCATGGCGCGAGCATACGGACGGCTTGTCTCTAACAGCCGCTACCGCTCGCATGGGTTGGGTGCCGTTTATTTGAAACAGTGGTCGGCGGAGACGAGGTCCTTCGTCCAGGGCAACGGCTATTGGATGCCGAGCTGCCGCAGAGCTGAACCAAATGAACAGATTTCGTATGAACTGCTTTCTTGGGTGAGTTCATACTACCAGCGAAATCAGGCTAGCTTCTTGGCCAATCCCAGATTTGACCCCGTAGATTAATGGGCACAACCGAAGAACAAACCCTCACAGGCGGCGGCCGCAATTCCGTCTCCCGCATCGGCGATGTCGTGCACCGCCAGACCGGCCCCTGGGCCAAATCCGTCCATGCTCTGCTCCGTCATCTCGAGGCCGAAGGCTTTGCCGGCGCACCGCGCGTCGTCGGCTCCGGCTTCGACACCGAGGGCCGCGAGACCCTGAGCTTCATCCACGGCGTCTCGCTCCATCCCGGCCCCTGGCCGGACGAAGCCATGTTCAACCTCGGCAAGATGCTCGCCGACTTCCACCGCGCCAGCGCCAGCTTCGTACCACCCGATGACGCCACCTGGCGTCCCTGGTTCGGCCGCGACCTCGGCACCGGTCCCCGCATCATCGGCCATGGCGACCTGGGCGACTGGAACATCATCGCCCGGGATCACCAGCCCGTCGGCTTCATCGATTGGGAACAGGCCGGCCCGGTCGACCCGCTGGTCGAACTCGCCCAACTGGTTTGGCTTAATGCCCACCTATTTGACGACGACCTCGAACTCCGCATCGGCCTGCCGCCCCTCTCCAGCCGCGCCAAAAAGCTGCGCTACATCGTCGACGGCTACGGCCTCGCCGCAGCCGACCGCGCCCGGCTGGTGCCAACCATGATCGAACTGGCGATATCGGACGCGGCGAACGAAGCGGTGCAAGCCAAGCTCACGCCGGACAGCGACGGCCCGGTGGACGCGCTCTGGGCGATGGCCTGGCGGGCCAAGAGCGCGGCGTGGATGGGAAGGAACCGGGGGGCGTTGGAGGCGGTGCTGGTTTAGGAACCGCAAAAGCGTGCGCTGAGCCTTCCCAGGAAGCAACCAATCCTCAAGTGCCGTCTTTTGAGCCGTCAACATGTCCATCGTCTCGGGCGGCGCCATCGCAATTGGCGAGAAGTAGATACGATGTCATTCCGGCGAAGGCCGGAATCCATGTCCGTGGTTCCCGGAACATCCGTCGTGTGGGACGGTCACCGCATGGATCCCGGCCTTCGCCGGGATGACATCGTGGGTGGGGTACGGTCATTACACACCCCAATACCGCCCCCCAAACCTCTCGCGTCCCCTCCCCCGTGCAATGTCACGCAAATCACGCCATACTGTCATCACAGTGTCACCGAATTCGGCCTTGGCCGGGGGAGCGTGGGATGGGCGGTACCGGGTGGAAGCGGCTGGTTGTCCTGGCGGGGTTGCTGCTGGGGGCGACAGGGCTGGCGCAGGCGGCGCCGCCTGAGGTGGGCAGCGCTCATGAGTTCCGCGATCCGGTGTTCCGCGGCACCATCTTCTGCGACACGCTGGAAGCCGTGCAAGCCATTGCCAGCGCCGACAAACCCGACCAGACCTATGCCGCCTATTTCATGACCACCAACGATATCGGCGAGCCGATCTGCATGGCCATTGCGCCCACCGCCTTGGTGCGGGCGGTGACGCCGCTCGGCATGATGACCAAGAATGGCAAGGCCTATGACGCCTGGGCCGTCGAGACCGAAATCAACGGCACGGTGATCTTCGCGCTCTATCTCGAGCGGCAGGCGGGCATCCTGGTCTAGGGGTTATCCCCCCGGTTCTCCACCGACCTGCGCGCCCTAAAGCGGCGGCTGCACCGTGTCGGGGAAGGGCACGCGCTCGGGCGGAAAGGTCGGGTCGTCAACGGGATCGTCGTCGGGCGGCGGCGTATCCTCCCAATCGGGGTCGGATTCGCCGGGGCCGATGGGCGGCACCGGACCGGGATTGGTCTCGTCGGGCAGCGTGGGAATGGGTTCGCTCGCGGGGATCTGCATGGCGCTCTCCTTGTGAGAAGAGCAATTGCCTCGTCGCGCCGAGGTTCCCCGGCAAAAGACTTATCCCCACCCGCAATGGCTCATGCCATCATGGCTCAGACGAACTTCACGTCGAAATGCCGATCGGTCTGCGCCACCACCTTGCAGGCGCGCTCGAAGCCATCCGAGCGGATGGAGAGCGTGAACAGGTTGGGAATGCCGAAGACGCCCATCACGTCCATGCCGGCGCCTTCCTCGGAAATCCAGCGCACGGTGCAGTTCACCGCCGAGGCGCCGTTGTTGAAGATGATGCGGCCGGCCTTGAGCACCCGGCGGGCATTGATGCGGATGGCCTCGGGCGCCGGCTCGACCGCGACCACGCGGTTGCGGCCGGTCTGCTTGGCCTGGTAGAGCGCGCCATCGGCCCGCTCGAGCATGGTCTCGATATCGGGCGCGGTCTGGTCGAGCACGCAGACGCCAAAGCTCGCCGTCACCACCAGCGGCGTGCCGCCGAAATCGAAGGTCAGCCCCTCGATGGCCTGGCGCAGCTTTTCGGCCACTTCCACGGCATGGTTGCGATCGGTCAGCGGCAGCAAGACGGCAAATTCCTCGCCGCCCAGCCGGCCGACGAGATCGCTCTGCCGCAACAGGCCAACGCAGGCCTTGACCGCATCGGTCAGCACCTTGTCGCCGGCGGCATGGCCGAAGCGGTCATTGATGGATTTGAACAGGTCGAGATCGAAGACCAGGCAGGCCAGAGCATGGTTGTGCCGGCTGGCGAGGGAAGCGGCGCGGGTGCCCTCCTCCTTGAAGGCGCGGCGCGACAGGGCGCCGGTCAGCACGTCGATGGTGGCGCGCTGGCGCAGTTCGAGCTCGTTCATGGTGATGAGCGCCAGATCCTCGAGGATCTTGAGCTCCCGATCGGAAAAATCGCGCGGCTGGGGATCGACGGCGCAGATGGTGCCGATGACATGTCCGTCGGCGCTGCGCAGCGGCACGCCGGCGTAAAAACCCACGCCGCCGCTGGTAACATTGGGATTGTCGGCAAAGCGCGGATCGCGCGACGCATTGGGCACGACCAGCGGCTCGCCCGACAGCAGCGGGAAGCGACAGAAGGTCTCCTCGCGCGCCACTTCGGTCCGCGTGGGGCCGTCGGCCGCCTTGTACCACTGGCGATGCCCGTCGATCATCGAGACGATGCCGGTGCTCACGCCGAAAATGGAGCGGATCAGCCTTGTGATGCGATCGAAGGGCTCTTCGCGCGGGGAATCGAGCACGTCGAAGCGCTGCAGGGCCGCGAGGCGGTCATGCTCCCAGGCGTCTCGATCGATTGAAGCAACTGCCGACATGCGGGGCACCTCCCAAGGCGGCCAGATATCTAAGGGTGGCCCACAAGATATTGCCAATAGGTTACCATCGCCGAAGCGAGCGCGGCGATCACATCGGGGAAACTCCTCGCCGCCCCAATCGTTGGAACTCATCAGCCAGGAGGAAAAGAGCCATGGCCCAACAATCCTTTCTTCAGCCCAGCGCGCTGGCACCGCGACGCAGCTTTGGCGGCGGTAGTTTCATCGCCAAGTTCCTCGAGGCGCAGAACGCCGTCTACCCGCAGGTGCTGCACGAGCTGCGCGCCGGGCAGAAGCGCACGCACTGGATGTGGTTCATCTTCCCGCAGATCGCGGGGCTGGGGCGCACGGCGACGTCGCGCCACTTCGCCATCACGGATTTGGGCGAGGCCGAGGCCTATCTTGCGCACCCCATTTTGGGCGGGCGCCTGCGCGAATGCACGCAGGCGGTGCTGCTGCATGCGCCGGGCGGACCGGCGCCGCGCGGCCTGACGCAGATTTTCGGCACGCCCGACGATCTCAAGTTTCACTCGTCGATGACGCTGTTCAACCGCGCCGATCCCGACGAACCGCTGTTCGACCGGGCCCTGCGCGCCTTCTTCCGCAATCGCGAGGACCCGGCGACGATCGAGCGGCTCTAGCGCCGGGTTATCGAGACCCGCCGCCCCTCGCCACCGGGCGGAATGACCAGCGCCACCGTCACCGTGGCCGCGGCAACGATTTCGGGCGCCCGCTCGGCCCATTCGACCAGCACGATGGCGTCGGGATTGTCCAGAAGCCCCAGCTCGTCGACCTCGCGCGGATCGCCCAGCCGGTAGAGGTCGGCATGCAGCACAGGCCCAGCGACGGTGTCATAGGGCTGCACCAGCGCAAAGGTGGGCGAGGGCACGTCGAGCGCCGGATCGGCGGCGAGGCTGCGGATGATAGCGCGGGCCAGCGCGGTCTTGCCGGCCCCGAGATCACCCTCGAGGATGACCAGGTCACCGGGCGCAAGCGTCGCCGCCAGTTCGGCGCCCAGGGCGCCGGTGGCCGCGTCATCGGCCAGCAGCCGTTCCATTATTCGGCGACGCCGGCCATGGCGCTGTCGCGCGGCAGGTTGACGATGATGCGCGAGCCGCGCGGTTCGCGCTTTTCAGCCGAAATGGTGCCGCCGTGGAGGTTGACGAACGTCTTGACGATGGCGAGGCCGAGCCCCGCGCCGCGCTGACGACCGGATGGCGTATCGATGCGGGTCTGGATGGCGGCGCGCATTTCGTCGGTCACGCCGGGGCCCTCGTCCTCGATGACAAAGAGCATGCGATTGGCGCGATGGCTGACCGAGAGGCGGATTTCGCCACCGGGCGGCGAGAAGCGGGCGGCGTTGGAGAGCAGGTTATAGAGCACCTGCACGATGCGCGTACCATCGGCGATGAAGGGCGGCATGCCGTCCTCGACCTCGACGACGAGGTTGATCGGCTTTTCGCCCGACACCTCGGGGAAGGTGGCCGACAGCCCCGCCCGCGCCTTGTCGACCAGGGTCGGCACGTCGAGCAGTTCGGGGCGCAATTCGGCAATGCCGGCATCGACCGAGGCGAGGTCGAGGATGTTGTCGATCAGCACGCCCAGCGTCACGGAGCTCGCGCGGATATAGTCGATATAGGCGCGCTGCCGCTCGTTGAGACTGCCACCCTCGCTGCCCGCCAGGAGGTCGGCGAAGCCGATGATGTTGGTCAGCGGCGAGCGCAGTTCATAGGAGACGTTCTCGACGAACGCGTCCTTGAGCAGGTCGGCGGCCACCAGCGCGTCGTTCCGCTCCTTGAGCACCTTGGAATAGCTGGCGCTTTCGGTGACATCGAGGAAGGTCATCATGGTCTGCCCGTCGGGCAGGCGGGTGATGGCATAATCGAGCAGGCGTCCGTCCGAGCGGTTGAGCCGCCCGGTCTGGTCGGATCGCGTCGGATTGAGGTCGATGATGCCGCGCTTGAGGTCGCGCCAGATGCTGGCGCCGTCCTCGGGAATGGCGCGGCCCGAGGCCTCGGCGATCTGGTCGATATGGGGGTTCTGCCCCAGCTCGTTGGTCGGCAGCTTCCACAGCGCCGATAGCCGCGGATTGGACAGCGTCAGCCGCCCATTGGTGCCGAACACCGCCACGGCTTCGCTCAGCGCATTGATGGTTTCGCGCTGCACGTTGGAAAAGGCTTTGTTGGTCGATTCCAGCTTCAGCCGCTCGGTAATGTCCTCGTAAACATAGATCACCCCGCCCGATGGGCCGGCCGGCGCCGAAATCACCTTGATGGTGCGGCCATCGGGCAGGTGCCATGGCTCGTTTTCGTGCGGGGTCTTGCGGGTATAGGACTGCAGGTGCTGGCTGCGCCAGGTCTGGTAATCGACCTGGTTGGGCAGCATGCCGTCGGTGCGCAGCTTATCGAGGATGGCGCGCTCGTCGAGGCCGGGCACGAGGAATGTGCGGCTCAGGTTCCACAGCGTCGCGAAGGCAGCGTTGAACTGGACCAGTTCGCGCCTTGCGTTGAAGATGGCGATGGGCGTGGTCAGCGCGCCGATAATGCCGCCGATATGGGCGAGGCCCGTTTCGACCGGCTGGCTGGCCTCGTCCTGCGCCGGGCGCAGGTAGCCGGCGCGACCGCGCACGATGGGAAATTCCACCAGCTCGAACGCGCCCTGGCCGGGCCAGCTCACCGTCATGGTGCCGGGGCCGTCGCTCTGGGCGCAATCGAGCAGGTGCTGGCGGAGCTGGGCGGTATCGAGCAGCTCGGGCGGCGCGGCTTCGGTGCCCGACTTGCCCAAGGTCTTGGCGAGCTGCAGATAGGCGCTATTGGCGAAGATGAGCCGCTGATCGCTGTTGCGGGCAAAGGCCGGATTGGGCAGCGCTGCCAGAATGGCGCGCACACTGGCCAGATCCCCCGTGGCGGCCGCAGCCACCAGACCCGGCTCGGACTGCGCCTGGAGGAATGCCGGCCGCAGGCGCATGGCCGCGCCACCGCCCAGCACCCAGCCATTGGCGCGGATCAGCCGGCCGTCGAGCGCATTGAGGCTGACGGCGAAGGCGTGACCGTTGACCCGCAGGTCTTCGAGCAGACGCGCCAGCTTGTCGGCATCGCCATGCGACAGCCAGCTTGGGAAATTGAGGACGCTTTCGGGCTGCCGCCCGGGCGGCAGGACCGACGCGGCCTGGCCGAGCAGGCGCGGCGCGCCAGTGCTGTTTTCGGTCCAGAGAACAGTGACTTCGCGGGTGCCCGACAGCAGCGCTTCATATTCGTCGACCATGGCCCGCAGGCCGGCGATCTGGCCGGCGGCGCGGTGGCGGGCGGCCTTGCCGTCTTTGAGCAGGCTGCGCACCACGGCCATGGCCAGCAGGGCAAAGCCCCCGGCGCCCACCGTGATGGCAAGGGGCGCGGCGCCCACGAAGCTGGTCGCATTGATGCCCTGTGCGAGGGCGGGGACCGCCATCATCAGGGTAAGTGGGGCTGCCGCAAGCGTTGCGAATCCCCAATGCTTCCGGAAAAGATCCGGCGCCATGCGCTGCCCTCTTAGGTCAAAATTATCGTTGCCAGCCCGGCCGCAAAGCAACCGGTACGCCCAACTCAAGCAAAGTGGCCAAACGCGGAGTCCCAAGGGAAACCTGCCATCTTCGAACCGGTTGCATGTCCCCCAGCAACCGAATCACCATGACCATACCGGCCCGGCGAATCGCCTAAAAGAGTCTTAATGGCTGTGCATTCTGGGCAAAGTATCGATATCGGGGATTGACCGTGAACGAAGCAGCAACCCCGGCTGGCGACCTGTTCATCGTATCCGTGACCCCGGCGCGCAAAGCGCCAACTAGCGAACAAAAGAAAACGCCCGCAGCCAGGGCCACGGGCGTCTCGAAAACTTGGGCAGCCCAGCTCAGTACCGGTATTCACCCGACTTGAACGGCCCGTTGGTCGAGACGCCGATATAGTCGGCCTGGTCCTTGGTCAGCTTGGTCAGCTTGGCGCCGAGCTTGGCCAGGTGCAGTTCGGCGACCTTTTCGTCGAGATGCTTGGGCAGCACATGCACCTTCTTTTCCAGCTTCTCGCCATTGGTCCAGAGTTCGATCTGGGCCAGCGTCTGGTTGGAGAACGAAGCCGACATCACGAAACTCGGGTGACCGGTGGCATTGCCGAGGTTCACCAGGCGCCCTTCGGACAGCAGGATCAGGCGCTTGCCATCGGGCTTTTCGACGAGGTCGACCTGCGGCTTCACATTGGTCCACTTGAAGTTGCGCAGGGCGGCAACCTGGATCTCGTTGTCGAAGTGGCCGATATTGCAGACGATGGCCATGTCCTTGAGATTGCGCATGTCATCGAGCGTCAGCACGTCACGATTGCCGGTGGCGGTGACGACGATGTCGGCGCGCGGGGCGGCGTCTTCCAGCGTCACGACCTCGAAGCCTTCCATCGCCGCCTGCAGGGCGCAGATCGGGTCGACTTCGGTGACCAGCACGCGGGCGCCGGCGCCGCGCAGCGATTCAGCAGAGCCCTTGCCCACGTCGCCATAGCCGCAGACCACGGCGACCTTGCCGGCCAGCATCACGTCGGTGCCGCGACGGATGGCGTCGACCAGCGATTCACGGGTGCCGTATTTGTTGTCGAACTTGGACTTGGTCACCGAGTCATTGACGTTGATGGCCGGGAACGGCAGCTCGCCCTTGGCATGGAGCTGATAGAGACGCATCACGCCCGTGGTGGTCTCTTCCGACACGCCACGAATGGCGTCCTTGATGCGGGCGAAGAAGCCCGGGGTCTTGGCGAGGCGGCGCTTGATGGTGGCGTGGAAGATTTCCTCTTCCTCGTTGCCCGGCTTGCCCAGCAGGGCGACGTCCTTCTCGGCCTTGGCGCCATTGAGGATATACATGGTGGCGTCGCCGCCATCGTCGAGGATCATGTTGGGGGTGAGGCCATTACCCCAGTCCATCATGCGGTCGGTGAAGTCCCAATATTCTTCCAGCGTCTCGCCCTTATGGGCGAAGACCGGGACGCCGGCGGCGGCGATGGCGGCAGCGGCATGGTCCTGGGTCGAGAAGATGTTGCACGAGACCCAGCGCACCTGCGCGCCAAGCGCCACCAGCGTCTCGATCAGCACGGCCGTCTGGATGGTCATGTGCAGCGAGCCGGCGATACGAGCGCCCTTGAGCGGCTGGGCCGCGGCGAATTCCTCGCGGATGGCCATCAGGCCGGGCATTTCGATCTCGGCGATCTCGATTTCCTTGCGGCCATAGGCAGCGAGGGAGATGTCCTTGACCGCATAGTCGGTCGATTGGGTGCTCATTGATGGCTCCGGCAACATGATGGGGATCGTTGCCCCAGCTATACGCAAGGCCGCGCCGCGGATCAACACGGGACATAAAGAAATGTTTATATCTACTTACCGATAGGCGGCGTAGCGCTTGCGCTTGAAGGGCATGCTGACAAAGCGCCAGAGGCCCGACAAAGCCAGATAGCCCAGGATGAAACCGCCACCGGCATAGAGGATGCCCTCCATGGTGACGGGGACAGCCGGCTGATAGGCCTCCAGCGTGCGGCGGCCGATGTCGGTATCGAGATAGGCCGGCAGCGACTGGAAGCGCTCGACGGCGCCGGCATTCTCGATGCGCGCCAGGGTGGCGCTGAGATCCTCGTAGCGCTGGAACGTCGCCGTCATCGACGTGCCGCGTCCGGCGAGGAAATCGTCATTGGAGGCATTGTAGCGCTCGAGCGCCGCTTCCCGGTCCAACCCGCCAGCCACCGCAGCGCGGTCGAAATCCTCGGTGATGACGCGCAGTTCATCGACGGCGCCGCCGAGCCGCTGGGTATATTGCTGGGCATATTCGGGAAACTGGCTGAGGATCAGCGCCAGCCCAACACCGCCAATTCCGGCCACCATGCGTCGCATGCGCATCCTCCGCTCGCCCAATCAATGTGGGAGAGTTGGAGTCGTTCCGCAACGGGGGATTGGTGGGGGGCTCGAACAGAGGTTCGAGGATCGCGCCATGCCGCCGCTCCCGCGCGGGTCAGGGCCTTCGCGGCGGCTCGTCAGATGCGTCGCATTTGACGGATTAGGCTTAACGAGACCTTACCGTGGCCGCTGCGGGCCTTTGGGCGTATTTTTGCAGCCAATCGGAGGGTAACCAGATGGATTGGCTGACAATCGCAAGCCTGGTCATCAGCACAGGCGCCTTGGTGATCTACCTGGCCACGGCAAGAACACCCAGACCCCGGCGGCAAACCGAGCGCAAGATCCAGGGCAACTACGCCTGGACGCCCACACCCGCACGCCCGGCTGATCCCGACGTCATTGACCGCTTCGCCAAAGCCCTCAAGTCGCAGTCACGCACCTCGAGCTGAAGGCGACGGCGCTGATCACCCCTTCCAGAACGGCCGGCGTTCCGGCCCGCCGGCTGCCTGCACCACCGCGTCGACGAAGGCATCCTTGCCCTTTGCATAGGCTTCGCGGTCATCGGCATGGCGCAGCGCCAGATCATGCTTGAGCGCTTCATAATCCAGCCGCGTCGTGGCATCGGCGCGCAGCCGGTCGCGGAACAGAATGTGTCGCTGCACGTCGCCGGGATCGGTATGGATATGGAGGTGATGCGTGCGCACGCCATCGGCGCCGATGCGGCGCAGGAACAGCCGCGCCGGGCTGGAGACTTCGGGACGAAACTCATAGCCGAGCCCAGCCAGCGCAGGCATGGCCGCATGCGCCGGCGCCATGTCGGGCAGCAGCACAATGATGTCGATGACGGGCTTGGCCGCCAAGCCAGGCACGGCGGTCGAACCGATATGCTCGACCAGGAGCGGGCTGGGCAGGAGCGTCAGGATTTCATCGCGGGCCCGGGCATAAGCCGCAGCCCAGCCGGAGTCGGCGGCCACGAGGACAATGGCGTCGCTCACCCCGCGACGCCGTCGCTGTCCTCATCAAAGCCGTTATTGACGAGTTCCACGATGGCTTCGAGCGCCTCGCGCGCCTGCTTGCCTGATGCCTGTACCAGGATGGTGCTGCCCGGCCCGGCGCCCAGCATCATCAGGCCCATGATCGAGTTGCCGTTGACCGAGGTGCCGTCCTTGATGACGTTGATGGAGGCGTCGAAACACTCGGCGGTGCGCACGAAGCGGGCCGAGGCGCGGGCATGCAGGCCCTTGCGATTGACGATGGTGAGCTGCTGCGCGACGGCCCGGCCGCCCCCCGCCGACCCATCCACTATTGCGCGCCCAGGATGGAATTGGCGACGGTGATGTATTTGCGGCCCGCTTCCTGGGCCAGGTTCACGGCATCGCGGATGGCCATGTCGCCGCGTACGCGCCCGAGCTTGACCAGCATGGGCAGGTTCACCCCGGCGATCACTTCGACCTGGCGATTCTGCATCACCGAAATGGCGAGGTTGGATGGCGTGCCGCCGAACATGTCGGTGAGGATGATGACGCCGGCGCCATCATCGGCCTTGTCGACAGCGGCCAGGATGTCGTTGCGCCGATTTTCCATGTTGTCGTCGGGGCCGATAGCGATCGTCTCGCAGAAGTCCTGCGGCCCCACCACGTGTTCGAGAGCCGACTTGAACTCATTGGCAAGCGCGCCGTGCGTCACCAGAACCAGACCAATCATGCAACGTCCCCAGCCTGCCGGGCCGCGCCACCAGAGCAGCGCGCACGGCATTCCAGTAATTCCTGCCCCCTGCCCGTCTCGCTGCCCAAGAGGCGTCGATGCGGACCCGAACCCGACCCGGAAGGACGAGCATGCGGCAGTTTCGGCCCGGAAGGCCTGCGATTCAAGTGGTTTTTTGTCACGGGGTCGGCTCGCCGCCGAGCGCGGCCATGGCTTCGATGACCAGCAGCACCTGGTGGCCAAGGCTGACCACGTCGGCCGTGGGCACTGGGGCGCGCTGCACCTTGGCGCCGGCAATCTCGGTGACCATGGCGTCTTCTTCGAGCATCCGCACCATGTCGGGCACCAGGTCGATCACCAGATGCAGCGTCACCAGGCTCTTGTGCGGGCGCTTGACGATGCCGCGGCCGCGCAGTTCGATCAGCCCGGCCAGGCTTTCGGGCGCCCGCATGCTGAGTTCGCGCCCGGTCTGCACTAGGTCGACGCGGTCGTCCGAGACGAGGAAGGCGGGCAGGCCCCGGCCCTCCCAGCGATCCAGCAGCGACAGTGCCAGAACCGATTTGCCCGCGCCGGAAGGTCCGCGCAGCAGCACCCCGGTCGAACCCAATAACAGACCCGTGCCGTGCACGTTTTTAGGCTTGCTCATTGTGCCAATCTATTTGCGGGCGCGAGGCAAGACAACCGTGAACACGGCTCCCGAGCGATCCTCACGATTGCCGGCGCGAATAGTGCCCTTGTGGGCCTCGACAATCTGCTTGGAGATGGAGAGGCCCAGCCCGGAATGGTCGCCGAAACTCTCGGTATCGGGACGGTCGGTATAAAAGCGCTGGAAGATCTTGCCGACATCCCCGGTAATGCCGCGCCCCTCGTCGGTCACGGTGACGACGATCTGCTCGGGATCGGTGGAGAGCGCCACGCGCACCACCCCGCCCTCGGGCGAAAAGGACACCGCATTGTCGATGAGGTTGGCGAATACCTGGGCCAGCCGGCTTTCATGGCCATTGGCGATGGCGGCGCCGCGGCCGCTGCCCGAGCGCTTGACCATTTCGACGGTTACGCCGCGCCCCAGGGCCATGTCCTTCTGGATCGACACCATGGCCTCGGCAAGCTTTTCGACGTCGACGCGTTCAGAGCTCTCGCGCGCCAGTTCGGCATCGAGCCGGCTGGCGCTGGAAATGTCGGTAATCAACCGGTCGAGGCGTTTGACGTCGTGCTGGATGATGGCGTTGAGCCGATCCTTGTCCTCGGGTCGCTTTGCCAAAGGCAGCGTCTCGACGGCGGAGCGCAGCGAGGTCAGCGGGTTCTTGAGTTCATGCGCCACGTCGGCGGCGAAGCGCTCGATGGCCTCGATGCGGTTGTAGAGCGCGTCGGTCATGCGGCGCAGGGCACCGCTCAGATGGCCGATCTCGTCGCGGCGGTCGGAAAAATCGGGGATTTCGGCACGGGCATTGCCGGCCGTCTGCACCCGCTCGGCCGCAGCCGATAGCCGCCGCATCGGGCCGGCAATGGTGCCGGCCAAAGCCAGCGACAGCGCGATCTGCACCGCCGCGGCAATCAGCGCGATGCGCAAAATGCCCCAGCGCTCCTGCGCCACAATCGAATCGATATCACCAGGCGCCGTCGACAGCAGGATGGCGCCCACCACGGCGCGCAGGCGCTGCACCGGCACGGCGACCGAAACCACGAGCTGGTTCTGCGCATCGACGCGCACGAAATCGGCGGCGGCGCCCGTCAGGGCCGAGGCCACCTCGGGATAGCGGCTGCCTTCGTCGACGCCATACTCCTGGTATTTGGGAAAATTGTCGCCGGGCACCCAGCTCAGCAGCGCATTCCACCAGTCCCAGAGGAAGAAATCATCGCCCTGCTTGGTCTCGATGATCTGCCGCATCACCTCGCCGCGGGCATAGATATTGTCGCTATCAAGGATCATCAGCCCGCCCTGATCATAAATGCGGGCACGGGTGCGCGTGGGGGTGATGAGGTTGCGCAGCAGCGGCGCCACGCGTTCGGGGTTGATGGGGAATTCCAGCGAAGGATCGAAATAGGATAGCGAGGACACCGTGCCGTCGCCCTGCAATTGCAGCAGGCGGTCGGGGTTGATCGAGATCACGTCGCTATCGACCGTGGCCGAGGCGGCAATGGCCGCGGCGATGATTTCGCCCTGCACGCGCAGCGACTGCACGCGCGCATCGATCAGGCCGGCGCGCCACTGGTTGAGGTACAGAATACCCACCACCAGCACCAGCAGACCGGCCAGGTTGAGCACGATGATGCGGCGGGTGAGGCTCGAAAAGATGGTGAAGTCGAGAAAGCGGCTGACCGCCCCCACCACCTTGGCGAAGGGCATCACCACCAGCCGCCAGCGATTGGCCGCGGTACGCGCAGCGGGGCGCCTCGTGCGTTCGTCCTGCGACGTCGCACGCTCGTCCGACCCCGGCGCGCGCCATTGCTGGTTCGCGTCCGGCTTTTTGGGCTCCAGCTCCGGGTCGAGAGTGGCCACTTGTTGTGCTTATTGCTCCTTGAAGCGATAGCCGACGCCATAGAGCGTCTCGATCATCTCGAAGTCGTCGTCGGTCGCCTTGAACTTCTTGCGCAGCCGCTTGATGTGGCTGTCGATGGTGCGATCGTCGACATAGACCTGGTCGTCATAGGCGGCGTCCATCAGCGCGTTGCGCGATTTGACCACGCCCGGGCGCAAAGCCAGCGCCTGCAGGATCAGGAATTCGGTCACGGTCAGCGTCACGCGCTGGCCTTTCCAGGTGCAAGTGTGGCGCTCTTCGTCCATCACCAGCGAGCCGCGCTCGATGAGCGCCTTGCCGGTGCCGGGTTCGCCCGGGGCACCAGCGGGAGCCGACGGGTCGCGCGGCGCCGAGCGGCGCAGGATCGCCTTTACGCGCTCGACCAGCAGACGCTGGCTGAAGGGCTTGGTGATGAAATCATCGGCGCCCATCTTGAGGCCGAACAGCTCGTCGATCTCCTCGTCCTTGGACGTGAGGAAAATGACAGGCACATCGGACTTCTGGCGCAGCCGGCGCAGCAGTTCCATGCCGTCCATGCGCGGCATCTTGATATCGAGAATGGCCAGGTCGGGCTTGTCAGTGGTCAGGCCTTCGAGACCCGAGGCTCCGTCGGTATAGGTGGCGACCTGATATCCTTCGGCCTCCAGCGTCAGCGACACGGAGGTCAGGATATTGCGGTCGTCATCGACGAGGGCGATCTTGGGCATGGGCTGCCTTTCTAGTTCGGACGCTTGCAGACATGCGGCCTTTGGGGCCGTTACCCCTGCTTGCAGGCGACAATTACGCGTTAAATAAGGCGCGGCCAAGGGCAGTACAACCGTCCATGCGACGGTTTGGCACGATGCAACTTCCGTCTTACGACCGATTTCGGGATGGTTGTACGACGAGTTCACCCGGTATTTTCAACGTCATAGCGGTGGCGCCCTGCCCCCGAGCGACGGAGCACTTGCCAGATGACCCTGTTCGACCACGAGGCCCTCAGGAGCCAGATCGCCGCCCGGGCCGGCTCGGTATCGGCAAACGACATCGCCCCCGCGCTGGTGGCGCGCTCGCTGATGGGCGAGGAATCCGAGCTGACGGCCGATGGCGCGGTGTCGGTGCGCACCGGCGCCTTCACCGGCCGCTCGCCCAAGGACAAGTTCATCGTCCGCGACGGGCTCACCGAGAATAGCGTCTGGTGGGACAATTCGGGCGCCCTCAGCCCCGAGCAGTTCGACCTGCTGCTGGGTGACGCGGTCGCGGCGCTGGGCGGGCATGCCGTCTTCCGGCAGGACCTGCTGGCCGGCGCCGACCCGCGCCACCAATATGGCGTCACCGTCATGACGCCGAGTGCCTGGCATGCGCTGTTCATCCGGAACCTGCTGATCCGTCCCGGCGAAATGGTCGAGGCCAGCGGCAATCCGACCGCCGTCACCATCGTCCATGCGCCTCATTTCAAGGCCGATCCGGCCCGCCATGGCAGCCGCACCGAAACGGTGATCGCGCTCGATATGAGCCGCAACATCGTGGTCATCGCCGGCACGTCCTATGCCGGCGAGATCAAGAAGAGCGTGTTCTCGCTGTTCAACTTCCACGCCCCGCGCCAGGGCGTCCTGCCCATGCACTGCTCGGCCAATCTCGGCCCCGATGGCGAGGCGGCGCTGTTCTTTGGCCTTTCGGGCACCGGCAAGACCACGCTCAGCAACGATCCAGCCCGCCCGCTGATCGGTGACGATGAGCACGGCTGGAGCGAAACCGGCGTCTTCAATCTCGAGGGCGGCTGCTACGCCAAGACCGTCAAGCTCAGCCCCGAGGCCGAGCCGGAAATCTTCGCCGCGACCAAACGCTTCGGCACGGTGCTTGAGAACGTCGTGCTCGGTGCCGGCAAGGTGCCCGAGTTCGACGACATCTCGCTGACCGAAAACACCCGCGCCGCCTACCCCATCCATGTGCTGCCGGCCATTGCCAAGGGCAGCGTGGGCGGCACGCCCAAGACCGTCGTGTTCCTCACCGCCGACGCGTTCGGCGTGCTGCCGCCGATTGCCCGGCTCACCCCCGAGCAGGCGGTCTACCACTTCCTGTCGGGCTACACCGCCAAGATTGCCGGCACCGAGCGTGGCGTCACCGAGCCGCAAGCCACCTTTTCGGCCTGCTTCGGCGCGCCCTTCATGCCGCTCCATCCCACGGTCTATGGCGACATGCTGGCCGAAAAACTGCGCGCCACCGGCGCCGCGACCTGGCTGCTCAATACCGGCTGGACCGGTGGCGGCCATGGCGTGGGCAAGCGCATCGACATCGCCTCGACAAGGCGGCTGCTGACCGCGGCGCTCGATGGCACGCTCGACAGCGCCGAGACGCGCATCGACGAGCTCTTCGGCTTTGCCGTGCCGCTGGCCGTGCCCGGCGTCGATACGCGCCTGCTGACACCCCGCGTCACCTGGGCGGACACCGAGGCCTACGACCGGCAGGCGCTACATCTGGCCGGCCTCTTCCGCGCCAACTTCGAAAAGTTCGGCGACGCGGCCAATGC
This sequence comes from uncultured Devosia sp., assembly GCA_966212275.1. Lineage (GTDB taxonomy): Bacteria > Pseudomonadota > Alphaproteobacteria > Rhizobiales > Devosiaceae > Devosia. Next base: position 36,245 of record CBIHQV010000014.1, read on the forward strand.
GGAACCGGGCCCGCGCCTGGCCCAGGCCGCCGAATAACTGTCTCCTCCCGAGACGACCGGGGCGCCTTGCGGGGCGCCCCTTTTTTTATGGCCTAAGCGGCCGCACCCTTACTGGTTGGCGATAAGCGCGCCACCGGCGCCACCTGCGGCTGCGCCTACGACGGCCCCGCCATAGCCACCCAGCGCTCCGCCGACAACGGCGCCGGCTGCGCCACCGACGGCCGCGCCAGTCACGGTGCGCTGGGTGGTGGTGCAGGCGGTGAGGGAGAGCGCGGCGACCACGACCAGCGCCACAGAAGCAGATTTCTTCATTTCATGTCCTCCAAGGAATCAACCTGCCCATTTCGCGCTGCGCTTCGCGGCAAAAGAAGGGCTTGGGGGCCATCGCCGTCGCTGGGCGTGCTCGCGCCCTGAGTGGAGCGGCACCTCCCCCATGTGGGGAGGGAGTGAGGGTGGGGTGCTACGCCCCCGGACCTACCCAAACTTATCCCCGCCCACCAAACCCGCTACATACTCCCCCTCATCTCCGCACATGCTGCGCGGTCGCGACGAACGGTCGGTGCGGGGAGGCCGGGTGAGCTGGAGGTCGCTCCAGCTCCTGTGGTGGATGGATGATCCGTGACCCGATTTGAGCCCCCGGGTCCTGAGCGCTCAGCGCTCGATTGTCGGCACGGGCTGCCAGCCGAGGACGGTCCTCCCCATAGAGTCGCCGGGATAGCATGGGGCGAGGTGTGACCCACCTCTTACCTTTTTCGCCGGACGACCGGCACCGGGACGGATCTCGCCCCATGTCGCAGCAATGCACCGCAGGTCCCATGGACCGGGCGGGGTTTCAGCACGTCACGATGTCGGGGAGCGCCTTAGTTGGGCGAGTAGAAGATATGAGAGCCGATCTGGGCGACGGCGCTGTAGGTGTTTGCCCAGTTCGGGCGAACATTGGTGGTGTGGTAGTAGAGCGCCGAGCCCGGCACCGCACCCACCGCGTCACCGAGGGCGAATTCGGCATAGACGTCCTGCGCGAGTTCGGCGGAGCGGGCCCAGGCGCGGCGTTCACCCGGCGCATCGCTGCGGCCATCGCAGGCGAAGGTGAACTGGCAGCGGTGATAGCCCTTCTCGGCATTCTGGTAGATCACGCCGCACAGGGTCGAGGGGAACTTGCCGGAGCGGGCGCGGTTGACAATGACATTGGCCACCGCGAGCTGGCCGGCGGCGCTCTCGCCGCGCGCTTCGTGGTAGATCGCCTGGGCCAGGCAATCGCGCTCGGCATTGGCATGTTCAAGGCGCTTGGCCAGCGGCTGGTAGCCGCTTTCGACATAGGCGGCCAGCGAGTGCGTATTGAGCGCCGGCTCGGGCTGGACAGTGGGGCTGGTGAAGCTGGCAATGGCCGAAACGGCGCTGTTGCCGCCGATCGAGCCGCGGGCGATGTAGCCCATCAGCACGTCTTCGGTCAGCTCGCCACCGGCTTCGTTTCCGAGCACGTTGACCGCGCGCAGCGCCTTCTGGCGTTCGACATAATTGGTGAGCAGCGCTTCCGTCAGCGGCTGCTGGCCGGGCGGCAGCGGCACGGCAGTCGCGCCAATGGCGGGCTGGGCGCGCAGGGCCATCAGTTCAGCCGGTACGGGCAGCGGGGTTACGTCAGCGACGCGGATGGTCTGGGCATGCGCAGGAACGAGGGTAACGAACAACACGAGCGCAACCGCGCCCAGGGCCAGCGCATGCGAAACCGCACGCACAGCGATCGTCTGCCAGCTCTGCCCCAATGCCCCGTCCTTACCCCTGAGCCCATCCGGCCATATCCGGTGGGCCTTCGCTTGCTTCGGGTCCGTCGTTGCGGTCCCAAGTCACTTCCCGGCCGGCACCCTATCCAAGGTTTCCGGTCTATGGAAGTCGAAATTTACGGCTGGTTAACTATGCCCGTTAGCTTCTTAAGGTAGGGTTAACCGAGGCCGGGACGAATGAAAACCCAAGAAAAATAAGGCCTTGCCCTGTGGTGAAGGGCGGCTTTCGGGGAAGGATAAAAGTTTACGGAGTGGGGAGAGGCAAATGTCGATTGCCGGGGAGTGTTGCCGGCAGGGGACTTTTGGAGGGTAGACCTCATGGTGAGCCTGTCGAACCACGAGGTCGAGCGAGTGGAGGCCGCGTCGCCACGACCTCGTCCTTCGACAAGCTCAGGATGAGGTCTACTGAACCGCCCCTCAACCCTTGTCGAAAGCCGCCAGCCTTACGTGGTCGAGGCTTTCCATCACGGCGATACCGAGCGCGCGGATATCGTCATTGGGATGCACGAGATCGGGCACCATCACCGTCTGCATGCCGGCGGCATGGGCGGCGCGGACGCCCGAATGGCTGTCTTCGAGGGCAAGGCAATGCAGCGGGTCGACGCCCAGCCGCCGCGCCGCGGTTAGGTAGGGCTCGGGATGCGGCTTGGGATTGACCACGTCGTCGCGCGTCACCACCGTCTCGAACAGGTCGAGGAGGCCAGCGGCGCTCAGGTGATGCTGGGCATGGGGATTGCGCGACGAGGTCGCCACCGCCGTCGGAATGCCGCGATCGCGCAGCTCGCCGATGAACTCGCGGGCGCCGCGCTTGACCGGCACGCCGCCATGGCTGCGTTCGCGCATGATGATGCGGCAGCGTTCGTCGAACAGGGTATAGGGGAACGTCACCCCATAGGATTCCATCAGCAGCCGATTGGTATTCTCGTGGCTGCCGCCGACCATGGCCATATGCACCGCGTCGGTCATCTCGAAACCAAGCTCGGTGCAGACCTCGAACACGATGGTCCGGAACACGCTTTCGGTGTCGAGAATAGTGCCGTCCATGTCGAAGATAACGGCCTGGAACGGCGCGAGGCGCAGGATGTTGCTCTCAGGTTTCATCCTGGTCGATATAGGGCGATTTTCCCGCCTCCGCTAGGCGGAAGCGTGAAGAGCTGCGTTGCGCTCACGAACCAGTTGTCTGCTGGGCGTGCTTACGCAACGCCGGGCCTGTGCTAGCGTTGGCCGACATGACCAGCTTCAAACCCGCCCGTAATCACGAGTCGCTGGGCGACGCCTTCTACGATCGCGTTGCGCCCGCCGATTTCCCGCAAACCATCCTGCGCCACCGCGACCAGCGCTGGGCCGCCCGCATGGGTCTGGCCGACCTGACGGACGAGCAGTGGCTGCGGCATTTCGGCCGCTTCGAGCCCCTGCCCGGCTCGCTGCCGCAGCCGCTGGCCCTGCGCTATCACGGTCATCAATTCCGCAGCTACAATCCCGATCTCGGCGATGGCCGCGGCTTCCTCTTCGCCCAGGGGCATGACCTCGTCGATGGCCGCCTCATGGATTTTGGCACCAAGGGGAGTGGCAAGACGCCGTGGTCGCGCGGAGGCGACGGCCGGCTCACGCTCAAGGGTGGCGTGCGCGAGGTGCTGGCCACCGAAATGCTCGAGGCTTTGGGCGTCTACACCTCCAAGAGCTTCTCGCTGGTCGAGACCGGCGAAGCGCTCTATCGCGGGGACGAACCCTCGCCCACGCGCTCCTCGGTGCTCACGCGGCTCAGCCACAGCCATATCCGTATCGGCACCTTCCAGCGCCTCGCCTATCTCGAGGACAGCGAAGGCCTGGGGCAGTTACTCGATTACGCCGTCGCCAGCTACTACCCCGAGCTCGCCGACAGCCCGGACAAGCCGGCTGCTTTCCTCGAAGCCGTGGTGGCCAAAGTGGCAAAACTGGGCGCGCAGTGGATCGCCGCCGGATTTGTCCACGGGGTGCTGAACACGGATAATATCAACATCACCGGCGAGAGCTTCGACTACGGCCCCTGGCGGTTCCTGCCGGTCTACGACCCGGACTTTACCGCCGCCTATTTCGACGAAACCGGCCTTTACGCCTTTGGCCGCCAACCCGACACGCTAGCCTGGAACCTCACCCGCCTTGCCGAATGCCTCCTGCCCCTCTCCAGCATCGAGGCGCTCGAGCCGGCGCTCAATACCATCTGGCCGATCTTTCGCGCCGAGTTGCCAAGGCAGATGCTGCGCCGCCTCGGCCTCAAGCCCGGCGATATCGAGCGCGATGGGGCTTTTGTCACCGAGCTCTTTGGTTTTCTCTTCACCAGCAAGGCGCCCTATGAACAGTTTTTCTTCGACTGGTATGGCGGCAGCCGCAGCGCCGAGCGCGCCGCCCGCAGCCCGTCAGCCGAATTCTATGCCAGCGAGGGCTTCCGCCCGATCGCCGACGCGCTGGAAAGCTACCAGCCGGCCGACGGCATCAGGCTCGACCATCCCTATTTCGCCCGGGCGAAGCCGCGCACCATGCTGATCGAGGAGATGGAAGCCATCTGGGCGCCGATCGCCGAGCGCGACGACTGGAGCCTGTTCCACGCCACCCTTTCGGAAATCGCCGAGATGCGCGATGCCTATGCCATAGTGCCCTGAGGAGATCGCCATGCCCCTTTATGCCCTTGACGGCGTCGCCCCGCAGATCGACCCCGATATCGGCTGGATCGCCCCTTCGGCCGTATTGGTCGGCGATATCACGGTTGGCCCCGAGGCCGGCATCTGGTTTGGCGTCGTGGCGCGCGGCGATATCGAGCGCATCAGCATCGGCGCCCGCACCAATGTGCAGGAAAACTGCGTGCTCCACACCGATACCGGCTATCCACTTGATATCGGCGACAATTGCACCATCGGCCATTCGGCCATCGTCCATGGCTGCACCATCGGCGACAATACGCTGATCGGCATGGGCGCCACCGTGCTCAACGGCGCCCGTATCGGGAAAAACTGCCTCATCGGCGCCAATGCGCTCATCACCGAGGGCAAGGAAATCCCCGACAATTCCATGGTGGTCGGCGCCCCCGGCAAGGTCATCCGCCAGATCGACGACGAGGGCGTCCGCGGCCTTGCCGCCTCGGCTGAGCGCTATGTGCGCAATGCAAGGCGCTTTGCCTCCGGCCTCAGCGAAATCCATCCCGGCGATTTCGACCCGGCCTAGCCCGGGTTGAACATCCGGAAGCGCAGGAAGGTCTCGCCGTCCCAAACGATACTGCCATCGGGCACGAAGCCCAGCCGCGCCAGCGGCTTGAGCCGGGTGCGGCTCGGTGGCAAAAGGCACATGATCGAGGCAAAGCCGAAGCGGCTCCAGGCCAGCCCGATCAGATCGCGCGTGATGGCCGGCCCCACACCCCATTGCTCGGGCAGCAGCACCAGCCCCAGGTCGACATCGTCGCCCTCGCGCTGAAAGCCGCCCCAGCCGACGAAGGTGCCATCGACATGGATGGCCCAAGGGCCATAGCCGTTCTCCTGCCACTGCGCATCCTTGGCGGCGGCCCAGTTGCGGCAGGTCGCCTCGTCCATCGCCGAGGCGAAGGGCATATGCGGCAGGATGCCGGGATGATTGACCAGTTCCAGCATCTGCCCGACCGGCACGTCCGATAGCTTGCCATAGACAATGTGCATCGACTTATCCCCCCGCCGATATGCCGTGCCACAATAGCGCATCGATCCGGCATCAGGCCATTCCGGTAAGAGGCCCGGCCGCCCTGAGACAAGTTCGCGTTTGCTTTTTGCGGTGCCCCCCGCCAATCTCGATTTGACTGTCCGGTCAAAAACGAGAGGCAGCGGGAGCTCATGCAGAAGATCATCGCCGAACTGGAAGACAAGCGCGCCCAGGCCCGGCTCGGTGGCGGCCAGAAGCGCATCGCGACCCAGCATGGCAAGGGCAAGCTCACTGCGCGCGAGCGCCTCGACGTGCTGCTCGATCCCGGCAGTTTCGAAGAATACGACATGTTCGTCACCCACCGGGCGACAGACTTCAACATGGCCGATACCATCATTCCTGGCGATGGCGTCGTCACCGGATGGGGCACGATCGAGGGGCGCCTCGTCTATGTGTTCAGCCAGGACTTCACCGTCTTCGGCGGTTCGCTCTCGGAAACCCACGCCAAAAAGATCTGCAAGATCATGGACCTGGCGCTGCAGAACGGCGCGCCTGTCATCGGGCTCAACGATTCGGGCGGCGCCCGCATCCAGGAGGGCGTGGCGTCATTGGGCGGCTATGCCGACGTGTTCTGGCGCAATGTGCAGGCTTCCGGCGCCGTGCCGCAGATCTCGGTCATCATGGGCCCCTGTGCCGGCGGCGCGGTCTATTCGCCCGCCATGACCGACTTCATCTACATGGTCAAAGACACCAGTTACATGTTCGTGACCGGCCCGGATGTGGTCAAGACCGTCACCAACGAGACGGTGACCCAGGAAGAGCTGGGCGGCGCCTCGACCCATACGAAAATCTCCTCGGTCGCCGACGCCGCCTTCGACAATGACATCGAAACGCTGCTCGAAGTCCGCCGCCTCTTCGCCTACCTGCCGCTGGCCGCCGGCCAGAAGCCACCGCGCCTGCCGACGCATGACCCGATCGACCGTGCCGACGCGTCGCTCGATACCATCATCCCCGACAGCGCCAACAAGCCCTATGACATGCGCGAGGTCATCGAGAAGGTCGCCGACGAGGGCGACTTCCTCGAAATCCAGAAGGATCACGCCGGCAATATCCTCTGCGGCTTCATCCGGCTCGACGGGCACAGCGTGGGCGTCGTCGCCAATCAGCCGCTGGTGCTGGCGGGGTGTCTCGACATCAACGCATCCAAGAAAGCCGCCCGGTTCATCCGCTTCTGCGACAGCTTCGAGATCCCCATCCTGACCTTCGTCGACGTGCCCGGCTTCCTGCCCGGCGTGGCGCAGGAATATGGCGGCATCATCAAGCACGGCGCCAAACTGCTCTTCGCCTATGCCGAAGCCACCGTGCCCCTCGTCACCGTCATCACCCGCAAGGCCTATGGCGGCGCCTATGACGTGATGGCCAGCAAACACATCAAGGCCGACGTCAACTATGCCTGGCCCTCCGCCGAAATCGCCGTCATGGGCGCAAAGGGCGCCACGGAAATCCTCTATCGCTCGGAACTTGGCGACCCCGCCAAGATCGCCCAGCGCACCGCCGACTACGAAGCCCGCTTCGCCAACCCCTTCGTCGCCGCCGAACGCGGCTTCATCGACGACGTGATCATGCCGCATGGGACAAGGCGCCGGGTGATCCGGGCGTTCTCGACGCTAAGGCACAAGACGCATGCCATGCCGAAGAAAAAGCACGACAATATTCCGCTGTGAGGGAACGAGATGAAGGTTTTTGTAAGCTGGTCAGGACCTGTTGCCCGTGACGTCGCATCGGCTGTGGCAAAGTACGTTCAGCTCATGGTGCCTGGAATTCGGTGCTTCGTCTCTGCTGACGAGGTGGAGAAAGGCGCGCGGTGGTCAACAAGCATCGCCCAAGAGCTTGAACAAACCAACTTTGGAATCCTCATCCTAAATCGGCAGAATATATCTGCGCCCTGGCTGTACTTCGAGGCAGGCGCTCTTTCGAAATCACTGGAAACCGGCCGGGTGGTGCCGGTGCTGTTTGGTCTTGAAGTTGGCGAAATCTCATCGACGCCGTTGAGCCAGTTTCAATGCACTTTCTTCGTACGAGAAGAGTTCAAAAAGCTCTGTGCTGAGTTGGCCAAGGCCATTCAGGGGCAGGCATCTGATAGCTATCTTACCTATTTCGAAAAATTTTGGCCTGACCTTGAATCGGAGGTTGCCGCTTCATCTGATCAGCTACGCATTGCTACGCCAGAAAAAGAACCCACTGAACAGGCGTTGAGAGATATATATCGCCGGCTAAACACCATTTCGAGTCGACTCTCCGAACCCCAAAACATTCTCCCGGTAGAAACCGTCGCTCGGGCGCTTTTGATAGCGAATGACAAAGCCGGTTCGGCGGCGAAGATGTCGGATCAATTGGAAGTTGCTGAGAGAATTCTGGAAGAGATACGCGACGAAATCATCTACTTGGATCAAGATAGCATCGATGACGTCCGAAGCTTTGTAGAGAAGGTGGTTGATTCCGTAGAAGACTTCAAAACGCTTGAAGAGAAGGAACGTGCTGCCCAGAAAGCCGGGGGCCTGTTCGATTGAAGATCACCAAACTCCTCATCGCCAATCGCGGTGAAATCGCCTGCCGGGTCATCAAGACGGCCAAGCGCATGGGCATTGCCACGGTCGCGGTCTATTCCGATGCCGATCGCGAGGCGCTGCATGTGCGTATGGCCGATGAAGCCGTCCATATCGGCCCATCCCCGGCCAAGGACTCATACCTCCAGATCGACAAGATCATCGCCGCCTGCAAGGCCACCGGCGCGCAGGCCGTCCACCCCGGCTATGGCTTCCTCTCGGAAAATCCCAAATTCGCCGAGGCGCTGGAAGCGGCCGGGATCATCTTCGTCGGCCCGCCGGTCAAGGCCATCGAGGCGATGGGCGACAAGATCACGTCCAAGAAGCTGGCGGCGGCGGCGGGCGTCTCCACTGTGCCGGGGCATATGGGGCTGATTGACGACGCGGAACACGCCGTGACGATCAGCAAGTCCATCGGCTACCCGGTCATGATAAAGGCCTCGGCCGGCGGCGGCGGCAAGGGCATGCGCATTGCCCACAATGATGCCGAAGCCCGCGAGGGCTTCGAGCGCAGCAAGTCCGAGGCGGCCTCGTCCTTCGGCGATGACCGCATCTTCATCGAGAAATTCGTCACCGAGCCGCGCCATATCGAGATCCAGTTGATCGGCGACCGACACGGCAACGTGCTCTATCTCAACGAGCGCGAATGTTCCATTCAGCGCCGCAACCAGAAGGTCATCGAGGAGGCGCCATCACCCTTCCTCGACGAGGCCACCCGCAAGGCCATGGGCGAGCAGTCGGTCGCGCTGGCCAAGGCGGTCGGCTATACCAGCGCCGGGACGGTGGAGTTCATCGTCGACGGGCAGCGCAACTTCTACTTCCTCGAGATGAATACCCGTCTCCAGGTGGAGCATCCGGTGACCGAGCTGATCACCGGGCTCGATCTGGTCGAACTCATGCTGCGCGTCGCCAATGGCGAGAAGCTGCCGCTCGGTCAAGCCGAGGTGCAGCGCCATGGCTGGGCGATCGAATCCAGGCTCTATGCCGAGGACCCCTATCGCAATTTCCTGCCCTCCACCGGCCGGCTGACCCGCTACCGCCCACCAGCGGAGAGCGTGTCCGAAGCCCTGGCGGTGCGGAACGATACCGGCGTGTTCGAAGGTGGGGAAATCTCCACCTTCTACGATCCGATGATCGCCAAGCTCTGCACCTGGGCGCCGACCCGCATCGCGGCCATCGATGCCATGGCCGTGGCGCTCGACAGTTTCGAGGTCGAGGGCGTGGGCAACAACCTGCCGTTCCTCTCCACCGTGATGGACCAGGAGCGCTTCCGCGAGGGGCGCCTCACCACCGGCTACATCGCCGAGGAATTCCCCGAGGGCTTTCACGGCGCCGAACTCAGCGAACAGCATCAGTCCGACATCATTGCCGCTGCCGCCATCATGATGGCGCGCCGCGAGCAGCGCCGCAGCGGCGCCGTGCCTGAAACGCATTGGCATGTGCAGGTCGACGATGTCGCCACATCGGTCACGCTGCACCAGCACGGCCTCGAAACTCAGGTCGATCTCGGCTGGCACAGCCAGGCGGCGCATCTGCACTGGCAGTCGGGGGACAAGACGGCGCAGCTCGACTGGTCCGATGGCCGCCGGGCCGTGCTCAAGGTCACCCCTGTTACCTCAGGCTTCCGCATCCGCTATCGCGGCGCCGATCTCAAGGTGCAGGTGCTGCGGCCCCATATCGCGGCTTTGCTCAAGCATATGCCGGTCAAGGTCCCGCCCGACATGAGCCGGTTCCTGCTCTGCCCGATGCCGGGCCAGGTGGTGCGCATCGAGGTGGCCGAAGGCGATATCGTCGAAGACGGGCAGGCGCTCGCCATCGTCGAAGCCATGAAGATGGAAAACGTGCTCAAAGCCGAAAAGCGCGCCCGCGTGAGCAAGGTCCATGTCGCCCCCGGCGCCGTTCTGGCGGTGGATCAGGTGATCCTCGAGTTCGAGGCGGTGTGATGGCCGACACGTCCCCCTTCGCCCACTGGGCCACCCTCGCGCAAAAGGAACTGCGCGACACGCCGCTATCCTCGCTCGATCGCGACTATGGCGGCATCCCGGTCAAGCCGGTCTATTTCGGCGAAGGCTCCGAGACCCCCGGCCAGGAGCCATTCACCCGGGGCGTCCGCGCCACCATGTATGCCAACCGCCCATGGACCATCCGCCAATATGCCGGCTTCTCCACGGCGCGCGAGTCCAATGCGTTCTATCGGCAGGCGCTGGAAAAGGGGCAGAAGGGGCTCTCGGTCGCCTTCGATCTCGCCACCCATCGCGGCTATGACAGCGACCATCCGCGCGTGGTTGGTGATGTCGGCAAGGCTGGCGTAGCGATCGACTCCGTCGAGGACATGAAGCTCCTCTTTGACGGCATCCCGCTCGATCAGATGAGCGTCTCGATGACCATGAATGGCGCCGTCATTCCGGTGCTGGCCATGTTCATCGTCGCGGCCGAGGAACAGGGCGTGCCGCAAGCCAAGCTCGATGGCACGATCCAGAACGACATCCTCAAGGAGTTCATGGTCCGCAATACCTACATCTATCCGCCCGAGCCCTCGATGCGCATCGTCGGCGATATCATCGCCCATACGGCGCGGCACATGCCCAAGTTCAACTCGATCTCGATCTCGGGCTATCACATGCACGAGGCCGGGGCGACGGCTGTGCAGGAGCTGGCCTATACCCTGGCCGACGGCATGGAATATGTCCGCGCCGCGCAGGCGCGTGGGCTCGATATCGATGCCTTCGCCGGCCGGCTCAGCTTCTTCTTCGGCATCGGCATGAACTTCTTCCTCGAAGTGTCAAAGCTCCGCGCCGCCCGCCAGCTCTGGAGCGAGATCATGACCGGGCTGGGCGCCAAGGACCCGCGCAGCAAGATGCTGCGCACCCATTGCCAGACCTCGGGCGTGTCGCTGACCGAGCAGGACCCGCACAACAATATCGTGCGCACCACCATCGAGGCGCTGGCGGCGACGCTGGGCGGCACGCAGTCGCTCCACACCAACAGCTTCGACGAAGCCATTGCCCTCCCCACCGAATTCTCCAGCCGCATCGCCCGCAATACCCAACTGATCCTGCAGCATGAAAGCCGCATCACCGACGTGGTCGACCCGCTCGGCGGCTCTTACTATGTCGAGGCGCTGACGGCGGAGCTGATCAAGGGCGCCAAGATCCTCATCGGTGAGGCCGAAGCCGTTGGCGGCATGACCCAAGCGGTGCAATCTGGCCTGCCCAAGCTCGAAATCGAAAAGGCGGCCGCACAGCGCCAGGCCCGGGTCGATCGCGGCGAAGATGTCATTGTCGGCGTCAATCGCTACCGGCTCGATGTCGAAGACGCCATCGAAGTGCGCCAGATCGACAATGCCAAGGTGCGCGCCGAACAGGTGGCGCTGCTGCAGCGCGTTCGCGCCACGCGCGACGAAGCCAAATGCCAGTCCATGCTGTCAGCGCTGCGCGAATACGCCGCCAAGGACGAGGGCAACCTGCTCGAAGCCGCCATCGAGGCGGCCCGGGCCCGCGCCACGTTGGGCGAGATCTCTGCCGCCATGGAAGATGTGTTCGGCCGCCATTCGGCCGTCACTCGCGTCATCTCCGGCGTCTATGCCGGCGGTTATGGCGACGACCCCGAATTCTCCGCCATTGCCGGACGCATCGACGCCTTCAGGGCGGCCCGCGGCCGCGCCCCCTCCATCTTCATCGCCAAGATGGGTCAGGACGGCCATGATCGCGGCGCCAAGATCATCGCCTCGGCCTTCGCCGATCTCGGCTTTGCCGTCCATATGGGCGACCTGTTCGAAACCGCCCCTGAGGTCGCCGCCCATGTCGACGAGCTCAAGGTCGACGCGGTCGGCGTCTCCTCGCTCGCCGCCGGGCACAAGACCCTGGTGCCCGAACTGATCGCAGCGTTGCGGGATCGGGAACTAGGCGAGGTCACCGTCATCGTCGGCGGCGTCATCCCCGAGCAGGATTACGACTTCCTGTTCGACTGCGGCGTGGCCGGCATCTTCGGACCAGGCACCAACGTGCTGAGCGCCGCCTTCTCGGTGCTCAGCCAGATCGAGGGGAGGCTGAGCAATCGATGATCGGGCGCCTCAATCACATCGCCATTGCCGTGCCCGATCTCGCCGCTGCCGCCGCGAAGTATCGGGATCTACTTGGGGCTCATGTCGGCCAGGAGCAGGCCCTGCCCGAGCATGGCGTCACGGTCGTCTTCATCGATACCGGCAATACCAAGGTCGAGCTGCTCGAGCCGCTGGGCGAGGCCTCGCCCATTGCCGCCTTCCTCGCCAAGAACCCCAATGGCGGCATGCATCACATCTGCTTTGAGGTGCCCGATATCCTCGCTGCTGCCGCGACGCTCGCCGAAGGTGGCGCAAGGGTGCTTGGCGACGGCACGCCCCGGACCGGCGCCCATGGCAAACCGGTGCTGTTTTTGCATCCTAAAGACTTCGATGGCACGCTGATCGAACTCGAAGAGGTCTGATCCCACCGATGAGCGAAACCACAGAGCGGCACAAGGCCATCGTGGAGCTGGCCCGCGCCGAGACCCGCGTCAGCGTCGATGCTCTGGCGGCGCATTTCGGCGTCTCGGTGCAGACCATCCGCAAGGATCTCAACCAGCTCTGCGACGAGCGCCTGCTGACCCGGATCCATGGCGGCGCCACGCTGCCTTCGGGCGTCGAAAACCTCGAGTATGAGGCGCGCCGGCGCATCGCCGCCGACGCCAAGGATGCCATCGGTCGCGCCGCGGCGGCGCTCATTCCCAATGATGCGTCGCTGTTCATCAATATCGGCACCACGACCGAAGCGGTGAGCCAGGCCCTGCTCGATCACACGGGACTCCTGATCATCACCAACAACATCAACGTCGCCAACCGCATGCGGGTCTATCCGCGCTTCGAGGTGGTGATTGCCGGCGGCGTGGTGCGCCCTTCCGATGGTGGCATCGTGGGCGAGGCGGCGGCCGATTTCTTCAGCCAGTTCAAGGTCGATTATGCCGTCATCGGCGCCTCCGCGCTCGACGATGAAGGCACCCTGCTCGACTATGACTATCGCGAGGTGAAGGTGGCCCAGGCCATCATCGCCAATGCGCGCCACGTGATCCTCGTCGCCGACCAGAGCAAGTTCACCCGCTCGGCGCCGGTGCGCATCGCCCGCATCGATCAGATCGGCACCTTCGTGACCGATCATTGCCCCTCCGAGCGCTTCCGGGCGCAGTGCCGGGCGGCAGGTGTCGAACTGATCGAAGCGCATTAGGAGCGCGCTAACCACGCGCCCAGTTCCGGCCTGCCGTAAGCCAAACTTAAACCCGGGCATGCGCAAGCTGCGGCTTGGCTGGCCAGAAGGCTGGCAACGAGTGAGCATGCCTTGAACTCTGACGTGACCCATATGCAGGAGCATCGCCTGAGCTGGCTTCGGCCGACGCTGTTGCCAGGCCTGGTGGCGCTCGTGGTGCTGATTGCCGGCGGCGTGTTTCACGACCGCCAGAGCAGTGTGCTCAACGAAGAGCGCGCGCGGGCATCGGTCCTGTCGCAGATATCGCTGGTCCGCGCCAAGCTCGAAGGCAATATCAACGGCAATATCCAGTTGGTGCGCGGCCTGGTGTCGACCATTTCGACCGAGCCGCAGATGGACCAGGCACGCTTCTCGGCACTGGTGTCCAACCTGTTCGAGGAACAGAGCCAGCTCCGCTCGATCGCCGCCGCACCCAATCTCGTGGTCGCCATGACCTATCCGCTCGAGGGCAACGAACGCGCCATCGGGCTCGACTATCGCGCCAATGACGCGCAGCGCGAGGCTGCCTTGCGGGCCCGCGACAGCGGCAAGTTGGTGCTGGCCGGACCGGTCGATCTGGTGCAAGGCGGCCGCGGCTTCGTGGGCCGCTTCCCCGTCTATATCGACACGCCGGACGGCCGCGCCTTCTGGGGCCTGGTCTCGGCCGTGGTCGACGTCGACCGGCTCTATGCCGATAGTGGTCTCTTCGACAATGCGCTCGGCCTTGAAATTTCGATCACCGGCAAGGATGCGACCGGCGGCGCCGGCACGCGGTTCTTCGGCCCCGATATCAGCGGCCAGAGCCCGGTCACGGCCTCGGTCCTCCTACCCTCGGGTTCCTGGGAAATTGCCGCCATACCCATGGGCGGCTGGGCGGCCGTACAGGGCAATGTGTGGGTGACACGCGGCCTGATGATCATGGCCGGCATGTTGATCCTGCTCCCCATTCTCATCACCGGCCGCCTGATCAGCGAGCGCCAGCGGCATTTCCGTGAGCTCAAGGATCGCGAAATCGAGCTCGAACGGCTGTCGCGCCGCCTTGGCCTCGCGCTGGACGTGTCCAAGGTCGGCGTCTGGGAGGTCGACCTGGCCAGCGGGATCGAGACCTGGGACGACCATACCAATGAACTGCTCGGCTGGCCGGCCGATAGTGGACCGCGCTACCACAAGGACTGGATGGCCGCGGTGCACCCGGATGATTGTGCGCGCGTCGAGGACGAATTCCGCCACATGCTGGCGACGACCGGGCATTTCGAAGCCAACTACCGCGTCATGCGCAAGGACGGCACGGTGCGCCATGTCCGCTCGATCGGCGCGCTCTACAATGAGCCCGGCAAGCCGGACAAGCTGGTGGGCGTCAACTGGGACGTGACCGCCGACGTGGCGCTCAATGAAGACCTGCGGCGCGCCACCCAGCTCACCGAAGCGCGCAATCATGAACTGGAACTGGCGCGGGTGCGCATCGAGCACAATGCGCTGCATGATAGCCTCACCGGCCTGCCCAATCGCCGCTATCTCGACGAGATGCTGCGCCGCCACGCCGCCACGGGCTATGGTGGCAGCGGCAGCATTGCGCTTCTCCATATCGATCTCGATCGCTTCAAGCAGATCAACGACACGCTGGGCCATGCCGCCGGCGACGCCATGCTGATCCATGCCAGCGCCGTGCTGCGCGACAATTGCGCCAGCGACGACTTCGTCGCCCGCATCGGCGGCGACGAATTCGTGGTGCTGACCCAGGCCAGCGGCGGCGACATCCAGCTTGGCGCCCTCGCCGAACGCATCGTAGCGCAGATGCGCCAGCCGGTGACCTATGAGGGCCATGAATGCCGCTTCGGCGTCAGCATCGGCATTGCCGCCGACCGCTCATCGCCGCTCGATACCAAGCGCCTCCTGATCAATGCCGATATCGCGCTCTATCGCGCCAAGGGGCGCGGGCGCAACCGCTACGAGTTCTTCTCGGAATCGCTGCAGGCCGAAGTGGTCAAGACCAAGCGCGTGGCCGACGAAATCCTCAACGGGCTTGAACGCAACGAATTCGTCGCTTGGTTCCAGCCGCAGTTCGACGCGCACACGCTCGACGTGGTTGGGGTTGAGGCTCTGGCCCGCTGGCAGCACCCCACCGAAGGCATCAAGACGCCCGATGCCTTCCTGCCTATCGCCGAGGAACTCAATGTCGTCGCCACAGTCGATCGGCTGATCCTCGAACAGTCGCTGGCCGCGCTTGGCCACTGGGACGCTATGGGCCTCGCCGTGCCACGGGTATCGGTCAACGTGTCGCTGCGCCGCCTCAACGACGAAGACCTGATCGATGGCCTCAAGCAGCTCTCGATCGAGCCGGGCCGGTTGTCGTTCGAGCTGGTCGAGTCCATCTATCTCGACGAGGGCGATGCCGTCGTCGGCTGGAACATCGACCAGATCAAGGAACTGGGCATTGATGTCGAAATCGACGATTTCGGCACCGGCTATGCCTCGATCGTCTCGCTGCAAAGGCTGCGGCCCACCCGTCTCAAGATCGACCGCCAACTGGTGAGCCCGATCCTGGTCGATCCCGGCCAGCGGCGCCTCCTCGCCTCGATCGTCGATATCGGCAAATCAATGGGTATCGAGGTCATCGCCGAGGGCGTCGAGACTATGGAGCATGCCGCGATCCTGCGCGACCTCGGCTGCGATATCCTGCAAGGCTACGCCTTCTCGCGCCCCCTCGCCGCCGCCGACCTCGAAGCCTTCCTCAAAGCCCAGGCCTGGCGCAAGGCGTCCTAGTCCTCTCGCGATCTACCCTTCTCAAAGCCGTCCTCATGATGCATTGATCCGCCCATCTTGTATGGGAGATGATCATGGCTGACGCACAGAAGCGGTTCGGACTTGGCGTGGTGGGCGCCGGTATGGGCGCCAAGCCGCACGCGCTGGCTCTACAGGCGCTGGCCGGCAGCATCGATGTGCGCGGCGTCTATCGCCGCAACCGCGCCGAACTCGACAGCTTCTGCAAGACCTATGACCTCCCCGCCGCCGAGAGCTACGAGGCGCTGCTCGCTGACCCGCATGTCGAGGGCATTCTCATTCTCACCACGCCCAATGCGCGCGAGGATCTCGTCGCGGCCGCGGCCAAGGCGGGCAAGCATGTCCTCATGGAAAAGCCCGTCGAGCGGACGCTTGGCGCGGCCGAGCGGATCGTCGCGACCTGCGACGCGGCCGGGGTCAAGCTCGGCATCATCTTCCAGCATCGCTTCCGCCGGGCCTCTCGCTACCTGGCCAAGGCGGTTGCCGACAACCGCTATGGGCGGCTCGAGGCCGTGCATCTGGTCGTGCCGTGGTGGCGGCCGCAAGCCGGCTATTACGACCAGCCCGGCCGCGGCACCCTGGCGCAGGATGGCGGCGGCGTGCTCATCACCCAGGCGATCCACTCGCTCGACCTGATGCTGAGCCTCTGTGGCGAGGTCGGCGCCGTCACCGCCATGGCCAAGACCACGCGATTGCACCAGATGGAAACCGAGGACTTCGTCTCGGCCGGGCTCGAATTCGCCAATGGCGCCGTGGGTGCAGTAATGGCCACCACGGCCAGCTTCCCCGGCGGGCCGGAAAGCCTGACCCTCAACTTCGCCCATGCCACCGCGACCCTCACCGCTGGCAATCTCACCGTGCGCACCATGGCTGGCGAAACCATCACCGAGGGCGAAGCGAGCCAGGGCGGCGGCGGCGCCGACCCGATGGCCTTCCCGTTCGACTGGCATGCCGCGCAAATCGCCGACTTCGCCGACGCGGTGCGGCATGACCGCCAGCCGCTCAGCAACGGGCATACGGCGCTGCTGGTGCACCGGCTGATCGAGGCGATGACGGTGTCGGCGCGCGAGGGGAAGCGGGTGGTAGTGTCGTAGGATCAGCGGGGAGGAAGAGTACCCCCTCCTAGCCTCCCCCTGAAAAGGGGGAGGAACCGATCGAGTTTGACCTACGATGCTGCCCAAATCACCGGCCGGATACCTCCCCCTATTAGGGGGAGGCTAGGTGGGGGTATCCAAACAAAGACTCCGCCAAAGGCGTCCGCGTTCCGCCTACCCCGCCAACGCCGCCTTCTTGGCCACGCGCGCCCGGATGCTCTCGACATCGGACTTCGGCGTCGCGGCAAACAGCGTCTGCGTATAGGCGTGCTGCGGATTGCCGAACACTTCCTCGCGGGTGCCGTGTTCCACCACATCGCCGAAATACATCACCATCACCTCGTCGGCGATGTAGCGCACCACGGAAAGGTCATGGCTGATGAACACATAGGTCAGGCCGAACTCGTCCTGCAGGTCCTTGAGCAGGTTGAGGATCTGCGCCTGCACCGAAAGGTCCAGCGCCGAAACCGGCTCGTCGAGCACGAGGAAGCTCGGATTGAGCATCAACGCCCGCGCGATGGCGATGCGCTGGCGCTGGCCGCCCGAGAACATGTGCGGATAGCGGTTGAAGTGCTCGGGGCCCAGGCCGACCTTGATCAGCATGGCCATGGCCTTGTCGCGGCGTTCCGCTGCCGGCATGGACGTGTTCAGCAGCAGCGGCTCGGCCAGAACGTCGCCGATCTTCTGGCGCGGATTGAGCGAGCCATAGGGGTTCTGGAACACGATCTGCACCTTCTGGCGCATCTCGCGGGTCACGTGCGAGGCATTGACGGGCAGGCCGTCGATCAGGATTTCGCCCGAGGTCGGCGCATCGATCAGCGTGATCATGCGGGCGAGCGTGGACTTGCCACAGCCCGATTCCCCGACCACGGCCAGGGTCTTGCCCTTCTGCAGCGTGAAGTTCACGCCCTTGACGGCGCGGACAATCTTGGCGGGCCGCAGGAAGCCGCCCGACGAAACATAGTCGCGCGTGAGGTTGCGGACTTCGAGAACAGGTGTCGCCATGGTCACACTCCCGGCGCCGGTTCGAAGACGAAATCGGACACCGTGGGCAGGCGATCGCCCACCGCATTTTCCGGCAGCGCCGAAAGCAGCGCGCGGGTGTAGTTGGATTTGGGGTTCTCGAAGAGGGAGAGCACGTCGGCTTCCTCCATCTTGTGCCCCTTATACTGCACGATGACGCGGTCGGCCGTCTCGGCGACCACGCCCATGTCATGGGTGATCATAATCAGCCCCATGCCATGCTCGGCCTGGAGCCGGACCAGCAGATCAAGGATCTGCTTCTGGATGGTGACGTCGAGCGCCGTGGTCGGTTCGTCGGCGATCAGCAGCTTGGGGTTGCAGGCAATGGCCATGGCGATCATGACGCGCTGGCACTGCCCGCCGCTCATCTGATGCGGATAGGCGCCGAGCCGATCGGCCCCGTCCTTGATGCCTACCAAAGCGAGCAGTTCGATGGCACGGTTGCGCGCGGCGCGGCCGCTGAGGCCCATATGGCGCTCGAGCACTTCCTCGAGCTGGAAGCCCACGGTGAAGCAGGGATTGAGGCTTGCCACCGGCTCCTGGAAGATCATGGCGATATCCTTGCCGATGATCCGCCGCTTCTCCTGCGCCGTCATGGCCAGCAGGTCGAGCCCTTCGAATTCCATCTTGTCGGCCGTGACCGTGGCGGTCTTGGGCAGGAGGCCCATCACCGCCAGCATGGCGACGGATTTGCCCGAGCCGGATTCCCCGACAATGGCCAGCACTTCGCGCGCATCCACCGACACGTCGATGCCGTCGACGGCCTTGAACAGGCCGACCGAGGTGTCGAAGGCGACGGTGAGGTTCTTGATATCAAGCAGAGCCATTGTCTCAGCTCCTCTTGAGCTTGGGGTCGAGCGCGTCGCGCAGCCCGTCGCCGATCAGGTTGATGGCGAGCACCGTGATGAGGATGGCCAGACCCGGGAAGGTCACGATCCAGGGGGCGCTGCTGATGAATTCGCGGCCCTTGGCCAGCATGGTGCCCCATTCGGGGGTCGGCGGCTGGGCACCCATGCCCAGGAACCCCAGGGCCGCCGCATCGAGGATGGCGTTGGAGAAGGACAGGGTCGCCTGAACGATCAGCGGGCCCAGGCAATTGGGCAGGATGGTGATGGTCATCAGGCGGAAATGGCCGGCCCCGGCCATTTTGGCGGAGGTGACATATTCACGGTTCTGCTCGGCCATGACAGAGGCCCGCACCAGGCGGGCAAAGTGGGGCTGCAGCACCAGGGCAATGGCCAGCATGGCGTTGAGCAGGCCGGGCCCTAGAATGGCCACCAGCACCAGGGCCAGCAGCAGCGAGGGGAAGGCCAGGATGATGTCCATGACGCGCATGATGGCGACGTCGACCCAGCCACGAAAATAGCCGGCCAACAGACCCAGGATAATGCCGACGGTGGCGGCAATGGTCACGACGACCAGGCCGATGGTGAGCGAATAGCGCGCGCCGTGGATGAGACGCGACAGGATATCGCGACCGACCTCGTCGGTCCCCAGGAAGAACCGCGGGTCGCCGCCATTGGTCCATGCCGGGGGCAGCTTGTCGAAGCCGCGGAACTGCTGTTCGGGCACATAGGGCGCGATCCAGGGCGCGAACAGCGCCAGGAGGATGAAGATGGCAACTACGGCGAGGCCGATGACCGCACCGCGATTCATCGAGAAATAGTGCCAGAATTCGGCAAAGGCGGCGCCGCGGGCGCCCTTGGGAATGGTTACGACCGGCTTGGAGATGTCTGTCATCATCGCACCCGAATGCGCGGATTGATGACCGCGTAGAGAAGATCGACGATCAGATTGACCGCCATGATGATGAGCGCGATCAGCAGCAGCCCACTCTGGACCACGGGATAATCGCGTTTGAGGATGGATTCGATCATCCACTTGCCGATGCCAGGCCAGGAGAAGATCGTCTCGGTCAGGATGGCGCCGGCCATCAGCGCGCCGACCTGCAGGCCAATGGTGGTGACCACAGGAATGAGGGCGTTGCGCAAGGCATGCACATTGACCACGCGCCTGGGCGAAAGGCCCTTGGCGCGTGCGGTGCGCACATAATCCTCGCCCAGCACTTCGAGCATGGCCGAGCGGGTCTGCCGGGCGATGACGGCAAGCGGAATGGTCGCCAGCACCACCGTGGGCAGGATCAGGTGGCGCAAAGCCGAAACGAAGGCCGGCCAGTTGCCATAGAGCAGGCTGTCGATGGTCATGAAGCCGGTAATCGGGCGCAGGAAGAAATTGAGCGCAATGCGGCCCGAAACCGGGGTCCAGCCCAGATAGGCTGAAAAGAACATGATCAGCAGCAGGCCCCACCAGAAGATGGGCATGGAATAGCCTGTCAGCGCCAGGCCCATGGTTCCCTGATCGAGCCAGGAGCCGCGCTTGACGGCGGCCAGCACGCCAGCGGGCACGCCGATCACCGTTGCCAGGACGATGGCGCAGAAGGCCAGTTCGAGCGTGGCGGGGAAGAGCGTCATGAACTCGTTGAGCACCGGGCGCTTGGTGCCCAGGGACACGCCGAAATCGCCCGTCAGCACCGAGCCGAGGTAATTGAGGTATTGCTGCCAGATCGGCAGATTGTAACCGAAGGCTTCTTTGAGAATTTCGTAGCGCTCGGGCGTCACGCCGTGCTCGCCAGCCATGGCAAGGATGGGGTCACCCGGCAGCAGCCGGACAAAGGCAAAGGCGCAGATCGAAATGCCGATAACGGTCGGAACGATCAGCAGCAGCCTGCGGAAAATGTAGGAAATCATGAGCTTCTTCTTGAGCGAAGGCGCCGGACTTTAGAGTCCGGCGCCTTCTGAGCTAATTATTCGGTGACGTCGACATTGTCGAAGACGTGATCGCCAAGCGGGCTCTGGACGAAGCCAGTGACGCGCTTGTTCATCGGCACGAAGACCTTGGAGTGGGCCAGGGTCAGGGCCGGCTCTTCAGCCTTGAAGATCACCTGCGCCTGCTCGTAGAGAGCGGTACGCTCAGCCGGGTCAGCAGTGACCTTGGCCTTCTGGATCAGGTCCTCGAATTCCTCGTTGCACCAGAACGAGTAGTTGGACACGCCAATGGCCGAGCAGGAGAACAGGGTGGCGAAGAAGTTGTCCGGGTCACCATTGTCGCCGGTCCAGCCGATCTGGAACGGACCCTTGCGACCTTCGGCCTTGCCGCGCTCGCGGTATTCGGTCCATTCGTAGGTCACGATATTGGCGGTGACGCCGATCGCGGCCCAGTCAGCCTGGATCATTTCGGCAACGCGCTGGGCGTTGGGGTTGTACGGACGGCTGACCGGCATGGCCCACAGGTCGGTGGTCAGCTCGGTGACGCCAGCTTCCGCCAGCAGCGCCTTGGCACCTTCGACGTCATAGGTGTCGTCGACGACGGTGTCGTTGTAGGACCACATGGTGGGCGGGATCAGGTTCTTGGCGACCTGGCCGGCACCCTGGTACACGGCGTCGACGATGGCCTGCTTGTCGATGGCCATCGAGAGGGCCTTGCGGACCTTCACATTGTCGAACGGCGCCTCGGTGACGTTGTAGGACATGTAGCCGATGTTGAGGCCTTCCTGCTCAAGCACAGTCAGGTTCTCGTTGGCCTGCAGGCCGGGAACGTCAGCCGGAGCCGGATAGGGGATGATGTCGCATTCGCCGGCGATCAGCTTCTGTGCGCGCACCGACTGGTCGGGCGTGATGGCGAAGATCAGATCGTCGATGGCAGGCTTGCCGCCAAAGTATTCCTCGTTGGCCGCATAGCGGATGACCGAGTCGAGCTGATAGTCGACAAACTTGAACGGACCGGTGCCGATCGGCTGGGTCGAGAGCAGTTCGGGCGTGCCGGCAGCGGAAAGCTGGTCGGCATATTCCTTGGAGACGATCGAGCCGAAGGGCATGGCCAGGTTGGCAACCATGGGGGCGTTGGGCTCGCTCAGCACGAACTTGACGGTCAGGTCGTCGACCTTGACGATCTCCTTGACGTAACGCGGCATGTCCATGCCCTGGTAGTAGTCCCAGGTCAGGTTGGCCAGGTACGCGAAATACGGATTGTCTTCCTTGTACTGGCGCTCGAACGAGAAGATCACGTCATCGGCGTTGAAATCGCGCGTGGGCGTGAAATAGGGCTGGGTGTGGAACTTGACGCCAGCACGCAGCTTGAAGGTGATCTCGAGACCATCAGCGGAGACTTCCCAGCTTTCGGCCAGGCCCGGCTCGACGTCCGTGCTGCCCGGAACGAAAGCGGCGAGGCCGTCATACATAGTGTGGGCGGACGCGTCGAAGTCGTTACCGCCAGTGGTCGGGCCTGGATCGAAATGGGCAGGCGAGGCTTCCGAGCAAAATACGAGCTGCTTGGCCTGCGCGGCGCCAGCGGCGAGCGCCAGGATGGCGGTTGCCGCCAGCAGGCTTTTCATCAATTTCATGATTGTTGTCTCCCGATATTTATGCGCATCCGGCTTGCCAACCGGAGCTTGGGCGTCAACAAAGCCTAGAATCCAAGGGAGTGCAAGCAGACAGTTTGACCATTTGGTCAATATGATGACGGTTGAAACCGGCTTCCACAGAATTGGACGATATTGGAACGAACCGTTCGGCGCCCCTGTCATGGCTTGACCGCGCCGCACCGGTGGTGATCCATGGGCGGCATGAGTTTATCCATTGCCACCGTCAGCCTGCTCGTCGCCGATTATGACGACGCCATCACGTTTTATTGCGACACGGTCGGGTTCGATCTGATCGCCGACACCGAAATGGGTGGCGGCAAGCGCTGGGTCGTAGTCGCGCCTCCGGGCAGGTCCGGCGCGCAATTGCTGCTGGCCAAGGCCGATGGCGACGCGCAGAGCGCCGCGATCGGCAACCAGGGCGGCGGGCGCGTCATGTTCTTTCTCAACACCAGCCATTTCGAGCGCGACCATGCCGCCATGGTCGCGCGTGGGGTCAAGTTCCTCGAAGCGCCCCGCCACGAGGCCTATGGCTCGGTGGCTGTGTTCCAGGATCTCTACGGAAACAAATGGGACCTCATCCAGCCCAAGGCCTGATCCTGGCTTTGCTTATCGCCCCGGTGATGGCGCAGGAAGCGGGCTGGCACTATTCGCCGCTGCCCGGCGAGGGTGACCGCGCCACGCTGGGCTGTGCGCTCGACTCGACGCCCGAGACCTATGCCTGCATCGCCGTGCGCTGCGAGGACGATTACGCGACCGGCGTGCATATCCACACCAGTCGCCCCGAAAGTGATGCGGGACGCTGGGCCATCACCATCGACAAGGAAACGCGCTCCTTCGATGCGGAGGCAGCTGAACCCTACGGGGCGCGGCTCACGGGCGACATTTCCTGGGTACTCGACAATCTCGCCAATGGCGCGGTGGCTTATCTCGAGCCCGAGCTTGGCCCGGGCGTGCCCGCCAACCATATAGCGCTTGATGGCTCGCTCTACGCCATCAATGCCGCCCTCGCCTTCTGCGCGCCGCGCGTTCCGGTCGAACCGATTTCGGATGCGGGCGTTTAGACAGCAAACCAACATGGAGAAGCACAATGGACCGTCGCCCGCTCGGACGCAGTGAGATCGTTATCGAACCCCTGGTATTGGGCGGCAACGTCTTCGGCTGGACGGTGGACGAGAAGACCGGCTTTGCCATTCTCGACGCCTTCGTCGAAGAAGGCTTTTCGGCTATCGACACCGCAGAGGGTTACCCCAACTGGGTGCCCGGCAACCCCCCCGGGATGAGCGAGACCATTATTGGCAAGTGGATGAAGGAACGCGGCAATCGCGATGCCATCCATATCCTGACCAAGGTCAACTCGGCCAACAAGCCCGGTGGCCTCAAGGCAGAGCGTGTCGCTGCCGGGTTCGACGCCTCGCTCAAGCGGCTCCAGACCGACTATGTCGACGTCTATTTCAGCCACTGGCCCGATCCCGAGGCCAGCCATGAGGAAACGCTGGGCGCCTATGAGCCGATGGTGCGGGCCGGCAAGGTGCGCATCGTGGGCGCTTCCAACTACAGCGCCGAGATGGTCAAGGCCACGCATGAAACGTCGGTGATCAAGTCGCTGCCGCGCTACGAAGTGCTGCAGCCGCGCTTCAATCTTTATGACCGCGCCGAGTTCGAGGCATTGCGCGATGTCGTGGCCGAGCACGAGATGGGGACCGTGGTCTATTACAGCCTCGCCTCGGGTTTCCTCACTGGCAAGTACCGCTCCAAAGCCGATTTCAGCAAGTCGCCACGCGGCGGCGGCGTCGAGCGCTACCTCGACAAAAAAGGCACCAGCATTCTCGCAGCATTGGACAAGGTTGCCGGGGCCAATGACGCGACGCCTGCCGAAGTCTCGCTCGCCTGGCTCGTCGCACAGCCGGGCGTCACTGCGCCGATCGCCTCGGCGACT
Source organism: uncultured Devosia sp. (assembly GCA_966212275.1). Lineage (GTDB taxonomy): Bacteria > Pseudomonadota > Alphaproteobacteria > Rhizobiales > Devosiaceae > Devosia. Next base: position 60,780 of record CBIHQV010000014.1, read on the forward strand.
TCGGTGGAACAGGTGAAGAGTTTGGCCAAGGGTGTAAGGCTGAAACTCAGCGATGATGATCTGAGGGTGCTGACGGAGGCGGGGAAGTAAGCGTCCATACCTTCAGTCGGCACCCTCCCCTTTGCGGGGAGGGATCAAGGGTGAGGGATGTTTAGCCCGCATATCGGTGCTCCCAACACCCCCTCCTACCTCCCCGTCAAGGGGAGGTACCTGGCAGCGGCCGGGGCGACCTCAGCCTACCACTCAAACGCCGGCCCGTTCTCGCGGGCGCCCATCAAAAACACGTCGCTCATCAGACGCAGCGGCGCGGCATCGACGTCGCTTTCATGCCGATCCAGCAGGCCGGCGAAATGCTCGTACATGGCGGCATATTCGCCGTCGCCGTGCTGGAGCACCAGTTGGTCATTGACGGTCAGCGAGCGGCCGCCGCCTTCGAGCTTGATGACATCGCCGGCGCCGGTCTCGATCCGGATCGTCCAGATCTCGCCGCTCTCCTCGAGCCAGTTGAAGCCGGCCGACAGCTTGGGCTGGTGTAGCTGGCCCGACTTGAAGCCGATTTCGACATCGACAGGGGTTTGACGGTTGGCGGGGAAGGTCAGCTTGGCCTGTTCCACGAAAACCGGGAACGGCATGATCTTGGTGAAGATCGAGAACGCATTGATGCCGGGGTCGCAGACGCCGAAGCCGCCGGGCTCCCACACCCAGTCCTGGCCCGGATGCCACTTGCGCACGCTTTCGCGCCAGTCGATGCGCACCGACTTGACGCCATCCTGCGCCAGGATCGCCTTGGCGCGGTCGACCGCCGGATTCCACTGGCTGTGCCAGGTCTGGTAGAGCACCCGATCGAGCCGCTTGGCATGAGCGATAAGGTCGTCGAGCTCGGAAATGGTCGTGGTCGGCGGCTTTTCCATCATCACGTCCTTGCCGGCGTCGAGCGCCTCGCGGACATATTGATGGCGGATGCCGGGCGGGGTGCAGATCGACACCAGCGACACATCGGGCAAAGCCGCATAGAGCTCGCCCGGAGTGCGGAAGGCCGGCAGGCCGTTATGGCTCAGCCCACGCGTCGACACGGTCGCCGCCAGTTCGAAATCATCAGATGCGTCGATCACCGGCAGGTGCTGATCCTGCGCAATCTTGCCCACGCCGATGACGGCGATCTTGCGTTTGGCCATGAGGCGGCTCCTTCCCGAAAAGTCGGCGTATAGAACAGAGCCACCCCCTCTCTGCCAAGGGGAATTGTATGATTATTTTGGTTTCGGATGCCCCAACCTTCACGGTGTCATCCCGGAGTAGGCCGGGATCCATCCTGAGGTCTTCCCGCGTCCACAGCAGGCACAGTCACCTCAAGATGGATTCCGGCCTTCGCCGGAATGACATCGCAGATGAACGGGAAAAGAGTCAGCGCACCAAAATCGCCCGGAAGTCATTCACATTGGTGCCCGTCGGCCCGGTCACCAGCAGATCGCCGATGGCGTTGAAGGCGCCCCAAGCGTCGTTGCCAGCCAGGGCCGCCAGCGGGTCTATGCCGGCCTTGCGCAGCCGGGTCGCGGTCGTGCCGTCGACGAAGGCGCCGGCATTGTCCTCGGAGCCATCGATGCCGTCGGTATCGGCCGCCAGCGCCGAGATATTGTCCATGCCGTCGATGGCGATGGCCAGAGCCAGGAGGAACTCGGCATTGCGCCCGCCCCGTCCGCCTTTGCCGCGCAGGGTCACCGTGGTCTCCCCGCCCGATAGCAGCACGACGGGCTTCTTGAACGGCCGGTTGCGCTGGGCGATTTCCCGCGCCATCGCCGCGTGGACCTGGGCCACGTCGCGGGATTCTCCCTCGATGGAATCGGAGAGGATGGCTGGCTCGATGCCCTGTCGGCGTGCCAGCTCGGCGGCGGCCTCGAGCGACAGCGTCGCCGAGGCAATGGTGCGGACGGTGTTGCGCGCGAAAACCGCGTCGCCGGGTTCGGGGGCCAGGTTCTCGTCGCCGGCCAGCAGCGCATGGGCATGCGGCGGCAGTTCCAGCCGATAGAGATTGGCATATTTGCGGGCCAAGGCGCGCGAGCCGGCAAGCGGAATGGTCGGGCCCGAGGCCACCAGCGCCGGATCGTCCCCCGGCACGTCGGACACGACAAGCGTCGCCACGCGGGCCGGGGCACAATGGGCGGCGAGCCGGCCACCCTTGATGGTCGAAAACTGGTTGCGAATAAGGTTCATCACCGAGATCGGCGCGCCCGAGGCGAGGAGAGCCCGGTTGATGGCCTGCTCGTCATCGAGCGTCAGCCCGGGCGCCGGGGCCGGCAGCAGCGCCGAACCGCCACCCGAGATCAGCGCCACCACGAGGTCATTGGGCCCCAGGCCCGACACCGCTTCCATGATCCGCCGCGCCGCGAGGAACCCGGCTTCATCGGGTACGGGATGGGCGGCTTCGACGATCTCGATCCGCTCGCACTGTTCGCCATAGCCATAGCGCGTCACCACGAGGCCCTTGAGCGGACCCAGCCAGGCCTGTTCGAAGGCGCGCGCCATCTGGGCGGATGCCTTGCCCGCACCGATGACGACGGTGCGTCCCGTCGGCTGTTCAGGCAGGTGGCGGCGGACGGCCAAAGCCGGCTGCGCTTGCGCTACGGCCTGGCGGAACATCTGCTCGAGCAGCGCGCGGTCCAAAAGTGTCTCCCGGCTTGCGATTCGTTGCGGGCAAGGGTAGCCAGCAATGGGCCGGCTCGACAATTGTCAAACGGCCGACACACAGTCCGCTTAGCGGCTGGGGCAGGAGTTCCGATGACAGAACGATTCGCGATCTATTTTGCCCCCGCCGCCACCAGCAACCTGTGGGAGCGGGCCGCCGTCTGGCTTGGCCGCGACGCGGCCGATGGTGACATTTTCGACGGCCCGGTCGCCGGCATCGACCGTGACCGCCTGCTCAACCTGACCCAGTCGGCCAACCGCTATGGCTTTCACGCCACGCTCAAGGCGCCCATGGCGCTGGCCGAGGACGCCGACGAAGCCGAGCTGCGCGCCGCGCTCACCGCGTTTGCCGCCCGGCACCGCCCGGTCGAACTGGGCAGGCTCAAGCTCGCCTCGCTGCAGGGCTTTCTTGCCCTGATGGTCGATGGCGAGAACGAGGCGCTGCAGGATTTTGCCGCCCATGTGGTGGAGGATTTCGACCCGTTCCGCGCGCCCATGAGCGTCAAGGATCGCGCGGCCCGGGCCGGCAAGGGGCTCAGCGAACGCCAGATCGAACTGCTCGACGCCTATGGCTATCCCTATGTGTTCGAGGAATTCCGCTTCCACATGACGCTCACCGACCGGCTGAGCGAAGCCGATGCGGCTGAGGTCACCACCGCCGCCAGCACCTGGTTCGCGCCGGTGCTCGAAGAACCTGTCGTGCTCGATCGGCTGTCGCTGTTCGTCGAACACGAGGCCGGCAAGCCGTTCCGCCGCGCCGGTGACTTCAAGCTGGAAGGCGTTGCCTGATGGCTGAGACGATCTTTCGCAATGCGCGAATCGTGCTGGCCGACGAGATCGTCGAGGGCCAGGTTGCTGTCAGCGATGGTGTGATTACGGGCGTCGGTACCGGTGCCGCCCAGTCAGGTGAGGATTTCGAGGGCGATTACCTGATCCCGGGCCTCGTCGAACTCCACACCGATCATCTGGAAAACCACTACCGTCCCCGGCCGGGTGTCTTCTGGGACGCTATGGCGTCGCTCCATGCCCATGACGTGCAGATCGCCGGCTCGGGCATTACCACCGTATTCGACGCGGTCCGCATCGGCTCCGATCTCGATATGCCGCAAATGCGCGAGCATGCGGGCCTGTTGATCGATGCGGTGCGCGCCGCGCGCCAGCAGGGCTGGTTGCGGGCCGAACATCTCATCCACCTGCGGTGCGAGCTGCCGAGCGCCGATGTCATCGAGCATTTCGAAAGCTTCGTCGACCATCCCGAGACGCGCCTGATCTCGCTGATGGACCATACGCCGGGGCAGCGTCAGTTCACTTCGCTCGATACCTATAAGCTGTTCTACAAAAAGCAGCTCGGGGTGACCGAGGAAGAGGTCGAGCGTTATCTGGCCGCGGCCCTCGCCCAGCATGAACGCTACTCGGCGCCCAATCGGCGCCATCTGGTGCAGCGGTCGCGGGCGATGCAGCTCGCCATGGCGAGCCACGACGACGCCACGCTGGCCCATGTCGAGGAAGCGGTATCGGATGGCGTGGCCATTGCCGAATTCCCCACGACGCTTGAGGCCGCCGCCGCGGCCCATGATGCAGGGCTCGCAATCCTGATGGGCGCGCCAAATGTGGTGCGCGGCAAGTCGCATTCGGGCAATATATCGGCGACCGATCTGGTACGGGCGGGCCTGTTGGATATTCTCAGCTCAGATTACGTGCCGTTCGCCCCGCTCCAGGCCGCCTTCGCGCTGCCGCAGCGGGTCGAGGGCTTCGAGCTGCCAGCGGCCCTTGCGACGGTCACGCGCAATCCGGCGCGCGCGGCCGGGCTCGATGATCGCGGCGAAATCGCCGTCGGCAAGCGGGCCGACCTGGTGCGCGTGAGGCTCGTGGGCGGCTTGCCCGTAGTCCGCGGCGTCTGGCGGCAAGGCATGAGGGTCAGCTAGTCCATGGCCCGTCCGCTCGGCTCGCTGGTCCTGGTTGTCGGCCCCTCTGGCGTCGGCAAGGACACGCTGATCTCCGGCGCCCGTCACGCGCTGGAAAACGACAAGCGCTTCGTCTTCGTGCGCCGCCTCGTCACCCGGCCCAGCGATGTCGAGATAGAGGATCACGATAGCCTCGACCCCGAAACCTTCCGGCAGATGGACGAGGCGGGACGCTTCGCCCTCTCCTGGGATGCGCATAACCTGCGCTATGCCCTGCCGCTCAGCCTCGATACTGACCTCGCTCTGGGCAAGACCGTTGTCGCCAACGTCTCCCGCCATGTCGTCCCCGAGGCGATCGCGCGCTACCCGGCCTGCGCCGTGGTGCTCATCACCGCCGAGATTTCCTGCCGCGCCGAACGGCTGACCCGGCGCGGGCGCGAGAGCGGCGACCAGATCACCGCACGGCTGGCGCGGGAAAGCGCACCGGTTCCAGCAGGGGTAACCCCCATCATCATCGACAATTCAGGCCTCCTCGCCATCGGCGTCACGGCCTTCGTGATGGCGCTGCGGACCATAGCCGCGCAGGAATAGCGGCCGGCGATGAACCCGGTGCTGCCTCGTGCGTTGCTCCTCCAGCAAGCGTCAGGAGTTCCCATGAGTCGCAACGGGCTTTACGCCGTGATCGTCATTCTGTTGGTGGCGATCGTGGGCTTTGGCATCTATACTTACCAGCAGCAGCAGGCGCGCCCCGGCATCGAGGTGCGAATCGACGAGCAGGGAGTGTCGATAGATGGCAATGGCTGATGAATTCGGCCGGCGGCAGGCAATCGCCACGGCCATAACAGCAGAACTGGAACGGCAGGCCCGCGAGGGTGCGGCGCGTGTCGATGTGGAGGCTCTGGCCGCCGCGATCGACGAAGCGCTCGATCCCTCCCCGCCGGCCAGCGAAGGCAAGCATCCGGACGAGCTCAACGCCACCAACGACGACTGATCGACCGGGAGAATGCCAATCGCCAGTGATACCTACACGCTGATCGGCCTTGGCGTGGGCGCCATCGTCGTGATCTGGCTCGTCTTCTCGGTGCTCAAGAAGGTCATTGGCCTGGCACTGCTCGCCGCCGTTGCGGCCGCGGCCTTCGTGCTCTGGCAGAATCCAACACTACTGCGCGGCCTGCTCGCCTGGGTGCAGACCGTTTTCTGACGGCAATCAAAAGCTGGAAATACTCAGCAGCCGCGCCTCAGGCGCGGCCACTACTCACGCCGCAGCGGCGCCCTTGCGGACGGCCTGCGAGACGGCAAAGTGTGCCTTTTCGACGGTTTCGAACTGCTGACCGTCGATGGCGAAGGCCGGCAGCTTGACCGCGAGGAAGCGGTATCCGTCGGCGTGCGGCACCACGACGCCGAGCGGTTCGCCGGCGACTTCTATAACAATTGGCTTGTGGGCCTGAGCCCGATCGAGACTGCGTTCCTGCATGGGTGGGTGCTCCACTTGCGCATTGCACAGGTCAGGAATCTGGTGAGCAAGGAGACTTGCACCATCCTGTCCGGCAACGCTGGGGTTCTATCGGAAGACTGAGACGAAGGCGTGACAGCGGGTCACATTCGTTTCGAGTGACAGATCCCTTGCCAGCGTTTGGACGCATGGAGGTTGGTGCGTACGAGCGAGCAACCTGCATGGATAGTGAAGGCATTCGATGAGGTCATCTTCATTCCTTTCCTGCTGGTTGAAACGACTCGATGCATCGGCAAGTGCCGATACGTGACGGCAAGATAGGAGCGTTTCACTCCGATTGCCAGAGGGTCGCCGGCCATAGAATGAAGATTTTCGGAAAAAGACTGCTCGACTTCCGGTGCGGCACAGAAAATAGGACAGTTCTGGTCAGGTATGACGTACGCCCCTCAACGCAGCCATCTTCGTAGGCGGCGCTTGAACTGAGCCGGACAATCTGGTGTTGTCCGCGTTCAACAAAGCGTCACCGCGGAACCTAACCGCGGCGGAGGGGTGTACCAAGTGTCCGAAGACGACCTGCCTCAGGCTGCTGCCAAGGGCAAGCGCGGCGTCAAGCCATCTGGCAAGCCGACGCTCAAGACCATTGCGCAGATGACCGGCTTTGCCGTCACCACGATTTCTCGCGCGCTCAACAACGCCCCCGAGCTGGCCCAGGAAACCCGCGACCGGGTGCAGAAGATCGCCGCCGAGATCGGCTACCTGCCCGACCGCGCCGCGCTGCGCCTCAAGACCGGGCGCACCAATGTCATTGCCCTGGTGCTTGAACCGGACGAGCAGATTTATGGCTTCGGCTCGTCCATCGTCACCGGCCTCACCGAGGCGGCGCGCGACACGGCCTACCACATCGTCATCACGCCGCTGTTCCGCAACGTCGAGCCGATCGAGCCGATCAAGCATATCGTGCGCAACCGCATGGCCGACGGCGTCATCTTCTCCAAGGCCGAGAGCTTTGACGAGCGCATCCGCTTCCTGATCGACAATGAATTTCCGTTTGCCAGCCATGGCCGCACCAAGTGGCCCGAGTCCCATCCCTGGGTCGACTTCGACAACGAGGCCTATGCCTATGGGGCCGTGAAGCGGCTGGTGCAGAAGGGCTGCAGATCGGTCTCGATCGTGCTGCCTGAGAGCGCCCTGACTTATACCGACCACCTCAAGGCCGGCGTCGCCCGCGCTGCGGGGGAAGCCGGCATCGCGCATGAATTTGCCACCGATGTGACTCTACACAGCCAGACCGACGCCATCCGTACCTATGTCAGCAAGCGCTCGAAGCGCCCGGACGGACCCGATGGCTGGGTTTGCGCCTCGGAAGTGTCGGCCCTCGCCGTAATCGGCGCGCTCAACGAGAGCGGCAAGCGCGTCGGCAAGGACGTGCATGTCGTTTCCAAACAGTCCTCGGAAATGTTCGCCCAGTTCCAGCCGGGCGCGGAAACGGTGCACGAGGACTTCGTCGATGCCGGCCGGCAGCTCGGCTCGCTGCTGCTCCGCCGCATCGGCGGCGAGTCGCCCGAGGGCCTGCAATATCTGGCGCGGCCCAGATTCGACTGGAAGGATTGAGGCGCCCGAAGCGCCTCAGCCCTCCAGCTCTTCCCTGAGCAATTCCAGTTCCAGCCACTCTTCCTCTGCGGCGGCGCGCTTGGCTTCAGCGTCCATCAGCGCCTTGGACTTGGCGGCGAAGCCGGACGGGTCGCGCGTGTAGAATTTGGGATCGGCCAGCACGGCGTTGATCGCTTTGATCTCGTCTTCCAGCTTGTTGATGGTCTTGGGCAGCGTTTCGAGCGCGTGCTTTTCCTTGAAGCTCAGCTTGCGCTTGGGCGCGGCCGAAGTCGCTGCCGTGGTCTGCGCCAAGCTGGTCTTGCCAGCCCTGTGGGCCTTGGGCGCCGGCTCGCGGGCGGTGACGCCCTCGCCGCGCTGGATCACCATGTCGGAATAGCCGCCGGCATATTCGGTCCAGATGCCATCGCCCTCGGCGATGATCACCGAGGTGGCGACTCGATCAAGGAAGTCGCGATCGTGGCTCACCACGATGACGGTGCCGGCATAGTCGGACACCATCTCTTCGAGCAGGTCGAGCGTTTCGAGATCGAGATCGTTGGTCGGCTCGTCCAGCACCAGGAAGTTGGATGGCAGCGACAGCGCGCGGGCCAAGGCCACGCGGGCGCGTTCGCCGCCCGAGAGCTTGCCGATGGGCGTGCTGGCCTGTTCGGCGCCGAACAGGAAGTCTTTCATATAGCCCACGACATGCTTGGGCTGGCCGTTGATCTGCAAGGTGTCCGAACCGCCGCCGGTCAGAGCATCCTTGAGGCGCGTGTCGGGATCGAGCTTGGCGCGGCCCTGGTCGAGCATCGCCAGCTCCAGCGCCGAGCCGAGCTTGATGGTGCCCGTATCGGGTCCGAGCAGGCCCGTCAGCATCTTGATCATCGTGGTTTTGCCGGCGCCATTGGGGCCGACAATGCCGATGCGGTCGCCGCGCAAGACGCGGGTCGAGAAGTCACCGACAATGACCCGGTCGCCATAGCGCTTGGAAATATTCTCGGCCTCGACCACCAGGGCGCCGGAAGTGCGGCCCTCGGAAACCTGCATATTGACCGAGCCGGTGACGCGACGCTGCTCGCGCCGGTCCTGGCGCAAGCCGGCCAGCCGTTCTAGGCGACCTACATTGCGCTTGCGCCGCGCGGTGACGCCATAACGCAGCCAATGCTCCTCGCGCACGATCTGGCGGTCGAGCTTGTGGCGGTCGCGCTCTTCTTCCTCGAGCACCTGGTCGCGCCAGCCCTCGAAAGCCGAAAAGCCCTTGTCGAGCCGGCGTGTCACGCCGCGATCGAGCCAGACGGTCGCCCGGGTCAGATCGCCGAGGAAGCGGCGATCGTGGCTGATCAGCACCATGGCCGAGCGCAGGCTATCGAGCTCGGCCTGCAGCCATTCGATGGCCGGCAGGTCGAGATGGTTGGTCGGCTCGTCCAGCAGCAGGATATCGGGCTTGGGCGCCAGCACGCGCGCAAGGGCGGCGCGGCGGCCCTCGCCACCAGAGAGGTTGCGGGGGTTCTCGGCCCCGGTCAGCCCCAGCGAGCTCAGCAGATATTGAGCGCGATACTCGTCGTCGCCAGGCCCAAGACCCGCCTCGACATATTCCAGCGTCGTCGCATAGGCCGAAAGGTCCGGCTCTTGCGGCAGGTAGCGCAGGGTCGCGCTCGGCTCGACGAAGCGCACGCCGCCATCATGGGTCACATCCCCCGCCGCGATCTTGAGCAAGGTCGATTTGCCCGAGCCGTTGCGCCCCACCAGCGCGATGCGCTGGCCGGGTGACACGATGAGTTCAGCGCTTTCGAGCAGCGTCGTGCCACCGAAGGTCAGATGGATATTCTGGAGCGAAAGAAGGGGAGCTGCGGCCATGGCGCGGATAGAGCATAGAGCCCGGCTAAAGAAAAGGCCGGTCAGGACGTTGAGGATCCTGACCGGCCCGGGGAGACGGTAGCAGCAAGCCCCCGTCGTCTCGGCGCGGCGGCGATCATCATCCCCTCGGACCGATCACCGCCTTGCGATGACCGGAGAAAAGCACAGGTTATTATGAGTGTCAAACTCATAATTATGAAGACGCAGTTTCTTCACCTCCCTTTGGGGGCGAGGTAAGAAAGGCTAGTGGGCAGGCTCCATGACGGCTTCGAGCGTCGACAGGCCAAGGCGGTCGCGGATCGAGCGCTTCTTGCTGGCGAGATCGGCAATGGTGTAGCTGGCCAACACCTCGAAGAAGGCGCCCAGCGCCTCGCGCAATGCGCTATTGAGGTCGCATTCGCCGATCAGCGGGCAATCTGCCCCATCTTCGAAGCATTCGGCCAGGGCGAAGTTTTCTTCGGTGAGGCGAATGGTATCGAGCAGGGTGATGTCATCGGCCTTCTTGCCTAGCTTGATGCCGCCATGGCGGCCGCGCACGGTGGCCAGCAGACCATTTTCCACCAGCGGCTTGATCAGCTTGAACAGAAAGAGTTCGGAAATATTGTAGGCCTTGGCAATGTCGGCGACACGGCTCAGGCCCGGCTCATTGACGGCACAATAGACCAGGGTGCGGATCGCGTAGTTGGATTGGCGCGTCAGTCTCACTTCGAACCTCGCTGGGGGCGGAACCTGGGGACATACGGCGCGCATCGAGGATCCCGATTCGCGCCCGTTTCCGTCTTAGAACGGCTCGCAGCTTATAACCATTCTAAAATATGTCAACTTAACTTGATCGGATCGTTCAAGTTTGGAAGCGCCCTCTGTCGGCTGGACAGAAGCTTAAATTCCTCGTATGAATTTAAGAAGGGGGACGGCACATTGACCACCACGATTACGCGCGCCATGCTCAGCGAGGCGGCAGCCCGACGCACCGGCCTGAGCAAGGCCGATACGGCCGCAATCAGCGAGACAATGTTTGCCTTGATGGCTGAAGCGCTGATGGCCGGCGAGAACGTCAAGCTCACCGCTTTCGGTTCGCTGCAGGTGCGTTCACGGGCCGAGCGGCTGGGGCGCAATCCGCGCACCGGCACCGAACACCGTATTTCGCCGCGCCAGACGGTGGTATTCACCCCCAGCGCGCAATTGCGCGACGCGCTTGAGCAATCCAAGCCGACCGTATCAGCCAGCCCGCTCCGCCAGTTGGCGTGAGAAATAGCGCCGATAGAGCGTCAGTTCGGCGGCGCCCACGGCCGGCGCCAGCCCGCCCCGATGCCCCGGCAGCACCTGCGGGGGCACATACGGCGCGATGGGCAAAAGCCGCAATTCCGCCTCCAGCCGCTCGACCAACTTCGCCACGATGGTGGCCGGCAGGATGCTGTCGAGGACGACGAGCCGGGTTTCAATAACGGTCGCGGTATTGAACACGACCTTGGCCAGGGCTCGCGCGCTATCGGTCAGCCAGTGTTCGAGCACCGGGCCGAAGGTCTCCCAGTCCCAGCCGGCTGGGTCGGCCGAGGCGATGTGAAAGCCCGCGGCGGCGAGGCGCGTACGCAGCGACGCGACCGAGGCGATGAAATGGGCTACCTGCGGTCGCCCCTGGCCGTCGCTGACCAGCATCGAGCCCAGGTTGGCCGAATTGCCGCTTGGCCCTTCCCACAGCATGCCCTGCCCGACGATGCCGGCGGCGATATAGTGGGAGATGAGGAAATAGATGAAATCGGTCGGCCGCGGCCGGGGAAAGGCCGTCAATTCTGCCCAGCAGGCGGCATTGCCGTCATTGAACAGGTTGACCTCGAGCCCGCTGCGCCGCCGCAATTCGGCGGCGAGATCGAGCCGATTCCACAGCGCAAACTGCCCTTCCGGCGCGCCGACCAAGGCCAGATTGTCGGCGATGTTGGTGGGGAGGGCCACGCCGATATTGGCGAGGCGGCTGCGCTGCGCCTCGCTCAGCGGCGCCAGCACCTCGTCCATCATCGTCACGATCGCGTCGACGATGTTGGCGGCATCGGGAAAGTCATAATAGCTCCGCTGCTGCGCCAGCACCTGTCCGTTGAGGTTGAGCAGCAGCACCTGCAGGTGACGCCAGCCGATTTCGACGCCGATGGCATAGGCGCCTTCGGGATGGAGGAAAATCGGCGTCGCGGGCTGGCCGCGCCGGCCGCGCAACACCTCGCCGCGCATGATCAGCCCGGCGCTGTCGAGATCGGTCAGGATGGCCGAAACCGTCTGCGGCGCCAGCCCCGACTGGCGAGCAATATCGGCATTGGACACGCCCGGATTGAAGCCGATCACCGTCAGAACGGCGCGCTCATTGGCCCGGCGCAGGCCCTGATGCTGCAAGCCACGCCCACCCGCATCGAAGGCATCGCGCACGGGTTCGGAGACCATTATCGACATCCCAAAATTATCGCCCACCGGCGTGAAAGTCGCCGGCGAGCGGATGCACAGTAAAAGTGAAAGTGGCACAGACGCCGCAAACGCCTGGAAGCCCGATTCGAAATACGTGCGGCGATCATGTCAAAGGCGTGAACGCCCGCCAAGCCCTGAGGGAATGCGTAGGGGGCGGGAAATCCCGGTGACGTCCTCAACTTCATCCAGACATCAGGATACCCCCATTCTTCCCTGCTTCCTGCCGGCGCTCCGCTGCCCCTCCCCTTCTCTTCCCCGCAAACGCGCTTGACTTCCAGTGGTGAGTGACTACACACTCTCTTCATGAGCACGAATCTGAAACTCTCCGACGCCGATACCAGACGCGACAGCATAATCGAGGCGGCGCTCTCGGTTTTTGCCCGGTCGGGCTATGGCTCGACGCCGGTCGCGGCGGTGGCCACCAAGGCCGGGATTTCGCAGGCCTATGTGTTCAAGCTCTATCCGACCAAGGAAGTGCTGTTCGTGGCGGCGCTGGAGCGCGCTTACGAGATCATCCTCCAGACCATGGCCGACGCTGCCGACCGGGCGACCGATCGCAGCCCGGACGGGATCCTAGAGGAGATGGGCGAAGCCTATGCGCGCCTGATCGCCGACAAGGACATCCTGATGATCCAGGTGCATGCCCAGAGCGCTGCCGATATTCCGGCCGTCAGGGCGGTGATCCGGCGGGGCCTCGCAGGCCTAGTCAAGCTCGCCAAGAGCAAGGCCGGCGTCAGCGACGAGGCCGTGCAGCGCTTCATCGCCTTCGGCCAGCTCTGCCACCTGATCGTCACCACCGATCTCGACCAGCTCGATGACGACTGGGCCCAGGCCATCTGGAGGGGAATGAGCCACTACTGAATTTGCCTGTCCCGCCTTGGGCGTGTCCCTTGGCGGATCCAGAATGCAACTACGCGGTCGAGACTGTCGACCGCGCCAAACAGATACCCGCAGGGGTCTCCCCGCGGCGCCCGTCAGGGCATTCCTCTCGCCCATTTAGTGAGTGATTAATCACTCTATTAGGAGACAGATATGACCAACCTAGCCGAACCATTCGCCTCCGACCGCAGCTCCAATCGCTGGCTGGCGCTCACCATCCTCGCTTTGGCGCAATTCCTCGTCGTGCTCGACGCGTCCATCGTCAACATCGCCCTGCCCCGGCTCGGCCAGGGGCTGGGGCTCGATCCGTCGCTGCTGAGCTGGGTCATCACCGCCTATGTGCTGCCCTTTGGCGGGTTGCTGCTGCTCGGAGGACGTCTCGCCGATCGCATCGGCCACCGCGCCATCTTCCTCATCGGTACGGCCGGCTTCATCGTCGCCTCGCTTGCTGCAGGGCTCTCGCCCAATGGCGGTTTCCTCTTGGCGGCGCGTGCGGTGCAGGGTGCCTCGGCGGCGCTACTGGCGCCGGGTGCACTGTCGCTGCTGATGCAGCTTTTTCCCACTGGCCAGGGGCGCGACAAGGCGCTGGGCATCTGGGGCGCGGTCGCAGGGCTGGGCAGCGTGGCCGGTGTGCTGCTGGGCGGTTTGCTCACCGCGCAGTTCGGCTGGGCCTCGATCTTCTTCATCAACGTGCCGGTAGGCCTCCTGGTTATTGCCAGCATTCCCTTCCTCATCAGCCGTGACCAGGTTGCCGCCGAGCGGGCGCCGCTCGACATTCCCGGGGCACTGACCGTTACCGGTGGACTCGTCGCCATCGTCACCGCCCTCTCGGTGGTGCTCGAGCTGGGCTTCCTCGCCCCGCTCACGCTTGGCCTTTTCACCCTTGGCGCGATCCTGCTGATCGGGTTCGTCGTCATCGAACTCAAGTCGAAGGCGCCGCTGGTCGACTTCCGCATCCTGGCCAATCGCGCCGTCAGCACCGGCAATGCCGCCGTGGTGCTGATCGGTGGCGCGGTTACGGGCCTGTTCTTCGCGCTCTCGCTCTATATGCAGGATGTGCTGGGCTATGACGCATGGACGGCAGGCCTCAGCCAGGTGCCTCTCGCCTTGATGCTGGTGGTGGTGGCCGGCGTCGCGCCCATGGCCATTGCCCGCTTCGGCTCGCGCGATACGCTTGCCGTGTCGCTGGTCATCTTCGCGGCGGGCCTCGTCTGGCTGTCCTTCGCTCCGGCCGATGCATCGTTCCTCGTGCATCTGCTTGGCCCGAGCCTCCTGATCGGCATCGGGCTGGGTGGCGCCTTCGTGGCCGGCACGGAGCTCTCGGTGTCCGGTGTCAGCGAACAGGATGCAGGCCTTGCCAGCGGGCTGGTCAATACCAGCCAGCAGGTCGGCGCGGCCATCGGCCTTGCCGTCATCTTCACGGTCTCGGCCGCCCGCAGCACGGCGCTGGTTGAAACCGGCATGCCGCAGGTCGAAGCGCTCAGCGCTGGCCATAGCCTGGGCTTTCTCACCGCCGCCGGCCTCGCCCTCGCCGCGGCCGCCGTCACCGCCGTCTTCGCGCCAAAGGGCCGCTAGCCACCATCGCCGGCACGATGGCGTGCCGGCATCCTTCCCTCACGGAGTTCTGGAAATGACCCATTCTGCAACCGATCGCCGGGCCGCCGGCGAGGCGCCGCGCTATTTCGCCTGGTCGGCTTATGCCGTGCCGCTGCTGATCCTCAGCGGCTTCGGCCTCGTCACCACTCTGCCCGTCGTGCTGCTGAGCTATGGCGCTATCCGCGACAGCAGGGTGCGGCCGCTGCGCTGGTGGGTGGCGCTGACATCAGGGCTCTTCGCGATCCCCTTCACCGTCTGGCTGTTCCGGTCAGATCCCGGTGCCAGCCTATCCTCCATGCTGCATCCGGCGATGGCCGGGGCAATCGTGGCGGCGTCGCTCGTCGTCGTCGCCAAGCTGCTGTGGAGCCGACGCGGCCGGCAGTCCGCGCGCTAGCGCAAAGCCCGGCCGGTCTTGTCGAACAGATGGACCGCGTCGGGCGGTACGGCGATATGGATGGTCTCGTGCAGGGTCAGATCGGGGGCGCCATCGAGCTTGATGGTGATCAATTCGCCGGTGGGCAGTTCGACATAGGCCAGAGCATGTTCGCCGAACTGCTCGATGACCGACAGAGTGCCGGTCAGGTCGGCACCGGCGGCGTCGGTGAGGCGCAGATGCTCGGGGCGGATGCCGATGGTTCGCACCTGGGCCAGTTGGGGGTGGAGCACGGCCAGCTTTTTGTTACCCGGAAGCACCAATGTGTTGTTCTCGATCGAGACCTCGGTGAAGTTCATGCGCTGGCTGGCGATGAACCCGGCCACGAAGGTGTTCACCGGGCTGCGATAGAGTTCGAGCGGGGTGCCGACCTGCTCGATATTACCCGAATTGAGCACGACGATACGATCGGCCAGGGTCATGGCTTCGACCTGGTCGTGGGTCACGTAAATCATTGTGGCGTCGAGCTGATCGTGCAGCTTGGCGATCTCGATGCGGGTCTGCGCACGCAGCGAAGCGTCGAGATTGCTGAGCGGCTCGTCGAACAAAAACACCTTGGGATTGCGCACGATGGCGCGGCCGATGGCGACGCGCTGGCGCTGTCCACCGGACAAAGCCTTGGGCATGCGCTCGAGATAATCCTCGATCTGAAGGATGCGAGCGGCTTCCCTGACGCGCTGATCGATCTCGGCTTTCGGCGTCTTGGCGAGCTTGAGGCCGAAAGCCATGTTCTCGTAGACCGACATATGCGGATAGAGCGCATAGGACTGGAACACCATGGCGATGCCGCGCTGGGGCGAGGGCACGTCGTTGACCACCCTGCCACCAATGGAGATGTCGCCGCCCGAGATGGGCTCCAAGCCGGCGATCATGCGCAGCAGGGTGGACTTGCCGCAGCCCGAGGGGCCGACAAAGACCACGAACTCGCCGGACTTGATGTCGAGGTCCACCCCATGGACCACTTCGAGTGATCCATAGGATTTTCTGATACCGCGTAGCGATACATCGGACATGAAGGCCTCCTCAGGTTTCGATCAGCAGGGTGGCGATTTCGAAGGGTCGCAGCGACATGGTGACGCCATTGTCCTTGAGTTCCAATGGCTTGCTGCCGCCCTCCTCCATCAGGTTGACGGACCGCACCGACTTGACCGGGATGCCGAAGGTGATGGTTGCCTCGGCGCGGATATTGGCGTGCTCGAAGATGCGGAGCACCACCGCGTCGGACTTTTCGGCCTTTTTGACCGTTTCCAGCGTGATGTTGTCCACGTCGGCCTGGGCGAAGCTGAACTGTTCGAACTCGCTGGCGGCAGTAGAGGCGTGCTTGAGCGAACCGATGACCGCTACCGGATTGTTGAAGCGTTCGGCGGCGCGATGCACATCGGCAAGGTCGGCGACGCCGTCATGCACGAACAGGGCATAGCGCAGGCGATGCTCGCCGAGATCGGCATCAGGGCTGGGGAAGGTCGAGCCGCGGACCAGGGTCAGACGGACGGATTGTTCAAGGCAATCATAGGCATACTTGCAGTCGTTGAGCAGGGCGACGCCGAAATCGGCTTCGCTGAGATCGACCCAACGATGCATCGAAGCCTCGAAGCGGGCGCGGTCCCAGGTGGTGTTACGATGGGTCGGGCGCCGGACGTGGCCGAACTGGATTTCCGAGCGGATTTCCGAGGTATTGAGGTCGAACGGGAACTGGGCCTTGAGCACCGTGTGGCGCTCCTGCCAGTCGATGAAGGTGTCGAACTCGATCTGCCGAGCGCCTGCGGCCAGGGAGATGACCTGGACGACCTTGGACTTCTGGTACGTGCGTTCGACGCGGATAGCGGCACGGTGCGGTCCGGTTTCCACCACTGAAATCAATGACTTACCGTCGGCCAGCGGCCAGAACTGTTCCTCGAAATAGCGGTCGATGTCCCAGGCGTCCCATTCCATGGGCTTGTCTTCGTAGGCGATGAGTCGGTTGGCGGCCTTGCCGGGCTCCAGCGTCTCGCGATTGCGGGTCTTGTTGAAGACCGAGGTGATCTCGCCGGACTTGTCGAAAGTGACCCTAAGCAGCTCATTTTCCAAGTGTTTTTCGGAAACCGAGAGCGGCGATGTGGTGTTGCTGGCGCCGCCCGAAACGACCTGACCACCGGTCCAGCCGAGGGGAGACATGTCGGAAACCGGGGCAGCAAAGGCGCTGGAACCATCGGCCGCAACGACCTTCTGGAACGGCTGCACCGCCCCGTCGGTGGCGAGCGACGCCCCGTCCAGAGTGGATTCTGAACGGAAAATAACCAATCCTGAACGGGTTTGGCCGGTGAAATTGAACAGGCGGAGCTGATCGGCGCCCGGCTTGGAGAAAGCCTGGGCGGCGGAGTGCCACGGACCGTTCTGCGAACCGAGGGTCGAGAAGATCTGACCGTACTCGTTATCGCTGTCGACATAGACTTCCGGGATCGAGGTGCCGGGCAGGATGTCGTGGAACTGGTTGATGAGGACCAGCTCCCAAAACTCGGCCAGCGTGTCGCTGGGGTAAGCGGCGCCGGACTGGGTCAGCGCCATGGCGCCGAGGAATTCGAGTTCGCGCAGCAGCCGTTCGGCCTTGCGGTTGTTGGCCTTGTTCTTGGCGACCGAGGTCAGCGTGCCGCGGTGGTATTGCAGGTAGAGCTCACCGTTCCAGGTGGGGAACTTGCTACCGGGCGCGTCCATCTTCTTGCCGAGGCGATCGAGGAAGGGGACGATGCCTTCGAGCTTGACGCGGGGCGCGCCGGGAATGCCACGCTCGAGGCGGATGCCGCGCTCGATCATGCCGCGGGTCGGGCCGCCGCCGCCATCGCCATAGCCATAGGACATGACGACTTCGTTGTGCACGGCCTTGGGCTCGTAGCGCTTCCAGGCGCCCATGGTTTCGCTGACCGAGAGATCGCCATTGTAGGTGGTGAAGATCTGCTCGCTGTCATACTTCTGGGCGGTGATGAGCTGGGCCTTGGTGACGGTGCCGTCGATGCCGCGCCAGTGGAAGCTGTCATAGGGATGGCGGTCGGTATCGTTCCAGCTCAGCTTGGACGTGACGAAGTATTTGAGGCCCGACTTGTCCATGACCTGGGGCAGGTTGGCGGAATAGCCGAAGGTGTCGGGCAGCCAGACCGTCTTGGGGTCGACGCCGAAATGCTCGAGGTGGAAGCGGCGGCCGCGCATGATCTGGCGGACCAGCGACTCGCCCGAGACGATGTTGACATCGGGCTCCACCCACATGGCGCCTTCGATCTCGAACTGCCCGGACTTCACCTTCTTGAGCATACGCTCCCAGAGCTCGGGGTAGTCCTTCTTGAGGAAGTCGAAGAGCACCGACTGGTTATACATGAAGATGAATTCGGGATACTCCTCCATCAGGTTGAGGACCGTGGCGAAAGAGCGAGCGGTCTTGTCGCGGGTATGCAGGACGCGCCAGAGCCAGCCCACGTCGAGATGGGTGGAACCGACAGCGGTGATCTGCGGCTGCAGCTCGGTATCGACGATGCTGTAGATTTCGCCAGCGATCTTTTCGGCA
The DNA here is from genome assembly GCA_966212275.1 of uncultured Devosia sp. Lineage (GTDB taxonomy): Bacteria > Pseudomonadota > Alphaproteobacteria > Rhizobiales > Devosiaceae > Devosia. Next base: position 79,151 of record CBIHQV010000014.1, read on the forward strand.
GCGCCGAGCGAGGCCTCGAATTCGGGCGTGAAACCATCGCGGCGATCAAGCGCCCGCAGGGCGCGGTCGATGATGTTGAGAATGGCCTGGCGACGCGGGTCGTTCTGGTAGAGACGCACCGCCACATCAAGCGGCGTCTGCAGGTCCCAGTACAGCTTTTCGGCGCGCTCGCTGCGGGTATAGCAATCGACGGTGAAGCCAACCAGCGGACGATCAAAGAAGGTGAAGGCGTTGACGAGCAGCGTGTGCTTGCTGCCCGGCTTGGCATTGCGCTCGATGACCAGCTCGGTGTGGTTGCCGTCGAGTGCCTGGGTCACGTGGCCGTCGAGATAGGCCAGGCATTGCGGATCGGTCGAGCCCGGGCGGTCCTGCCACTGGCTGGTGAATTTGAGCACGAAGGTCTTACCCTTGGCGGCCTCGGGCACCACGATTTCGGCGGCGAACCAGGTGTGACCCTGCTTCTTGGCCCAGACGGAATGGGGGCCGAACTGCTCCCACTTGCGCCAGTCGGCGGCCAGAGCCTGCTCGGCCGTTACGTCGGCGCGCTGCACGTGCCACTGCCAGGCGACATCGGCGACCGGCGTCAGAATCTTGTTCTCCAGATCGGCGCAAAGCCGCAGGAGCTTCCCTTCCATCTTGAGGTCGTCGTCCAGCAAACCGAGCTTGGTCGACATGGGATTGGAATAGGTCATCCTTTAACTCCGACACCGGCGAACCCTGTGTTCATGTTGCGCCGTAACAAGAAATATACGCCGACCGCCGGCGCTGCGTAGATGATGGAAAAGGCCGTGAGGAAGCCGTAGTTGATGGCCCCCTGCTGGCCGAATGCCGCGTAGAGACCCACCGACATGGGGAAGGCATCCTGCACGCGGGCAAAGATCAGCGGCAGCAGGAACTCGTTCCAGGCGCCGGTGAACGAGTAGAACCAGACCACGGCAATGCCGGCGCGCGACATGGGCAGCACGATCTTGGTGACGATCTGCAGCAGCGAAGCGCCCTCCACATAGGCCGCTTCCTCGAGCTCGATCGGCACGGTGTCGAAGAAGTTTTTCAACAGCAGCAGCGTGAAGGGCAGGTTGAGCACCGTGAGCGCCACGATGACGCCGAACTGGTTGAGCAAGCCGCCGCGCTGCGCAGCGAAGTAGAGCGGCACCAGCACGCCGGCCGACGGCAGCATGCGCAACAGCACCAGCGTCCACAGGAACGCATTGCGCCCCGGAATGCGCAGGCGCGACAGCGGATAAGCCGCCGAGATGCCGACCAGTACCGACAGCGTCGCCGTGCCGGCGGCGATCAGCATGGAATTGAGGAACTGCTTGCCGGCATTGCCGCTGACCGCCAAGGCGAAATTGTCGAGGCCGACGGCCCGCGGTATTTCCAACTGGCCGGTGGACAGAGGGTTGAAGGCGTTGAGGAACAGCCAGGAGAAAGGGCTGACCCAGATGACGGCCATGAAGGCCAGCGCAATGGCTGTGATGCGGGAAGTGGCGCTGGATTCCATCTATTTCGGCTCCCGCAGCATACGCAGATAGACCAGTGACAAGAGGCCGACGATGACCAGCATGGCCACCGAAATGGCGCTGCCGAAGCCGAGATTGCCGCGCGAAAAGCTCTGATTGTAGAGGAACACCGCCAGTGTCTGGGTCGCCGTACCCGGCCCGCCGCCCGTCATGGCGAAGATCAGCGGGAAGTAGGTGAAGGTCCAGATGGTGATGAACAGCATGTTGGTGGCGATATGGGGCCGGATGATCGGCAGCATGACCAGCCAGATGCGCTGGAAACCGGTGGCGCCATCGACCTTGGCGGCCTCGACGACTTCGCGCGACACCGAATCCAACGCCGCCGAGAACAGCAGGTAGGACCAGGCGGTGCCCTTCCAGATATTGGCGATGGTGACGATGGGCAGCGCGTATTCGTTGATGAAATTGATCGGCTTGAGGCCGAAGGGGATGATGAAGAGCTGATTGATGAGGCCGGTCTGGCTGGTCGTTGCCGACCACAGGAATGCCGCCACGATATCGGGCAGCAGCCAGCCCAGCATGATGCAGACTTCGACGACGCTGCGGATGGTCGACTGGGTGCCACGCAGCAGCGCTGCCAAGAGGAAGCCGAGCACGGACTGGCCGACAATGGCCGAGAAGAAAACGAAGATAACCGTGGTCCAGAGCGACTCAAGGAAGCCGCGACGGGTGAACAGGCGCTCGAAATTCTCGAGGCCCACCCAGCTCCATTCCACCGACTTGCGGCCAACAAGGGCCAGGTCGGTGAAGCTGAAGGCAAAGGCCCAGGCGGTGAAGTAAAGCAGCGCACCGATCAGGACAGCCGCCGGCAACATGCCGAGCGCCAGGACGAAGAGGTTACTGGTGAGCCAGGGATTGGCCTGGTTTTTCATGGATGCTTTCCTGCGTCGATCCAATCACCCGCTCGGTGTCATTCCGGCCTTGAGCCGGGATCCATCCTGAGATCTCAAGATGGGCCCCGGCTCAAGGCCGGGGTGACACCGTGGGTGGGAGATCTCCGTGGCACGACCTGGTGGTTCGACAAGCTCACCACGAGGTCTACTGAGCGTCAGGTAACTCCCCGTCACGGCGGCGTCCGGAGGACAGTGGGCGCCGCCGCGTCGGGAGGTGTGGCTTATTCGTAGGTGATGACGTTCTCTTCGCCGAATTCGTCAACCAGAGCATCGTGGTAGGTCTGGATGACGTCTTCGACGCTGGCGCCGTCGAGCAGGTCGGATGTGGCCTGCTGGATCAGAGCCGAGACGGTCTGGTAGCCGGGGATGGTGTCGCGACCGGTGGTGTCGGCAGCGAGCGCGGTGGCCTCGGCAAGGAACGGATCAGCGGTATATTCCGCGGATTCCGAAATGTCGGTGCGGACCGCCATGCGGTGGTTGGCCAGCGTCCAGGCCTTGAAGTTGGCCTCGTCGAAGATCGACGTCACCAGCTTGAAGGAAGCATCGGCGTCGGCGGCCTTGGCATTGATGCCGATGGCCCAGCCACCCGAAATATTGGTGGTCGCCTTGGTGCCGGGTTCACCCGAGCCTGGCCATGGGGTCCAGCCAACGAGGGCATCGCGCTCCTCGCGGCTCGGCGGGGCGTTGCAATCCCACAGGCATGCATCTTCCCACGAGCCGGAAGCCAGGATGCCCAGCTTGTCGTCGGCCAGAGCCTGGCGGACGGCGGCGCCGATATCGGTGGCGTAGTTGAGATCGGCCGGGTTCAACTGCTTTTCGACGAAGACCTGATGGTAGAGGTCGAAGACGCGGCGCAAACCCGGGCTATCGCCAATCCACTGATTGGTCTCGCGGTTGAGCAGGCGGTTGCGATCGCCCTCGGGGACGTCGGCGCCGAGCAGGGCCATATAGACGCCCTGCATGGTGGTGGCTTCGCCCTGCTTGGTGCCTGCCGGAAGCTGGAACGGATATTGCACGCCCGCATCCTTGAGCTTCTGTGCCGCATCGAGAATGTCGGCCCAGCTCTTGGGCTGCCACGGCATGGCAATGCCGGCCTTTTCGAAATTGGACTTGTCGTACCACAGCATGCGCACATCGGTGTCGGTCGGCAGGGCATAGACACTGCCCTGATAGGACGCGACTTCGAGCAGGCCGGGGAGATAGGTGCTGTACTGGTCCCAGGCGGCAGCCATGTCGTTGAGCGGCGTCAGGTAGCCGGCGGCGGCCAGTTCGGAGACCATGAAGCTGTCGATCACGTTGACGTCGGCGGCGGTGCCGGCGCTGAGATCGAGCGCAATGCGCTGGTCATAGCCCTGGCCGGGCAGCTTGATCGCGTTGACGGTATCCCCCGTCTCGGTCTTGTAGGCCTCGATGCCCGGCTCGACCAGCGAGGCGATCCATTCGGGATACATGATCGTCACTTCCGCCTGGGCGGGGAACGCTGCGGCGGCCATCAGTGACATGGCAGCCACCGTGGTCAGAAAACCTCGTTTGAGCATCAAGTCCTCCTCTGCTGCTTCGCCGCCTCTAACTGAGCGGCCTCGCGCCGGAACCCTCATCCGAGCGCGGCCAGAGGTAATCACAACTTATGCAACGTTGCAATTCTGAATCGCAATGTGACAGCATTCTTGACGTTCATCGTATTTTCATACGTAAAATCAATGTGTTAATTTCGTGCAATCGTTTCAGATTGCGCCAAATGCGCAATACATCGTTGCAAAATTTGGGCTGTTTGGTTTCCGCGCCGGCCAGTGTAAAAGCGTCTGGGGAAAGCGACACAGCATGAGCAGCAAGTTTATCACGGCGGGCAAGGCAGGCGGGCCGGGGAACCAGCGGGTGACCCTGCGCACCATCGCCGATGTGACGGGGCTAAGCCTGTCGACGGTGTCGCTGTCTTTGCGCGGCGGAACCACGCTGAAGCAGGAAACGCGTGACAAGGTGGCCGAGGCCGCCAAGGCGCTGGGCTATGTGCCCGATCGCGCCGGGGTACGCCTGAGAACGGGCAAGACCAATGTCATCGCGCTGGTGCTCGATGGCGCCGAGGACTCGATCGATTTCGCGCGCCAGATGATCCAGGGCATCGGCAATGCCATCAAGGGCACGCGCTATCACCTGACGGTCATTCCCGAATTCGAGCGGCACAACTCGGCCGAGACGATCCGCTATATCCTCGACAACCGCACCGCTGATGGCGTGGTCATCACCCATACCGGGCCGCGCGACAAGCGGGTGCAGATGATGATCGACGCCGATTTTCCGTTTGTCAGCCACGGGCGCACGGAATTCTACACCCCCCATCCCTATCACGACTTCCACTCGGAAGTGTTCGCCGCCATGGCGGTGGAACGCCTGGCGAGCAAGGGTTGCCAGCGCGTGATGCTTGTCATCGGGGATGACAGCACGACCAACTACCACAATATCGTCACCGCCTTTCACAAGGCAGCGGCGCGGGCGGGTATCGAGGCGCGGCTGCTCGAAGGCACCAAGGGCATCAGCCCGGCCGCGATGCGCAAGATCGGGCTGGACCTCGCCGTCGACAGCAAGCGGCCCGATGGCATCATCAGCGACAGCGAAATCCGCACGATCGCCCTAGTGGGGGGTCTGCAGGAGGGCGGGCTCACGCTGGGGCGGGACCTGCAGCTTGTCTACAAGCAGACCTCGGGCATTCTGCCGACGCTGTTTCCCGATCTCGACAGCATCCGCGAGGACGTGTTCGCGGCGGGCGGAGAACTGACCCGCCTGCTGCTGAGACGCATCGAGGGCGCCGATGTCGAGAGCCTGCAGACCATGGCCGAACCGCAGCCGCACTGGCGCAGCTAGGCCTTGCCGAGCATATCTGCCACGCCCTCGTCCTTCGACAAGCTCAGGATGAGGGCTACTGAAACGCTGAAGTAGACCTCATGGTGAGCCCGTCGAACCACGAGGTCTTGGCACCCTGGTAGGGAGGAGTTTCGGATGCGCCTGCTCATTATCGGCACCGGCGGCATGGCCAATAGCCACGCGACCGCCTTCTCGGGCATTTACGGCGTCTCGGTTGTCGGGGGCGTCGATGTCGATCCGGGGCGGCTGACGGCCTTCTGCGCCCAGCACCATATCGAGCGGCAGTTCGTGACGCTCGAAGAAGCGCTCGACTGGGGCCAGTTCGATGCGGTGGCCAATGTGACGCCGGACCGCGTGCACTATCCCACCACCATGCAGGCCATTGCCGCGGGCAAGCATGTGTTCTGCGAGAAGCCGCTGGCGACCGATGCCGGCAAGGCGATGGAGATGACCGACGCGATCGAGCAGGCGGGGCTCGTGGGCATGGTCAACTTCACCTATCGCAATTCGCCGGCGGTGCAGCAGGGGCGCGAGCTGGTGCAGTCGGGCGCCATTGGCGCGGTGCGGCACCTCGAGGCATCACATCTCCAGAGCTGGCTGGTGGGCAACCACTGGGGAGACTGGAAGACCGAGAGCAAGTTCCTGTGGCGGCTCAGCACCGGGCATGGCTCGGGCGGGGCGCTAGGCGATATCGGCATCCATATTGTGGATTTCGCCTCGTATGGCTCGGGGCTCGACGTGGCGCATGTGTTCGGGCGGCTCAAGACGTTCGACAAGGCGCCGCCGGATAACCGCATCGGCGACTACCAGCTCGATGCCAATGACAGCTTCACCATGAATGTGGACTTCACCACCGGCGCCATCGGCACCATCCAGGCGACGCGCACGGCGGCCGGGCAGATGGACCAGTTGCGGCTGCGCATCTATGGCGAGACGGGGTCGGTGGAGATCATCTACGATACCGGCCAATCGAGCCTGCGGGCGTGCTTGGGGGAGGATGTGCATACCGCCACCTGGCGCGAGATGCCGCTGGCGCCGGTCGATACCAATTACCAGCGGTTCGTAGCGGCGGTGCGCGGTGGCGCGACGTTGGAGCCGTCGTTCCGGCGGGCGGCCAATATCCAGAAGGTGTTGGATGCGGCGATCACGTCCCACGCCAGCGGGCGGGATGAAAAGGTGGTCTAGGCGGCGGGCTTGCGGGGTGGGGCGACGGAGGCGCGTTCGACCAGCGGGCATTCGAGCTTGGTGATCGGGAAGCGGTTGGATTCGGCCGGGTTGGCGGAGAGCTGTTCCACCGCCCACATGCCCATAGCCCGGTGGGGCAGGATGGACGTGGTCAGCGGCGGATGCATGTGGCGGGCGATTTCCTCGTCGTCATAGCCGACCACGGACATGTCTTCGGGGATGGAAAGCCCGGCTTCCTTGAGCGCCTCGTAGCAGCCGATGGCGGTGCGGTCGTTCTGGCAGAAGATGGCGGTGGGCCGATCCGACAAAGCCAGCAATTGCACGGTGGCGCGATAGCCGGCGCCGGCTGACCAGTCGCCCTCGACAACAAGATCGGCATCGAAGGGAATATCGGCTGTGGCCAAGGCGCGGCGATAGCCCTTGAGGCGATGTTCGGCCGCTTCCATCCACGGTTCGCCCGTGATGGTGGCGATGCGGCGGTGACCCTGGTCGATGAGGTGGCGGGTCGACATCTGCCCGCCGACAATTTCGCTGGGCACCACGGCCGGAAAGGCGTGGTCGGCGGTGTAGCAATTGAGCAGCACGACGGGGATATCGAGCTCGGAGAGGTAAGCCGGCGCGACGATTTCGCGGGTGAAGATGGCCATATAGATGAGCGCGGAGACGCCCGGGCCGGTCAGCGCGCGCAGCGTGCGCGGCTCCATTTCGTCGTCGCACAGGGTCTGCGCCACGAGCACGATATTGCCCGCATTCCAGGAGGCCTGGCGCACGCCCTCGATCGCCACCACCGCTTCGGGGCTGGTGGCCAATTGGTCGACGGCAAAGCCGATAATGCCGTCGATGGGCTGCACGCTGGCACTGGCGCTGCTGGTGCGGACGGGAAAGGTCGGCGACAGGTAGCCCAGGGTGCGGGCGGCTTCGATGACGCGGTCGCGGGTCTGTTGCGAGAGCTTCATGCCCGGGGTGCGGTTGAGCACGAAGGACACCGTGGCCTGCGAGCAGCCAGCGGCCTTGGCGACATCGGTCATCGTGACGCGCCGGCGCTGTTCCTTGGCGCCATTGCCGATCTTTTTCGCCGATGCCTTGTCAGCCATCTTTTGCGCGTCTCTCAATCAGGTCTTGTTTGCCGCATGCCAATTGCCGCGGGCCACCAGCAGATTCGCGCCAAGACAGCATGTGGGCGCAATGACTTGCGCGCAAGAGGCGGGGTGGTGGACGCATCGAAACGCGTCCACCGGTCGCGGGAGGAGACTATGGGGCGCAGATGCCCGGGTCTTCCAGCGTGCAGAGATCAAGACCCGTGAACTTGGGGTCTTCGACCGTACCACCCTCGATCAGCGTGATCAGGATATCGGGGGCTTCGTTGCCCATCTGGTAAGGCCGCTGGCCGATCTGGAAGTGGCTACGCCCCTCGTTGAAGGCCTGAACCTGCGGCGGCAGCGTGTCGCCGGCGATGATGATCAGTTCCTTGCTGTCGAGGCGAGCCTTCACCTGGTCGGTGTTCTGCGCATAGGCTTGCGGGCCGAACTGGGCCCAGCCACCCACCAGGATAAAGGCCGTCAGATCCGGATTGGCGGTGAACACGTCGGCCATCTGCTGGTTGGCAGTGGGGATATCGTCATTGGTGAAGACCGGGCAGCCTTCGATTTCGGTCCAGCCATTGGTATCGGCCAGGCGTTCGATGCCCTTGGAGCCGGCAATGGTGTCGCGGAAGCCCGCGGCACGTTCGTTGATGTTGGCGGCAGCCACATTGCCGAGCTGCAGGCAGACGGTGCCGCCTTCGGGCTTGAGCTTCATCAGCTCGTTGGCCATGCCGACACCCATGTCGTAATTGTTGGTGCCGAAATAGGTCTTGCGCAGGCCTGCATCCTCGGGGAGCAGATCGGCGTCGACCGTGATGATCGGCATGGTGGGCGCAGCGGTCTTGAGCATATTGGCCATGGCCGGGGCGTTGGACGGCGAGATGGCGATGCCGGCGACGCCGCGGCTGATCAGATCCTGCACGATCTGGACTTCGCCAGCTTCGTCCGAACTCAGGGCCGGGCCGGTATAGAGGCACTCATATTCACTATCGGCGTGGGCCTCGTTCCAATCGGCGCAGCCCTGCCCCATGACCGTGAAGAACGGGTTGTCCAACCCCTTCACCACGACCGCCAGGATCTTCTTGTCCTGGGCTTGAGCGCTGCCGGCAAGCGCTCCAACGATGGCAAGTCCGGCCAAGGCAAGCATAGTCTTCTTCATAGCGTCCTCCCTAGTGACTTTGTCCGTTATCGGACCCCCGGTTGGTTCAGCCGACGTACCAGACCTTGCGCGGATCATCCGCGGCCCTTTGGTAAGCGAAAGCTGCATCAACAAGACCTATGGCGTCGTAGTTCGGCTCCCAGTTCAGCGCCTGCCGCGCCTTGCTGTTGTCGAGCCAGTTGGAATGGAATGGCGTCTCGATGCGGACGCTATCGAGGCCGCGACCGCCCAGATGGACGGCGACCGCGCCGTAATCGAGCGGCCGGTTCATCGCGATGTTGAACAATTGCTGGTGCGCGGCCGGGTTACCCAAAGCCGCCAGCATGGCCTCGACCAGATCGGTGACATGGATGAAGCTGCGCTTGAGCGGGTGGCCGGTTGCATCGATCAGCAGCGGAACCTTGCCCTCACGCGCATATTGGGCTTGCTCGTCGGCCGAGATCACGCTGCTCCAGGCGGGGCCGCCGAACTGATCGTCGCCAAAGCTCAGCACATAACGGAAATCGTCCTTTTCCATGATCCAGGGCGCGCGCAGGCAGCAGCCATTGATGCCGTACTGGATGTAATATTGCTCGAGCATGACCTCCTCGAGCACCTTGGACAGGGCATAGACGCCCGGGTAGGGCCGACGCGGCGAGGCCTCGGTGATCGGCGCGTCATAGGCGACCGAGATATGACCGACCGAACAATCCCCGCCGATCAGCATGAACTGCTGGGCATCGGGACTGGCCCGGAACGCCTCGAGCAGCCAGAACATGCCCTTGACCGACACATCCATGGCCTGTTGCGGGTCTTCCTTGACGGTCGCCATGTGGATGACATGGGTGATGCCGGCCATGGCCGCCTCGACCTTGGCGCGATCGGCAATCGAACCCTTGACGCTCTCGACCCGGGCATGCGGCGGCAGTGTGCGATTGTGGCAGATGGCGCGAATGCGCACGTCTGACCAGCGCGGGTCCGCCAGAAGGCGCCCGAGCAGAACCTGGCCGACCTTGCCGGTTGCCCCGGTAACTAGCAAATGCATTAGACCCCTCCGTTCGCTAATACTAATTAATCGACTCGATCGCCGTCAATGCGATAATTATCAGTGATAAAAGTGAACAGGAAAGCGTCAGCATCACTGACGGAACGGTATATTTTCCGGCCATTGCCGCAAACGTGTCGAGTCGTGCATTGACGAGTGCCGGAGTCGCTGCAATATATTGATTACTAATAGAATGCAGGACAGAACCTGCAATATTTGGGGAGGCGCGCCGCACATGGCGGTTCTGGAACTCGAGGGCATTTCCAAGCACTACGGAGCGATAACGGCGCTGACCGATATCTCGCTGACGCTGCAGGCTGGCGAGGTGGTCGGACTGGTGGGGGACAATGGCGCGGGCAAGACCACGCTGGTCAAAATCATCGCCGGCAACTTCCATCCCAGCGAAGGCCAGATCCGGCTCAACGGGCAGCCGGTGGAACTGCACGGCCCCAAGGATGCGCGCTCCAAGGGCATCGAAATCGTCTATCAGGACCTGGCGCTGGCGGACAATCTGACGGCGGCCGCCAATATCTTTCTTGGCCGGGAGCTGACCTCGGTGGCCAAGACGCCGGCCCAGGCCGAGCTGCCCTGGTACAAGCGGCGCAAGTGGTGGCAGTTCCTGCTGCCGGAGCTGCTCGACTACCAGGCCATGTATCGGCGCTCGGCCGAATTGTTTGCCGAGCTCAAATCGGAAACCCGCCCGCGCGACCTGGTGCGGCGCATGTCGGGTGGCCAGCGCCAGGCGGTGGCCATCGCTCGCACGCGCCTCTCCAATCCGCGCATCGTGCTGATGGACGAGCCCACGGCAGCCATCAGCGTACGCCAGGTGGCCGAAGTGCTGAACCTGATCCGCCGCCTGCGCGAGCAGGGTATGGCGGTCGTGCTCATCAGCCACCGCATCCCTGACGTCTTCGCCGTCTGCGACCGGCTGCTGGTGCTGCGGCGCGGGCGCATGGTGGCGGACAAGCGCGTGGCCGACAGTTCACCCCAAGAGGTGACGGGGCTGATCACCGGCGCCATCGAACGCGCATAGAAGGACCTATTATGAGCGCCGATACCTCTTTGCAGAAAGCCATCGACCAGCAGACCCACACCACGTTCGGGTCCTGGCTGGTCAGCCGCCAGATCTTCTGGGTGCTGCTGGCCGCCGTGCTGGCCGTCATCGCCATGTCGGTGCTGACCAGCACCTTCGCGACGCCCAACAACCTGTTCAACGTCACCCGCAACTTCGCCTTTGTCGCCATCGTGGCCATCGGCATGACGGCAGTCATCATCACCGGCGGCATCGACCTGTCGGTCGGCTCGACGGTGTTGATCTCGGCGATGACGACGACCGTCATCATGCATGCCGGCCTGCCGATAACGCTGGCCTTTCCGGCCGCCATGGCCGCCTCGCTGCTGGTAGGCGCCATCAACGGCACGCTGATCGCCATAGCGGGCATGCCCAGCTTCGTGGTCACGCTGGGCATGATGTCGATCGCGCGCAGCATCGGCATGGTGATGTCCAACAATGCGCTGATCTACGAATTCGGCCCGGACCAGGCGATCCTGTTCGCCATTGGCGGCGGCTCGGTGAGCCTGTTCGGCCTGCCTATTCCCAACCCGGTGCTGGTGATGGTGGGGCTGGGCATGGTGACGGCCTTTGCGCTGCGCTGGACGCGCTGGGGGCGCTATCTCTACGCCATCGGCGGCAATGAGCGAGCGGCGGTCCTGACCGGCGTGCCGGTCAAGGCCGTCAAGGTCTCGGTTTATATGTTCGTCTCGTTCTGCGCCGGAATTACCGGCTTCCTCGAGGCGGGCTGGCTGGGCTCGGTCACGACGGGGCTGGGCACCGGCATGGAGCTGACAGTGATCGCGGCGACCGTCATCGGCGGGGCGAACCTGGCCGGCGGCAGCGGCACGGCGCTGGGCGCGGTGGTAGGCGCTGCGCTGATCGAAATCATCCGCAACAGCCTGACCCTGCTGGGCATCAGCACATTCTGGCAGGGCACGTTTGTGGGCGGATTCATCGTTCTGGCGGTCGCGTTCGATCGCCTGCGCAACAAGGATATCGGGGAGTAGGAGGCAATGCAGGCAGGCGCGAGTCCTGTTTACTAATATAAATGATGTGCCTAACATCGACGACCACCCACGCTGCAGTCACCGGAGGAGGACTGCAGCAGAAGCTGGGTGAATACACACCGCATCTATTGAGCAACGGCCGGGCAAAACGCGCGGCGAGGGAGGATGGACTATGAAGCATACCGTGACTTTTGCTGCCCTTCTGGCAGCCAGCCTGACGCTGGGCGTTTCCGCACAGGCACAGGACAAGCAGCAGCTCGCCTTTGTGGTGAATGCGGCATCCGATTTCTGGAAGCTGGCCGAAGCCGGGGTCAACAAGGCCCAGGAAGAACTGCCCAATTATGAAGTGCAGTTCCGCTATCCGGCCCAGGGCACCGCTGCGCTGCAGAATGCGCTGATGGATGACCTGGTCGCCGCCGGCACCGACGCCATCATGATCTCTTCGGCCGATCCGGCCAATTCGATCGACGCCTTCAACCGCATCGCCGCGCAGGTGCCGCTGTTCACCACCGATAGCGACGCCCCGCAAAGCGACCGCATCGCCTATCTCGGCTCGTCCAACACCCTGGCTGGCGTTCAGGCCGGCGAGGAAATGGTCAAGGCGCTGCCCGATGGCGGCAAGTGCATGGGCTTTGTCGGGTTCCTGGGCGCCGACAATGCCAAGGAGCGCATTGCCGGCTTCAAGCAGGCGATCGAAGGCCACAATATCGAGCTGGTCGACGTGCGCGGCGATGACGTGGACTTTGCCCGCGCTCGCACCAATGTCGACGACGTGCTGGTGGCGAACCCGGAAATCACCTGCATGGTCGGGTTCTATTCCTACAATCCGCCCAAGATCTATGAAGCCCTGCAGGCCGCCGGCAAGCTGGGGCAGATCACCGTGGTCGGCTTTGACGAAGACCCGGTGACCCTGGGCGCCGTGCGCGAAGGCAGCTTTGCCTCGACCGTGGTGCAGCAGCCCTATGAATGGGGCTATCAGGGCATGAAGCTGATGGCCGCCTATCTCGAAGGCGACAAGTCGGGCATCCCGGCGGACGGCCTCATCATCGTGCCGACCAAGGTCATCAATGCCGAGAATGTCGATGAGTTCGAGGCGGACCTGAAGGCCAAGATCGGCGGCTAACCGCTTCACCGATCATCCGGCGGCGTGGCCCTGTTGCTACGCCGCCGGTTTCTTGTAGTCTCGGACCTGCCATGACCCTGAGCCAATCTGCTACTGGCGCCCCTGCCCCGCCCGCACCGGCAGCGGCGGAGCCATTCCTGCGACTGAGCGGCGTGCGTAAATCCTATCCCGGCGTGCTCGCCCTCGATGGTCTCGATCTCGAGATCCGGCCCGGCGAAGTCATTGGCCTTGTCGGCGAAAACGGCGCGGGCAAATCAACGCTGATGAAAATTCTGGGCGGCGTCACCACGCCCGATAGCGGCAGCATCGAGGTCGATGGCGTGGCCTATGCGGCGCTGACGGTGGGCGGCTCGCTGCGCGCCGGCATCGCCTTCGTGCACCAGGAACTCAACCTGTTCGACAATCTCGATGTTGCCGCCAATGTGTTCATCGGCCGCGAGCCGCGGCGCCTGGGCGTGCTCAACCTGGTCGATACGGCGAAGCAGCGCGCGGCGGTGTTGCCGCTGCTCGAGCAGCTCGGCGCCAATTTCTCGCCGGAGACACCGGTTTCCAAGCTATCGCTGGCGCAGCAGCAACTGGTCGAGATCGCCAAGGCGCTGTCGCAGGATGCGCGGCTGGTGATCCTCGACGAACCGACATCGAGCCTGCCCATCGCCGAGACCGAGAAGCTGCTGGCGGTTATCGACCGGCTGCGGGCGCGGGGCATTGCTGTCATTTTCGTGTCGCACCGGCTGGGCGAGATCGAGCGCGCCTGCGACCGGGTCGTGGTGCTGCGCGACGGGCGGCTGGTGGGCAAGCTCGCCAAGCACGAAATCAACCACGACCGGCTGGTCAAGCTGATGATCGGGCGCGAGCTCAAGGTCATCTATGCGCCGCCCAAGGCGGCGCGCGGCGACGTGGCGCTGGCGGCGCGGGACATTCGCACCGCGGCCTATCCGCAGCATCCTGTCAGTCTCGATCTCCATCGCGGGGAAATCCTGGGGCTGGCGGGGCTGGTGGGTTCGGGCCGCACCGAGCTGGCGCGCGCCTTTTTCGGCATCGACCCCATCTATGGCGGCACGCTGGTCAGCGATGGCAAGCCCATCCGCATCGGTGGGGCGCGGGATGCTGTCGAGCACGGCATTTTCCTCGTGCCAGAGGACCGCAAGGGCACCGGTATCCTGCTCGATCTTTCGGTGGCCGAGAATATCTCGCTGCCCAATCTGGGCGCCTATGCGGTAGCGACGCTGGTGTCGGAAGAGCGCGAGCGCGGCCAGGCCGAGCAGAGCCGCGCGCAACTGGCCATCAAGGTGCCCACGGTCGATACCCGCACCGGATCGCTGTCGGGCGGCAACCAGCAGAAGGTGGTGCTGGCCAAATGGCTGGCCATGGCGCCACGCGTCATCATTTTCGACGAGCCGACACGCGGCATCGACATCGGGGCCAAGTCGGAAATCTATCGGCTGATGCGGGCTTTGGCCGATGCCGGCGTCGCCGTGCTGATGATCTCGAGCGACATGGAAGAGGTGATCGGCGTGTCCGACCGGATCGCCGTCATGCATGAAGGCGGGATTTCCGGCATGCTGGAGCGCGATCAATTCAGTGAAGAAAACGTCCTGCTGCTTGCCGTGGGCAAGCCGGCGGGTCCGGGGGGAAGCGTTTCGTGAGCAAGAAAGATATCGGCCTATTGGTGCTGATCCTGGTGGTGGCGGCGGGCGTTTACCTGCGCAATCCCCTGTTCCTGTCGCCCAACAATATCTCCAACACCGCCAATCTGATCGGGCTGTTCGGGCTGTTCTCGATTGCCCAGGGCTTTGTCATCATCACCGGGGGCATCGACCTTTCATCGGGGTCGATGATTGCGCTGCTGGGCGTGCTGTTTGTCGATCTCGTCGGCAACAAGGGCGTGCCGTGGCCGATCGCGCTGGTGATCGTGATGATCCTGGGCATTCTGCTGGGGCTGGCACATGCGCTGCTGATCACCAGGCTCAAGATGCCGCCCTTCGTGGTGACGCTGTGTGGCCTATTGATCTATCGCGGTGTGGCGCGCGGCTACACCGGCGACGCCACGGCCGGCTTCCCGTTTGGCAGCACGTATCCGGGCCTCGATTTCTTCACCGCCCGTATCTATGGCATCCCGACGTCACTGCTGCTGCTCGTGGTGGTGGCCGTGATCGCCTGGATCGTGCTGCATCGCTCGGTGTTCGGGCGGTATCTGTTCGCCGTGGGCAAGAACGAGGAGGCGGCGCGGTTTTCCGGCATTCGCACCAATCTGGTGATCGGGGCGGCCTATGTGATCTGCGCGGCTCTGACGGCGCTCTCGGCGGTGTTCTTCGCCATGTATACGCGGTCGGTCTCGCCGTCGTCGCAGGCCAATTTCTATGAGCTCTATGCCATTGCCGCGGCGGTGTTGGGGGGCTTTTCGCTGCGCGGTGGCGAGGGGTCGATCATCGGCGTGGTGCTCGGCGCCATCCTGCTGCAGATCCTGCAGAACCTGGTGAACCTGCTCGGCATTCCCTCCTCGCTCAATTTCGCTGTCATGGGCACGGTGATCCTGATCGGCGTGCTGGTCGACCAGCAACTGGGCGTCTACCGGGCGCATCGGCGATTGGTGGAAGCGGCGCGGGAGGCGGCCGACTAGCAATCCCGGGCGCTCCGGCACGTGCTGGACGTGCCGGATTGCCCCGTCCCGTCACGCAGCGCGCGAGGCCGCCAGGGCGATGGCCGCCTGGTGCGAGGCATAGATGTTGTCGCGCGGCGGGGCCGTATTGGCGTCTAGGTGGCCGATCCATTCCTCGGTCGACAGCACGGCGGCAAAGCGGGCCTGCAGCACCACCTTGACCACGCGGTGAACCTCCTCGGCCGTGGCGTGGCCGGCGGCGTTCGAATAGGAGATCGCGCCCGTCGCGTCGCTCAGGAACTCGACATCGAAGCCCATATGCATGGCGTGGATGACGGTCGACAGGTCGCAATTCTGCGACATGTAGCCGACGACCGTCACGGTCTCGATGCCGTTTCGCCGCAGCCAGAATTCGAGGTCGGTGCCTGTGAAGGCGCTGGGCAGGGTCTTTTCCACATAGTGGTCATGCGGCCGCTGGGCGATGTCGGGCAGCAGGTCGGCGCCTGATGTGCCGGGCCGAAACACGGTAGCGTTGGGCGGCGTGATCATCTTGATCACGACGACCTTCACGCCGCGCACGGTCGCTTCATCCATGGCGCGGGCAATCTGCGGCAGGGTCTCGTGGAACGGCGGATGCTCAATGGCGAGATTGCCGCCGTCGTAGTCGTTCTGGACATCCACGACGATCAGGGCGCGACGGGCTGGTTCGATGCTGGGCATTTTGAGGCTCCTTATTGCCCCATCAGGTTATCGATCCGTCGCCGGCGCAAAAGTGGCCCGTTTGACATTATTGGAAAGATTTGGGACAAACTGGCGCATGGACCGATCGATCGTCGCCGTTGTCGCCTTCGAGGGCATGAGCCTGTTTCACCTCTCGGTACCCTGCCTGGTATTCGGGGAGGATCGCACGTCGCTGGGCCTGCCGCGCTTCGAGTTCCGCGTCTGCGCCTTTGGGGACGGGCAACCGCTGAACACGGTGGGTGGGGCGGGGCTGGTGGCGCCGTTTGACCTTACCGGTCTCAAGGGCGCTGATATCGTCATCGTGCCGAGCTGGTCGGGCAGCACCGTTGCGGTACCCGAGGCGCTGAGCACGGCGATAGCGGAAGCCCATCGCGACGGGGCAATGGTCATCGGGCTCTGTTTAGGCACGTTCGTGCTGGCGGCGGCTGGGCTGCTCAAGGGGAAGAAGGCGACGACACATTGGGCGGCGACCGCCCAACTGGCGGCGCAATATCCCGACATCGGCATCGAGCCGGATGTGCTTTATGTCGATGGAGGCAGGGTGGTGACCTCGGCGGGGGTCGCCGCGTCGCTCGATTGCTGCCTGCATGTCGTCCGGCGTCTGTTCGGGGCCGAGCCGGCGCAGCGGTTGGCCCGGCATATCGTACTGCCGCCACACCGCCAAGGCGGACAAGCGCAATTCATCGAGACGCCTCTTCCCATGGCGCCGCAGGATGCCTGGCTCACCCGCGCGGTTCAGCATGTGCTGGCCGATGCGGCCGCCGCGCATTCACTGGATTCGGTTGCACAGGCCGCCGGGCTTACGCGCCGGACGTTCACCCGCCGGTTTCAAAAGCAGGTGGGCACGAGCTTCTCGCGCTGGCTGGCGGGGCACCGGCTGTCACTGGCGCAGCGGCTGCTCGAGACCTCGGGCCACTCCGTTGAAGATGTCGCCCGCCTCAGCGGATTTGGCACGGCGGTTTCGTTGCGACAGCATTTCCGGGCCGAGCTCAGCACGACGCCGGACACCTATCGACGCGAATTCAGTCTCTCCGCACGACCGGGCGGCCACCTGTCGGTCCCGGACTCGGCCGCCAACCAGCGGTGATCGAGCGGGCTCGGCCGGGCACACGCCGCCGCCAGGCTCGCGACGGCAAGGAAATCGTCTGCCCCCACACTTCTGTGGGCCGAAACGCGAAACTGCAAAGCCGGCAGATTACGCAAAATACAATACTCGACCATTTCACTGGAGATAGTTCCTAATAGGGACAGCACATGCAGGTGCACGTCACAGCGAGAGGCAAGAGATGAGCGATTCACCCCGGAAGATACGTCTTGGTGCCTTCATCATGGCGACGGGTCATCATGTTGCCGCGTGGCGACACCCGCAGGCCGATGCCGATGCCGGACACAGCATCGACCACTATCGCGGCCTGGCCCAGACAGCCGAACGTGGGCTGTTCGATCTGGTCTTCGTTGCCGACAGCCCGGGCGGCTGGGACGGCGATCGCGAAGTGGAAATCCGCTCGCGGGTCAGCCACTCAGCGCATTTCGAGCCGGTGACCTTGTGGTCGGCCCTATCGCAGGTGACCAACAATATCGGCTTTGTCGCCACCGCATCGACCACCTACGAAGACCCCTACCTGCTGGCCCGCAAGTTTGCCTCGCTCGACCATATCAGCAAGGGTCGCGCCGCCTGGAACGTGGTGACGACGGGCGCCGACGTGTCGCGCAATTTCTCCATCGCCGGCCACCCTGCCCATGCCAACCGCTACGAGCGGGCCGAGGAAGTGGTCGATCTCGTGCTCGACCTCTGGGACAGCTACGAGGACGATGCGCTGATCCGCGACAAGGAGAGCGGCATTTTCCTTGATCCGAACAAGGTGCACCGCGTCGACCACCACGGGCAGTTCTTCGATGTGGCTGGGCCGCTCAACGTCGCCCGCTCGCCGCAGGGTCGCCCGGTGGTGGTGCAGGCCGGCGCGTCCGAGGCCGGCCGCAGCCTTGCCGCCCGCACGGCTGAAGTCATCTTCACTGCGAACCAGACGCTGGCCGATGGGCAGGAATTCTATTCCGACATCAAGGGGCGCTTGGCCAAGCATGGCCGCCGCCCCGAACAGTTGCTGATCATGCCGGGCCTGTTCCCGGTGCTTGGCGGCACCGAGGCCGAAGCCAAGCAGAATTACGAGTTCATCCAGTCGCTGGTTCACCCCTCGATCGCCTGGGGCATTCTCAAGCAGTACTATGTGGGGGTCGATCTCTCCGGCTATTCGCTTGACGACAAGGCGCCGCCGCTGCCCACCGATACCGAGCTCAACAAGAGCCGGCTGAAGCTGGTGGCAGACCTGGCGCGCACCGGGCTGACCCTGCGCGAGCTTTACCTGTCGCTGGCCACCGCCCGCGGCCACCGCACCTATGTCGGCACGCCCGAGCAGGTCGCGGACGCCCTCGTCGAATGGTTCGACAATGGGGCGGCCGATGGCTTCAACATCATGCCGCCTGTGCTGCCGACCGGGCTCACCGATTTCGTCGACCAGGTGGTGCCGATCCTGCAGAAGCGCGGGCTTTACCGCACGGAATACGAGGGCACGACCCTGCGCGAGAATCTGGGGCTCGAGCGCCCGGTCAACCGCTTCGTCGCCCGTGCCAACCAGCAACAGCGGAGCGCCTGATGAGCCAGTTGCATATCGTCGGCTTCGCCGGCAGCTCGTCTATCCCCTCCCGCACCCGTAGCCTCGTCGAAACCATCGTCGCCGCCACCGCCGATCGCACCGGCGCGCGCACCACGGTCTATGACCTGGTCGATATCCACCCCTCGCTGGGTGCGACGCTCGATCCGCGCCAGGCGCCGCCAGACCTGGTCGAACTGATCGACACCATCACCAATGCCGATGCGCTGGTGGTCGGCTCGCCGGTCTACAAGGGCACCTATACGGGTCTGTTCAAGCATCTGTTCGACCTGATCGACCCCAAGGCACTCAAGGACAAGCCGGTGGTGCTGACCGCGACCGGCGGCAGCGAGCGCCATGCGCTGGTGGTCGACCATGGCCTGCGTCCGCTCTTCCCATTCTTTTCCGCCGATATCCTCTCGACCGGCATCTACGCCACCGAACCCGATTTTGCCGACTACCTGCCAGCCAGCGCCAATCTCAAGGCGCGTATCGAGCGGGTCGTGGACGAACTCGGCTGGCGCCTCGCCGCCACCCGCAATGCAGACCTTCTGGCGCGATCCGCCTGAGCTTTCCCCAACGGAGCCTTCCATGTTTACCCGCAGACAGACTTTTCCGCTTTTTGCCGGCGTCGCCGCCGCGCTCGCCTTGCCCACCGCTGGCCGGGCGCAGGACACGGCCACCGAATTCCGCATCGGCTGGCAGAAGGGCGGCGTTTTCGCGCTGGCCAAGAATAGCGGCGCCCTCGAAGCGCGCCTCGCGCCGCGCGGCATCACCGTGAGCTGGGCCGAATTCACCTCCGGCCCGCCGCTGCTCGAAGCCCTGGGCGCCCATGCCATCGACTTCGGCTCGACCGGCGACGTGCCGCCGCTCTTCGCCCACGCCGCAGGCGGCGACCTGGTCTATGTGGCGGCAACGCCCGGCAGCCTCGACGGCTCGGCAATCCTGGTCAAACAGGACAGCCCGATCCAGACCATTGCCGACCTCAAGGGCAAGAAGGTCGCCTTCAAGCGCGGCTCGAGTTCGCACAATTTCATCGTCAAGGCGCTGCGCACCGTGGACCTGACGCTCGATGACGTTACCCCGCTCGACCTCGGTCCGCCCGATGCGGCGCCGGCCTTTGCCAACAACCAGATCGACGCCTGGGTCATCTGGGACCCCTACTATGCCATCGCGGCACAGGATGCGCAGACGCGCGTGCTGACCACCACCGAGGGTGTCGTGGATTCCTACGGCTTCTACCAGGCCAATGGCGCCTACGCGAAAGAGAACCCGACCATCGTGGCCGAGGTGATCGACGAGTTGCGCAAGGTGGGCACGGCGGCGCAGACCGATCTCGACGCGACGGCCCAGGCTATCTCGGCCTCGACCGGCGTGCCGCCCGAAATCACCCGCATCACGCTGGGCCGCAAGGGCGCAGACCTTGGCGCCATCGTGCCGCTCGACGCTGACATCATCTCCTATCAGCAGGCGCTGGCCGACGAGTTCTTCGATCTCAAGATCATCCCGCGCCAACTCAATGTGGCCGAAGCCGTGTGGCAGGCGCCAGCGATCTGATGTCGAGTGGGCCGGCATGATGCCGGCCCGCTTTTTTCCTGCTTTCACCGGAGGCCGACATGACCCTCGCTGCTGAAATCGGCAAGCCCATTACCGTGCCCAAACGCCCGCGCGACCATGCGACGCGCCGGGGCTGGCAGATCTCGCCGGCCGCTCTGCTGCCGTTCCTGTTGCCGCTCGCCATCGTGCTGCTCTGGCAGGCCGCCGCCTCGTTTGGCTGGATCACCAACCGGCTGATGCCGGCGCCGATACAGGTGGTCTGGGCCTTCTGGGACAAGCTCAGCAGCGGCCAGCTCGCCGTGGACATCCAGGCCAGCGCTGTCCGGGCGATTTCGGGCCTGCTGGTGGGCGGCTCGATCGGCTTCCTGCTCGGCCTCGCCAATGGCGTGTCGCGGCTTTCGCATGCGCTGACCGACACGACGCTGCAGATGCTGCGCACCATTCCCAACCTGGCGCTGATCCCGCTGGTGATCCTGTGGTTTGGCATTGGCGAAGAGGCCAAGCTTTTCCTCACCGCGCTCGGCGTGTTCTTTCCGATCTACCTCAATACGCTCCATGGCGTGCGCAATGTCGATCCGCAGTTGATCGAGATGGGTCGCGTCTATGGGATGAGCGGCTGGACGCTGTTCCGCAAGGTCATTTTCCCGGGCGCGCTGCCGTCGATCTTTGTCGGGCTGCGTTTCTCGCTGGGCATCATGTGGCTGACGCTGATCGTGGCCGAAACCATGGCCGCTTCGTCGGGCATCGGCCACATGGCCAATTCGGCGCGCGAATTCATGATGACCGACGTGGTGATCCTGGCGCTCGTCATCTACGCGCTGCTCGGCAAGCTGGCCGACGTCATCGCCCTCACCCTCGAACGGCTGACGCTGTCGTGGAACCCCGCCTACCAGAAACCCGTGAGGAGCTGACGATGAACACGCCCGTCCGTACCAAGAACGTCTGGGGCAAGGATATCGAGCCCGAATACGAGGTCCGCTCGCCGCGGCAGCGCAATGGCGAGCGGGGCGTCGGCATCCGCATCGAAGGCCTCTCCAAGAGTTTCGGCGATGTTCCGGTGCTGCACGATCTCGATCTGGACGTGCCGGCGGGCCAGTTCCTCGCCATTGTCGGCAAGAGCGGCTGCGGCAAGAGCACGCTGCTGCGCCTGCTCGTAGGGCTCGATACCCCGACTTCGGGTCGCATCAGCTTTGTCGCCGCCGATGGTTCGGAAACGGCGCCAAGCGCGCGCATCGTCTTTCAGGAGCCGCGGCTGCTGCCCTGGGCAAGCGTGGTCGACAATGTCGCGGTGGGACTAGGCGAAGGCGTCGACCGGCGCGAGGCGCGTCGGCGAGCCGAGGCGGCCCTGGCCGAGGTGCAACTGGCCGAGAAGGCCGGCGAATGGCCGTCGCGGCTTTCGGGCGGACAGCGGCAGCGCGCGGCTTTGGCCCGGGCGCTGGTCAGCCAGCCGGGGTTTCTGGCGATGGACGAGCCGCTGGGGGCGCTCGATGCGCTGACCCGCATCACCATGCAGTCGCTGGTCGAGCGGGTGTGGCAGGAGCAGGGTTTCACGGCGCTGTTCGTGACCCATGACGTGACGGAAGCGGTGGCGCTGGCGGACCGGGTCATCGTGCTCGATGAAGGCCGCATCGCGCTCGACATCACCATCGACCATCCCCGTCCGCGGCAGCGCGGCGCTGCCGATCTTGCCGAGATCGAAGGGCGCCTGCTCAAGGGCATCTTCAAATAGGGCGCCAGCCCGCGAACGCTGGGTAAAGTCGGCCGCCATTGGTTGGCTTCGCCGAGCAAAGCTCTTAAGGTCTCGGCTCCCTTGCCGAGACCTATTGCCTGATGGACCAGACGCCGATCTTCTCCGCCCAGAACCCGGCTTTGACGCCGATGATGGCGCAGTATTTCGAGATCAAGGCGGTCAATCCGGGCTACCTGCTGTTTTACCGCATGGGCGATTTCTACGAGCTGTTCTTCGAGGACGCCGAGATCGCCAGCGCGGCGCTGGGCATCGTGCTGACCAAGCGCGGCAAACATCTGGGCCAGGATATCGGCATGTGCGGCGTGCCCATCCACGCCGCCAACGACTATCTCAACAAGCTGATCCGGCTGGGCCACCGTGTCGCCATCTGCGAGCAGGTGGAAGACCCCAAGGAAGCCAAGAAGCGCGGCGCCAAATCGGTGGTGAAGCGCGATGTGGTTCGCCTCATCACCGCCGGCACGCTGACCGAGGACGACCACCTCGATGCGCGGGCCTCCAACTTCCTCGCCGCGCTCGCCATGGTGCGACATGGCGAGACCGATTTCGCGCTGGCCTGGGCGGATGTATCAACCGGGGAGACTTTCACGGCGGATCTCGGCGCCGAGCAATTGCAGGACGAGCTGGCGCGCATCGATCCGGCCGAGCTGCTGCTGACCGAGGCGACGCGGGGGGCCCTGGCCGAGCGACACCTGCTGGCGCCGGCCTGGGCGGGCATCACTCATCTGGTCGCCGCCGAGAGCTTTGACAGCGAGGCGGCAACGGCCAACCTGCGCGCCGCGCTGCCGGGTGATGTCTTTGATCCGACGGCTTTGTCTCGTGCCGCGCGCGCGGCGCTGGGTGCTGTCTTTGCCTATGTGCGTGAAAGCCAGAAGGGGATCGGGGTGGCGCTGCGCGCCCCGGTAGCCGATACGGCGACACGGCACCTGGCCATCGACCAGGCCACGCGCGCCAGCCTTGAACTGCACCAGACCCAGCGTGGCCAGACCAGGGGTTCGCTGCGGCAGGTGATCGACCTCACCGTCACCGCCCCCGGCTCGCGCCTGCTGTCGGCGCGCCTCGCGGCGCCGCTGGCCGATGCCGCTGCCATCAATGAGCGGCTCGATGGGGTCGGGCTGCTCGCCAATGACACGCTGCTCACGGGCCGGCTGCGGGCGGACCTCAAGGCGGTGCCGGACCTGGCGCGTGCGCTGACCCGGCTGGCGCTCGATCGGGGCGGTCCGCGCGATCTCGCCGCCATCGGCAAGGCGGTGAGCGCAGCTTCGGCGCTGAGCCGGCATTTTGACCGCCTCGACGAGGCGCCCGCGGTTCTGGGCCGGCTGGCGCGGACACTGGCTGCGGCGCCATTGCCGCTAGCCTCGGAACTCGCTTTGGCGCTCGATGACGAGCTGCCGCTGCTCGCACGTGACGGCGGTTTCGTGCGCAAGGGCTATGACCGGACGCTGGACGACGAGCGGGCGCTGGCCAGCGAAACGCGCGCCGTCGTAGCGGCGCTACAGGCGCGGCTCATCGAAGAAACCGACGTCCGCTCGCTCAAGATCCGGCACAATGGCGTGCTCGGCTATTTCGTCGAGGTGCCGGCCGGGCATGGCACCAAGCTGCTCGAAGAGCCGCATCGGCAGAGCTTCATCCACCGCCAGACGCTGGCCAATGCCATGCGCTTCACCACCACGGAACTGGCCGATCTCGAGGGCCGCATCGCCCGGGCGCATGAGGCGGCGCTGGAGATCGAGCTCAAGGTGTTTGCGAGCCTGCGCTACGAGGTACTGACCCGCACACAGGCCCTGCGCGAACTCGCCGATGCGCTGGCCGAGCTCGATGTCACCAGCGCTCTGGCTCATCTGGCGGCGACGCGCAGCTATACCAGGCCCGAGATCGACAATTCGCTGGCCTTCGCCATCGAAGGCGGTCGCCACCCAGTCGTCGAAGACATGGTGATGTCGGGGGGCCAGAGCTTTGTGGCCAATGACGCCGACCTTTCCGGCGACGACGCCGTTGGTGGTGGGCGGCTATGGCTGGTCACCGGGCCCAATATGGGCGGTAAATCCACCTTCCTGCGCCAGAATGCGCTGATCGCCATCCTGGCGCAGATGGGCAGTTTCGTGCCGGCAACGTCGGCGCATATCGGGGTGATCGACCGCGTGTTCTCCCGCGTCGGCGCCAGCGACGACATCGCCCATGGCCGCTCGACCTTCATGGTGGAGATGGTCGAGACAGCGGCCATTCTCAATCGCGCCACGCGGCGTTCGCTTGTGGTGCTCGACGAGATCGGTCGTGGCACGGCCACTTTCGACGGGCTCTCCATCGCCTGGGCGGCGGTGGAAGCTTTGCATGAAACCACCGGCTGCCGGGCTTTGTTCGCCACCCATTTCCACGAACTAACCAGCCTCGCCAAGACGCTGACCCGCGTCAGCAACGTCACCATGAAGGTGCGCGAGTGGGAGGGCGAGGTCGTATTCCTGCACGAGGTGGGATCAGGCGCGGCAGACCGCTCATACGGCATCCAGGTGGCGCGGCTGGCGGGCCTGCCCGAGCCGGTTCTGGCGCGCGCTCGCCAGGTTTTGACCGTGCTCGAACAGCGCTCGGCCGGAACGGCCTCTTCCAGCCAGAAAGCCAGCGTGCTAGACGATCTGCCACTTTTCGCCCATCAACCGGCTTCACGCGCCGTTGAGAAAGACCCGGTACATATTGCGCTCGACGCCATCCGGCCGGACGAAATGACCCCCAAGCAGGCGATCGAATTGCTCTACGACTTGAAGAAAATCCGCGATGATGCTCGCCGAAGCTGAGGCAAAGCCGCGAAAACCGCTATTCACCCTCAAGTCCGCCGAGACCATATTCGGCGAGCTCGATACGGTGATCGGCGAAGAAGCGCCCAAATCCTCCACGGCCCGCGCCGCCGTATTGGCGCATATCCGCAAGACGCTGGCCGAAGCCCGCAAGCAGGCCGAGGCCGAATTGCTCGCCACCGGCAAGGGCACGCGCTGCGCCCAGAACTTGAGCGCCGCGCAGGACGAGATCATCACCGCGGTGCATATGTTTGCCACCCGCCGCGTCTATCCGGTCGACAATCCCAGCGGCGCCGAGGCCATCGCGCTCTCGGCCGTCGGCGGCTATGGCCGTGGCACGCTGGCGCCCGGCTCGGACATCGATCTGCTGTTCATCCTGCCCTACAAGCAGACGCCCTGGGGCGAGCAGGTCACCGAATACATTCTCTACATGCTGTGGGATCTCGGCCAGAAGGTGGGTCACGCCGTCCGCTCGGTCGATGAGTGCCTGCGCATGGCGCGCGCCGACATGACGGTGCGCACCGCCACGCTCGAAGCCCGCTTCGTCACCGGCGACCGCACGCTGTTCGACAATCTCGTCTCGCGCTTCGAGAGCGAGATCATGCCCCGCACCGGACCCGAATTCATCGCCGCCAAGATGGCCGAGCGCGACGAACGCCACAAGCAGATGGGCAATACGCGCTACGTCGTCGAGCCCAATATCAAGGACGGCAAGGGCGGGTTGCGCGACCTCAATACGCTGTTCTGGATCGGCAAGTACTTTTACCAGGTCAAGACATCGCACGAGCTGATCAGCAAGGGTGTGCTCTCGGCCGCCGAATACCGGTTGTTCTCGCGCGCCGAGGATTTCCTCTGGGCGGTGCGCTGTCACCTGCATTTCGTCACCCATCGCGCCGAGGAAAAGCTGACCTTCGACGTGCAGCCCGAATTGGCCGAACGCATGGGCTATGCCCAGCGCGTCGGCATGCTGGGCGTCGAGCGCTTCATGAAGCGCTATTTCCTCGTCGCCAAGGATGTGGGCGATTTGACCCGCATCATCTGCGCCAGCCTCGAATTCAACCACGCCAAGGACATGGACCTCGTGGGTCGCGTGTTGGCGCCGTTCCGCTCGGGCAAATCCAAGATCAAGGGCGAGACCGATTTCGTGCTCGATACCGGCCGGCTCAACCTCGCCAATTCAGGCGTGTTCGAGAAGGACCCGGTCAATCTCATCAAGCTGTTCCTGGTGGCCGGGCGCGAGCAATTGCTGCTGCATCCCGATGCCATCAAGCATGTGTCGCGTTCGCTGCGGCTGATCGACAACAAGCTGCGCAATGACGCCAAGGCCAATGAGCACTTCCTGACGATCCTCACGGCGCCGCAATCGGTCGAGCGCATCCTGCGCCAGATGAACGAGAGTGGCGTGCTCGGCCGCTTCGTGCCTGATTTCGGCAAGATCGTCGCGCTGATGCAGTTCAACATGTACCACCACTATACGGTGGACGAGCACCTGATCCGC
>CBIHQV010000015.1:0-94216 GCA_966212275.1 uncultured Devosia sp.
GTTCTTCACCATTTCGGGTTCGGACTTCGTTGAAATGTTCGTCGGTGTCGGCGCGTCCCGCGTCCGTGACATGTTCGAGCAGGCCAAGAAGAACGCGCCCTGCATCATCTTCATCGACGAAATCGACGCCGTCGGCCGCCAGCGTGGTGCCGGTCTGGGCGGCGGTAACGACGAACGCGAACAGACGCTCAACCAGCTCCTCGTCGAGATGGACGGCTTTGAAGCCAATGAAGGCATCATCCTGATCGCCGCGACCAACCGTCCTGACGTGCTCGATCCGGCGCTGCTGCGTCCGGGCCGTTTCGACCGCCAGGTCGTGGTGCCGAACCCCGATGTTTCGGGCCGCGAGAAGGTGCTCAAGGTTCACGTCCGCAAGGTGCCGCTGGCTCCCGATGTGGATCTCAAGGTGCTGGCTCGCGGTACGCCCGGTTTCTCGGGTGCTGACCTGATGAACCTCGTCAACGAGGCAGCGCTGATGGCGGCGCGGCGCAACAAGCGCTTCGTCACCCATGCCGAATTCGAAGACGCCAAGGACAAGATCATGATGGGCGCCGAGCGCCGCACTATGGCCATGTCCGAGGACGAGAAGAAGCTGACGGCCTATCACGAAGCCGGCCACGCCATCATCGCGCTCAAGGTTGCGGGCATCGACCCGATCCACAAGGCGACGATCATTCCGCGCGGCCGTGCCCTGGGCATGGTGATGACCCTGCCGGAAAGCGACAGCTACTCGTTCAGCCGTGAGAAGGCTCTGGCCCGTCTCACCATGCTGTTCGGCGGTCGCGAAGCCGAGATCATCAAGTTCGGCCCGGAAAAAGTGACGTCAGGCGCTTCTGGCGACATCCAGATGGCGACCAATCTCGCCCGCTCGATGGTCATGGAATGGGGCATGAGCGAGAAGCTCGGCCGTGTGCGCTACAAGAGCAACGACCAGGAAGTGTTCCTGGGCCATTCGGTAACGCAGAGCCAGCATATGTCTGACGACACGGCCCGCATCATCGACCAGGAAGTGCGCAAGCTGATCGAGGATGGCGAGGCTTCGGCCAAGGACATCCTCAGCACCTACCACGATCAGTGGGAGGCAATTGCCCAGGCGCTGCTCGAATACGAGACGCTGACCGGCGACGAACTGCGCGCATTGATGGATGGCCAGCAGCCGACACGGCCCGACGACAGCGGCCCGACCAACAAGGCCAGTGGCGTTCCATCGGCCGGCAAGGCGGGCAAGAAGCGTCCCGATGCACCACCGGAAGGTGGGCTCGAGCCGCAGCCAAACAACTGATGCAGTAACAAGATTTTCAGGGTCGCCGCGAGGCGGCCCTTTTGCATGCGGGCGATATCCGCTATTTCGCCTGAAAGTGGTATTATCCGAAGCGACCGGCGCTGCCGGGCCGGGCGAGGGACAGACAAGATGGCACGCAAGTATTTTGGTACCGACGGCATTCGCGGCCTGGCCAATGGTCCCAAGCTGACGCCGGAACTGGCGCTGCGCGTGGGTATGGCGGCCGGGCAGAAATTCGTCCGCGGCGATCATCGCAATCGCGTGGTCATCGGCAAGGATACCCGCCGCTCCGGCTACATGATCGAAAGCGCACTGGGCGCCGGCTTCACCGCCGTCGGCATGGACGTCTATTTCCTCGGCCCGATGCCGACGCCGGCCGTGGCCATGCTGACCCGTTCGCTGCGCGCCGACCTGGGCGTGATGATTTCGGCCTCGCACAACCCTTATGAAGATAACGGCATCAAGCTGTTCCGGCCCGATGGCTATAAGCTCAGCGATGAGCTGGAGCTTGAAATCGAAAGCCTGATCGACAGCGACATGACGGGCCTGTTGGCGCATGGCCGCGATATCGGCCGCGCCTATCGCGATGAGGAAGCGCGCACGCGCTACATCGAATATGCCAAGCGCACGCTGCCGCGCGGCACCGATCTCGCCGGCCTGCGCGTGGTGCTCGATTGCGCCAATGGCGCCGCCTACAAGGTCGCTCCGGTGGCCCTGTGGGAGCTTGGTGCCGAGGTCTTCACCATTGGCGACAAGCCCGATGGCTTCAACATCAACGACAAGGTCGGTTCCACCGCGCCCGAGGCCGTGTCGGCCAAGGTCAAGGAAGTGCGCGCCGATATCGGCATTGCGCTCGATGGCGACGCCGATCGCGTCATCATCATCGATGAAAAGGGCGAGGTGGTCGATGGCGACCAGTTCATGGCCGTGATCGCCCAGAGCTGGCTCGAACGCGAAATGCTGGTCGGCGGCGGCATTGTCGCCACCGTCATGTCCAATCTCGGGTTGGAACGGTACCTGACCTCGCTCGGGCTCACGCTCGAGCGCACCCAGGTGGGCGACCGCTATGTGCTCGAGGCCATGCGCAACAAGGGGTTCAATGTGGGCGGCGAGCAGTCGGGCCACATCATCCTTTCCGACTTTACCACGACAGGCGATGGCCTCGTGGCGGCGCTGCAGCTTCTGGCTGTGCTCAAGCAGCAGGAGCGGCCGGTTTCGGACATCTGTGCGCGCTTCGACAAGGTTCCGCAGTTGCTGCGCAGCGTCAAGTTCAAGTCGGGCAAGCCGCTGGAGCACAAGCAGGTCATCGCCGCCATTGCCGACGGCCAGGCCATGCTCGGCAGCGGTGGACGGCTGGTGGTGCGCGCCTCGGGCACCGAGCCGGTGATCCGCGTCATGGGCGAGGCCGATGATGCCTCGCTGGTGAGCGCGGTGGTTTCCCAGATCGAAGCGGCAATCCGCGAAGTAGCCTAGGGTCACGGCTCCGGCTTTTACTGTCGGTTAACTATGATCGGGGCCGTTCTATTCTCGTTAGGGTTAAGTTTTTAGGTTAAGCGCGCTTTAAGGAAATTGTCCGATATTGGCTTGCAATCGACTCGTGTCGTGGCAACTCAAAGGACGTTCCCCATGCGTAAGTTCATCGCTGCAATGATGGTGGCAGGAGCCACCGTTGTTGGTGGACAGGCAATCGCCGCCGATATGCCCTATTATCCGCCGATCATCGAAATTCCCGATGTCGACTACGGCGTTTCGGGCTCCTTCTACCTGCGCGGCAGCGCCGGCCTCAACGCGCTGTGGGCTCGTGAAGTCAACCATCCGACCGCGCCGGGCACCCCGTTCGCGATTGACGGCTGGGGCTACGGCTACTCGGTCGGCGCGGGCGTCGGCTACGAAACCGGCACCGGCCTCCGCTTTGACGTGACGGCCGACTATCTCGCCAACGAAGGCATGCAGACCACGATCCCGGTTACCGCCGCTCCGGCGCTCTTCCCGGGCGTGCACAAGCTCTCGCTGCGCTCCACGGTTGTCCTCGCCAACGCCTATTATGACTTCGGCTTTGGCAATGGCGGCTACGGCGCTGCCGGCGGCGCATTCGGTTATGTCGGCGCCGGCGCCGGTGTTGCCTTCAACGACTTCATCACCACCGGCCCCGCCGGTTCCCCGGCCGATACCCGTGCGCAGAACGCCAGCTTTGCCGCAGCGGGCATGATCGGTGCCGGTTACGACTTCGGTCAGGTCGTCGCCGATCTGGGCTACCGCGCCCTCTACATCAACAACCTGAACAACACCGTCGCGACCGCGCCCTACTCGATCAACAACGTCTGGGCGCATGAAGTGCGCGGTACCGTCCGCTACCGCTTCAACTAAGACGGTACGTGGCGGGATAGCCACGGCCCGCTATGTTCTTGAAGAAATCGGCGTCCAGAAGGACGCCGATTTTGTTTTTCCCGCAGGTCGCAGGCGCGCTAAGGTCGCCCGCAAAAGCGATTTGGGGAGCAGCATGAAGGTTTTGGTGATCGGCGCCGCCGGTATGGTTGGGCGCAAGCTGGTGGCTGCGCTCGTGGCGGCGGGGCAGGTGGGCGGGCAGTCGCTGACGGGCCTCGTCCTGGCGGATGTGGTGGCGCCCGAGGCTCCTGCGACCACTATCCCTGTTACGACCGCGGCGGTCGACCTTTCGGTCCCGGCAGTGTCGGGGCAATTGATCGCTGACCGGCCAGACCTGATCTTCCATCTCGCGGCCATTGTGTCCGGCGAAGCCGAGGCCGATTTCGAGAAGGGCTATCGCATCAATCTCGATGGGACGCGGTATCTGCTGGAGGCGATCCGCATCGCCGGGCAAGCTGGTCCATACTGCCCGCGCCTCGTCTTCACCTCGTCGAGCGCCGTGTTCGGCGAGCCGCTGCCCGAGGTGATCGGCGACACCCACCACCACACACCGCTGACCAGCTATGGCACGCAGAAGGCGATCTGCGAGCTGCTGCTGTCCGATTATTCGCGGCGCGGATTTGTCGATGGCGTCGGCATACGGCTGCCCACCATCGTGGTCCGCCCCGGCAAGCCCAACAAGGCGGCGTCAGGTTGTTTCTCCAGCATCATCCGCGAGCCGCTGGCGGGGATGGAGGCGATCCTGCCGGTGGACGACAGCGTCCGGCACTGGTTTGCCAGCCCGCGCGCGGCGGTGGGCTTCCTGCTGCATGCTGCCAGCATGGATAGCGCAGCGCTCGGCAACCAGCGCAATCTGAGCATGCCCGGCCTCTCGGCCACGGTCGCCGAGGAAATCGCGGCGCTGGAGCGCGTGGCGGGCAAGGCGGCGACTGACCTGATCAAGCGCGTGCCTGATGAGACCATCATCAATATCGTCGCCGGCTGGGCCAAGGCTTTCGAGGCCAGCCGGGCCAAGGCACTCGGCTTCCGCGGCGATGCCAGCTTCGACGAGATCATCGCCATCCATATCGAGGACGAACTGGGCGGCGTCCTTCCGTAACGGAGGCGTGGCGCGTCACCGGCTTGTAACGCGCCTGGGCGGTCTCTACCTCTATTGGCAGAAGCATGCGGGAGGCACCTTGGCGACCGATACGCAAACGAGTGTTGTGGCTCGTCGGCTGGCGACGGCGTCCGGCGTCACGCTGGCCTATTCGGAATACCTGCCCCGGGGCAGGGCGCATGCCGATATCCTGCTGGTGCATGGGCTGGCTTCGTCAGGCATCCAGTTTCATAACGAGGCGCTGCACTTTGCCGACCAGGGCTTCCGCGTGCTGGTTCCCGATCTTCGGGGGCACGGCATATCGGGGGTGCCGGACGGGCCGGTCGCCGTCGCGGACTTCGCTATTCCGACCATGGCGGGTGACGTGATCGACATGCTCGATCATGCCGGCGCGCGCGATGTGCACTGGGTCGGCAACTCGCTGGGCGGCATCCTGGCCCTGTGGCTACTGGGGACGCCACAGGTCTCGCGGCTGCGGAGCCTGGCTCTGTTCGGCACGTGCTTTTCGATGAACCTGCCGGCGCAGGTGGATCAGGTGCTGCGCCTGTCCTTCCTGCCGGGCGCTGATATCACGGCCTGGCTGACGGCGCGCACGACGACGGCCAGTGCGGCCGGAAGGGGCGCCATCGAGGCGGCGATCAAGCAGTTCAATGTCGATGCCGGCGCCGCCATTGCGTCCAATGTGCGCAATTATGACTTCGTGGCCAACGCACGCGCCTACGAGCAGCCGCTGCTTGTGCTGTGGGGCGGCAAGGACCATGCGGTCAATCTCGGCCTGCGCGGGGATATCGGCAAGTTCGCCGATCGTCCCAATTTCCGGCGGATCGACCTGCCCGAGGGTGGGCATTGCGCCAATTTCGACATGCCCGATGCATTCCGCGCGGCGCTGGCGGCGCATTGGGCGACTGCGAAGGCGCTGGCGCCGGCCGGAAATGGTGAGCATTTTTAAGCTATTTACACAACTTGCTGGTGCGCGCGGCGGGTTGTGCGGCTAAATGCGCGAGGTTAGCCGGAAGGCGACGGGGCTCTGAGGGGAGACGCACCTGACCAATCTCATTCCGGCGACCGTGATGCGCATGCTGCAATTGCTGCGCAGCCGCTCCGAAACCACCGACTTTTCAAGCCAGCTCACCGCGCCGCAGGGCAAGCCGCTACCGCCGCGCATCCGGCCGCGGCAGCAGGCCAGCGCGGATGCGGCGCGGCAGTTCTGGCGGCAGTTGCGCGAGCATGGTCGGGCGAGCGAAAGCGACGAGGCGGCCATTGCCGATCCGGCCAGCCTCGACCTCGCGGAGGGTTATGGCCGCAATATCGAGAGCTTCATCGGCACGGTCAAAATACCGGTCGGCATTCTCGGCCCGCTCCGCATCAACGGGCTCAATGCCCAGGGCGATTACTACGTGCCGCTGGCGACGACCGAGGCGGCGCTGGTCGCATCCTATGGACGGGGCGCCGAAGTCACCGCCCAGGCCGGCGGCATTACCTCGGCGATGATCGGCGAGGGTGTGCTGCGCACCCCGGCTTTCATCTTTCGCGACATGCTGGAAGCCGGCATGTTCATCAACTGGATCGCCCAGAATGTCGAAGCGCTGAAGGCGGCGGCGGAGTCGACGACCCGTCACGGCAAGCTGATCACCATCGAGCCGTTCATGGACAGCGACATCGTCTTCCTCATCTGCCGCTATACGACTGGCGATGCGGCGGGGCAGAACATGGTGACCGTGGCGACCGAGGCGCTCTGCGCGCATATTGCGCAAAACACCCCCATCGCGCCGCGCCACTGGTTCATCGAGGGCAACTTTTCGGGCGACAAGAAGGCCTCCTATCTCGGGCTTCATATGGGGCGCGGCCGCAAGGTGACCGCCAGTGTCGAGCTACCCGATGCGCTGATCCGCCGGTGCCTCCATGTCGAGCCCGAGGCCATGCTGGCCTATGGCCGCGTCGCGGCGCTGGGCTCGACCCTGAGCGGGCAACTGGGCGCCCAGGCCCACTATGCCAACGGGCTTGCCGCTTTCTATATCGCCACCGGCCAGGACGCCGCCTGCGTCGCCGAATCCGCCGTCGGCTTCACCCGGGCCGAGCGGCGGGAGGGCGGCGTGTTCTTCTCGGTGACCATGCCCAATATCGTGGTGGGCTCGGTGGGTGGCGGGACGGGCCTGCCCAGCCAGGCAGCGGCCCTGGGCATTATGGGCCTTAGGGGCGAGGGCAAGGCGGCCGCGCTGGCCGAGGTGGTTGGCGCGCTGTGCCTGTGCGGCGAAATCTCCATCATCGCCGCTATCGCGGCCGGGCACTTCACCCGCGCCCATGCCAAGCTGGCGCGGTTGCGATGACGACGGTGGTCGCGACCCATCCCGAGGCCGAAGCAAGCCTGTGGCGACGTCTCTGGCTCTATCAGGCGGAACGGTTTCCGCTGGGCAAGACGGCGCTGCTGCTGGCGGCCTTTTCGGCCTCCAGCATCGCGGTTTCGGCGCATCTGGGCGGTCGGACACTGCCGCATTGGGGGACCTTTGTGGCGGCATGGCTGGTGGCCATTGTCTTCTTTTTCCAGTTGCGCGCCTGCGATGAATACAAGGATCTCGAAGACGACCGGCTCTATCGGCCCGAGCGGCCCATTCCGTCGGGGCTTGTGAGCCTGCGGTTGATCCTGTGGCTGGCGGGGCTGGCTGCCATCGTGGCCACCGGGCTCACCCTGACCATCACGCCGCTGCTGCTGGTTGCCCTGGTGCTGGTCTGGGCGTGGCTGGGGCTGATGACGGCGGAGTTCTTTGTGCCCGAGTGGCTGAAGGCACGGCCGTTTCTTTACCTCGTCTCGCATATGGCCATCATGGCCTTCATCGATTTCTACCTGACCGGCGCCGAATGGCTGCCGCATGGATGGTCGCCGCCGGCGGGCATGTGGGTCTTCCTGGGGCTGAGCCTAGTCAATGGCTGCGTGCTCGAAATCGGCCGCAAGACCTGGGCGCCGGCCAACGAGCGCCTGGGTGTCGAAACCTATTCGTTCCTGCTCGGCCCCAGCCGCTCGGCTCAGCTCTGGCTCGCCGTCGGTGCGTTGGCCTGGGCGCTGCTGCTCGTCATCGGCTTCCTCGTCGGCGCGCCGCTCACTATCGGCGGTCTCAGCGGCATCATGCTGGTGGCGATGGCGGTTACGGTGTGGCGCTTCGTTGGCGAACCGAGCCCTGCCGGCCAAAGCCGCATCGATAGTCTCGCCGGGTTCTGGGTGCTGAGCTGTTACCTGCTCGCGGGCGGCGTGCCACTGCTGCCGCAAGGCTTCACGCCATGACCGCGCTTCATGCCATGGATGGCGGGCAGGGGGCCGATGTCGTCGGCGGTAAGGCGGCCGTCTTGATGCAGCTCGTTGCCAAGGGCTTCGACGTGCCTGCATTTCTCGTGCTGACGCCCGAAGCCTTCTCCGATGGTGCGCTTGCGGCGAGCTACGCCGCGACGCTGACGCAGCAATTGCCGTTGCTGGGGCCAGGGCCCTACGCCGTCCGCTCTTCGGCGCGGGAGGAGGATGGGCAGAGCCATTCCCATGCCGGACAGTTCCTGTCGGTGCTTGAGGTTGC
The DNA here is from genome assembly GCA_966212275.1 of uncultured Devosia sp. GTDB lineage: Bacteria > Pseudomonadota > Alphaproteobacteria > Rhizobiales > Devosiaceae > Devosia. The sequence goes on from CBIHQV010000015.1 coordinate 8,327, forward strand.
GGCCGGTGAGGTGCCGGCGGCCGCGGCGCGGGTGTGGCGCAGTGGTCTGGCCGACAATGTTGCGGTCTATCGCAATGCGCAGGGGCTGGCGGGAGATGGCGGGGCGCCGGCCGTGCTGATCCAGCAGATGGTCGATGCCCGCTGTGCAGGGGTTGCCTTCACCGCCGATCCAGTCTCCGGCCGCAGCGACCGGATCGTGGTCTCGGCCATTGAAGGGCTGGGCGATCGCCTGGTCGGCGGCGAGGAGGATGGGCAGACCTACAGTATCGACAAGGCGAGCGGGGGCGTGCTCGACCAGCCCGATGCGCCGCTGCTGGGCGCCGCAGACCTGGCCGCCTTGCACCAATTGGCGCAGCGGCTCGAACTGGCGCTGGGCGGGCCGCAGGACTTCGAATGGGCCTTCGAGGGGCGTCAGCTTCGTCTGCTGCAGGCGCGGCCGATTACGACCAGCCTGCTTGCGCCGCCGGTCGCCGACGACCATCTCCTCGTCTTCGACAATTCCAATATCGTCGAAAGCTATCCGGGCCTCGTCTCGCCGCTGACCTATAGCTTTGCGCAATATGCCTATTCGCGTGTCTACCGCGCCTTCGTGCGGGTTGTCGGGGTCCACGAGGATACGGTGCGCGACAATGCGGCGGTGTTCGACAACATGCTCTCGCGCATCGATGGCCGGGTCTATTACAACCTCGGCAACTGGTATCGGGCCTTGGCGCTGTTGCCGGGCTTCGCCATCAATCGCGGCTTCATGGAAACCATGATGGGGGTCAACGAGCCCTTGCCGCCCGAATTCGTGGCCGCCATGGCGCCGCCGCCGGTGGGCGTCGTGGCGCGGGGGCGGGAATGGCTGCGTGTCGGTGGCGTCGGCATGCGGCTTTTCTGGGCAGCGTTGCGGCTCAACGGAACGATCAAGGATTTCTACCGCCGCCTCAATGCGGCCCTGGCTGAACCCGCCAGCAGCTATGACACGCTGCCGACATCCGCCCTGGCGGCGCGCTATCGGCGGATCGAGGCCGACCTGCTCGATCGCTGGGACGCGCCGCTGATCAACGATTTCCTCTGCATGATGGCCTTTGGCGCTTCGCGCAAGCTGCTCGAACGCTGGGCCGGCTCGGCGGGGCTCGAACTGCACAACGAGGCCATGATCGGGCAGGGCGACATGATCTCGGCGGAACCCGCCCGCCGCATCCAGGCTATGGGGCGTCTCGCGGCGCTCGATCCGGAATTGGTCAATGAACTGGCCGAAGGACGTGGTGAGGCTCTCGATCGCCATGCCGGGATGCGGGAGGCCGTGGCCGGGTATCTCGACAAATTCGCCGAGCGCTGTACCGAGGAGCTCAAGCTCGAAAGCGTAACGCTGGACCGCGATCCGTCGCCGCTCTACCGCGCCATTGCCGCAGCGGCCACGGCGCCGGCCGTACGGTCCGAGCCCGCGCTGCCCGCAACCACGCTCGAAACGCTCTTTGCCGGCAAGCCGGTGCGGCGGGCGCTGGCCGGCTTCGCGCTGGGCTGGGCCAAGCGGCGGGTGCGCGATCGCGAGAACCTGCGTTTTGAGCGGACCCGCATTTTCGGGCGGGCGCGCAACCTGTTGCGGGCGGTCGGTCGCCAGTTCCATGTGCAAGGCCTGATCGAGCATGAGGATGACGTGTTCTTCCTCACCATCGGCGAGGTGTTGGGCGCCATCGAGGGCTTCGCTGTCGATGCCGACCTGGCGGCGATCGTCCGCCTGCGCAAGGCCGAGACTGAGGCGGCCGCGACCCGCGCCGATCCGGGCGAGCGCCTGCTGGTGCGTGGCGGCGCCGTTGCCGGGCTGCAATCGCGCCTTGCGGCGACGGTGCGGCCGACCGACACTGCGCGTGAGCGGCGCGCCACGGGGTGCAGCGCCGGCAAGATCACGGCCGTGGCGCGCGTGGTGCGGGACCCGCGCAGCCAGGGGCTGCAGCGCGGCGAGATCCTGGTGGCGCGGCACACCGATCCGGGCTGGATCGCCATTTTCAGCAATGCCGCCGCCATCGTCGTCGAGCGCGGGAGCCTGTTGTCGCATTCGGCCATCGTGGCACGCGAACTGGGCATTCCCTGCGTCGTCGGGCTCAAGGGGGCCATGGACTGGATCGAGGACGGCGAGACCATCGAGGTGGATGGCGCGACCGGCCAGGTGAGGAAGCTCTCGTGACACAAGCCGACATTGCCAGCCGCGCCAAATTCGACGCCATTCGCTATGCCCAGCTCTGGGAGGATGCCGATGTGCTCGTCGATGCGCTGGCGACCCCGCCCGGCGCGACGCTGGTCTCGATCGCTTCGGCTGGCGACAATGCGCTGGCCATGCTGCTGCTCGATCCGGCCCGGGTCGTCGCCATCGACCTGTCACCGGCCCAGATTGCCTGCCTCGCCATCCGCATCGCCGCCTATCGCAGGCTCGATCACGCCGGCTTTGTCGAGCTGATGGGCTCGCGGCCGTCGGCGCGGCGCGGTGAATTGCTCGATATGGTGGCCAAGGGTCTCGACGCGACCGACCAGGCGTTCTGGTCCGCGCGGCGGGAGGGCGTCATTCGCCATGGATTGGGTGGGGTCGGCAAGTTCGAGAACTACTTTCGCATCTTCCGCAGCTACCTGCTGCCGCTGGCGCAGAGCCGGTCGACGATCGATGAAGTGTTCCGCTCCAAGCCCAAGGCCGAGCGCGCCGCCTTCTTCGATCGCCGCTGGAACAACTGGCGCTGGCAACTGACGCTCAAGCTGTTCTTCTCCAATTTCGTCATGGGGCGGCTGGGCCGTGACCCGGCCTTTTTCGACCATGTCGAAGGCAGCTTGGCCGACCATGTCGCGCGCCAGTTGCGCCATGCCGGGGTCGATCTCGACCCGGCGGACAACCCCTATCTGCACTGGATCCTCAAGGGCGACCATGGCACGGCGCTGCCGCTGGCATGGCGGGCCGAGCATTTCGACACTATCCGCGACCGCGTCGGCCGGATGGAGCTGCGCTGCGGGGCGCTCGAGGCCTTCGTCGCCACCGGCGACAAGGCTGACGGCTTCAACCTTTCCGATATCTTCGAATATATGCCCGCCGACATCTTCGCCGCCGTCTATGGCTCCGTGCTCGAGGCGGCAAACCCGGGCGCCCGGCTCGTCTACTGGAACATGATGGTGCCTCGCCGCGTGCCGGCTGCCTTTGCCGACAGGGTCGAGCGGCTGGTTACGGTCGAGGATGCCGGCAAGGCCGCCGACAAGGCGTTCTTTTATTCCGATTTCGTGGTGGAGCGGGTGCGGTGAGCCTGACGCCAGCCGACGGTTTCATCATCGCGGCGATCCTGCTGGCCATTCCGGCCTTGATGCTGTTGGTCCGTTGGCTGGGGCAGCGCTTCGGCTGGAATCCGGAGGTCAGCCGCAAGCTGGTGCATGTCGGCACGGGCGGCCTGGCGCTGACGTTTCCGCTGCTGTTTTCCAATCCGCTGCCGGTGCTGGTTTTGCTGGCCATCGCCATTCCGCTGATGTTCGCCATTCGCATCGGGCTGCTTGGCGGGCTGGGGGCGGCGCTGCATGGGGTGCAGCGCCAATCCTATGGCGAGGTGTACCTGGCGCTGGCTATCGCCATCACCTTTCTCCGCGCCGAGGAGCAGCCGGTGCTCTATGTGCTGCCCATCCTCGTCATCACCCTGTCCGATACCGCAGCGGCCCTGATCGGCACGGCCTATGGGCGGGCGCGGTTCAAGGTCGAGGGCGGCGCCAAGAGCATGGAGGGGGTGGTCGTCTTTTTCGTCGTCACCTGGCTCGCCAGTCTCATCGTCCTCGTGCTGATGACGGACGCGGCGCCGCTCAACCTCGTGCTGATCTCAATGCTGATCGCCGCCTTCTGCGCGCTGGTCGAAGTGGATTCCTGGCGCGGGCTCGACAATCTCTTCGTGCCCGTTGGCGCCTTCCTGTTGCTGGCCCGCTATCTCGGCAGCAGCCCGGCAGAACTGGCTGCCAGCGCCGCGGTGTTCCTGCTGTTCCTCGGCGCCGTGCTTGCCGTGGCCCATGTGCTGCGGCTGCCGCAGCAGGCAGCGCGGGCCTGCGCGATCCTGCTCTTTCTCATTCTCTCGATCGTTTCGCTGCACAACGTCATCCTGCCGGTGCTGGCCATTGTTGCCCATCTGGCGGCGCGCAGCGTGCGCCCGTGCCACAGCAAGCGGGCCGAATTCGACCTGCTGTTCGTGGCGGCGATGGTGTCGCTGTTCTGGATGTTCGTGGGCGACGCCGCCAACCGCTCGGTGATCAGCCTTTTCAACCTCACCTTTGCCGGCGCGGCCTTGGGCTTTTTCGTGCTGGTGCTGGTTGGCTACTGGCGCCTGCTGCTGGTGCCATCGATGGTCGTCGCGGCCGCCATTACCTTGTGGGTGGCTGAGACCAATCTGCCCTATTCGAAATGGTTCATGCCCAGCGTGCTCGAGGTGGCGGTGTCGCTCTGCGTCGCGGTGGCGCTGCCGCTTTGGCGGCCTGCCTGGTTCGACCGGCGCCGGAGCCTCCGCATCTTTGCCATGGCCATGATCGTGCCGCTCGCCCTGTGCCTTCGTGGAGTTGTGTTGCCATGACCGAACCGCAACTGATCAGCCGGCCCGGCGCCGCCTTGCGCCTCTACCGCGATGCCCCTTCCTGGGACGGCCTGCGCTGCGCCGCCATTGGCGGACTCGGCTTCGATGACCTAGACGGGGCCGCGAACCTGCTCACGGAGGTTATCGACACGCTGCGGGCCGAGGGCTTTGGCGCCGTGCTGGGGCCGATGGATGGCGACACCTGGCACAGCTATCGCACCATTATCGACTCCGATGGTTCGCCGGCTTTCGCGCTCGAGCCGCAGAGTGGCGCCCATGATCACGCGGCGCTGCTGGGTGCCGGGTTCGAGCCGATCTCGCGCTATGTGTCGTCGCGTGCACGCCTGGTCGACACGCTGGGCGCCGAGCCGGTGAGCATGCCCGGCGTCACCGTCACGGCCTGGGATGGCACTGGCGCCGAACAGTTGATCAGCCGGCTCTTCGCGCTGTCTGGTAATGCCTTTGCCGGCAACCACTTCTTCAAGCCGATCGGGATCGAGGCGTTTCTCGCGCTCTATCGGCCGATCCTGCCCATGCTTGATCCGCGACACATCCTGTTCGCGCATGCCGCGACGGGCGACCTTGTCGGGTTTCTGTTCGGCTATCCGGATCGGCTGGCGCGGGAGAAGCCGGCCGCGGTGCTCAAGACTTATGCCAGCGGGTTGCGTGGTGTCGGGCATCTTCTGGCGGATGAGTACCACCGCCGCGCCCTGGCCATGGGGCATGAGGAGGTCATCCACGCGCTGATGCACGAGACCAATATTTCCAAGGAACGCTCGGCCCGGCACAATGCAAGGGTGTTCCGGCGCTATGCCCTGATGGGGCGCAGGCTCTAGTCGGATGAACCTCATCGCTTCCTTCATCGAGACGGCAGGGCGACGCGGCGATCGCACCGCCATCATCGACGGCGAGGGGCGGAGCACCAGCTTTGCCGAGCTGGCCCGGCAATCGGGCGCACTGGCAGAGGGCTGGCATCGCGCCGGATTGCGGGCGGGCGACCGGGTGCTATTGGCGATGCCCGTTGGTATCGATCTCTATGCGGCGATTGCGGGCCTCTGGCGGCTGGGTTGCACCATCGTCTTTCCTGAGCCGGCTTTGGGCCTTGCGGGCCTGCGCCATGCCGTGCGGATGACCCAGCCGCGGGCGCTGCTCACGGCGGGGGTCTACGGGCTGGTGCGAGTGCTCGTGCCCCAGCTTTGGACGGTTGGTCTCCATCTAGGGCTCGACGCCGATACGCCGGGCGATCGGCTGGTTGCCGCGACCGGGGATGATGCGGCGCTGCTGTCGTTCACCAGCGGGTCGACGGGCAAGCCCAAGGCCATCGCGCGCAGCCATGGCTTCCTTGCCGCGCAGGATGCGGCGCTCGATCCGCTGATCGCGCCCGGGCGCGATGACGAGGTCGATCTCGTGGCTTTTCCGGTTTTCGTCCTCGCCAATCTGGCGCGCGGCACCACCTCGGTGCTGCCCAACTGGCGCCTGCGCGACCCTGGTGGCGCCGACCCCGAGGCGATCCTCCGTCTGCTGAAAGCGCATCGGATTACCCGCGCACTGGTGCCGCCCTCGATCGGCGAGGTTCTGGCGCGCACCGCGCACCTGCCGCTGCAGGCGCTGCTGACCGGGGGCGGGCCGGTGTTTCCGGATCTGCTCCGGCGGTTGCAGCGGATCATGCCTGAAGGAGCCGACATTATCTCGGTTTATGGCTCGACCGAGGCTGAGCCGATCGCCTGGCAAAGCGCCAGCGCCATTTCAGCCGAGCAGTGGCGCGCCATGGAAACCGGCGCGGGCCTTCTAGCCGGTCGGCCGATCGAGGCGGTCGATATCCGTCTGGTTGACCACGAAATCATCGTGACCGGTGAGCATGTCAACAAGAGCTATCTCGGTGGCATCGGCGACGCCGATAACAAGACCGTTCTGGACGGGCGGGTCTGGCACCGCACGGGCGATGCCGGTCGCCTGGACGACGGGCTGCTCTGGCTCCGCGGGCGCTTGGCGGGCCGGTGCGGCGAGGTCTATCCGTTCGAAGTTGAGGCGCCCGCGCGACTGTGGGCCGGGGTGAGACGGACAGCGCTCGTTCCCGTCGATGGCAGGCCGGTGCTGGCGATCGAAGGGGAGCAGGACCAGCTTGGCGCGTGGACAAAGGCGGCGGCGGGCATTGGTGTCGATGCGGTCATACCGGTCGCCCAGATGCCGATGGACAGGCGGCACCAGTCCAAGATCGATCATGCAACGCTCGGCAAGCTCGTGCGCCGGGCCATGCGTTGACCGCAGGGCCTCAATTCGTTGCTTCCGGCCGGCATAGGACTATTTGAGACTTGCGCGAAACGGCCTCGGCACTCATGACAGGGCCGGCCAATTCCGCTCGGGATGCACAAGGGTCAAAGGAGGGCCGGTGTCCGCGACGATAGAGAAAAAACGCCTGACGACGCGCGATATCCACGCGATGCGTCAGAAGGGCGAAAAGATAGCCATGCTGACCGCCTATGACTATGTCACGGCCGGGCTGGTGGACCAGTCCGGTGTCGAGATAATCCTGGTCGGGGACAGCCTGGGCAATGTGGTCCTGGGGTATGAGACCACGTTGCCGGTGACGCTGGACGACATGATCCACCATGCCAGTGCGGTCTATCGTGGTACCGAGCGCGCGCTGGTGGTGTGCGACCTGCCGTTCGGCACGCGAACCTATCCCGAAACGGCGCTGGGCTGCGCCATCGCCGTGTTGCAGCAAACCGGCTGCCAGGCGGTCAAGATCGAGGGCGGCGGCGCGGCGGCGCCGACGGTGGCGCGGCTGGTGCAACAGGGCATTCCCGTGATGGGCCATATCGGGCTGACACCGCAGGCGGTGCATCAGCTCGGCGGCTACTACCGGCACGGCAAGGACGCGCCGGCGGCGCAGGAATTGATCGCCGCAGCGCGCGAATTGCAGAAGGCCGGGGCCTTTGCCATCGTGCTCGAATTCATCGTGCCCGAGGTGGCGGCCGAGATCACCCGGATCCTCGACATACCCACGATCGGCATAGGTTCAGGCCCGGATTGTGCGGGGCAGGTGCTCGTCATCAACGACCTGATCGGGCTCAATGTGCGGCCGGTGCCGGGCTTTGCCAAGCCCAAGGCCGATATTGCCAGCGTCATCCGCCAGGCCGTCGGCGACTATGTCGCCGAGGTCAAGGCGCAACCAACCGCAAAGGCGAAGGAGCCGGCCGTTGGCTGAACACTGGCTGCTGCTCGATATCGGCAATACCCACACCGTCGCGGGCCTGTTCCAGCCCGATGGCCAGCGGATCGCCGAGGTGCGGTTCCGCACCGACCCGCAATGCACGGCCGATGAATATCGCGTGCAGTTGCGCCAACTGTTCAGCGATGCGCTGGGTCGGAATGTTTGGGAGATGGCCGATCGGGCCATTCTCTCGACCGTGGTGCCGGCGCTCGAAGCCACGGTCACTAAGGCTTGCGGTGCCGTGCGGGTACTCTCGATCAATGCGCGGCTGAAGCGGGATTTCGAGCTCGACCTGCCGCATCCCGAGCAATTGGGCGCCGACCGTCTCTGCAATGTCGCGGGCGCGCTGAGCCTGGTGCAGACGCCGATGTTGATCGTCGACGCGGGAACGGCCACCACGTTCTGCCTGGTCGATCATCGCCGGGCCTATATTGGCGGCGCCATCGTTCCGGGCCTCGATACGAGCTGGCGGGCCTTGCAGGCGCGGGCGGCGAAGCTCTTTTCGGTGGAGCTGACCCGGCCGGACAGCGCGGTGGGCAACACCACCGAGCTGCAAATCCAGAGTGGCGTGCTCCAGGGTTATGAGGCGCTGATCGAGGGCATGGCCGACAGGCTGCTGCGCGATGCCGGCTTTGCCGAGGCGACGCTGATCGCGACGGGCGGCTGCACGAGGCTCATCCGTCTCTCCGAACGGTTCCGCATGGAGCCGGACCTGACGCTTCTGGGCCTCTACCGCTATGGGCAGTTGAATGGCTAGCAACATCCTCATCGCCGTCACCGGCAGCATCTCGGCCTACAAGATCGCCGACGTGGTCTCGGAACTCGGCAAGCGCGGGCATCAGGTACAGTGCATCCTGAGCGAAAGCGCCGCGCAGTTCGTGACACCACTGGTGCTGGAGACGTTGAGCGGACGGCCGGTCAAATCGGCGCTGTTCGGGGCCGATGTATCGGGCACCGAGCATATCGACCTGGCGCGCTGGGCCGATGTCTTCGTCGTGGCGCCGGCCACGGCCAATGTGCTGGCCAAGCTGGCGCTCGGGCTGGCCGATGACTTGCTGACCACGGTAGCGCTGGCGACCAGAGCACCGATGTTGATCGCGCCGGCGATGAATACGGTAATGTGGGAGCATCCGGCGACGCAGCAGAACCTCACGACTCTGGTCAGCCGGGGCGCGGCGGTGATCGATCCGGCGGCGGGTACGTTGGCCTGCGGCGAGGTCGGGGTCGGCAAGCTGGCGCCGGTTTTGACCATTGTCGAGGCGATCGAGGTGGCGCTTGTCGTGCCGGCCGGAGACCTCTCGGGCACCAAGGTGCTGATCACGGCGGGGCCGACGACGAGCGCGATCGACGCGGTGCGCTACATCACCAATCATTCGACCGGCCGCATGGGCGCGGCGATGGCCGAGGAAGCGCTGCGGCGCGGCGCCGAAGTGCGCTATGTGCTCGGCGTCGACAAGGGCGTGGTCCGCCCCGTGGCGCCCAAGGGCAGCGCCGACCGGCTGACGCTGGTCGAAGTGCGGACCGCTGAAGAGATGGCCGCTGCGGCGCTCAATTTCCTGCCCGAGGTCAATGGCGTCATAGCGACGGCGGCCGTGCTCGATTATCGCGTGGCCAATTCCGCCGCAGGCAAGCTCAAGCGCGCGGCGGAAGCCACGGTGCTGGACATGATCCCCTCGGTCGATGTGCTGGGTTCGTTGCGGGCGGCGGCGACCGAGCAGTGGTTCCTCGGCTTTGCGGCAGAAACCGACAATGTCGAGGCCAATGGTCGGGGCAAGCTTGAAAGCAAGGGGCTCGATTTCCTCTTCGCCAATCCCGTGGCACGGGTCGGTGAGACCAGTCAGACCGGTTTCTCGGTGCCCACCAATGCCGGCACGCTGCTGCGTCGCGGCAGCGATGCGGTCAGCCTGCCTGTCATGAGTAAGGCCGACCTGGCGCGGCGCCTGTGGGATTTGATCGTATGACTATCGTGTTGCGGACGGTGGCCGAGGCTCGGGCCTGGCGTCGTGCCTTGCCGGCGGGGCAGAAACTCGGTTTCGTGCCGACTATGGGCGCGCTGCATGCCGGCCATATCAGCCTGATGGAACTGGCGAAAAGCCGGGCCGACGTGACCATTGCCAGCATTTTCGTCAATCCGCTGCAGTTCGGCCCCAACGAGGACCTGGCGAAATATCCGCGGCCGATCGAGAAGGACCTGGCCCTGCTTGAGGCCGCCGGTGTCGACGCGCTGTTCCTGCCCGGCGTGGCCGATCTCTATCCCGAGGGCGCCTCGACCTTCGTGACCGAGGAGAGCGTCTCCGGTCCGATGTGCGGCGCCGTGCGGCCGGGGCATTTTCGCGGCGTGACCACTGTCGTGCTCAAGCTCTTTAACATCGTGCAGCCCGATCTTGCCGTGTTCGGCCAGAAGGACGCGCAGCAATGCGCCGTGCTCGAACGGATGGTGCGCGACCTTGCCGTACCCGTCGAGATGGTCCGCGGACCGATTGTGCGGGAGGCGGACGGATTGGCGCTGAGTTCGCGCAACGTTTATCTGAGCCCGGAAGATCGGGCGGCAGCGCCCTTGATCCATGCCAGCCTGCAAGCAGCGAAAGCGGCCTTCACCGCAGGCGAACGCGACGCCAAGACTCTGGCGGCAATAGGCCGGGCCGTGCTGGGCCGCGATCCCCGCTTCACCGTGCAATATTGGGACGTCCGCCATCCGCAAAGTCTGGCGGCCATCGAAACGATTGCGGCGGACGGCGCCCTCTTCGCAGTGGCGGCTTATCTCGGGACGACACGGCTCATCGACAATATCGTGGTCTGAAGGCGGCGCTTCCCGCAGCTCGTTCCGACACCATGTCCCGTAGCGCCCGCTCCGCCGGGGGATGGCGCAGCGTTGATCGGCACAATCTTTGATGCCACCATGCTCCCCGGAAATCCGCGGGCATGAGGAGATGACCGCGCGGCGTCGACCAGGATTTCTTTGTTGGAAATTGCTTTCGATCGGGACAAGTCCAGGCCGCTGACGGTGCCCTGGTCTTCTCTCAGGAAATGGGGGAATTTTGCCAGTATTTGACGAGCGTGTTACAATTGTTGCTGCCTCGGATGAGGGATACAAGCCTTTCCTGTGGGGTTGCCTGGGCTCGATTTTCGCCCACGGTTTGGACAAGGTTGCCAAGATCGTCGTTTTTGATTGCGGTCTTCATCCGCAGACGGTTGAGGCTCTGGAGCGTCAGGGTGTTACTGTCAAATCTGCGCCCGCTTACAAGATTGCCGTTCCTGGTGTGCCCGATCATTTTCGAGCCATGACCCTGCGGCCGTATCTCCCCTCACTGCTTCCCGATACGGACTATATCTGGTGGGTCGATGCGGATGCCTGGATTCAGGATAGAAGTGCATTTGACGGCTATGTGGAGGCGGCGAGGACGCACGAATTTGTCTGTTGCGTCGAGGCGGACAGGAACTACGCGAATTACTACGACACGAACCTGGCCGATCCGCTTCTCTTTGAAGGTACCGCCGGACGACGGTCGTTTGTCGAAAGTTGGGGGCGTATTTTCGCGCGCTTTGTCGACCAGGACATCGCCGCGCGCATGGCCATGTATCCGATGATCAATGGCGGGGTATTTTGTGCTCGGGCCAATTCGACAATCTGGTCCGAGTGGGAGAGTATCCTGGAAGAGATGATGGGCAAGCTCGAGCAGAACCTGCTGGAGCCGGCTCGTCGGAAGAGCGACATGCTGGTGGATCAGACGGCCCTGAATGCCGCAATACGACAGTCGAATATCCGGACCAACTTCCTGCCCGCGACGTTCAACTGGACCTGTCACATGGCGCTGCCGCTCCTCGACAGCGCCAGTGGCAAGCTGTGCGAGCGCAACTGGCCGTATGAGCCATTGAAAGTGGTGCACCTCACGACGCCGGCGCTCAAGGTCGGCGAGACGCAGTTGGAATTGCTCGACAGGGTTGGGGGAAGCAGGGGCAGCAAGCCACACTCGCTTCGATCGCCGTATGCGTTCCCGCCAAACTAGTGCTGCTTGATGGTCGGCACTCGGGCATCCGCAGGTGCGAATGCCGACAAATGTTCAGCGAGCTACGGCCTCCGCGCCTTCGCCACGGCCGTCGCGGTATAGGGCCGCGAATTCCGGGCTGTTGCGCGCTACAAGTTCGTCAGGCGTGCCTTCTTCGACGATGCGTCCGCCGTTCACCACCAGGAGGCGGTCGGCGATCTGGACGGTCGTAAGACGATGCGCGATCACTAGCGCGGTGCGGCCGGCTAGAACCTTGCGGAGCGCGTTCTGGATGCTGCGTTCCGTGGGGATGTCGAGCGCGGCGGTCGCCTCATCGAGGATGAGTACGGCTGGGTTTGCCAGAAGGGCGCGCGCAAAGGCTATGAGTTGCCTGTGACCGGCCGAGAGCCGGGTGCCGCGCTGTTGCACATCGGTGCGATAGCCATCGGGCAGGGTGTTGACGAAGGTATCGAGGCCCACCGCGCTTGCTGCGGTCTCGACCTCGTCATCGGATGCTTCGGGGCGGCCGACGCGAATATTGTCGGCAATCGTCCCGGAGAACAAAAAACCCTCCTGCGTGATCATGATGACGGCGCGTCGCAGGTCGGTTTCGAGCAGGTCGCGGAGATCAATTCCATCGAGCAAAATGCGGCCCGCGCTCGGATCGTAGAACCGGGCGATCAGCTTGGCGATCGTCGATTTGCCGGCGCCCGTGGCTCCCAGCATCGCCACCACTTCGCCTTGCCTGAGCTGGAGGTCCATTTCATGGATGGCGTGATTGGTGGGGGCGGCGCCCGCATTGCCGGGCTTTGGCACGTCGTTGCCGGTGGGTTGCGGCCGTTCGGGAGTTTCGAGCACCGCCGCCGCGCCGTAGCCGAAGGACACACCCTCGAAGGTCACATTCCCCCGCGAGGGATCTGGGAGGGAAGCGGGGACAGTCGGCGCCGGGACGTCCGGCTTCGTCTCGATGACCTCGGCAAGCCTGGCGAGGGCGGCGCTCGCCGTCTGCACCGAGTCAAGGGTGTAGGATATGCCGATGATCGGCCACATCAGCTGCGCGGAATAGAGAATGAAGGCGGCGAGGGTGCCAACATCCAGGCTGGCCGACGACACGGCGAAGCCGCCAAAAGCCACGAGCAAAACGACAGCAAAGCTGAAAAGCCCCATGACGAGCGTCGTGGCAACACTGCGGACGATCTGGATGTTGCGCATGACCACCCGCGCCTCTTCCACGGGCGTGGCGAACAATTCGTCGTGGTGGCCCGCGCGCCCGTAGGCATGCACCGTGTGGATGCCATGGATCGTTTCGACCGCGTGGTTGGTCGCATCGGCGATCGCCACCCGGTAGCGGGCAAAACCGCCGGAAACCCGATGCATCGACCAGTAGAGAATGGCGGCGGCCGGCAGCAGGATCAGCGCGAAGACAGAAGCCAGATAGGCGTCAAGAACCAGCATCATCGCCAGCGTGATGACGATGCCGAATATTGCCTGGGTCAGGAAACCCAATGTGTCGGCGAAGAGGGACCTGACGGAGTCTATGTCGGTGGTGAGATGATTGACGACCCGACCCGAGCCGATGCGTTCGTGCGACGCAACCGACAGATGCTGGAACTTTGAGAAGAGCTCGGTCCTGAGGTCGAACAGGATGAACTGGCTTACGCTGCCCATTTCCTTGCGCCAGAAATAACTGAGAACAGCCGTGCCCAGCGCGATGGCGATAATGGCGGCGCCGATCAAGGACAGTGGCCCATAATTGGCTGCGTAGGCTGCCGGCAGGCCCAGGCTTATCGCGAGGCCCACCAGCGCTGGTGCGGCCGAAACGAGCGCTGTCTGGACCACAGCAAGGAAGGCGGCCAGCCTGAGCCGCCATGCATAGGGCTGCATCAGACGGCGCAAGAGACGCCAGGCAGGGGCACTTGAACTGCGGTTGCGGTCAGAGGCGCTCATTGGCCTGCCTCCGCTACCAATTCAGGTTCATCGGGGGTGGCGACAAGCACTCGCCTGTAGGCAGCCGAGCTTGCCAGCAGCTCCTGGTGTGTGCCCACGGCAAGGATCCGGCCGTCCTCAAGCAGGGCTACCCGGTCGGCCAAGATGGCCGTGGATGGTCGCCGCGCGACAATCAGCGTCGTGATATGGCCAAAGGCGTCGCGAAGGTCCCGGTTCAGAGCAGTTTCCGTGTTGAGATCAAGCGCCGAAGTCGGGTCGTCGAGAATGAGGAGGCGCGGTCTTCCGAGCAGGGCCCGGGCCAGGGCGAGACGTTGACGTTGCCCGCCCGACAGGCTGAGCCCGCGTTCGCCCAACACCGTCGCGAGCCCCTCGGGAAGGCGCATGACGAAATCCGATTGCGTGACGAGCAGAGCCTGCTCGATGTCGCGCTGTTCGATATTGCTGCGCCCGAACACCAGGTTGTCCCGGATGCTGCCGGAAAACAGAAGTCCGTCTTCGAATGCCACGCCAACGGCGTTGCGGAGCTGGGCGAGGTCGAGTTCGCGCAGGTCGACACCACCCAGGCTCACGCGGCCGGCAGTCGGATCCATCAGGCGCGCGGCCAGCGCAGCAATTGCGCTCTTGCCCGAGCCGGTGGCGCCGACCAGGGCCAGCGTTTCGCCGGCGGGGAGGTGCAGGTCGACGCCCCTAAGCGTCTCGGTTGCGTCGTCATTGTAGGAGAAATGGACCTGCTCAAAACGCAGATCCAGGGGCACGGCGGACGGCAGCGCCTTTGGCTGCGCCGGGCTAGCAATCTGCAGCGGCGTATCGAAGAGACCCGAGATGCGCACCAAAGCGTTCTTTGAGACCTGGTAGAAGAACAGGAGCTGCCCGAACTGGGCTACAGGCGCGAGGATGCGAAAGTAGAAGGCGGTGAACGCTACAAACGTGCCGACAGACAATGACTTCTGCGCCACCGCATAGCCGCCGCCGACGACAACCAACGCCAAAATGACCATCGGGTAGCCGGTCATGAAGGCGTTAAACCAGGCCTTGAAGCGGATCTGGGTCAGCTCCGCGTCGCGCGAGCGCTCGGCCGCGGTGCGAAAGCGCTGCGAAGCAAAGCGGCCGCCGCCAAAGGATTTGAGTATCCTGACCGCCACCGCCGACTCTTCTGCTGCCGTGGCGACGGCTGCGGCGCCTTCGCGCGCCGCCTGGGCCGCCTTGTAGAAATGCTTCTGGAACAGGTTGCTAGCAACGGCAAGTGGTACGAGCGCCAGCACCACGACGCTCCCGAGGAGCGGATGGATCGCGACGAGCAAGACCGTAGTGATGATCAGCGTCACCGCAGTCGATATCGTCCAGGGCAGCAGGTTGTGGACGAAATTTGAGACCTGCGTGACGTCCCCGATCAACCGCGAGAGCAAATCTCCAGATCCGTGGCGACTGTGGTGGAGAACCGACAGGCGTTGAACATGGGCAAACAGGTCCCGGCGAATGGCCATTTCCGCGTCGATAATCGCCGGAATGGGAAAGAATCGCAGACCAAAAAAGACCGTCTGGGCGACGGTCAGGGCCAGCAACACGCCCACATAGAACCAGATCCCGTCATAGTCGCCGTGAGTGATGGGGCCATCGATCGCCTGGGCAATGACGAGAGGAATTACCGTCATTGTCCCCAAGGCAAGCAGATCCCCGAGCGGCATGAGCGCGACCGCCCACCAACGCGAGCCCAGCCACCGCCAAAGTCGAAAGAACGTCCAGCGAGGCTGCCACATTCGAGACGGCATATTGGGCTCCAGCTTGTGCTCGTTGAGCGACGCTACCAGCAGGTCCAGGCGAGGCGGCCGAGACCCTAAATTCCTTTAGTCGATTGGCGTGGGACCCGATTTTTGGGCATCTGGCGGAAGGATTTCCTGGCAGAAGAAGTGCGCCGTGAAGCCGAGCCTCGTGGCGATCTCGACGCCATTCCTCCATTTTCCGACAGCCATCGTCAAGGGTTGGGAGATGGAGCTGGTGTGAAGTGCGGTACACGTAACGCATAGGCACTGCTGGACTGGTGCAGAGCAACTTTTGGCGACGGGATATCGCTGGTGGCGATACGGTGGTCGCGACCCGGTGTGCTTGTGAACATATCGCTGCCGAGCTACGATCTCAGAATAGCGTATTTTATCGAAATGCTTTGCATTTGCGACGATGGCTTTTGAGGTGGTTGTTTTGTATTTGTATCTCCGACGAGTTATTGATCGTCTGTAGTTGTTTCGAGCGGACAGAAGCCTGAAATGACCACATCAAAAATCGTAAAGGCCGAGCTGGCAATGTCATTTTTGCTACCGGCGATAGATATTTAGACTGCTCGATCGCTCCGTGAACCAGGTTCGGGAGCGGTCCTCGGGGGGCGTGGAATTGGCAGCGGCAGGCGTCGGCATTTCTCCGGCGAGTTTGGGCTTTGTCGGCACTGGCACGCTCGCGGCCGCGCTGGTGGAAGCTTTCGAGCAGCACCTGTCTCCCGCGCCGCACATTCTGCTGTCGCCTCGATCGCAAGCGCGCGGCGAGGCCCTGGCAAGCCGGTTCGAGATGGTAAGGCAAGCGGCCAGCAATCATGACGTGGTGGCGGGCGCGGAGGTTGTTTTCCTCGGCATGCGGCCGCAGGACTTTTCCAGCGCCATGGACGGCCTGGGCTTTCGTGCGGGTCAGATCGTGGTCAGCCTGCTGGCGGCGGCGCCGCTCGCTCGCGTCAGCGCGATGGTGGGGGATGCGGTGGCAGTGCGGCTCTTTTCGACGCCGGCAATTGCGACCGGTCCGGCCCCCCTCGTCATCTTCCCCCACAACGCGACCGTGTCTGCCTTGCTTGCTCCTCTTGGCCCGGTGGTCAGCATGGAGCAGGAGGCGCATTTCGACGCGATATTCACGGCAGCCGGGTTCATGTCGACGTGGCTCGAAATGCACAACACCATAGCCGGCCAACTGATCGCGCGAGGCCTGCGAGCGACCGACGCCCATAAGTTCGTGAACTTGATGGTCGCCGGACTCCTCCGCGCCAGTGAGGCGGCCGAGGGGCAGCCGGCAGAGACGCTGATCGTGGCGCATGAAACACCAGGTGGGTTGAACGCGCGTTGCCGTCGCTGGCTGCGCGAAACCGGCTGGTTTGGACAATTAGAGGCGGTGTTCGGCCGGCTCGAGCAGGACATCAGTCGATGATGGACCTGCGCAGCCGGCCGTTCTGCGTGGCGTATGCATCGGTGTGAAAGCGGAGAGAGTTTCGTGCTTGATAGACATTTCGACCTGAGGGGGCGCAGCCTGCTGACGCTCAATGAGTTCAACCATGAGGAGCTGCGCCAGATCCTGGCGCGCGGCAGCGAATGCAAGCGGCTCAAGAAGGCGCGCGTGTTCACTGGCGGGCTGCAGCATCGCAATATCTGCGGGATATTCCTCAAGCCATCGGGGCGAACCAGCACGGCCTTCGTGGTCGCCAGCAATGACGAAGGAGCGCATCTGCAATTCTTCCCCGCCGAAAACATCCGCTTCGGCTACAAGGAAAGCGTCAAGGACCTGGCGCGGCTCATCGGGGGAATCTTCGACGGCGTCGTGTTTCGCGGGTTCTCGCATTCCGTGGCGCAGGAACTGGCCGATCATTCCGGCGTGCCGGTGTGGAACGGGCTGACCGACGACCATCACCCGACGCAATTGATGGCAGACGTCATGACCTTCCAGGAAGAGTTCGGCGAGGTCTCAGGGCTCAAGGTTGCCTATGTTGGCGATGGCCGCAACAACATGGCGACATCGCTGATCATCGGCGCGTTGAAGATGGGCTACCATTTGCGGATCGTCAGCCCCAAGGCGCTGCATCCCTCACAGGAGCTGATGGACAGCATCCTGGCGAGCACGCCGGAGCGCCGGGGCTCGATCGTGGCGACCGAGAGTGTCGAGGAAGGCGTCAGTGAAGCCGCCGTGATCTATACCGACGTCTGGGCCTCCATGGGCGAGGACAGCAAGATCGAGGAGCGTATCGAGCTGCTCCGGCCCTATCGCGTCACGTCCCGGATGATGGGCATGACGGGCAATCCGGGCACCATTTTCATGCACTGCCTGCCGGCGTTCCATGACCTGGAAACCGAGGTCGCGCGGAAATATCCGGAAATCCTCGAAGTAGATGACGACGTCTTCCACGGTCGGCAGAGCCGGGTGTTCGAGCAGGCGGAAAACCGGATGCACACAGCCAAGGCGCTGATGCTGGAAACGGTGGACTGAAGCGCAGTTTGCCAGATCAAGCGGCCATCCGTTGGGTGACCGCTTGATCTGCCCGCCGGCTCAGGAGAGGCCGATTGAGCGGAACCATTCGCCCATTTCGCGGGCCGACATCAGCGTCGGCTTGCCCAGCTCGCTCTGCGGGGCGTCGCGCAATTGCGGCGGTGGCGGCGTCTCGAAGATCTTGGCTACATCGGCCGGTGTGGTGATCAGCGTATCGATGACGGTCGCCAATTCTTCGTCATGCGGCAGGCCATGCGTGCGGATGGCCCGCAGCAGGCCTTTGACGCGCTGGAACTGCACGTTGTGATTGCCCATCTGGTGCCAGGACGACTCGAGGAAGGAATCGAGGAAGGTGTAGTCGCACACCGTAGGCACGACGCCGTCCTTGACCAGGGCCATGGATAGATCGACGTCGAAGGTGAAGTCGAAGTTGCGCATGCGCTCGACGATGCTGCGCAGGTAGTCGGCGCGGTAGCCCTTGAAGGGCTGGGTCATGTCCTTGAGGGGTGTCTTGAAGTGCGGCAGCATGCGCCGCAGGTGCACCAGTGTCATTGCGCTTGGCGTATGGGTGGTCCGGCCGGGATGCCAGAACATGGTGGAACCCTCGTGGAACCTGTCGCCGAAGACCACCTGCGCGTCATCGAGGATCAGCGGGGCGATCAGGTTGCCGAGTTGGCCGAGATGCACCGAGTTGTCGCAATCGGTGTGGCAGACGAGATCGGTGCCGTCATCGAGTGCCATCAGTAGGCCCAGCGCGATGCCCCCGCCCTTGGCCGAATCCTCGATCCGTTCGAGATGGCTGAGCGGCAGGCGGGCATAGGGGAAGCCGTCGGTCAGCCGGGCCAGCTTCACGTGGTGGCCAAGAGGATGGCGCTGCGCGGCCGCCAAAGCGTGGGCATAGCTGTCCTCGGGGCAATCGTCGTCGATGGCGTAGATCGTGAACGACACCTTCGTTCCGGCACAGAGCCAGGCCAGGGACTGCAGCTTGTGGCTGAGGCAATCTTCGCCGGTCGGATTGCTCGCCGAGTAGGGCTCGAGGCGGCGGGCTTCGCGCCACATGGAAAACACCACTCCCAGCGCATGCGGCTCGGCAACCGTCAGCAGGCGCTGCCGTCCGCGCGCCATCTGTTCGGCCAGGGATGTGAGGACAGGATCGCCGATGCCGAACCGCATGGCGGCCTCGACCGGTTTCCGGCCCTCCAAGATTGCATCCGCAACGTCCAGTATGGCCCTGCGGTAGTCAGGATCGATGAGGTAGCGATTGAACCGGTCGCCATCCTGCTCCTCAAGCATTCCGCCGTCTGCAATGCGCGCGCTCAAATTAGCTCTCCCAATGACACTGTCCCAATCGGCATGGGCGGCCGTATCGACCGCAGGAATGGGAACCACCAACGCTTTCAAGCCCGCCGGTCTCGGCAGAGTCCAAGCGTTCGGAAATATTGAAGCGATCTATGTCGACATCGGCCTATCGAGGCCGCAGCACTCGATTTCGATGCCAAACGCAGCAATCAAGTTTGACTATGAATTCAATTGTTAAATTTGATATCTATCGAGAAATACACGGAACACTTGCAGCACGTCGGGCGTCGCGTGGCTAGTCAGCAATTTAATGCAAAATTTCGTTCGCATCTATTTTTGCAAACACTTGACGACGCCACGCAACGATGACCTACTGGCAGTATATATCGCTATAATACTCCATATTGAATTGTTTATTCAAATTTCTTGAAGTAGTGAATTTTGCGGAGGCCGCCTCGACGGGGCCGTTTTGCCTTGTGGTGAGCCCGGCTCCGACCGGCCCTCAGGGCACACAAGCGAGATGAAACGCAGATAGTGGCGGCACGCCGATGCACGCCAAAGAAATCATTGTTGGTCGGGGCGTTGCGGGGTTTTGACCTCGACGCTTCCCCATGCGGGTGTATTTGAAAATGAATGTGCATCAAAAGACGAAGCTCTGGGATCAAGCTGTGGTCTCGACGCTCAACTCGGACACGTTGCTGGGTCTGATCAACAATGAAGTCTCGCTCATCTGCCTCGATGACTTCGCGACGAGCGATGAGTGCGAGGCCGTGGCGCAGCAGGCCTGCATCCATGGCTTTGACCCTTATGACGGTGTTGAGCCGCGGATCACGCGCATCGGCTCCACAGTCTTCGAGTACAATTCCAGATCGCATGATGCCTACTTCGACGATGTCGAGAAGAAGCGCCCGGTGCAGGAAAAAATCTTCGCCGAGTCGTGGGATCCGGTGTCGCGGCTGATCGAGCTGATCAGAGCCAATACTGGCCTGCCGGTGGATGTGGCCAAGGATTCATCGGGGCGATCGTACTATGCCGGTCTCGTCAGGCGCATCGAGGGGGGTACGCTGCTGCACATAGATTATGCCCCAATCGAGCACGAGGACTGGAGCGTGTGCGACGTCACCGCGCAGCTTTCCTGGAACCTCTATCTGCGGCTGTCGGACCGGACAGCGGGCCACACCCATATCTACGAACGACAGTGGCTTCCCAAGGACATGGAGCACCGCGAGGGTGGCTATGGGTTTGATCACAGCGTGGTCGAAGGATCAGCCAAGGTCACGCTGAGGCCGAAGGTCGGGCAATTGGCCATCTTCAATACGAAGAATTACCACGAGGTCGAAAGCACGCGCGGGGAGAGGATCACCGCGACATCGGCGATCGGGATGATGCCCGGCGGCAATCTGGTGCTCTGGTCGTAACCTCTCATTGCGATGGACTTTGACGATGATCAGAGCGGCAGTCTTTCCCGCGCCGAACCAGACGACACGGCTGCAGCATTTCGATGAGCCGACGCTGGAGCCAGGGGCGGTTCTGCTCAAGACTACCTATGCCGAGGTCTGTGGCACAGACATCCATCTCGCCGATGGCGATCTGGCTGGCGTGCCCTACCCCATCATACCTGGGCATATCTCGGTCGGAACGGTCGAGCAGACCGGCGGCGAGGTCCGCTCGGTCGATGGTCGCCCCGTTCTTCCGGGCGACATGGTCACGTTCCTCGATGTCTTCGGGACATGCAACAATTGCTGGCATTGCCTGGTGGCCAAGACCCCCACACGGTGTCCGAGCCGCCGCGTCTACGGGGTGACCTGCTCCTGCGACGAAGGCCTGCTCGGGGGCTGGTCGGAGAAGATCTACCTCAAGCCTGGCGTCAAGATCGTGCATCTCCCTGCCGGTATGCCGGCGCTGCGCTTCATAGCGGCCGGATGCGCTTTGCCCACTGCGATCCACGCGGTGGAACGGGCCGACATCAAGCTTGGTGACGTGGTCGGCGTGCAAGGGGCAGGCCCTGTCGGGCTCTGTGCGGCCATCGCCGCCAGGTTGATGGGCGCCCGCGCCGTGGTGATGCTCGATACCAGCGCGACGCGCCTCAAAATGGCGGAGCATTTCGGCTTTCACCGGACCGCGCTTGTCGATGAGACCGCCGGCCATCGCGACGTCGTCAACGCGGCCACCGATGGCCGAGGCGTCGATGTCTGCATCGAAGCAACCGGCGTGCCGGCCGCGGTCAAGGACGGATTGCAGCTCACGCGCGACGGTGGTCGATATGTCGTTGTCGGGCACTATACCGATAGCGGCGAAGTGGGTCTCAATCCGCATCTCCACATCAACCGTAAGCACATCGAGATACGCGGTGTCTGGGGTATCGAATTTCGCCACTTCTATCTCGCCATACAGCTACTGGCGGACAATCCCACGCTCGGCGACGGGCGGGCGCGCTGGGAAGACATGGTGGGAAAGATCTATGGCCTCGACAGCGTGGCCGAAGCCCTCGAGGCCGTTCGCTCGCGAGCGATCGTCAAGGCGATCATCGATCCCGGTAGCGGCCAAGCCGCCTGACACGCAACCTCGTAAAGATCGGCTGCGCCGCCTCCCTTTGGGGGCACGGCGCGCCAGTGTCAGCTAGCGAGCGCAGGCGCTGCGGGCGTAGGCTGCTGGTGTGCGAGCTGGGCGCGGAAGTAGTCGATGGTGCGCTCCAGTCCCTCGTCCAGGGCGATGCCCGGTTGCCAATCCAGTTGCTGGGTGGCGCGCGAGATGTCCGGCCGGCGTCGTCTCGGATCGTCAGTCGGCAAGGGCCGGTAGACGACCGGGGAGGTGGAGCCGACCATCGCCGTGACGATTTCGGCCAGGTCACCGACGGTGAATTCGGCAGGGTTGCCCAGGTTGATCGGCTCGGGCGCCTCGCTGGCCTGCATGAGGCGCAGCAGCCCGTCGATCAGGTCGGAGACATAGCAGAATGAGCGGGTCTGGCTGCCGTCGCCGAACACGGTGACCGGTTCGCCGGCCAGTGCCTGCAGGATGAAATTGGACACGACGCGACCATCCTGGCGATCCATGCGCGGACCATAGGTATTGAAGATGCGCGCGATGCGGGCATCGACGCCGTGCTGGCGCCGATAGTCGCTGACCAGGGATTCCGCGCAGCGCTTGCCTTCGTCGTAGCAGGCGCGCGGGCCGATCGGATTGACGTTGCCCAGGTAGGCCTCAGTCTGCGGATGTTGCTCGGGGTCGCCGTAGATCTCGGACGTAGAGGCCTGGACGTAGCGAGCGCCGCGCTGGCGCGCCAGCTCGAGAAGATTTCTGGTGCCGACGACGCATGTCAGCGTCGTGCCGATCGGGTCGGCTTGGTAATGCGGCGGCGAGGCGGGGCAGGCGAGGTTGAAAATCCAGTCCACATCGAGGGCAAGCGGCTCGCGGATGTCGTGATCGATGATGGCAAAGCGAGCATCGTTGCGCAGGTGCTGGATGTTGGCCTTTCGACCGGTCCACCAATTGTCGAGGCAGACGACCTTGGTCAGGTGCGGTTCCTGCAGCAGCCGCTCGCAGAGATGCGAGCCGAGAAAGCCACCGCCTCCAGCGACGAGAACTCGGGTCATTGCCAGGCTCCTTGTGCGACGAGTTCAGGGCGAGATTCGCGGCTGGTCAAGCGAGCGCGCGTCGGCGCGGGAGCACGTCCGAGGCTGCGATAGCGCAAACCTGCCGAGACCACCTGGGCTTCAGGCAGAATGTTGCGCAGGTCGAGAACGGTGTCTCCCGCCATGCCGAGGGCCAGCTCACCAAAGGCGAGGCCGGTAAACTCCTCCCATTCGGTGAGGACGACGACCAGGTCGGCATTGGCAGCCGCTTCGTAAGGCGTCTCGCACAGCATCAGGCGCGGTTCCGCTCGCATTGCGGCGGGCATGCCGGCAGGATCGTAAGCGCGGATTTTTGCCGACCTGTCCAGCAGGGTGCGAACCACGCTCATGGCGGGTGACTCGCGAATATCGCCGGTATTGGCCTTAAAGGTGAGCCCGAGGACGGCGATCGTCGCGCCTTTCATCTGTCGGCTCAGAAGGCCTTCGATGAGGTCGATCATCCGTCCGGCTCGCTCGTCGTTCACCGCCATGGCGGCCTCGAGTATCTTGAGCTCGTGGGACGTGCTCTTTGCCATGTGGCTGAGGGCGCGCGTATCCTTGGGAAAGCATGAGCCGCCATAGCCAGGGCCGCAGGCGAGGAACTGCTTGCCGATGCGACTATCGAGGCCCATCGAGATAGCCACGTCGCCGAAATCGGCGTCGAGCCGGGCGCAAAGATCGGCGAGTTCATTGGCGTAGGAGAGTTTGACGGCCAGGAACGCGTTGCTCGCGTATTTGCCCAGCTCGGCGGAGCGCGGCGTCGTGCGCAGGATGCGGTGGCGCGGCAGATCAAGTGCCGCGTAGAGTTTCTCGACGCGCTCGAAATCGACAGGATGCGCAGCGCCGATCACCAGCTTTTCGGGCGAGAGGAAATCGGCGACGGCCGACCCTTCGCGCAGAAATTCCGGATTGGAGACGACGGCAATATCGTTTGACCCGCGGTGCCCAGCGATGAGCGCCGCGGCTCGCTCCTGCGAGCCAACCGGCACGGTGGATTTGAGCATGACCAGGGCTTCGGGCTGCAACAGGGGCGCGATCTCGGTGATGGCGGCGAACAGGTCGCCGAGATCGGCATCCCCGTCGGGTCGGCTCGGGGTGCCGACGGCAATCAGGACGATCTCGGCCTCGCCCAGAGTTGCGGAATCGAGCTGGCCAAACTTCAGCCGCCCCTGCCTCCGACCCTTGACGATCAGGTTATCCAGATCGGGTTCGTAGATGATCGGGCGTCCTGCTTCGAGGTCGGCGACGCGCGCGGCGTCCTTGTCGATGCAGAGAACATCATGGCCCAGATGCGCAAGACCTGCGCCGGAGACCAGACCGACATAACCACAGCCTATGACAGCAACTTTCAAGGACCCCTCCAGACAGTTCTTTGCTTTTGAAATTCTTGCCGGAGCGTCTGTTGCACCAGCCGCTTGAGTGTCAGGCGGCAGTGAGCCGCCGCACGTTTTTTTGCCGCAAGGTCATCGCGGTCTCGACCAAGGATTTCGTACGAGCCACGTCGCCGGCCCGAACCAGTTTCCGGAGCGC
This sequence comes from uncultured Devosia sp., assembly GCA_966212275.1. GTDB lineage: Bacteria > Pseudomonadota > Alphaproteobacteria > Rhizobiales > Devosiaceae > Devosia. The sequence continues at coordinate 32,706 of CBIHQV010000015.1, forward strand.
CGGAAGCTGGTGCGTGGCGCGTAGGCGCCGATTGTTGCCGCGATAGCGAGCACCTGGAAAAGGGGGCGTTTCGGGCGATGACCTGCAGCCGAAGGTCGGGATGATAATACTTGGCGTATATTTCACCGATGAATCCGTTCAATTTGACATGCATTGCGGCGACCGCCCGCGATTTTTGCGCAGCCCCAATGTCTTGGGTGCCCGGCGCAGCGACATTCCATTCCCATATACGGGCTCGCCACGTCGGTAGGACCGACGAAGCGGCGCAGAGTACGACGGCATTTTTGATGTCCATCTCCAATGCGACGTAAAAAATCACGCGCATGAGCGCGGTCATACCGCAGGGTTTGGCATGCAATTTAGATTGATAGATACGTATAGAAATATGCAAATAATATTGAGCGTCACACAGAACTGTATGGTTGTTCCGCGATTACGTATGGCAATTTATGTACTGCATAATCGAAAAGCGCTGCGCGATTTATCAATTTGAAATGATCAGTTGTAGCGTCGGCGCTTTTCAAATCATCAATAAGCCTAAGCTGCGCAATGCGCCGATAGCAATACGTAAAACGTCGGCAAAACACCGTCCACTTTGAATCATTTTTCGCGTTTGATGTACGACAATTGTCACGATCATTTCAGCTTGACGGCGGCGAAAAGCTGGCGCCTTGTTTCAGGCATTAACCGTAATACTGATGCATTATTTCGCATCCAAATACTTCTCCACCATATTGTATGGATATTTTATCTATGTGGCCGCGGATTCGCCATTTCAATGTACCTATGGAATTTCAGCGAGCGGAGTTACTTCGCGCGAATACCGCGGCCTTTTTGTCCAAGCGCTCCCTTGATGCAGATGTCCTGCGCGAGAAAGTGCTGACCCAGTATCCTGGCGCGGGCCAAATTCTGCTGACGAGCTCGCTCACGCAGGGCCTTGCTACCCCCACCAGCGACATCGATCTCATCGCTGTCACGAGCGATCCTCTCGCCGCCAACCGTATGGCGACGCAGATTTATCTTGGCTCGCACCACTGCGAAGTCATGGCTTTCAGTGAATTGGAGCGCGAAGGCTCACTGGCCGCATTGAGCGAACTCGCCCGGCGGGGCGCGGGGCGCGCCATTGCGGACCTCAACACCTGGGACCGCACGCAACCGATCGCACGCAAATATCTGGAACGCATGATCAATGGCGTGTCCGTGGAGCTGACGGTGCCCAACCAGGGCCATCTCCGCGACCTCGCGGCAGCGTGGGCGTTGCAGGCTCTCCAGCGCTTCGTCGAAAGCGTCTCGGCAATGCGATTGTCGATGGCCGCCGGCGAGCGACGCGCTCCGGTCAGCTACGCTGTTGCTGCCGTGCTTGACGCGATGGACGCGGCACTCAATTGCAGCGGTTATGTTTTCTCCAACCGCAAATGGTACGCGTCGCGCTGGGCCAAGGACGCCGCCGCCGCCATGGCGGGCGCGCCGCCCGCTTTAGCGCCGAAGAATCTGACGTCTTTGCTGAGCGAAGCGCGGGCCGGATTCGGCTCCGCACTTGATGGGCAACTTGCCGATCGTATCGAAGGCCTGGTGCCTGATCTCTTTGGCTGGTTGTTCGAGGCGCCGCCGCTCGCGCCGGCAGTTGTTTTCAGCCAGCGCGGGGAAGCGCGGCGGGCCGTGTTCGGGCCTGGGGCCCGACTGGCGGAACTTGGCGGCACCACCGTTCTCCTGCCCGATGCGGAGCCGGTCGAGGGCCTTTCCCGTCCCATTGCCTCGCTATCGAACCTGGCAGTGGGCGAGGCGCGGTGGCTGCTCGATTCGCTGCGCGCCGGACTCATAACGATCGAGCTGGTGGAGTAACGCGAGATGGATGCTCCAGCCACTTCAACGACCGCGATCACGCTTCCCGAGCTGCAGGACGCTGGTTTCTTTGCTGCCACGGCTTTCCACTTTTCGAGCCAGGGGCCGGCGCATGCGCGACGCCTCGTCGAGATTGCCTGGCTCCTGATGGCCGAGGGTCATCCCATCGTCGAGGACATGGATGGTGCGATCGGTTCTCCCGAACTCGCGCAGTCGCTCAAATTGGTGCTTGCGGAGTTCCTGGCCGATCTCGACCTGCGCATCTCGGGCATCGACAGCGTGCGAAGCTCACATGTGCTGGCGCTGGCGCTCGAGCATGGTACGGCGGGACTCGGCCACTTGTCTGGGGCCGACTTTGCCAGCCTGCTGAACCTGGCGCACGACGATTCCCCCCAGATGGAACGGGCGCGGATGACCACGCTCTGGCGCATGTTGCTCGCCGATTTTCCCATCGTTCTGGTCGATCCGCTCAGGGCCGAAAACCAGGGAGCGACCCTGACGGCGCTGCGGCAGTGGACGCGGATGTGCAAGGCCTTCGACGTGCCGTCAGACTTCCTGGTCGACCTGATGAAGGCAGTCTAGGAGATGAATACCGCTTTCCTCGATCGGCACGCCAAAGTCTTCGGCCGCTCCAGCGCGATGGTGCTGCGCATTGCCGGACTGGTGGCGGCTGAGCATAGCGGCCGGGGCGCCGTGGTGACCGACACCGAGGGTCGCGACTGGCTGGATTTCGGCTCGTTCGGCATCCACCTGCTGGGTCACTGCCATCCCGAGATCGTCGCCGTCGCGAGCGCTCAGCTCCAACAGTTTGGCCTCTCGACAAAGATCCTGGCCAACGAGTCGATCGTTGGGGCCGGTGAGAAGCTCTGCGCACTGACCGATGGCGCCCATGACAGTGTGCTGTTCGCAAATTCCGGCTCGGAAGCCATCGAGGTCAGCCTCAAGATTTGCCGCATGGCGACGGGTCGGCAGCGCTTTGTCGCGCTGGAGCACAGCTATCACGGGCGTACCGATGGCGCGCTGCAGCTCAGCAGCTCCTATCGGCGTCACGCCGCGGCGGCCCCGTCTGGCCTTGTCTCTTTCGTCCCCTCCGATGACGTCTCGGCACTCGAGGATCAACTGCGGACCGGCGCCGTCGCCGGTGTCTATATCGAGCCAGTGCAGGGGGAGGGGGGAATTCGACCCCTCAATCACGATTTCCTGCAGCAGGTGCGATCACTTTGCACCGCGCATGGGGCGTTGATGGTCAGCGACGAAATCCAGAGTGGGCTCGGCCGATCGGGCGATCTCGTGTCTTGTCCGTTTGCCGACATCGTCGTCTTCGGCAAGACCCTTGCCGGTGGCGTATTGCCCGTCTCGGCGGTCAGCTTTTCGACGGCAAGGATCGGCGCACATGCGCGAGACCCGGTGGCGAGCGCGTCATCCTATGCCGGTGGTGCATTGGCCGGCGTGGTCGCCGCGAAGGTGATCGATCTGGTTGCGGCGCCTGGCTTCGTAGCGGGCGTGCGGCAGAAGGGCGACCTGGCCATGGCCGAGCTCCAGAGCAAGCTCGGCGGGCACCCCTATGTCACCGATATCCGCGGGCGTGGCCTGATGATCGGCGTCGAATTTTCATCGGCCGCCCATGTCGGCGAAACCATCCTGGAAGCGGCACAACGGGGACTTCTCGTCACCTTCTGCCTCAGCGCGCCGACCGTATTGCGCCTCTATCCGCCCGCCGTCGCCAGCGACGACGTCATACGCGACGGTGTCGAGCGGCTAGCTGCTGCTGCCGCTTCGGCCGCACGCACCATCGAAGAACACGGACTTTAACGCGGCCTCGGCCGAAACGAAGACGAGTCAGAAGCCATGCCACGCGTAATGACAGAAGTCGGACTTGGTGAACTCAGGCCCATCGAGGTCTGGCCGACATTGATAGACTTCGAGCGCTACCCCTCGATCATGACCGACGTGATCTCGGTGACCGTGCAGGAGCGCATGCGGGACGGCATGATCACGTCCTGGGAAGTGCTGCTCAACGGAAGCCGGTTCACCTGGACCGAGCGGGACGTGTTCAGCGCGCCGCATTTGATCACCTTCGAACAGATCGACGGCGACCTCGAAGTGTGGCGCGGCAGTTGGGACCTCCAGGTGGAACGGGGAGAACTCGTCGCCCGCCTGACGGTCGACTTCGACATCGGCATTCCGTCGCTGTCCGAAATACTCGACCCGATCGGCGAACGCGCCATCCGCGCCAACAGCCGCCAGATGCTCGATGCCATTCGTGATCACGCGCGGAAGGTGGTCACCACATGAGCGCGGAGCGACGAAAAACGGCCATGCCGACGCTTCTGGTGAGCGGCGCTTCGGGTACGCTGGGCCAGGCGTTCATCGCCGCGGCGCGCGAGCGATGGCGCGATGCTTCCATCATCTGCCTGGTTCGCTCCGATGCGGCGGCGACTGAGATCCTTGCCGCCGCGGGCACCCATCGCGACAATATCAGCTTCGCCAAGGCAGATTTGACCGACGAGCGCAGCGTGGCCGATGCGGCCCTGACGATCGGCCGCCTCGGCCGGGTGGTCGGCGTGCATGCCGCCGCCGATGTGTCGTGGGACCGTACGACCGAGGAGCTGACTGCCCTTAATGTGCATGGCGCGTCGCATTTCTACGACCTCCTCGCCATGGTCGCGACCGAACCCAGGATGGTCTACCTCTCGACGGCCTATGCCAACGGCACGCAATGGGCGCATCGCAATGGCTATGAGGAGACCAAGACGCAGGCCGAGGCTTTGCTGCGCGCCAAATCTGTGCGCATGCCACTATCCGTATTCGCCTGCAGCCTGGTGGTGGGTGACAGCCAGACAGGCGCGATTGCCCGCTATAGCGGCGTCTATCCGATGCTGCGCTTCCTCGCCGAACTGCAGCCTCCCTTCCTCGTCGGCCGCAAAACCGGCCTGCTCGATCTGGTGCCACTCGACTGGGTGACCGAAGAGCTCGTCCTGCTCTGCGACGAACAGATGCGTGGCGCGCCGCCGCGCGACGTCGTCGCTGCGGCCGGGCGGAACAACGGCATGTCGCTCGAACGCACCGTGCGGCTCGCCGAGGAGCGCATCAACCTTTTCCGCCGTCGGCATGGACTAGCGCCGATGCAGCCGACTCCGATTCTGCGCGGCCGGCAATGGGCCTTCCTGCAGCGGTCGCTCAAGGCCTGGCAGCCGACGCAGCTCAAGCTCTCGGAGTTTCGCTACTTCGAGCGGCTGATGGAAATCTATGGCGCCTATTCCGAGAGCGACGACGTGCGGCCTTCTGCCGGCATCCGACACGGCGCCATCAATGCTGAAGAGTTCATGCCGATCGTCTTTGACGACTGGCTCGAGACACACGCGGATCGGTTGCTCTCCCGACAGCGCCGCCCTGTCGGAACGAAGAGGTCCGTCAATGAACAGACCGCTTAAAGACACGGGGCGCGAGGCCCGATTGCAGTTGCTGCGCGCCCAGGAGGCGGCGACGCGGGCGCGTATCCTCGCGCTGTTCCCCGAGGAGCAGGCGGCAATTGCCCAGTGGCGGGACACGCTTCCTGTCGCGCTTGTGCTGGGCGCTCCGCGCGGCGGAACCAGCGCTTTCCGTGCCAGTCTGGCGAGCCACGGGGAAATCCTGGCGCCGGCGGGCGAGCATCGGCTGTTCTTTTCGCTGCTGGGTCTCAACTTTCCTGACAGCGGCGACGAGGCCGAGACCGCCAACCGCCCCCTGTCGCCGGCGCTCGCTGCCGAGATCCTCGACATGATCCTGCTCACATCCGCCGAAGGTCCGGCTGTCGGCCGACCGGATGAACGCGAGGCGTTGCGCTATGCCTGGGAATGGGCCTATCGGCTGCCGTTGCAGTGGACGAGGATCGATTTCGTCGCCGACGACGTCGTGCGCATCGTGCTTGAGGCCGTGCGGGCGTTTCGCGCCGCCGACAGCGCCGACCCCGCCCAGCTCGATCGCCTGGTGCTCCAGGCGCTCAGCGCGGCCTATCCGCTGATCGACGCGCAATATTACGACGGCTTCCCCGCATCTGGCTCGGCACTATGGACCGAGGCCTTGCGCGAGGCCTTCGACCCTATCATCGAGATCACCCCGTTTGTCATTCCGCGACCGCGGCGGTTGAAGACGCCCCAAAGCCGCGTGCGCATGCTGTTGCTCAAGGCTTCCAGTGACGCCTATCGGATGATCACGTTGCGCAGCCTCTTCAGGGATCGCCCGGTGCATGTCCTGCGCCTCACGCGCAATCCGCTGGCGGCGATTAATGGTCTCCTCGACGGCTGGGCGCATCACTGTTTCTGGCAACACGATCTGACCAACTCTCTCGGCGCCGCCAGTCCTTTTGCGGGGTGGTGCTTTGATCTGGTCGATGACTGGCAGAACCTGGCAGCCGAAGGGCAGCTTCTGCCCATCGTGATGCAGCAATGGCTGGAGCCAAACCGGCTGATCGAAGAGGCCCGACACAAGCGCGCGACCAACGAGCACTGGCACAGCTTCGACTTCGAAGCCTTTGTGAGCTCTCCCGAAAGCCGCAGGCATCTGCTGGAGCGGTCGGTCCAGGCGCTCGGCCTCGAGCCGGATGAAAACCTGAGCCGAGCAGGCAGTGCGCCGCCTCGCGTCAACGTCACCCGCCCAAGCGCTTCCGGGCGGTGGCGCAAGCGTTCGGCCGAACTGCTGCCACTTGCCGAGAACCCACGCATCCTCGGCATGGCGGCTGCTCTTGGGTATGACAGGAGAGGGATTGATGGTTGGATCTAGTGCCGCATCGTCACAAACCAAGCTGACCAAGGTCGGCATTCGGGCCCTTGTCGATCGTCCGCGGCTCGCCGCGCTCACGGCCATCGACAACCGGGCCGGCATATTGGCCATCGCTACCACTTGGCTGGGTATTGCCGCTCTTATCGGCGTCGCGATCTGGCTCAACACATGGTGGGCAAGCGCCCTGGCCATACTGTTCGTTGCTGGCCGCCAGCACGCCATGCTCGTCATGATGCACGACGCGGCGCACAACATGCTGCTCGGCCACCGCGAGATGAACGATCTGGCGTCGAACGTCACCCTGTCGATGCCGCTCTTTATCAGCACGAGCCTCTATCGGCGTCACCATATGGCGCACCATCGCTACACGAATACCGCCGACGATCCAGATCTGCAGGAGACCGAGCGGCCGGCAACCCGGGCAGGGTTCCTGCTCGCGCTGGGCAGCGATCTCATCGGTCTGCGTTCGCTCTATCTGCTGCGCTCGGTCGATACGTTCGGCGTTAGCGCGATCTACAAGAAAAAGAATGCCGAGCTACGCGGCATAAAGCGGGAACGCTGGCTGTTCGCCGCCTTCGCGGCCGTCGTCGCGGTGGTACTGACGGTTGCCAATGGCTGGCTCTACTATCTTCTCTACTGGTTCGTGCCGATGTGGTTCGTGCTGCCGGCACTTTTGCGCATCCGCGCGGTCGCCGAACATGCCGGGAGAACCGATGAAGGGCTGCTCGGACACGCGCGGAGCGTCGATCCCAATCTGCTGGAACGAGCGCTCATCGCACCGATGAATATCGGCCTCCACCTCGAGCATCACCTGTTCTCGGACGTGCCGTTCTATCGCCTGCACCACATCTCTGCGGTGCTGCGGGAAAATCCGGCTCTTGCCGGCCGGATAAGCCGGACTCGGGGCTACATCTTCGGGTCCAAAAGCGTCCTCGGCGAACTCTATGGCGCCGCGTCCCGCACGGTGACGTCGTGATCCTCTCCGGTACCGAGATCAGCGAACGCGTCACTGCCGGCCGGATCGTCATCGAGCCCTATGACGCCGAGCTGGTCGAGCCGAATTCCTTCGGCTTCCGGTTGGGCGAGAACCTCATCGAATATGAGAACGAGCTCATCGATCCGGACGTGCCGCTCGAAGTCTACAGGCACAGGATTCCCGAGACCGGCTATGTCTTCGAGCCTGGCCGCTTCTATCTGGGCCACACCTTCGAGCGGATCGGCGGGCTGGATCACGCCGCCGAACTCTACGCCAATCTCTCCACAGCCCTGTGCGGGGTGTTCCTGCAGACCAGCGCGCCCCTGGGTCATACCGGCGCGGTCATCAACTGGACGCTGGAAATCACAGTCGCGCAGCGCGTGCGGCTCTACCCCCGCATGCGGATCGGCAAGATCTGTTTCTGGAAACCGTTCGGCTCGCTGCTGAGCTATTCGGGCCGCTATTCCGGCTCGACCAATGTAACCGAATCCCTCATTCGACAGGATAGCGGTCTATGATTTTGACAGGCACCGAAATAGCCGACCGCGTGCGGCTGGGCGAGATCGTCATCCGCCCGTTCAAGCCGGAAAACGTCAATCCGAACAGCTACAATTTCTCGCTGAGCGAGGAGCTGCGCGTCTATGACGAGGGCGTCATCGACGTGAAGCACGAGCATCCGTCCCATATCGTTCGGATTCCGCCGGAAGGCTATGTGCTCGAACCGCGTCGGCTCTACCTGGCCTCGACCATCGAAGAGCTGGGAAGCACCAAGTTTGTGCCCACCTACGCCGCCCGGTCGTCCGTGGCGCGTCTTGGCATGTTCATCAACCTTTCGGCCTCGCTGGGCGATATCGGCTTTGTCGGCCGGTGGACGCTGCAACTGTTCACGCTGAACCGCATCCGCGTCTATCCCGGCATGCAGATCGGCCAGATGATGTTCTGGCATGTCCAGGGCGATATCGAGCTCTATAGCGGCAAATATCAGGGTGCTCGGGGGGCGCTCTCTTCCCAGATATTCAAGGATTTCAGTCAGTGCCCGCCCTCGGCGCCCCTGGAACCGGAGCGTCAGATGACGCTGCCGTTCGAGGCGGTGCTGTGATGGCCGACGCCACGCCCGGCCACGAGCCCGTTCCCGAGAAGTATCGCGCCCTGGCCGCACTGGCCGATCGGTTCGATGTGCCCGCAATGGTACTTCTCGACGCCACAGTGCTGCGCTCGATTTTTGCCAATTTCGACGCGGTGCTGGGGGAGGCAGATGAGGTCGTTTCCCGGGCCGTGCGGACCTTTGGCAGCTTTCTCTCCGAGGATTGGGAAAAGCTCTCGGCAATCATGGAGACGTTGCGCCCGGCCGAGGGGGCCGAAGCCGCGTTGGCTACCGCGCTCGAACCGCATTTCGGCCCCGGCTGGCGGCAGATGCAGTTTGCGGTGCGCTCGGCGGCGATTGCCGAAGATCTCGCGACGCGCAGCTTTGCCGGCATCTACCACACCGAACTCGGCGTGCAGGGCGTTGTCGGCTTGCGGCGCGCTGTTGCGCTGGTGTGGCGCTCTGCATTCAGCCGCAGTGCACTGGTCGAACGCATCGCGGCCGGACGCCTGCAATCGGGCAATCCGATCTGCGTGATCGTGCAGACGCAGATCGATCCCGACCTGGCCGGCGTGGCGTTCTCGGCCGATCCGCTCACCGGCCGACCCGATTGTATCGTCGAGGCGGTGACAGGGATCGGGGAAAGCCTCGTTTCAGGTGCTGATGCCGGCATGCGCGTGATCTTTCCCGAAGCGCAGCAGGACGCCACATTGGACGCAAATCCCTTGGGGCCCGTGGCACAGCTTTGTCGAGCGGTCGCGGTACAGATCGGCCATCCGGTCGATATCGAATGGGCAATCGCCGGTGGTCGGGTCTGGTTGTTGCAGGTCCGGCCGATCACGACCCTGCAGCCGGCAGACGAGAGTAATGCCGAGCCGGTGCTGGAGTGGCAACCGCTCTATGCTGATGACCAATCGCGCCTGGCCGCGTTCGAGCCAATTCCCGAGTTTGCCCGCTATTTCCGCGCCAAGCGCAAGCGCATCCATGATTTCGGGGTGCGCCAGGGCCTTGGCCAGCCCGCGGCCGCCATCGTGCGGGCCAATGCGCGGGGACTGGCCGACGGCGCGGCCGCCGAGCGCTTCGCAGGACAGTTCGGCGGGCAGCAGGTCATCATCGACCTCAATGATCGCATCCGGCAACTCATCGTGCCGACGGCTGGGTTGCGCGCGGAGCTGACCAGCCTGATGCAGGACCCGAACCGGGTTCATACCTTCGTGGTGCGGGATTTTGTCCGTGGCGACATTGGGCTGATCACCGAACCCAGCGGAAGCGCCGCGCCTGGTGACATCGTCGCTGAATGGACCGCGGACGGGTTGCTGGCGATCAACCGGGGTACCGCAGTGACCGCGGTTGCGACCATCGGCAAGGAGGGCGTTACGGGAACCGCGCCGCCGCTATCTGCCGGTCGGCTCGACGAACTCCGGCGCGCAACTCTGGCGGCGCAAGCCAGTCTGGGGCCGGTGCGGCTCGAATGGGTGGCGGACAGCCGGCATCTCTACGCGATCGATTTTTCGGGGATCAACGGCGCCAGCCATGTGCCGGCCAATGGCGACATCATTGCCCACGGCTATACCGAGGGGCCTGTTGTGGCACTCGACGCCGATCACATGCTCGTGGCGCTCAGTGTCGCGCCGTCCATGAGCCTGACCGATATTCCGGACGCCGATAGCCTGGGCGACGTGGTGTCCGGCATCGTCGACCGGCTGCGGGCCTGCAAGACGCCACCAATCGTGGTGATCGACCGTCCCTACGCCATTCTTGCTGCGCTGCTTCCCTATGCTGCCGGGTTTGTCTTCGAGCGCGCATCCAGCCTCTGCCACCTTTCCATTCTGCTGCGGGAACGTGGCCTGCCGGCGATGCAGACCATGACCGATTTCAATATGGCGCGCGGTGCCGGCGCGCTGCGCATCGATACGCGCGCGCAGGGCATCACCGTGCTCGAACACGTCTAGAAAATGTTGCGTCAGAGCCGAGGGGGTTTTGGTCATGCAGTCGCTTTGGATCGCCTATTACGACGGAGAAGCCATGCCCGGCGCGCCGGGAAGCGGAGAGCCCAAGCTGGTGCTCGAGGTGCTGGCGCGGGGGCTGCGCTATGGGCGCAATGGCCTGCTGCTCACAGCCGAAAGCGGCGACGTCACGGCGTGGTTTTCGGGTGAACGAAGCGGACAGTTGCAACCGGCCGCGCCGTTCGCGGTCGGCATGTTGTCCGGCGCGACCCGCAAGGCGGTCCACTCCCTGGGCCACATATTGTCGACGGCGACATCCGGCCTCTGGCATCCGGGCCTTCGTCCCTTCCTTTGCGGCATTCATGTCGGGGGCGGGTTCCGGCTCTACGCAATTGCCGAAGAGACGGCCACGGAAGTGTCGGCGCTGCGCTATGCGGAGTTGCCCGCCGTGTTCGAAGCGACCGCTCCTGGCTTCCTGCAGGCAGTGGCCGCCGCCGCCCCGCAATTGCAGGCCCGACTGCCCCAGCTCAATACCGGGCGATGCTACGCGCAGTGGCGCCAGGACTTCGAGATGGAGCGAAAATACACCTATCGCACCATACCCGACATCTGGCCGCTGGCGGTCGAGCTGTATCGCCATCTGGCGGAAGCTCGGTATGCGGGGTTCTTTCCCGAGCCGCATATGGGCTTTCAGGTCTTTGACTACGACAACTACATTTTCGACGTCGTCGGTCCCCCCGCCGAGGCCGGTTATATTTCGTTCATTCCGCAGGTGGACGGCCGGGTGACCGTCAAGCGCAAGTGGTTCCGGGAGAATGCCGAGATCCGGCGCGAGAGCCTCTGGCCAAACCAGTCCATCGCGTCGGACACCTACTTCCAGGCGGCACAGCATCGCGTGGCGGGCGACGTCGTGGAGCTGCCGCCGTTCCGCCGAAAGCGCTTCGACATCAATTACGAGTCGTTGGAAACCGGGAATATCTACGGGGTCTACTTCGACATCTGCCGGACCATGTCGACCGACGTCGACCACTGCTTCGGCCAGGTCGAAGTCGAGTATTGCAGAAGCCGCACGCTGCTGCCGCTAGAAGATATCATGCCCGAATACGAGCGCCTGTGCGCGTCCACGAAAAGTTTCCTCGACCGGCACGGCGTGGCCTGCAAGCAGGACCTCTATTCCAAGCTCGATTTCTCGCGTGCCGCATACGACCTGGCCGTCGCAAGTTAGGGGTGGGCATTATGGCAACGGCAGTCGTCTTCGGCCATTGGGGCCTTCGCCACAGCGAACCACACCTGGCGATGGTGGAGGTCAAGGACGTGAATGCGCCCGATGACGACGACGGCGTCTCGCGGGTGCTCGACTTGCGCCAGTTCGGCGCCGACAATCTGGAACGCCATCGCGTCCCGCTCGCCCTGGCCAAGATCGATGGCGAAGCAGTGCAGCTTTCGGCCCTGCTGCTCCGCCAAGACCTGCACCAGGTGCATCTGCTGCGCTTGCCCACGCTGCCGAGTTGCACGCTCTCCACCTTGCCGGAGACGCTCGACCGCGTTTTCCGCCGCAACCATCTGGCATTGAACAACTTCGAATGCTGCGTTTTCCCGCTGCCAGCTGCAAGTCCAGGCGCACTGACGCTCACGCTTGATGTCGCCGATATCACCAGCGTCACCAAGGCTGCGATCGCGCGGCTCGATGACGGGTTGTGGCGCGGCTTCCGGCTCAAGCCTGGCAAGCCGGTGCAGTTCGTTTCCGGCCCCGTTTCGGTGCTGCAGTCGCTTTCCGGGGAGTTCATGCATGCGCTGCGGCGGGGCACCATGAAGAAGAAGCGCGATCCCGCAGATCAGGGCTGGCAGATGGAGACCTTTGCCGCCGCGGCTCATGGCACCTGGATACGCAGCGAGGTCAGGGAGATTCCAGACGTGGATCTCGCCGATTTCGACCAGCGGCCGGAAATCGTCGCCGCCCTGCATGTCGAGCACCCGCTGGCCTCGGTCGCGACCGTCCACGAGGCGCAGACGCGCATTCAGGTGGAGTGCTGCGAAAGCGGTACGGTCGTGGAGCTCGAGCTGGCCTTCCGTCAGGTCGTCGCCGGGGCTGACGACGCGGCAGCGGAAGCGGAAGGTCTCGCGCTGGCCCCGCGTGTCGCCATCATTCGTCCGTGCTTCTCCCGCCTGCCGGAGCTGTCGCCCAACCTTGAGCTTGACCTGCAGCGGCTGGCCGAAAGCATCGCTGCGATGCCGGGCGTCAGGGTCGCCGCGGCGAGCCCATCCGATGCGCCATCCGGATTCGTGACTGGAAAGAGGGAGGTCGTCTGATGCTCGCAACCGCAGATAGCAAAGCCATTCGCGTCGCCATTGTCGGTCCCAGCGGGTCGGGCAAGAGCAGCGCCGCCAGCGCCCTGGTGTCCTGCCTGCAGGCAAACGGGTTGCGCGTGGGGATCTACAAACTGGCGGAGCCGCTTTATCGTTTGCAGGCCGCCTTTTACGCCATCGCTGGAAGAGAGCTGACGCCCGGCGCGCAGGACCAGATATTGCTGGAGACCATTGCCACCCGCCTGAGGGCCATATCGGCCACCACTCTTGTCGACGACCTCAATACGCGCCTGTCGGCCGCGGAAGAAGACGTCATTCTCAACGACGATCTGCGTGACGACGAGGTCGACTGGCCGGTGCTGCGCAAGCTCGGCTTCCGCATCATCCGCGTGGTCGCGCCGCAGACGACCCGCCTGTCACGGCTGGGTCAGCGGGGCGACCCGACCATCGTCGAGCATTCGCCCCTCGACGAGCAGATTGCCCGTATCCCCGCGGACTTCGTGGTCTCCAATCGTGCCGAGGGTATCGAGCATCTACAAGACAAGGTTCGCGCCGTGGCCGAAAGGCTGGTGCATGACCACAGATCCCTGACATCCACGCCGGCCAGCGACGGTCGGACCATTCGCCTTACCACTGGCTCTGCCCGCGTCGATCTTGTGGTGGAAGCCGGGGCCAGCGAGATCGCGAACAAGCTTTGCGGGCATCTGGCGCCTGCCTTCGCCGATGGCGGCGAGGGGCCACCCGATGTGACCATCGCGTTGAAGCCATTCGAAGCGTTCGACGCGGCCACGGCAGAGGCCACGTGCGTCGACTTCGCCTTGCGCCGCTCCAGTGCGTCCTCCTTCAATCTCGATCTCCGCACGGGGAAGGACGAGCAGGGTCGGGTGGTCGGCGTGGACGAGGCAACGCACACGGCCTATCGGTGCGAGCCGGATGGCAACCGGCTGTCGCTTTTTGTCAGCGAGCGGTCACTGTTTCACCTGCTGGAAACGGTCCGCTATACGGCGCTCGCGGCTGAACAGCGACGCGGCTCGGCCATATTGCATGCGAGCGCTGTGCTGGGCCCACGCGGCGCGGTGCTGGTCCTGGGCGACAAGGGGAAGGGCAAGACCACGACCATGCTGTCGCTGATAGCGCATCATGGCCTGCACTATTTTTCCGGCGATAAGGTACTGGTCGACAGTGCCGGCGGCCACCTTCGGCTGCGTGGATGGCCCGACTATCCGCATGTGGGTTTTGGGACGCTGCGGCGCTTTCCCGACCTGGCGCGCGCCTGCGGAATCGACACGGCAGACCGCTCCGTCCCCGACTCCAAGAAGGTGTTGATCGAACCCGCCCGCTTTCTCGCGGCGACCGGCGGCTCGCAGTATCTTTCGGTTGATCGCTGCGACATGCTGCTGTTCCCCGATGTCGAGGCAGCGACCACAGGCATCGTCGAGGTGACGGACCCCGACCAACGCCTCGGACTACTTGCCGCTGCCCTTGAGGATGCGGCCAGCTTTACGCCGGGACAGTGGCATGGACTGCTGCCCGCCGGACCGATGCAGGACGCGCGAAAGCTGCTCGGTTCCTTCTCCGGCGCTCGCTGGTTCATCGCCAACGGCAAGTCATGCGACCTTTCGGTGCTGCTATGAGAGCTGACAGCCGAAATATCGGCCGGACGGCCTGGTATCTGGTCGACGGCCTGCCCCTCTGGATCGTCGATGCGGCCCTTGCCCGGGCATATGCGGCCTTGCCCAATTTGGCGCGATTGCAGCGCGACGGGCGGATGACGGGTCTTCATCCCCTCCGGCCCAATTGCCAGACGCCCCCATCTCTTGCCTCGCTGTTCGGCGGCACCACAGCGCACCATACGGGGCTTGTCGGCTTTGACCTGCCAACCTTCGAACCGGACCGCTTTCTCGGAACGCGCCCGGCTTTCCGCAGTCTGCCAGACGACGTCGAAACGATCTGGGACCGGGCCGCTGCGCACGGCGAGGCGGTGCGCCTGTCGCATGTGCCCTTTGTGCAGCCGGGTCGCCTGGGCCGCGCGCTGGCGAGCTACAGCTACGGGTTCAACAGCGTGCGCCACGCACCCTTCAGCCTCGGACCGACAGAGGCCGAAGCGGTGCTTGGCGGCAGTGTCGCCGGCATCGGTTCGGTTGGCTGGACGCCGCTCTCGGCCGATGAGGGCACCAATAGCCTCGCCACCCGACGCAAGATCGCCGGGGAGGAACGGATACTTTTCACCGGCAGTTGGCGGGTCAACGTCGCAGGCACGAGCCCATTACCCGACACCATCCAGTCTATGGCGTTCATGGCCACCGGTTTGCAGAAGCAATACAGGTCCGGGAATCTGGGGCCGACGCTGTTGCAAGGTGGCCATGGCGCGGCGGAGCATCTCTTCGTCGAGAGCCTGCGGGTCATGTCGCATCGCTATGCGTCCGAATGGCTGCATCATCTTGAGTCGACTGAATCCGGCCTGATCGTCGCCTACCAGCCGGTCCTCGATCTCGCCTTGCATGAGCTCGCCGGCTTCGTAGCGCCCGATTGCGCGCACTGGTCGGAGGATCGCGAGCGTATCGTCTGGCAGTTGCTGGTCTGCCTGCTGTCCGATCTAGACCACCTGCTGGGGCGGTCGTTGGGTCTGCTGCGGGCGGGCGATCGCCTGATTGTCACGTCCGATCACGGCATGAGTCCGATCGATACGACCGTCCGTCCCAATGTGCTGCTGCAACGGCGGGGCTGGTTGCAAACGTTCGACGATGGCAGGATCGATGCCGGCCGCAGTTGCGCTTTCTATCACCCGGCCGAGAATGGTCTGCTCTGCCTCAATCGGACGGCGCTTGCCCGGGCGGAGATACGGCCGGAACAGCTTTTGCAGACGCTCGTCGCGGATATCGACGCGCTCACGCGCCGCCGGGCCACGACCGAAGCATGGCTCGATCTTGAGCCAAATCTCGCTCCGCCCGACTGGCTGATGGCGCGTCATTTCCTCTCGGGTGGACGCTTCGTGCAGCTTTTGCCGGATCTGGCAGGGCCGGCCTGTGCGCCATCTGCCAAGACCGGGGAGCACATGGTGGCGACCAGCGCGCCCGAGTTGATCGGAACGGTCCTCGACCTATCCCCGAGTGGTGCGTCGCTGCCGCGCGAGGGCCTGCCGACACATCTCGTCGCCGCCTATTTCGAGGCGGATCGCTCCGTGCCGCTCGCGATGGCGGGGGCCGCAAATTGACCGGGCAGACAGGGAGCATAGTCCTATGACGGACGCTTTGACGATACGCGAGATCATCGACGCCGATGTCGAGGCGGTGGTGGCCCTTTGGCGCGCCGTAGGCATTTCGCGGCCCTATAATAATCCTTACGGCGACATCGCCTTTGCGCGTCGGGACGACCATTCGACGGTGCTGGTGGGCGTCACCGGCGGGCGGGTCATGGCATCGGCAATGGTGGGCGACGATGGCCATCGCGGCTGGATCTACTACCTGGCTACCGATGCCGCATATCGTAGCAGGGGGTACGGCAAGATGTTGATGGCAGCGGCCGAGACTTGGCTGCAGGGTCGCAACGTCTGGAAGGCGCAGCTCCTGATCCGCAATGAAAATATCCAGGTTCGTGAGTTCTACGAACGCCTCGGCTACCGCGACACCGGGGTTGCTTGCTTTCAGAAGGTGATCGGAGTTCAGCCCGCCGCGGACGCGGAGCTTGCCCAACCCGTGGCGGTGCCCTCGTGACGCGGAGCGGGCGATGTTGCATCTGGTTGCGACGCTTGCCGGGGTGTTGGTCATGCTGAGCCTTTCCATGGCACCCGGGCCGCGCAACGGGCTGCTTGTTGCGGCCAGCCTGAACAATACGCGCCAGGGTCGGCACGTCCTTTTCGGCTATGCACTCGCCGACACCGCGTTTGCCGGCCTTGCCCTGCTCGCCGTGGCCGCACTGTTGCAGTGGCGGTTTCTCGTACCGGTGGCCGCCATGGCCAGTATCGGGCTGTTCCTGTTTCTGACGATCGTCGACATCCGCAGCCTTCGATACGGGGAGTTCGACCCCCGGCGAAACAGCGCTGTTCCGGGGTCGTTTCAGCATGCCTTTGCGGCTTCGCTGGCAAATCCCGGGCTTGCCTTCGATGCGGTCATCCCGGTGGCGGCCATGGCGGCGCTCTTTGGCGACGGGATGCTGGCCGGAAGCTTCGTCGTGGGTTCGCTGCTCGGCAGCATCGGCTGGATGGCGGCGCTCCATATTGCCGCCCGCCGGCCGGAATCTGCTCGTCTCCTGGCGCAAAGCTGGTCTCGTTTAGTGCGGTCCAGGATCCTGCTGTCGACGGCGGCGATGCTTTTCTTGGGCGTCTACCTTGCCTCGGGAAATTCAGAGGTCCTCATCTAATATTCTGAAATGGCCAAACCGCACTAAAACAAATAGACATCTTGGGCCGGTATTTGATGAAAATGTGTAAGTTGACATTTCGATCAGGTATGTAAGAACTATTGATATTAGACTATACATGAGAACTGTATCGACTGTAGCGCATTTGCGAAGCGATCAGTGATATTTGTAGTAGTACTTTAGAATGCCGTATTTATATTGAGGAGGCGCGATTGCAGGCGAAGCGACTTGGCTGTGTGAAATTTGACCTGGATCGTCTTGCCCCCGACCTCGAGCGCATCGCCGAGTTTGAGTATGACAGCCGCTACGAGGACTACTCGCTCGGCGGATGGAAGTCGTGCTCGCTGTGGAACATGAACGGCGATGCCAGGGATGGCACGTCATACGAATATAAAGGGGCGGCCAAGATCACCGAGTTCGGTGCGGCGCTGTCCTATGTGCCGGAGCTGCTGGCGCGCCACTTCAAAATGGATGTCTGCAAGTCGGCGCGTGTTTTCGCCATCCGAAGCGGCTCGCTGATGCAGCACCGCGACTACATGGAGTTCAAGGCCGGGTTCACCCGCCTGCATCTGGTGCTGCAAAGCACGCCGTTCTCGTTCAATTCGGAAGAGGACACCGTCTACCAGATGCGCCAGGGCGAGATCTGGTTTGTCGACGGCCGGCCGGTGCATAGCGCCGCCAATTTCTCCGAAGATTGGCGTTACCATCTCATCCTCGATTTCGATGTGGCCTACGAGCCCGAGGATTTGCTCAACGATGTCGACCAGAGCGGTGCGCCGCCGGTGCGTCTGATCGATCGACCGCATCTTTCCGACTCCTGGGAGGCGCTGATCCGCGGTGTGGGGCCGTCGATCGACAGCCTGCTGCTGCGCCAGATGATCCCGTTGCTGGCGCGGCTGCACTTTTTCTACGCGGTCAATTCGCGTGACCTGTTCACGTGGCTGGCGAGAATTGCCGCTGCATCCGGGGATGCCGCGGTGATCGACGAAGTGGCCGCGATGCGCAGAAAATTCATTGGCGACGTCGCCGCGCCAAGCTGACGCCCAACCGATCAACCCGATTGCACTTGCGACCCGTCATAGCGCGCCGTCCGAGAAACCGAACGGACAATGCGGAGTAATTTGCGTGGCAAAGCACGTCGTCATCGTCGATGGAAACTACCAAGGCATTCTGTCCGTGCCTGCCGCCAAGCGGCTGGGCTATCGGGTGACATTCATCACCTCCGCGACGATGCATAAATTCTACGATCGCCCGGATCTGCCGACCATTCTCGCCGGCGTCGACGAGACGGTACAGATCGCCGACAGTACGGACGACAAGGCTCTCACCGACGTCATCCGCGACGTCCACGCGCGGCATCCCGTCGATGGGCTGCTGACTACGCACGATTTCTGCGTCGTGCCGCTTGCTATTGCTGCCGAACGGACCGGCCTCAGCTTTACCGCCCGTGGCGCGGTGGAAACGGCCCGCGACAAGGGACGGTGTCGGGAAGTGCTGCGGGAAAAAGGTCTCCGTTCGACGCCCTTCGAAGTGGCGAAGGGGCGCGAGGAGGTGCTGCGCGCGGCCGAGGCTCTCGGCTATCCCCTCGTCATCAAGCCATTGTCGGGTGTGGGCGGCATTCTCGTGGCCCTGGTCCGGTCCCAGGCAGAACTCGAGGCCTATCTCACCGAGGCGACGGCGGCCCGGAGCCGGCTGAAACCGCATCAGGCGCTTGGAGTGAGCGACCGGTTCATCCTCGAGGAATTCGTGCCCGGGAAAATGCTCCAAGTCGAGATCGCCGTCCGGGGCGGCGAGATGGTGCCGATCATGATTTCGGATGGAAAGCGCTCGCCGCGCAATCCCATCCTGTCGCTCGGCACGAACATGCCCGCAAGGCTATCGGACGCCGCGACAAAATCGGTCATCGACTATTGCCGCACCGTGGTCGCCGCTATCGGCTTCGACCTTGGCATCTTCCATATCGAATTGGCACTGACGGCCGACGGCCCCTGCCTGATCGAATTCAATCCGCGGCTGATGGGGAGCTCGCTTCCTAAACTGTTCAAGCACGTTACTGGCGTCGATATATTCGAACTACTGGTCCAGATATATTGCAGGGACGTCGATAGTATTGGTCCGTTTCAATATCGGAACTGCGCCAGCTCCCGTCCCATCGCCAGCTGGAATGCCGCGAATATTCGGACGGCGCTGCCGTCGGACTGGATGGGACCCTATCGGCCGCGACTACTCGAATACGACATCGATGCGAAAGCCGGCCAGGAAATCCGACCTCTGCGCTCGATGTACGACTTCATTGGCTATGTGCAGGTGTCGTCTGACACGCCCGACGGCGCGGCCGCCGAGGCCGACCACGTCGTGCGCGAAATAGGCCAATCGCTTGGCTTTGATGCCGCCCTCTAGGGCCAGATCGAAAAAGGAAGGGTGACGTCGATGATGACTGCAGAGACGATGAACGTGGACTATGTCACGGCCGGGTTGAACTACCTCGTCCCGATGAAGGAAAAGCCGTTTTCGTACTATCTGGACCCGCCTCCTGGGGCGCCGAAGCGGACCATGAAGTATGAGACGCACGACTTGCCGATCTACAATGCGCGCGGGCAGGGCGTGACGCTCGAAAAGCACGGCATGCAGCTCGAAGAGTATGTCACGGGCGTGCAGGACTTCTACGACGAGGACGAGGTCAAGAATGTCTTCTATCCCGAGACAGAGGAATTCGTTCGCGATCTGCTCAAGGCCGACAAGGCGCTAAGCTTTCATCACACGGTTCGAAGCGGGCCGGAGAAGCTGCGCCACGGCGGTCCGCGCGAGCCGGTCAAGCGCGTCCATGCCGACTACACGGTCGGCTCGGGGCCTGATCGCGTGCGCGCTTGGCTCGAGCCCGACGAGGCCGAGATGCGGCTGCAGCATCGCTACGCGATCATCAACCTGTGGCTGCCGCTCAAGCGGCCGGTCCTCGATGCGCCGCTCGCCGTCTGCGACACGCGTACCGTGGCTGACAGCGACCTGGTGGCGCAGGACCTGATCTATCCGGACCGGGTGGGGGAGGTCTATTGCGCGACCTACAACCCGGCGCACGAGTGGTTCTACTATCCGCAGATGACGCCGCGGGAAACGCTGCTGTTCAAGTGCTACGATTCCGCCACCGACGGACGGTCGCGCTTCGCCATTCACACCGCTTTCGACGATCCGACCGTGCCGGCGGACGCCCCGCCGCGCGAGAGCATCGAAGTTCGCATGCTGGTGTTCTTTCCACCCGACGCCTGAGGCGGCGACACCTCCGACAGCTCCGTGGTGCAAAGGACACGATGTGACCCTGCTTGAGTATTTCGCCGGCATTCAACCTGAGCTTGCGGCACTGCGTCACGATTTCCACGCGCATCCCGAGCTTGGCTTCGAGGAGCATCGAACCGCGGGGATTGTCGCCGCGATGCTCGAGTCGCTCGGTTGCGAGGTCACCACCGGTGTCGGCGGCACCGGTGTGGTCGGCACCCTGCGGGTGGGGCATGGCAGCGGTTCGATCGGTCTGCGCGCGGACATGGACGCGTTGCCGATCGAGGAAGCGTCGGATCTGCCATATCGCTCGCAATCGGCCGGCAAGATGCATGCCTGCGGCCATGACGGCCACATGGCCATGCTCCTCGGCACAGCGCGCTACCTGGCGGAGACGAAGAACTTCCACGGCACCGTGCACATGATTTTCCAGCCCGCCGAGGAAGGGTTGGGCGGGGCCGAGGCGATGATCGGCGACGGACTGTTCCAGCGTTTCCCCTGCGATTATGTCTACGCCATCCACAACCGGACCAGCCTCAAGCTGGGCACCTTCGCGGTGCGCAACGGGCCAATGATGGCTGGTGCCGCCGTATTCGACGTGACGATCAGCGGACGCGGCGGCCATGCCGCACGGCCAGAAGTGCAAGTCGACCCCATCCTGACCGCCAGTCAGCTCGTGGTCGCGCTGCAATCGATCGTGTCGCGCAATGTCGCGCCGAACGAGCCGGCGGTGCTGACCATCACCGATGTATCGGGTGGCACTGGCGCCTACGGCGTGGTGCCGGACAAGACGGTGGTGCGCGGCACGGCACGTAGCTTCGGCAAGGAGACAATGGCGTCGATGGAGGCCCGGATCCGGCAGGTCGCCGCTGGTGTCTGCGCCACATATGGCGCGACATGCGAGGTCGATTTCCGCCCCACCTTCAGTGCCCTTGTCAACAATCCGGATGCGGCGCGCGCCATTGGCGACGCCGCCGAGGAACTCTATGGCGCCGCAAATCTCGACCGCGATCGGCCCGTGCTGATGGGATCGGACGATTTCGGCTCCATGCTGGAGCGGGTGCCTGGTGCCTATATGGACATCGGCAACGGGGGCGGTAAGGCCCATACCCCCGACTACAATTTCAGCGACGCCGCGCTGCCCTATGGGGCCAGCGTGTTCGCGCGCCTGATTGAGCGCGAGCTGGCGGCCGATCGTCCGCATGCCACGCGCTAAACCCAACAGAATCATCGAAATCGGGAGGCCCAGATGACGCCGCGTCACCTATTGGATTTGGAAGATATTCCCGCCGAGGAGCTGAGGAAAATCCTCACCAAGTCGGTCGAGTTCAAGGCCGACTTCAAGGCCGGGGACTTCAGCAAGCCGGAGCACCGGCTGCTCGAAAGGCGCTATGTCGCCTTGTTGTTCGAGTGGCCGGCCACCCGAACGCGCCTGCATTTCGAGACCGCCACCAGGGATCTGGGTGGAGACGCGATCGCCTTCTACGCCCGCGACATGCCGCTCAGCCGCGGCGAAAGCATCGGTGACACGGCCAAGGTCCTGTCGCGCCATTGCGCCATTATCCTGCATCGCACAGGGGACCATCAGCGGCTCCTCGAAATGGCGGCCAACTCGACGGTTCCCGTCATCAATGGCTGCACCAGCTACAGCCATCCGTTCCGCATCCTGGTCGAGGTCATGTCCTACGAGGAGGAGCGGCAATCGATCGAAGGTCGAACGATCACCTATATCGGCGATTGCCGCGTGAACTATGCGACGTCGTGGATCCACGGCGCCGTCAAGTTCGGCGCGAAACTGCGAATGGCTTGCCCGCCGGAATTGGCGCCGAGGAAGGAAGTATTGGAATGGGCTGAGCGGTCGGGCGGCGACATCAAGGTCTATCATGACAAGTTCGCCGCGGCTGAGGGGGCCGATTATCTGCTGACCGACATCTGGGTGCCGTTCGGGCAGGACAATCGCGAAGAACGCGTGCGCATGCTTGAGCCGTTCCGCATCGACGCGAGCGTGATGAAGGTGGCCAAGCCCGACGCACTGTTCATGCACCCGCTGGCCGCCAACCGCGGCGACGAGGTGACGGACGAGGTGCTGGACGGGCCACAGAGCATTACCTGGACAGGCGGCATCGAGAACAAGCGACACCTGCTCAAGGCGCTGTTCATGTGGCTCGAGCGCCGCATATAGCCGCACTGGCCTGTTTTCGCACGGCAAGGCCGGCGCGAGGGCAGCCCTCTCGGCCAGACTGCTAGTTTCGTGCGTGGGCGCCATGAACGCTCTGGTGCCAGCGCCAGGCGGTGGCAATCATGTCCTCGATCGTGGCGATCTGTGGCTCGAAGCCGAGCACCTTACGCGCCGCCTCGATCGAGGCGACCAGTTGCGCGGCGTCGCCGGCATTCTGGCGACCGGGCAGGGTACGCACCTTGCGCTGCGTGATCTTTTCGACCGCCGACAGGACCTGGGCCACCGAGTGGCCCCGTCCCGTGCCGATATTGAGCACGCGGCTGTCGCCGCCCTTGAGCAGGTATTCGACTGCCAGCACATTGGCGCGTGCCACGTCCGAGACGTGGACGTAGTCGCGGATGGGCGTGCCATCGGGCGTGTCGAGGTCGCTTCCGCTCACCACCACGGCCAACTGTCCGTCGCCGGCGGCCGCCAGGGCCCGGGAAATGAGCCGTGAACTGGCCAGTGAGCATTCTCCCAATTCGCCGTCCGGGTCGGCGCCGCAAACATTGAAGTATCGCAGGGCCATGCCGCGCAGGCCCATGGAGCGGCAATAGTCCGCGACGATCGTTTCGGCTGCAAGCTTCGAGGAGGCATAAGGACTGTCCGGATCGGTTGGCGCCGACTCGTCGAGCGGCGTTGGGCGAGACCGGTAGACCGAGCAACTGCTGGACAGAACGATGGGGGCGATGTCGAGGCTGTGCATGACGTCGAGCAGGTTCAGCGTGCCTATGGTGTTGCAGTCGTAATAAGCGGCAGGGGCCGAGAACGATTCCTGCACGAAGGCAAGGCCGGCGCAGTGGATACAGGCAATCGGCCTGATGGCCGACAGCGCCTCCCGCACGGCGCTGCGGTCGGTGATATCGAGCCGCTGAAATGTCCCGTATTTCACCTGCCGCAGATGTCCGCGCGCCAGGTTGTCGACGCAGATCGGTGCAAAGCCAGCCTGATGCAGGGCCTTGGCCGTCTGCCCGCCGATATAACCGGCTCCGCCCGTCACGATAACGACGCCACGACCAGGTGGCGACATGGAGATCATGGTCTTTGTCCAAATGGCGTGAAATGAAACGGATATTCAAGACGATAATATTTGAATTTTATTTTCGATATCGAAACTGCTCTATCGAATATTCTCAAATGAATTGCAGGCTTAATCGATTGAAACAACAACAGCGCACGCCCCGAACCAATTCGGAAAGCGCGTTATGGTTAGCAATCATGGAAGCCCCGTCGGAACTCCCTAGTGGGCTGGCATCAGGCCAGGAGCGCGAGGTACCTGATGGCGCGCGGCGTCCGCGCCGTCTCGCCTTGCCGTCAAAAGACTCATTGACGGCGGCCAGCCATCGGGCGTATTTCCCGCCTCAGGACATCTCGCCCTAACGCGAGACGCATAGACCTGGGAGGGTCGCTTAAGATGGCTGCAATGCCCCTGATCGCGCCGGCGGTGAAACCGGCAAACCCCAATTTTTCGTCGGGCCCGTGTGCCAAGCGTCCTGGCTGGACGGTTGAAGCGCTTGCCAATGCGCTGGTCGGTCGTTCGCACCGCTCCAAGCCCGGCAAGGCCCGCATCCAGCGCGCTATCGACCTGACCCGCGAGCTGTTGCAGGTTCCCGCTAACTACCGCATCGGCATCGTCCCCGCTTCCGATACCGGCGCCGTCGAGATGGCGCTGTGGAGCATGCTTGGCGCCCGTGGCGTCGACATGCTGGCCTGGGAAAGCTTCGGCGAGGGCTGGGTCACCGACGTTCAGAAGCAGCTCAAGCTCGATGACGTTCGCATCCTCAAGGCCGGTTATGGCGAACTGCCCGATCTTGGCCAGGTCGATTTCGACCGCGACGTGGTGTTTACCTGGAACGGCACGACTTCGGGCGTGCGCGTCGAGAATGGCGACTGGATCGCCGCCGATCGCAAAGGCCTCACCATCTGCGACGCCACCTCGGCCGCCTTCGCGCAGAATCTCGATTTTGCCAAGCTCGATGTGGTCACCTTCTCCTGGCAGAAGGCGCTGGGTGGCGAGGCCGCGCATGGCGTGCTGATCCTCAGCCCGCGCGCCGTCGAGCGGCTCGAGAGCTTCAAGCCGGATCGTCCGCTGCCCAAGATTTTCCGCCTGACCAAAGGCGGCAAGCTGCTCGAGGAAGTGTTCGAGGCGGCCACCATCAACACGCCCTCGATGATCTGCATCGAGGACGCGATCGACGCCATGGAATGGGGTCTCAAGGCCGGTGGCCTGTCGGGCCTGCAGGCGCGGGCCGATGCCAATTACAAGGTGCTGGCCGACTGGGTCGCCAAGACCGATTGGGTCGATTTCCTCGCCAAGAACCCGGCCAACCGCTCCAACACCTCGGTGTGCTTCTCGATCGTCGATCCTGCGGTGACGGCACTCGACGCCGACAAGCAGGCGGCCTTTGCCAAGGCCATCGTGTCGCGTCTCGACAAGGCCGGCGTGGCCTATGACATCGGCGCCTACAAGGACGCTCCCTCGGGCCTGCGCATCTGGGCCGGTTCGACGGTGGAAACGTCTGACCTCGCGGCGCTGGTGCCGTGGCTGGACTATGCCTTTGCCGAAGAACTGGCGGCGCTGAACAAGGCCGCTGCCTGATCGATTTCCGGCCTCGCTGAGAGCGAGGCCTCTTTCCCCATTCATGCGTGGTAGCAGGTTCAAATCCTGCTCCCGCAACCAAGCAGGAGGGCATCCATGCCCAAGGTTCTCGTTTCCGACAAGCTAAGCCCCACCGCCGTCCAGATCTTCAAGGACAATGGCGTCGAGGTGGACTACCTGCCCGATCTGGGCAAGGACAAGGACAAGCTGCTCGAAGTGATCGGCCAGTATGATGGCCTTGCCATCCGCTCGGCCTCCAAGATCACCGAGAAGATCATCGCCGCGGCGAACAATCTCAAGGTCATCGGCCGCGCCGGTATCGGCGTCGACAATGTCGATATTCCGGCGGCGACCAAGAAGGGCATCATCGTGATGAACACGCCCTTCGGGAACTCCATCACGACCGCAGAACATGCCATCGCCATGATGATGGCTTTGGCCCGCCAGTTGCCCGAGGCTGACGCCTCGACCCGCGCCAGCAAGTGGGAAAAGAACCGCTTCATGGGCGTCGAAGTCACCAACAAGACGCTGGGCCTGATCGGCGCCGGCAATATCGGCTCGATCGTCGCCGACCGCGCCATTGGCCTGCGCATGAAGGTCATTGCCTTCGATCCGTTCCTGACCCCGGAACGCGCCCAGACGCTAGGCGTCGAAAAGGTCGAGCTCGACGAGCTGCTGGCGCGCGCCGACTTCATCACGCTGCACACGCCGCTCATCGACGCGACGCGCAATATTCTCAATGCTGAGGCGCTGGCCAAGACCAAGAAGGGCGTGCGCATCATCAACTGCGCCCGTGGCGGGCTGATCGACGAAGCGGCGCTCTATGACGCGCTCAAGTCCGGTCATGTGGCCGGCGCGGCGCTCGACGTGTTCCTCGAGGAGCCGGCCGAGAACAACCCGCTGTTCGAGCTGCCCAACGTCATCTGCACGCCCCATTTGGGCGCGGCGACAACCGAAGCGCAGGAGAATGTGGCGCTGCAGGTGGCCGAGCAGATTTCGGCCTATCTGATGGTTGGCGAAATCACCAATGCGCTCAACTTCCCGTCCATCTCGGCCGAGGAAGCGCCGATCCTGACCCCCTGGGTCAAGCTCGCGGAAGCGTTGGGTTCGTTCGCTGGCCAGCTCACCGAGACGGCGATCAGCGGCATCAAGATCGAGTTCGAGGGCAATGTCGCCGACCTCAACGTCAAGCCGATGATCGCGGCCGCCATCAATGGCGTGCTCAAGCCCTCGCTGGGCGACATCAACATGGTCTCGGCGCCGCAGATCGCCAAGGATCGTGGCATCACCGTCGAAACCACGACGCGCGACCGCCAGGGCGCCTATGAGGGCTATATCCGCCTGACGGTCACCACCGAGCGCCAGGTTCGCGGCGTCGCCGGCACGATCTTCGCCAATGGCAAGCCGCGCATCATCCAGGTCAAGGACATCAACATGGAAGCCGAGTTGTCGCCGTCCATGCTGTATGTGACCAACGAGGATAAGCCGGGCCATATCGGCCGCCTGGGCACGCTGCTGGGCAAGCTTGGTATCAACATTGCCAACTTCAACCTGGGCCGTGTCGATGTCGGTTCGGACGCCATCGCGCTGGTCTCGATCGACGGAACGCTGACCGAGCCGCAACTGGCGGAAATCGCCGGGCTGGAAGGCGTCAAGCAGGCCAAGGCACTGCATTTCTAGGCTGTCCTTCGGACGAAACGAATAAAGGCCGGGGCGATGCTCCGGCCTCTTCTTTGCGCTGATATGTCAAGCGTGCTTGACATGGTCCGAGTGAATGCTATGTAAAGTGTGCTTGACACAGCGGGAGGCCGACATGACCAACGAGCAGGCGACGCGCCGCTATCTGAGTTTCGTTTTTCCGGCAGGTATTCTCTTCCTGGGCGCGAGCTATGGCATCAAGACGGCCGATGAGGCCGGTATCTTGCCCGAGCCGGCGCTCTATGCGGCTGCGGTGGTGCCGGTCGCCATCCTGCTCGCGCTGTTCTGGGCGCATTGGCGTTATATGGGCGAGATCGACGAGTTTCTTCGCTCCATCCAGGTCAAGGCGCTGTTTGCCGCGCTGACCGCGGTGATGACCATCGCCACTGGCTGGGGTTATCTCGAATTTTATGCTGACGCGCCGCGGCTTTCGATCTTCTGGCTCAACCCGCTCTACTGGATCGCCTTCAGCGTGGCGACCGTTACGATCAGCCGTCGCTACGGCACTGCGTCTTGAAGAACCGGATCAGGGAATTGCGCGGCGAGCGGGGTTGGTCGCAGGCGTTGCTGGCGGAAAAGCTGGATGTTTCGCGCCAGTCGGTCAACGCCATAGAGACGGGGAAATACGATCCGTCGCTGCCGCTGGCGTTCAAGATCGCCCGCATATTCGGCATATCCATCGAGGCTATCTTCGACGACCAGCCGTAGCGATCAGGCCGGCTGGCTCTTGCGGTGCGCGGCCCATTCGGCCAGCACGATGCCGCCTATGATGATGAGTGCCGCCGCATAGTGATATGGCTGCAGGCTCTCGCCGAGGATGATCACCGAGCCGACGGCCCCGAAAACCGGGATCAGGTTGTGGCTGGGCGCCGCGCGGTTGGCGCCCACCAGTTCGACGCCGCGCGCATAGGCGACCTGGCTGAACATGGAGGGGAAGATCATCACGTAGAGGATGACAGCCCAGACGGTCGGCGACATGGTCGGAATGGTCGCGAAGGAGGCGATGCCCGGGCCGAACAATTGCAGCATGACGAGGCCGGTGATGGCGGCGCCTGAAAAGGCCACGGCCATGAAGCTCATCATGTGCACATTGGGCCGGAAGCGCAGCGCGAGCGTATAGGCGGTATAGGCCAGGCACGCCAGAATCACGAAGCCGTCGCCGATATTGATATCGAGGCTGAGAATGCGGCCGAGGTCGCCATGGGTGGCGGTCAGCATCACCCCCGAAATGGCGATGACGACGCCCACGATCTGCAGCGCCTTTACGCGCGTGCGGAAGACGATGAAGTTGGCAGCCAGAATCATCATCGGCAAAGCCGCCTGCACGATGGCGGCATTGACCCCGGTGGTGGTGCTCAGCCCGACATAAAGCAGCACGTTGAACAGCGCATAGCCGATGAAGCCATAGGCCATCAGCAGCGGCCAGGTGCGCCGGATCACCGGCCAGTCGGCTTTGAGGTAGCGCCACGAGAAGGGCAGGATGAACAGGGTTGCCCCCACGCAACGCGCCGCCAGCAGCAGGAAAGGGTCGATTTCGCCCACCACCAGCTTGGCCGCCACGACATTGCCGCCCCAGAACAGGGGCGCCAGCAGCAGGAGCAGGTAGGGCTGATCGAGCAGTCGGGCGGATTTGCCGCGATTTTGGTGGTCTAGCGGCTTTGTCATCGTCGTCTTGGTGATGTAAGGACAACCGGACTTAGCAGTTATTCGGCCATCGGCAAAATTTCTACCCAAGGTGGCCGGGAGGACAGACGTCCAAGTGGATAAGGGTGCGGCCGTGGCGGCCGGGCCCTTTATGTCGCGCCTATCCTGGAGAAGGTAATTCAATGGCTAATGTGGTTGTCGTCGGCTCGCAGTGGGGCGACGAGGGCAAGGGCAAGATCGTCGATTGGCTGAGCGAACGCGCCGATGTGGTAGTGCGCTATCACGGTGGCCACAATGCCGGCCACACACTGGTCATCGATGGCGTCAGCTACAAGCTGGCGCTGCTGCCCTCGGGCCTGGTGCAGGGCAAGCTCTCGGTCATCGGCAATGGCGTGGTGGTCGATCCACACCATTTCGTCCAGGAAATGGCCAAGCTGCGCGGGCAGGGCGTCAAGATCACGCCGGAAATCCTCCGCATCGCTGACAATGCGCCGCTGATCCTGTCGCTGCATCGCGAGCTCGATGCGATCCGCGAAGACTCCAATTCGGGCCTCAAGATCGGCACGACCAAGCGCGGCATTGGCCCGGCCTATGAAGACAAGGTCGGCCGTCGCGCTATCAGGCTGATCGACCTGGCCGAACCCGATACGCTGATGGTCAAGATCGAGCGCCTGCTCGGCCACCACAATGCGCTGCGTCGTGGCATGGGCCTGGTCGAGATCGAAGCGCAGAAGATCTTCGACGAGCTGACGTCGGTCGCATCGGAAATCCTGCCCTTCATGGACCAGGTGTGGAAGGTGCTCGACGACAAGCGCAAGGCCGGCGCGCGCATCCTGTTCGAGGGTGCGCAGGGCGCGCTGCTCGACAACGACCACGGCACCTATCCGTTCGTCACGTCGTCCAACACCGTCGCCGGCCAGGCTGCTGCCGGTTCGGGCCTCGGCCCGACCGCGATCGGCTATGTGTTGGGCATCACCAAGGCCTATACGACCCGCGTCGGCGAAGGTCCGTTCCCGTGCGAACTGGATGACGAGATCGGCCGCCACCTGGCGACCGTCGGCAAGGAAGTGGGCGTCAATACGGGCCGTCCGCGCCGCTGCGGCTGGTTCGATGCCGTGCTCGTGCGCCAGACGGTCAAAACCTCGGGCATTTCGGGTATTGCGCTGACCAAACTCGACGTGCTGGATGGTCTCAAGGAGATCAAGGTCTGCGTCGGCTATGAACTCGATGGATCACGGATTGATTATTTGCCTGCCTCAATGGGGGCACAAGCGCGCGTTAAGCCGATTTACGAGACGCTTGAAGGCTGGTCGGAAACCACTGCCGGCGCCCGCAGTTGGGCCGATCTTCCCGCGCAGGCGATCAAGTATGTCCGCTATATCGAGGAGCAGATCGGGGCACCAGTCGCCATGCTGTCGACGAGCCCGGAACGGCTGGATACCATCCTTGTCGTTGACCCATTCCAAGACTGATATTTTTTGTTACAACACATCGCAGCAATTGTGAGTACCAAGTAACCAATGGCGGACTATAAGGAGCTGTTGCGCCGCGCCATAACGGCGCTGCCGGAGAACAATGGGGCGGCCCGCAGGGCAGTCTACGAGAAGGCCCGGTCGGCCCTCGTGGGCCAGCTGCGTGCCATCACGCCACCATTGCCCGCACGCGACATCACCCAGCATCGCCTGCAACTTGAAGACTGCATCCGCCAGGTCGAGCAGGAGGCCAGCGAGGCCGTCATCACGCTGGGGCGCGAAAGCGCCCTGGCCGCGCGCCCGATTGCGCCAGCGCCCGAGCCAGCGCCTGCCGCTTCGCCGCCGGTCGCAGAAGCGCCGAAACCAGTGCCGGTCGAAGCACCCAAACCGGCGCCTGTCGAGGCACAGAAGCCCGCGGCTCCGGTCGAGGCCGAGGCGAGCAAGCTGATCGGGATAGCGCCCAAGCCTGCTACAGCGCCGACGTCGATCGAAGACATCATCAGCCAGGCCTCTGCCGTGGCGGACGAACCGGTCAAGCCGGCCGAGACTGCTGAAGACAAACCGGCGGACGAACCTGAATCCAAGCCCAAGCCCGATATCCGCGTGATGCCGGCCATCGTGGCCCGCGTGCAGGCGAACCGGACGGGGCCGACCTCGCCGGTGCCGCAGTCGTCCAATGTTCGTCCGATGGAATCGCCGCTCAAGGGACCCAGTTTCGAGCCGCGCCGCGATGCCATTCCGCTTGCCGCCAATTCCGGTGCGGAAGCCACGCGCGTCTCCGCGCGAGTAGAGCCGTCGCTGGGCAACCAGGCCGTGGCGCGCCAGCAGGTTGTTGCGCCGGTGACGGTGATCGAGCCGGTGCCGGTCGAAGCCGCGCTGTCGAGTGTGCGCGAAGTCGATGTCGAGCCCGACGCCACCGAGGCGCAGGGCGTCATCGAGCGCGCCATTGAAGTGCTGGATCGCGAAGCGCGCGGCGAACAGACGCCGGCTTTGCCGGACCTGGCTGCCACATCCTTTGCCAAGGCCCCCGCCGCTGAAGAAAGCGACGATGCCGGCTTTGCCGATGCTCCGGCCCAGCGCAGCGGCGCGGGCCTCACGATTTTCCTCGTGGTCTTCGCCATCCTGCTGGCAGGTGTCGGCGGCGCCGGGTTCTGGGCGTGGCGCGAGGGCTATGTCGATCTCGACCAGATGTTCGGTCAGGCCCAGGCGCCCGTGACCGAAACGGCGGATCCGGCCAGTGCCACGCCGACGCTCGATCCGGTCCAGCCCGTCGAGACCACCGATGATGCGGTGGTCGGCCCGGGCAATACTGCGCCCGTCGCCGGAGCCACCGACGCCAATGCCGAACTCGGCGGTCTTGAAATCGAAGATCGCCTCGAGCCGACGCCGCAGCCGGTCCAGCCGACTGGCACCGAGACGGTGCTGCCTGACGTCAATGCTGGCGAGGTCAAGAGCGAGGAACGCCTGACGGGCGAGGAAACCACGCCGCTTGCGGTTGCCGACCCCGCGGCTTCGGTCGATCCGGCCGTACTCGCCGGCAGCCAGTCGCTGCTGCTCGAAGCCAGCCAGGATGGCACCACCGGCGCCGTGCCGTTCTCGGGCACCGTGGAGTGGAGCGAAGGCGTGGACGAGCTTGGCCTGCCGACGCTGATCGGCACGGCGAGCATTCCGGCGCGCAATCTGGGTGTCGACATCACCATCCGCAAGAATTCCGATCCGAGCCTACCGGCGAGCCACCTGATGGAAGTCGACTTCAAGGTGAGCGACACCTTCATCGGCGGCACGATCGCGACGCTGCCCGGCGTATTGCTCAAGGATGAGGAACTGGTGCCGGGTACGGCGCTGGTCGGTGCCTCGGCGCGCGTGGTGGGCAACTCGTTCCTGTTCGCGCTGAGTGCGACGCCGGCCGATGCAGAAACCAATACGGACCTGCTGGAGAACCGGCGCTGGATGGACCTTGCGGTCGTCTATGGCACTGGGCGCAACGCCATCATCACCCTCGAAAAGGATGAGGCGGCGCAGACCCTGTTCGACAAGGTCTTCACCACCTGGGCTCAGTAGACCCGTTAGCGTGATACGCCAAATCCCCGGAGCAGTTCCGGGGATTTGTTTTTGCGCTCCAGCGCGTTGTTGGCCACCAGGCGCCCGTCGCTCAAGGCGTAGTGGCGGCTCGCTAGCGCTGCCACGTCGTCGAGGTGGTGGCTGACGAGAATGGTGTGCCAGGCGTGACGCAAGGTGAGCGTGCCCACCAGTTCGCGCACGGCGATGCGGGTGTCGTCGTCGAGCGCCGAAAACGGCTCATCCAGCAACAGCACCGGCCTCGCCCGCAGCAGCGTGCGGGCGAGGGCAACGCGCTGCTTCTGTCCGCCGCTCAGCGTGGCGGCGACCTGGTCGCCCGTGCCTTCAAGACCCACCTCGGCCAAGGCCGCGTCGATCTGCGTGCGGGCCTGCGCCTTGCTGGTCCCGGCGGGCAGGCCAAGGCCCACATTGCGCGCCGCGGTCAGGTGTTCGAAAAGGCTTTCGGACTGCAGCAGCAACGAGACGGGCCTTGCCTCTGGCGGCAGGGGCACAAGGTCCTGCTGCCCGAGGTTGATGCTGCCGGCGCTCGGCACGAGAAAGCCGGCCAGCAGATCGAGCAAAGTCGATTTGCCCGAGCCGCTGGCGCCCGAAATGGCGGTGACTTCGCCCGCATCGGCGACGAGCGAAAACACGTACGGCGCGGCCTGGCCGGGATGGGCGTAAGTCAGGTTCTCAACGCGTAGCATCGGCGATCCTTTCGAACAGTTTGGGCAGGCCGACAAAGGCGACAATGGTGCCGATCAGCAGAATAGCGGCGATCGCGGCGGCGTCATTGTTGCGGTAGGAGCCGAGCGCCCGGAACATCATCAATGGCAGGGTCTGGAAATCCTGGGTGCCGAAGAGCGCGATCACGCCGAGATCGCCCAGCGAGAAGCAGAAGGCGAGCGCCAGCATGACACCGATGTCCCGGCCGAGCAGCGGATATTCGACCAGGGCGAACTGACGCCAGCCCGAGAGACCAAGCGAGCGGATGAGCTTGCCGCGTGTGCGGGCAATAGCCTCGAGCGGCG
This sequence comes from uncultured Devosia sp., assembly GCA_966212275.1. GTDB lineage: Bacteria > Pseudomonadota > Alphaproteobacteria > Rhizobiales > Devosiaceae > Devosia. Next base: position 65,971 of record CBIHQV010000015.1, read on the forward strand.
GGCCCAGTGTCGCCATGGCGAAGGGCAGGGCGAGCAGGCTGTTGCCCAGGATGACCACGAAGGGTGCCGCGGTAGCCGGCGCAACGCCGAGGTTGCGCACCAGCAGGAAAAATCCCAACGACAGCACGACCGCGGGCACGGCGAGATAGGCGAAGGCAGGCATGCCCAGCAGTGTGCGCAGCGCGCCGCTGCCGGTGGCGCCGCGGCCGAGCGCCAAGGCGAGGGCCAGTGCCAGCGTCAGCAGGGCCGAGGTCGTGCCGATCACGAGACTGCTTGCGGCGGCCCACCAGAAAGCTGGCTGATTGACGACGCGGAGCATGCCGGCGCCGACGCCATCGACCAATACGGCGATCAGCGGCAACAGGAAGCCGATGGTGCAGAGCATCAGAACGAGAGCTTGCAGCGCCAGGGCGAGTCCACGGTCGCGCCAGCGCGGGGTGGTGGAATGGCCAAAGCTGGTGGGTACGGGCGCCAGCGCCGAGGCGGCAAGGATGACCAGCGAACAGACCGCGATCTGCGTGGCCGCCAGGCGCACCGCGCCCAAAAGATCGAAATCCTGCCGCACGGCGGCATAGATGGCGACTTCCAGCGTTTGGTTGGCCGGGCCGCCTCCCAAGAGCAGGACTATGGGAAAGCTGGTGAAGGCGAGAAGGAAGATGATGGCGGCCAAGCCTGGAACGGTTCCGCGCAGAGCCGGCCAGTCGATGATGGCGAAGCGCTGCCAGGCCGAGAGACCGAGCGACTGGCCCGTCTTGAGGCGGCTGGTGGGAATGGCATCAAGGCGGGCCAGCATGATGCGGGCGGCGAAGGCGCCATCGAGCACGACATGGGCAAAGAGAATGCCGGAGAGGCCGAAGGCCGGATTGCCGATCGAGACGCCGAACAGGGCTTCGCTCGCCTGGTTGATCCAGCCATTGCGGCCCCAGATCGACAGGAGGCCGAAGGCCACAACCATACCGGGGGTGACAATGGCGGAAGCGAAGAGGCCGACGACGAGGTCCCGGCCGGGGAAACGCAGGCGATTGAGCGCCCAGGCGAGGGCCATGCCGACGGCAATGGAGAGAACCGTGGTGAGGCCGGCCTGGATCGAGGTCATGCGCAGCAGGTGCGGGATATCGATGCGCGAACCGGTGTCACCGTGATCGGTCGCTGCGGCGAGGATTGACCACAGGACCAGGATAATCAGCGCGGTGATGGCCGCGGCAAGGGTGGTGGCGGCACCGATGCGGATGGGGCGGCGGGGCAGGGTCAGCATGGGCCTTGCTCCGACATGCGGGCCAAACCACGCCCACCCTTCATCCCTCCCCACGAGGGGGAGGGAGGCGATGGGACAACGGTCCGGGGCACAATCGCAACCTCGCACAGCACAGGCATCCCTCCCCCTTGTGGGGAGGGAATGAGGGTGGGGGGGGTCACAGCCGCGATCCCGCGTTCGTGCCTACTGCACCGCGGCCAGCATTTCGTCGATCCAGCGCTGGCTGCTGGCGGCGATGTCTTCGTCGCTCAGCGTCAGCGTCTTTGTCGGCTGGGGCAGGGTGGCGTAGGTGGGGTCGAGGTCGGCGCCGAGGTCGGTCACCGGGAACATCCAATTGGTGGTGGGGATGATCTTCTGGCCATCCACGGAGGTCAGATAGGCGAGGAACTTCTTTGCCAATTCCTGCTTGTCGGAGGATTTGAGAATGCCCGCCACTTCGGTCTGGGCGAGGTGGCCTTCGTCGAACAGGGCGGCATGGATGGTGTCATCCTTGTCGGCGATGATGTGGTAGGCCGGCGAGCTCGAATAGCTCAGCGCCATATCGGCTTCGCCTTCGAGGAAGAGACTGTAGCTTTCGCTCCATTCGCGGGTGACGGTCAGGATATGCGGCTTGAGGCCAGCCCAGATTTCGGGTGCGCGATCGCCATAGGCGGCCGCGATCCACAGCACGAGGCCGAGGCCCGGCGTGGCCGAGCGCGGGTCCTGGATGGCGATCTTGAAGTCTTCGGGCATGGCGATGAGCTCTTCGAAGGACTTGGGCGGCGCAGCGACGGTGTCGGCGTCGTAGACGAAGGCAAAATGCGCATAGTCGAAGGGTACGAACTGGGCGTCGGTCCAGGCTTCGGGCAGGTTGAGGCCGGTCAGGTCCAGCCCATGATCGGCAAAGAGCCCGGTGGCGCGGGCCTCACCGGCAATGGCGGTGTCGAGCCCGACGATGATGTCGGCATCGGTGGTGTCGCCTTCGAGCTGGACACGGCGCAGGGTGCCGATGGAGCTGTCGGCAGCAATCCACTCGACGATGCAACCGCCGCAAATGGCTTCGAAGCCAGCCTTGAGCGCCGGACCCGGACCCCATTCGGCGGCAAAGCCGTCATAGGTATAGATCTTGAGGATCGGCACTTCTTCGGCCAAGGCGGGAGCGGCGAACAGTCCGGAAAGGACCGCAAGCGCCAGACGGGTGAATTTGACCATGGGTCATTCCCTTCAATGGTGTGCGGCCATGAGTGAAGGGGCAGGTGTCAATGGAGAGGACGTCGAGACGCCCTTGCCATCTCGAACTTCCTCCGCCAGCATGACCTGGTTCAGGTTCAATGGGTAACTCTCAGCTCCGGAAAACTCCGGAACACCCCAGCGAGACGCCCCACACTTAATGAGAGCTTTGTGACAGTGCAAGACACTTCCGTACCCGCGGCGGATGCGCCGATGGTCGTATTCAACGGACCCATGGCGATTGTCGGCGGCGGCGCCGTGGACCCCGCTCTGCTGGTGGAACTGGCCGGGCGCGGCGTGCCGCTGGTGGGGGCCGATGGTGGCGGGGACGCCATTGGCGATGCGGGCCTCGTGCCGGCAGCGATCATCGGCGATCTCGACTCGCTGCGCGACCGGGCGGGGTGGGAGAAGCGGACGCGCGTAATCCATATGCCGGATCAGGTCACCACCGATTTCCAGAAGGCGATCCGCGCCACCAGCGCGCCGGTGACGCTGGCGCTGGGCATGACCGGCAAGCGGCTCGATCACACGCTGGCGGCGCTGAGCGCCGTGCTGCAATACGCGCCGGTGCGCAGGCTGCTGCTGGTCGACGAGGTTGATGTGGCGCTGGCGGTGGTGGGGCCGATCCATTTCGAGGCCGGCATGCGGGAGCGCGTATCGATCCACCCGCTGCTGCCGATCCGCTTCGAGAGCTCGACGGGGCTGTATTATCCGATGGATGGACTGCTGCTCGAGCCCGGTGGGCTGATCGGCACATCCAATGAGGGGACGGGCGGGCCGGTGGAGATCGTGCCGGCAGACGAGACGCCGTGGCTGCTGATCCTGGGCAAGGAGCGGTTGTGGGATCTGGTGGGGGCGGCAAGCAAGAATACCCCCTCCTAGCCTCCCCCTGAAAAGGGGGAGGAACCTCATCCAGTTTGCGGCTAGGTCCTGCCACGGCCACCGGGCGGATTCCTCCCCCTATCAGGGGGAGGCTAGGAGGGGGTATCCCCAATAAAAAAGGCGGGCCTGAGCCCGCCTTCGTCATTCACTGCCTGCCGCTCAGTGCGCGGCGGCTTCCTTGACGGCGTCCTGTACTTTTTCGAAGGCGCGGACTTCGATCTGCCGGATGCGCTCGCGGCTGACGTCATATTGCTGGGCCAGTTCTTCGAGCGTGGCCGGATTGTCCTGCAGGCGACGGGCCTGGAAGATGGCGCGCTCGCGTTCGTTCAGCACATCCATGGCACTGGTCAAAAGACCCATGCGCTCGGAGAATTCCTGGCTTTCGCCGAGGCTGGTTTCAGCGCTCGGGGTGTCGTCGACCAGCCAATCCTGCCATTCGGACGAGCCTTCGTCGGCGCGCATCGGCGAGTTGAGCGAGGCGTCACCCGAGAGGCGCGCATTCATCGACACCACGTCGTCCTCGGTTACCTTGAGCGTGGTGGCGATCTGCTTGATCTGGTCGGGATGCAGCGAACCATCGTCGAGAGCGGCGATCTGGCCCTTCACCTTGCGCAGGTTGAAGAACAGGCGCTTCTGGGCGGCGGTGGTGCCGATCTTGACCAGGCTCCAGCTCCGCAGCACGTATTCCTGGATGGCAGCGCGGATCCACCACATGGCATATGTGGCCAGGCGGAAGCCCTTTTCGGGCTCGAAGCGCTTGACCGCATGCATGAGGCCGACATTGCCTTCCGAGATCACTTCGGAAATGGGCAGGCCATAGCCGCGATAGCCCATGGCGATCTTGGCCACGAGGCGAAGGTGACTGGTGATGAGTTTCTGGGCCGCGCCCGGGTCCTGGTGTTCCTTGTAGCGCTTGGCCAGCATGTATTCTTCATCCGGTTCCAGCATGGGGAACTTGCGGATTTCCTGAAGATAGCGGCTCAAGCCCCCTTCGGCGGAGAGGACTGGAAGATTGGTCTGGGCCATGGACGCACCCCTTTCTGGTTCCCCCGTATGGCACGGGCGAAAGCGTATCTGGCGATGGCCGAAACCGGCCCATCGGCAAACAACGATGATCTATATAGGACGCAATTGGGCGATTGTAAGAGCACCAAGAGATTGAAAATGCAGAACCCCATATATGGTTCCCGATAACTTGCGGGGCGTTGGTCGAGCGGCTCCTTTGCGGAACGAACCTGGCAGCATGGCTGCTCCATAGTTAGCCGGTATTCCGCTAATATTGGGCTCCCAAACAGGAGGTCCGACAAATGAAGTTCATGGCTTCCGTGGCGCTGGCCGGCGCCCTTGTGGCGCAGCCGGCACTGGCTCAATCCATTGACGGTCAATGGTTCTCGCGCACCGAACTTGGCGGCATCGTGGTCGAGACGATCACGGTGATCACCGGCAACAGCTATATCAGCAACAGCCAGTCGGTGGTTGGCGGCTTTCCCTATGCCATCAGCCAGACCGGCGAAGTGATGTTCACCCCGCCCGACAATCTCCGCCTGGTGGTGCTCGACTGGCAGCCGCGCTGGCAGAATGGTGGGCCGGTTCGCATGCCGCCCAACAGCAACTAGACCATCCTCAGTCTTGACCAGACGCAAATGATCGCCGTCGACAATATCTGCACCATGAATGCCAGTCCTGCGGCGTGCACCCTGGCGTTCCAGCGCATGTAGGGGCTAACGCCGATTGTGCTACCGGGCGAAGGCCTTGTCATACCCCTCAAGCGCATCCTCGAGCGCCTGCAGGTCATCGGGCAGCGGCGCCTCGAAGAACATTTCTTCGCCGGTCACCGGATGCTCGAAGCCAAGCTCCGCCGCATGCAGTGCCTGGCGGCCGAGGGCCTGGATGGGGCCGGCGACATCAGGCGGCAGCTTGTTGATCTTGGTGGCAAAACCGGGCGCGTAAACAAGGTCGGAGACCAGCGGATGGCCGATATGGGCCATATGCACGCGGATCTGGTGGGTGCGGCCGGTTTCGAGATGGCACTGCACGCGGGTGATGTCCCAGCCGGCGTCGCCGAAGCGGGCTTCGACGAAGTAATGGGTGATGGCCTCGCGGCCGTCCTTGCGCACGGCTTGCTTGAGGCGATTGTTCTGGTCGCGGCCGAGCGGAGCGTTGATCGTGCCCTTGCCGGTTTCAGTCATGCCCCAGACGAAGGCGATATAGGCCCGGTGCAGCGGGCCGGTGCGGCCATGGTCGGCGAACTGCTCGGACAGGTGCTTATGCGCCTTCTCGGTCTTGGCCGCGACCATGACGCCGGAGGTGTCGCGATCGAGCCGATGCACGATGCCGGGGCGCTTGACGCCGCCAATGCCGACCAGGCTATCGCCGCAATGGAACAGCAGCGCGTTGACCAGCGTGCCGTCGGGTGAGCCGGGGGCGGGGTGGACCACCATACCGACGGGCTTGTTGACGACAATGAGCTGGTCGTCCTCGTAAAGGATGTCGAGCGGGATATCCTCGGGGTGCGGTTCGGCATCCTCGGGGGGTGGGGCAAGAAGGACGATTGTCTCGCCCTCGGTAAGCCGGTATTTGGGCTCGCTGACGGTTGCCCCGTTTATGCTGACGGCGCCATTGAGGATCAGATCCTTGATGCGGCTGCGGCTCAGCACGGTGTGAGCCTTGGCAAGGCCGCCGTCGAGCCGTTCACCAGCCATGCCGGCATCGACGATTACTTCGACTTCCTCGCCCTCGAACTCTTCAGCGGTATTTTCAGCCATGAGCGATCCTAACGAGACTGGGCCAGCCGGCCCCAAAGCGGACGAGCCACTGTCCCCCGAGGCGCTGGCCATGTTTGGCAAGGCGCGCCGCTCATTCGGGATATCGATCGGCATCCTGTTGCTGGGCTTTATGGCGATTGGCATCGCCCTTGTCTATCGCGTGATGCGCGACACCCCGCCGCCCGCTGTGGCCGAAAGCGTGGCCGTGCCTGATGGCGCCGAGGTGGTATCAGCCGTGGTCAGCGAGGGCACGATCAACGTGACTTACACCGTGGGCGGGGTGACGACGCTGGCGCTGTTTGATCAGGCGACGGGGGAATTGACCCGGAGCGTGGTGATCGGGAAGTAGGGCGAAGCCCACCTCTCCCTTCGGGGAAGAGGCGAAGAGCTACCGCCCCTGGATTTCCTTGAGCGCTGCCATGCGGTCGGTTACCGAGCCGCCCTTGCGCTCGCCCTTGGCGGGCTTGGCCGGCAGGGCGTCGCTGCCCTCGCCATCATCAGCGAAGCGCTGTACGCGGTCGAAGAGGCTCTCTTCGGCGCCGCTGGGCACCGGCGTTTCGGTATCGACGGCATAGACCAGCCGGCTGACGCTGGCGGCGATGTCGTTGAGCTTTTCGCGCAGATAGGCTTCTTCGATCCGCTCGCTGTCCCAATCCGCCAGAATGGTGGATTCGACATTGCTCACCTTCTTGCGCAGCTTCTCCACCTCGGCTTCGAGGCTGAGCTTGTCGGCGAGCAGGAGTTCGGCGCGGCCCTCGGACTGCTCCACCACCTGGCTGGTTTCGGCCAGGAGGGCATTGAGGCGGTTCTCGGCGCTGGCGATGCGCGCCTCGGCGGCCACCAGGCTATCGGCCTCGGCGTCCTTTTTGTCGTCGCGGGTGGTCAGCGCCGCGCGCATCTGGGCGATGGCGGCCGTGGCTTCGACGCTGCGTCGATCGGAATTTTCGAGCCGGGTGATGAGGCTCTTGGCCTGGTCTTCGAGGAAGCTGGCGCGCTTGCGCTCGATGGCAAGGGTAGTGGTGAGACGGTCGATATCTTCGTCATAGTCGCCGGTCAGCGGCTTGCCGTCGGCGTCGGTGCCGCGGGGCAGGCCACCGCGCAGCGTGTCGCGCAGCTCAGCGACTTCCTCGCTACGCACGTCGAGTTCGCGGTCGCGCATGCGCAGGCGCTGGGCCAGGTCGGTGCCGTCGCGTTCGAGTTCGGTGACGCGGGCGCGCAATTCGGCTTCGCGGGCTTCGAGGTCCTTGACCACGGCCAGGTGCTGGTCGCGTTCGGCCTTGAGCTGGCCGAGGTCACTGCGCTTCTGGTTGACGTCGCCCAACTGCTCGGCGAGCCGCTTGCGCAGCGTCTCGACATTCATTTCGAGCCGGCGGGTCGACAGCGCGAATTCGGCGCGCAACTGGTCCTTGTCGGCACGGAACTCGGCCATGGTGATGGGCGTGGCGGCCTCGATGCGACGCTTGGTCAGGCGCACGGCGCGTTTCCACACCGCGGGCAGTATGACCAGCGACACCAGGCCTGCCACGAGCAGTCCCAGCGCGAAATACATGATGTTCTCGATGACCATCGGCCAAACTCCGCAACCGCATCGGCCTGCAATACGGGCAGATGCTGTTTTGGCAGTTCAGGCGGGGAGCCGCCATGTTTGCCAGTGATTAACCCTAACGGGTTTGGCGCGCCGCGTCACGGGCCGGTGGACGGCCTTAAGGCAAGTTGATCGGCGCTGAAATGAAAAACCCGAGCCGGCTGGCTCGGGTCAAATCGTGAGCAATGGGAAGGCCTCAGAACGGGTTCCAGGTCGGCTCGTTGGTGAATTTGAGGTAGCCGATATTGATGCCAAGGCGGGCGCCGACGCCCGAGCGAATGGGCACCATGACGATATTGGAGCGCTTGATCACGGTCATGCCGAAGCCGCCCACGATATAGGCCGAGCCGTCGACGCCGACGAAGCGGCCGAGCACGTCCTGGATCTGGTTGAGGTTGTAGACCAGCATCATGACCTTGGAGCCGTCGCCGCCAACGTCGAAGCCCACCGAGGGGCCCTGCCAGTAGACGTTATATTCGCCGGCATTGCGGGTGTAGAGCACGCCTTCGCCATAGCGGGCGCCGGCAAAGAGAGCGCCACCTGCATCCTCGCCGAGGATGTAGCCGTTGGGCAGGCCGAACTGGCTGACAGCGCGCTCGACCAGCGAGGCCAGGCCCTGGCTGGCGGAACCGAAGAATTCCTTGCCGCTTTCGACCAGGTCTTCGCCGGCATAGGTGTCGCTGAGCGAGCCCTGCGCGAAGGCGGCCGGCACCGGCGCCGCCAGCGCAGCCAAGAGGGCGACAAAAAGGGCTAGACGCTTGAACATCGAAATCTCCCAGGGCGAAAGGCAAGGCGGGCGGTTACGGAGTCGTTAAGGCTTGAACCGTAGTTTTGTGAGGCGGATTTTGGTCGCCGGCATGCCGATCATTGGGTCAATGATGAAGCAAACCTCTAAACAAATCTTAACCATGCTCGCCTTTGTTTTGCCGCTATTGGGCATGGTTTGGATCGCCGCCTTGCCCGTGCGCGCGCAGTCGGTGGTGACGCTGATCGTCACCAATCCACTGACGGGCGTCGGCATCTACGGCATGGATCCGGTCAGCTATTTCACCGAGCCCGAGCCGCTGCTGGGCAGGGCCGATTTCGAATATATCTGGCAGAACGTGCCCTGGCATTTTGCCACCGCGGCCAATCGCGACATCTTCAAGGGATCGCCGGAGATCTACGCCCCGCAATTTGGCGGCCATGGCGCGATGGGCCTCGCCCGGGGCTATGTGTCGGATAGCAATCCGTCGATCTATGTGGTGTTCAAGCAGCGGCTCTATCTCTTCTACTCGGCCGCCAACCGCGAAGCCTTCATGCTGGCGCCCGACGATGCTGCAATCGCGGCCGAGGCCAATTGGGCGGTGCTGTCGAAGGACCTGTCGATCAACTAGGGTTCGACAGGGTGCGGTGGACGGCCTGAAACCAGCCATCGAGCTTGCTGCGGCGCAAATCCTCGGTCATGCGGGGCACGAATTCCCGCTCTTCCTGGCGCTGCGCGGCAAAGCCCTTGGCATCGGGCCAGATGCCCGCCTTCCAGCCCGATAGCCAGGCAGCTCCCAGAGCCGGTGTCTCATTGAGCCGCGAACAGTCCACCGGCCGGTCGAGGATGTCGGCCAGGAACTGCATGGTCCAGGACGAGGCCACCATGCCGCCATCGAGCCGCAGCACGATATCGCGGGCGGCCGGCCAGTCCTTGCGCATGGCGTCGAGCAGGTCGTTTGACTGGTAGCCCACGGCTTCGAGCGCGGCGCGCACCAGCTCGGGGCGCCTGACGCCGCGGGTCAGGCCATAGATGGCGCCGCGGGCGTCGTTGTCCCACCAGGGGGCACCCAGTCCGAAGAAGGCCGGGACCATGTAAACGGGCAGGGTCGGATCGGCCGCGGCGGCGAGCCTGTCCACCTCTTTCCAGTCGTCGATCAGGCCCAGATCGTCGCGCAACCATTGCAGCGCGCCACCCACGGTGAAGATGGCGCCTTCGAGCGCATAGGTGGTCTGGCCGGCCAGCCGGTAGGCGATGGTAGTCAGGAGCCTCGTTTCCGAGCGCACCGGTTCGGCGCCGGTATTGAGCAGGGCAAAGCAGGCCGTGCCATAGGTGGATTTGGCCATGCCGGGCTCGAAGCAAGCCTGCCCGATCAGAGCCGCCTGCTGGTCGCCGACCACGCCGTAAATCGGCACTTCGGTGCCCAGGATCGAGGCGTCAGAAAAGCCGTAGTCATCGGCGCTGTCCCGCACATCTGGCAGGATGGCCGATGGGACGTCGAAGATATCGAGCAGCTCGGTGTCCCACTCTCCGGTGCGGATGTTGAACAGCGAGGTACGGCTGGCATTGCTGGCGTCGGTGGCATGCACCACGCGCCCCGTCAGCCGGTAGATGAGGAAGCTGTCGACCGTGCCAAAGGCCAGCTCGCCCGCCATGGCCCGTTCACGCGCGCCTTCCACATGGTCGAGGATCCAGCTCACCTTTGTGGCCGAGAAGATCGGATCGAGCAGCAGGCCGGTCTTGTGCTGCACCTGCGCCTCGTGGCCCGCCTGCCGCAGCTTGGCGCAGGTGGCGGCGGTGCGGCGGTCCGACCAGACGATGGCGTTGTAGATGGCGCGGCCGGTTGCGCGCTCCCAGACGATGCTGGTTTCGCGCTGGTTGGTGATGCTGATACCCGCCAGGTCAGAGGTGCTGATGCCGGCCTTGCGCAGAGCGGTTTTGCAAGCCCACAGGCACGTTGCCCAGATTTCGTCCGGCACATGCTCGACCCAGCCAGAGGCGGGATGGTGCTGGGTAAAATCCATGCGGCCCATGCCGGCGATATTCTGCGCGACATCGAAGATGATGGCCCGGCTCGAGGTCGTGCCCTGGTCTATGACAAGTATATACGGTCCCATGCCGAGCCCACCGAGCAGTGCTGCCGGGTGCGCGCCCGCCATGCCCCACTATGTCTGCCCGGATCGACAATGATTGCAATGGGATCATCTCGTTTCTGTGCGGCCGAAGTGGTATTGCTGGGCGGGGGGAGGGGCAATTACCACACCATGGCCAAGTCCGAGCGGCGTCTGGTTCCTATCGTGTCGATCGACGTGGTCGGCTTCTCGCGCCTCGTGCAGCAGAACGAGCGCCAGACGGTCCGGCTCGTGCGGCGAGCCTATGCCCATTTCGTCAACCGGATCGGCGAGCGCGGCGGCGCCGTGTTCAAGACCATGGGCGACGGGCTCCTGGCCGAGTTCAACAGCGTCATCGCCGCCGTCGACTGGGTCGCGCGCATCCAGAAGGAAATGCATACGCGCCAGTTGCGCGCGCCGGGCGGCGAGATCCTGCAGGTCCGGGCCGGCATCGTGCTCGCCGACGTGCTGGTGCATGGCGATGACCTGTTCGGCAATGGCGTGAACCTGGCGGTACGGGTGCAGAGCCTGGCACCACCGGGCGGCATGGCCATTACCAAGTGGATGTATGAGTATCTGGCCGGCCAGTCGGAACTGGCCTTCACCGATATCGGCTCGACCATCCTCAAGAACATTCCCAAGACGGTGCGCATATATGTGTGGCACCCGTCCGAGCAACTGTCGCAGGCCGCTGCAATCCCGGTGGGAGAGCCTGTGCTGATGCCGCCCTCGGCGCGGCCGTCGCTGGTGGTGTTGCCCTTCGACAATCTCTCGGGCGAGGCCGACCAGGCCTATTTCGCCGATGCCGTGGTCGAGGAGATCACCGCCACCCTGGCGCGGATCAAGGACTTCTTCGTCATCGCCCGCAACTCGGCCTTTGCCTATAAGGGCCGCGCACTCGACGTGCGGCAGGTGGGGCGGGAGCTGGGCGTGCGCTATGTTGTGGAAGGCAGCGTCCGGCGCGTGGGCGAGCGGGTGCGCATCACCGCACAGTTGGTCGAGACCGAAACCGGCAATCACATCTGGTCCGACAAGGTCAACGGCACGGTCAACGAGCTGTTCGACATGCAGGACAACATGGCGGCTTTGGTTGCCAGCGCGATCCAGCCCTCGATCCGGCAGGCGGAGATCGATCGCGCCATGTCCAAGCGCACCGAGACGCTGGCGGCATATGATCTGGTGATGCAGGCCATGCCGCATCTATGGGCGCACCAGCCGCGCGCCAATCTGGTGGCGATCGAGCTGCTCAATCGGGCGCTGGCGCTGGAGCCCGGCTATGGGCTGGCCGCCGCGCTGACGGCCTGGGCGCATGGCCAGCAGATTGCCTATAACTGGGCGCAGGACGTGGCCGAGGAGCGGCGCCTGGCCCATCAACTGATCGAAACGGCGGCCAGCGCGGCAACCGGCAACCCCACGGCGATGACGGCATTGGCCTCGGCGATGATGCAGAGCGGGGGCGACGTGGCCCAGGCCACCGCGCTGGCCGAAAAGGCCTTGGCGCTCGACCCCAATCACGCCTGGGCGTGGCTGCGCAAGGGCTTTGGCCGGGTCTATCTGGGCTTCCCCGAAGAGGGCCTGGCGGCATTCCAGTCGTCGCAGCGGCTGAGCCCGCTCGACCCGTTTGCGTTCAACATGACGCTGGGCATGGGGCTGGCGCATTTCGCCGCCGGGCGCACCGAGCAGGCGATCGATCATGCCAGCCGCGCCTTGGCGGAACGGCCGGGTCTCACCTGGCCGTTCCGCGATCTCGCCACTTACTACGCCACCCTCGGCGACCTGCCGGCGGCGCGGGCCGCACTCAGCCGCTTCAGCGCCGGGCGGGAGGACGTGACCCTCTCCTCCATGCGCGACAGCCTGCGTTTCATGCACCCCGCTTTGCTCGAGAAGTACCTGCGGGGGCTCGAACTGGCGGGGCTGGCCTAGGCCGACTTTGCGACGGCTGGCTTCCACTGGCCGGCGATCTGGCGGGTCATGGCGTTGAGCCGGTTCCAGACATTGATGCCGGCTATGGAGAGCACCAGCGAAGCGAGGCCGGCTTCGTCATAGTGCCGCGCGGCTTCGTCCCAGATGTCGTCCGGCACCGCGTCGGGCTTGTCGGCGAGCCGCGTGCCGGCTTCGGCCAGTGTCAGGGCGGCGCGTTCGGCGGCGGTGAAATGGGGCGACTCGCGCCAGGCCGTGACGGCGATGATGCGCACATCGGTCTCGCCGCCCCGCTTGAGGTCGGCGGCATGCATTTCGACACAGACGCTGCAGCCGTTGATCTGACTGACGCGCAGGTTGATCAGTTCGAGCGTGCGCTGGGGCACACCGCCCTGATGGACGGCCTTGGCGAAAGCCTGCAGCGCCTGCATGGCTTCGGGAAAGAGGAAAACGGGATTGGTCATACGGGCTTGCATTTTGGTCTCCTTGATTGGTTATCGACGCCGATGGCCGGCCGCTGTCACATCGGCTCGGCTTCATCCGTCAGTGGGGTGACGGAACGCGACGAAGGAATGTGACCGAATGAGCGAAGAAAATTTCCTGGCCGGGCGCTTCGAAGCCAGCCGACCCCATTTGCAGCGCGTGGCCTATCGCATGCTCGGCTCCCGCGCCGAGGCCGACGATGCGGTGCAGGAGGCCTGGCTGCGGCTCAGCCGCGCCGGGGCGGATGGCATCGACAATCTGGGCGGCTGGCTGACCACTGTCGTCGCGCGGGTGAGCCTCGACATGCTGCGATCGCGCAAATCGAGGCGCGAGGACCCGTTCGAGCCAGATATGACCGAACCCGTGGCAGTGGATGTCGCGGGTGCCGACCCCGAGCAGGATGTGCGGATGGGCGACGCGGTGGGCGTGGCCCTGCTCGTTGTGCTGCAGATGCTCGATCCCGCCGAGCGCGTCGCCTTCGTGCTGCACGACATGTTCGACCTGCCCTTCGACGAGATCGCCCCTATCGTGGGGCGGTCCTCGGCGGCGGCGCGGCAGCTTGCCAGCCGGGCGCGTCGGCGCGTGCAGGGGCGCCCCGCCGTCTTCGATGCCGATCTCGCCAGCCAGCGCCGGGTGGTCGATGCCTATCTCGCGGCATCGCGCAGCGGCGACGTGGCGGCGCTGCTGGCTGTGCTCGATCCCGATGTGGTGCTGCATGCTGATCCGGCCGCCGCACGTGGGCAGCCGGTGGACGTGCGGGGCGCTCAGGTGGTTTCCCGCCGGGCGCTGGCCGGGGCGCGCAACCAGGTGGCCCAGCTTGTCGTGGTCAATGGGGCAGTGGGCATCGTGGCGGCGCCGCATGGCCGTCCGATCGTGCTCGCCTTTACGGTGGCGGGCGAGCGGATCACGGCCATCGACGTGATCGCCGACGCCACCCGCCTTGCCGGCCTCGAACTGACCATTCTGAAGTAGGACGGCAGAGCGGAACGCGCATTTCGCCTGTCCATTTTTGTCGATCACCCTCTAATGTCGGGGAAAGTGATTCTATGGAGACTGCACGGATGGACATCATCGAGCTCAAGGCAACGGACCTGGCGGCCATGCTGTGCTCCAGGGTCTGCCACGACCTGATCAACCCCATCGGCGCGATCGGCAACGGGCTCGAAGTGCTCGGTGATCCCAACCAGACCGACATGGCCGAGGGCGCGCGCGATCTCATCGCCAGCGCGGCCCGCCAGAGCCGCGCCAAGCTCGAATTCGCCCGTCTCGCCTACGGTGCCTCCTCGACGGCGGGTACCGATATCGACACGCGCGAATGCGAGCGCGTGGCGCGCATCCTGTTCGAGATCGAGAAGGCCGATCTCGAATGGAACGTGCCCCTGATCCTCTTGCCCAAGCACAAAGCCAAGCTGTTCATGAACATGCTGCTGATCGCCGCCATGTCGGTGCCGCGTGGCGGCCACGTGACCGCAGCCATCATCGGCGATGCGGGCAGCGAGAAGTTCGAATTCACCTCCAAGAGCGACCCGGAAAAGCGCCAGAAGACCCTGGTGCCTTCGGGCGCAGCGGGCCTCCTGTCCGGCATGCCCGAAGAAGGCTTCGTTGACGCCCGCGGCATCCAGCCGTTCTATACGGGCCTGCTCGCCCGCATGACCGACATGGAGGTCAATATCGGGCTCGAGAACGACATGTTCTTCCTGACGGCAACGCCGAAGGCAGCGACGGGTGGAGCGGTGGAACAGCCGACGATTTAGCGGTCCGGCCGGGAAACGTCAGCACTCTGCTAACCAATTCCTAGGATGTGCTGCTCATAATCGCGCGGAGCGTTAGCCTCTGCGGAGCCCTTCGGGAATGAAATCCTGCCTGATCGTCGATGACTCGAGCGTGGTGCGCAAGGTGGCGCGCCGCATCCTCGAGGACATGGACTATATCGTCGAGGAAGCCGAAGACGGGCAGGACGCCTTCGACAAATGCCGCCAGGAAATGCCTGACGCCATCCTGCTCGACTGGAACATGCCCATCATGAGCGGGCTGGAATTCCTCAAGCTGCTGCGGGCCTATGTCGGCGGCGACAAGCCGCATATCGTCTATTGCACGGTCGAGAACGACATTGGCGCCATCGCGCTGGCGCTCAAGGCCGGCGCCAGCGACTACATGATGAAGCCCTTCGACCGTACCATCCTCGAATCCAAGTTCGATCTCGGCTCGTCGATCGCCGCCTAGGCGGTTTCTTCAGCCCTGCCAAGCAGATAGGTCTTTTCGCGCTCGTTGCGGGTCAGTTCCGCGGCGCGGCGGAATTCCAGCATGGCCTCGGTGTGGCGACCGAGTTTGCTGAGCAGGTCGCCGCGCACGCCATAGAGCAGGTGGTAGTTCTTCAGCGCCGGATCGTCCTTGATGGCGTCGATCAGCAGCAGGGCCGCGGCCGGACCTTCGGCCATGGAGACAGCCACGGCGCGGTTGAGCTCGATCACCGGAGATGGTGTCACCCGGGCCAGGACGGCGTAGAGCGCGGCAATGCGGGCCCAATCGGTATCGGCGCCCTTGCGGGCGCGGGCATGGCAGGCGGCGATGGCGGCCTGGAGGGCATAGGGCGCGTTCTGGCCACCCAGGGCGATGGCACGGTCGAGGGCCGCGAGGCCGCGGCGGATCAGGAGCTGGTCCCAGCGCGAGCGATCCTGATCGAGCAGCAGCACCGGTTCGCCCTGTTTGTTGGTGCGGGCTGCGGTGCGCGAGGCCTGGATTTCCATCAGCGCCACAAGGGCATGGACCTCGGAATCATCGGGAGACAGTCGGGCCAGGGTGCGGCCGAGGCGCATGGCCTCCTCGCAGAGCTGGGGGCGGATCAGATCGTCGCCGGTCGTCGCCGAATAGCCCTCGTTGAAGATGAGGTAGAGTACGCCCAGAACCGAGCCGAGGCGCTCCTCGCGTTCGGCGCCGCGCGGCACCTCGAAGGGGATACCGGCATCGGCAATGGCCTTTTTGGCGCGCACGATGCGCTGGCCGATGGTGGGTTCGGCGGCGAGGAAGGCGCGGGCGATTTCCTCGGTGGTGAGCCCGCCCAAGAGGCGCAGGGTCAGCGCGACCCTTGATTCTGCTGGCAAAATCGGGTGGCAGGAGGTGAAGATCAGGCGGAGCAGGTCATCGCCGACATCGTCGTCGAGGCTCTCGATGATCTCGGCTTCGTGGTCGGGCGCATCGTCCTCGATGATGCGACCGACTTCCTCGAGCTTGGTGGCGGCCATCTTGCGGTGGCGGAAATAATCGATGGCGCGGCGCTTGGCGGTCTGCATCAGCCAGGCGCCGGGGTTGTCGGGGACGCCAGTTTCGGGCCATTTCCGGAGCGCGATGATCAGCGCGTCCTGCGCCAGTTCTTCGGCCAGCGAAATGTCGCGGACCATGCGGGTCAGCCCCGCGATCAGGCGGGGCTGCTCGATTTTCCAGACGCTGTTGATGGCGCGATGGGTTTCGGATTCGCTCATGGTGGCGGATGAAACCAGCATCGGCGGTCGCTCGCAACCGCTTCGTGGGGAAAGAAAAATGGGAGGCGACTGCCTCCCATTGCGTGCGGGGCTATTGGCCCATGAAGCCGGCGGGCGTCTCGCCCTGCAGGAACGGCTCGATCAAGCCATAGAGCAGGTCGGTCTGATTGATGACCGCGGTGTGGGACGTGGCTGGCAGGATGGCGAGGCGCGAGGGGGAGAGTGCGGCACCCATATCGCCCATTTCGCCGCCGCCCAGTAGGCGGAAGAGGGCGACGTTGTGCTCGAGGGTGGCGACATCGGCGTCACCGGCAATGATGAGCACGGGTGCCTTGAGGCCCTTGACGTCTTCCTCCCAGGCCATGGGTTCCTTTTCGAGGGCGATCAGCTTTTCCACGACGCCGCGGAAGCCGTCCGGATTGGGCGCCAGCTTCTTCCACTCGTCTTCCATCGGGGTGCCGACGAACATTTCGGGCGCCATCTGTGGAATGAAGGCGGTGAATGCCGGCTGCCAGCCGGACACGTCATAGGCAACCGAGGCAGCGACGAGCTGGTCGACTTTTTCGGGATAATCGATGGCCAGCCGCAGACCGGCCGCCGAGCCCATCGAATAGCCGAACACGTCGGCCTTCTCGATGCCGACGGCATCCATGAAGGCCGCCACATCGCTGGCCAGGTTCGGATAGGTGATGGGGCGGTCGATATCGGTGGTGCGGCCATGGCCCTGGAATTCGAGGGCATAGACCTTATGGGTTTCGGCAAGCTTGGGAACGATGGCGCCCATGGTGGGAATGTTCATATAGGCGCCGTGCAGGACGATCAGCGGATCGCCCTCGCCGCTGACCTCGTAATACATCTGCATGCCGTTGACCTCGACGGTCTGGCCTGATGGCTCGGACTGGGCGAAGGCGGCTGACGTCATGAGCATGGCTCCTGCGATGATGGCAGTGCGGATCATGGGGTTCTCTCTCCTCTGGTACGCGGCGGCCTCCCGACCGCGCTTCTGACCAAACGACGAGCGAGCCTTGCGGGCTTCGACATGGCCGACAAAAAATCTGCGACGCGCTCCGCGGTCGGTCAGATTGGGTTCATCTACGCGCCGCTATAGGGGCGCCAGCAATTGAGGGGACAATCAAAATGCGCACTGCCATCATCTGCCTGCTGCTCGTGGGCTCCGCCATCCCGGTTCTGGCCGAGGATTCACCCATCGCCAATACCTGAATCGACCAGGTGTCGCGCAGCGGCCCGGCCGCACCGGAACCGTGGGGCACGGTCAAGCAGGTCTATGCCGTCACCATCGGCGCCGAAACCGTCATGCTGGAGGAAACGCCGATTGCCGAGCTAGCGGCCAAGCTGGGCACCGAGGCGCAGCATTGGGGCGAAGCCGGCGAGGCCGTGACCTGGGCCTGCCTCAGCCGCAATGCGGAAACGCTGTGGCTCTACTCGGATGGCGAAATGGGCGATGGCAAGGTGACGGGCGTTGCTATCGACGTGCGCGACGCAGCGCCCGCTTCAGCCAAATGCGGCACCTGGCCGGCCGACCTCAATGCCGACCTGGGCATTATGGGCATTGGCCTGCCCACTGATGTCATCATCGGGAATTACATGACCGGACAGCCGGACGATTATGGTTGGTTCCGCAGCGTGAACCTCACCCCGGCGGCTACCGCACCGTTCGAAATCTGGCAGGAATTAACCTTCCGCGCCAATGAGGATGGCATCGTCAATGCTGTGGCGGTGTTGCAGGACACTGGCGACTGACGCCGCGTTGATCCGCCACAAGCAAAAGCCCCGCGCGATGGATCGCACGGGGCTTTGGTCGACGCCGGAGCCTGGGAGGGTCTAGGCGACGTTCTCGCTATAGCCTTCGTCTGCATCGGGCTCGCGCAGCACATAGCCACGGCCCCAGACGGTCTCGATGTAATTCTTGCCACCGGTGGCCACGCTGAGCTTCTTGCGGAGCTTGCAGATGAACACGTCGATGATCTTGAGCTCGGGTTCGTCCATGCCACCATAGAGGTGGTTGAGGAACATTTCCTTGGTGAGCGTGGTCCCCTTGCGGAGGGAGAGCAGCTCGAGCATCTGGTATTCCTTGCCGGTGAGGTGCACCCGCTGGGTCTGCACTTCGACCGTCTTGGTATCGAGGTTGACCGTGAGATCGCCCGTCTGGATGACCGACTGGGCGTGACCCTTGGACCGGCGGACGATGGCGTGGATGCGGGCCACGAGCTCGTCCTTGTGGAAGGGCTTGGTCATGTAGTCGTCGGCGCCAAAGCCGAGACCACGAACCTTGTCCTCGATGCCGGCCAGACCCGAAAGGATCAGGATCGGCGTCTGCACCTTGGCGACGCGGAGGGTGCGCAGCACCTCGTATCCGCTCATGTCGGGCAAGTTCAGGTCGAGAAGGATGATGTCGTAATCATAGAGCTTACCGAGATCGACGCCTTCTTCACCCAGATCGGTGGTGTAGACGTTGAAACTTTCGGACTTCAGCATCAGTTCGATGCTTTGCGCTGTCGCGCTGTCGTCCTCAATAAGGAGTACCCGCATTATATTCCCCTTGCCATTCGTTCCTGCTGGAACCGTGGACCTCGACTGCCCACGCCAACCCTACTGGATATGACTGAACCCTAAGCCCAAATAGTTAACAAAGTTTAATTCGGTTCGGCAATACGCAAACAGCGTTAGGGTAAATTTAGTCTAAGTCGTTGAAATTTAACGGTTAATCTTATCGAATTTTCTTAAGAAAATGGTTTAAGAAGAGGTTTCAACCGACTCTTTCGACTCAAGCAATTGTGGCTGTGTCAGGGGGTTGGCGGGCGGTCGACGCAAAGCAGCGGACAGACGGGGCCAAACCCTCAAATAGCGCCTTTTGCTTAACGATCAGTTACTGTGTGATTCGCGACCCGAGACGATTCGAGCGACCGGGAAACCATAGTTTAAAGCCGCAGATGAACGGAAAATAACGTGACATGAAGGCGCTGATCTCTGCCATCGACGCGATCGACGATATCGAAGTGTTCGGCCGGGTCAAATCGGTGCAGGGCCTGCTCGTCGAAATCGTTGGGCCGGTGCGCGAGCTGCGCGTCGGTGGCCGGGTGCAGATCGAGACCGTCAATGGCGAGCGGCTGGCAGCCGAGATCATCGGCTTCAAGGATGGCCACGCGCTCTGCCTGCCGTTCGGGCAGCTCTCGGGCGTCCGGCTGGGCTGCAAGGCGGTGTTCCAGCGCCATGACGGGGCGGCGTTTCCCAGCCAGGGCTGGCTGGGCCGCGTGATCAATGCCGATGGCGAGCCGATCGACGGCAAGGGGCCGCTGCCGCGTGGCGCGACGCCCTATCCTTTGCGGCAGAATCCGCTGCTCGCGCATGATCGCGTGCGCGTGGGCGATCCGCTGGAACTGGGCGTGCGGTGCCTCAATACCTTCACTACGCTCTGCGAAGGGCAGCGCATGGGCATCTTTGCCGGCTCGGGCGTGGGCAAGTCTGTGCTCATGTCGATGCTGGCGCGCAATGCCAATGTGGACGTGGCCATCATCGGGCTGATCGGCGAGCGCGGGCGCGAGGTGCACGAGTTCATCCAGGAATATCTGGGTGAGGAGGGGCTGGCCCATGCGGTGGTGGTGGTGGCTACCTCGGACGAAGCAGCGCTGATGCGCCGCCAGGCGGCCTATATGAGCCTGGCGCTGTCGGAATATTTCCGTGACCAGGGCCTGCGCGTGCTGTGCATGATGGACAGCCTTACCCGCTTTGCCATGGCGCAGCGCGAGATCGGCCTCGCCATCGGCGAGCCGCCTACCGCCAAGGGCTATCCGCCCACGGTGTTCACCGAATTGCCACGATTGCTCGAACGCGCAGGTCCGGGGACACCCACAACCGGTTCTGTTACCGGACTGTTTACCGTTTTAGTTGAAGGTGATGATCACAATGAGCCCATTGCGGACGCCGTGCGCGGCATTCTCGATGGGCACATCGTAATGGAGCGCGGGATTGCCGAGCGGGGACGCTATCCGGCGGTCAACGTGCTCCGGTCCATCTCGCGCACCATGCCAGGGTGCGTACCGGCCGAAGTCCGGCCGGTCCTGCAGAAGGCGCGAGAGCTCATGTCCATCTTTTCGGACATGGAGGAACTGATCCGGCTGGGGGCTTACCGGAAAGGGTCAGATCCGAAGGTGGACCGCGCGATCGCCATCAATCCCGCGCTCGAGGCGTTTCTCGGGCAGACGCGGGAGGAGACGACGAGTATCGCCGAGGGATATAAAATGCTCGAGGCGATCGTCACCGAGGCGGGCGCGGCGGGCTGATGGGACAGCGTATTTGTCCCGGAACTGACTTGGTGTGTAAGGAGTACAGGTCTTGAAATCGCGCAGCGAGAGCCTCATTCGGCTCAAGAAATTCCAGGTGGATGAGAAGCGCCGTCAGGTTGCGCAGATCGAGATGATGATTGCCGATTTCGAACGCATGGCGTCCGAACTCGACCAGCAGATCGAAATCGAGCACACCAAGACCGGCATTTCCGATGTGGCCCACTTTGCCTATTCGACCTTTGCCAAGGCCGCGCTGACACGGCGCGACAACCTGCTCAATTCGGCCAGCGACATGAAGGGCAAGCTCGAAGCGGCCCAGGATGGCCTCGCCGAAGCGCTCGAAGACCTCAAGAAGGTCGAATTGCTGGACCAGCGCGAGCACCAGCGCGAAGCGGCCGAGCAGCTCAAGGTCGAACAGTCCGAATATGACGAGATCGGCCGGCTGCGCTTCTCACGGCAGTAATGGCGACATCGAATTTGAAAAGCCCGCGCAAGCGGGCTTTTTGTTCTGGCGTCAGACGGTCGTGTCGATCGGGGTGTGGCCGCCGGCCAAGAGGGTCGGCAGCAGGAACTCGGTCCAGTCGTTGACGATGTGGGCGCCGGCCGAGACCCAGAGGTTGCGCGTGACCAGGAATGCTGCGGTCAGCACCAGCCGCGCCGCGCCGATGCCGGCAAAGCACTGGAGGAAATTCCAGTTGTAGGTCGGCAGATGCACCGCGGCAAACCAGGCGGTCGAGACGATCACCGCGATAACCAGGCCCATGGTCCGCGATAGACGCAAATGTCGCACGCAAAGCCATAGCACCGCCAGCAGCGGCAGCACGGTCATGACCTCTTCGCCGATCAGTTGGATGAAGGTGCGGACCATGAAGATGGCGATATCCACCGGACCGATATCGGCCAGCAGGGCCGCGGTCGGATTGGCGTTCATCGGGGCCAACTGGATGAGAACGAGACCCACGGCAAATGAGGCGACGAGGGTGAGGATGCCAAAGCCGATGGCTATCCCCAGTTCCCTAAAGTCGAAGCGGCCAAACAGCGCCATGTGCCTGCCGCCGGCGACCCAGGCCAAAGTGAGCAGGGGCAGCCCGGTGAACACCACTGCCGGCAGCAGGTTCAGCGGAAAGCTGGGGAAGGGAAGAGTGATCAGTGCGGCAAAGCCAATGACCACCGAGCCGATCAGCGCCAGCCAGCCCAGCGGCGCGACGTCGACCGGCTGGCCGTCGTAATAGGGAAGGTCCGTACGCATGTTAGCCCCCGCTAAGCGTTTGATTGTGCACCAAACTCGGCCATGATGGCACAGGTGCGGGGGCCAGGCGAGATGGCGATCAGGCCGTGGTGCCCTCGCCAGCGGTCAGTTCTGCGAGATAGTCGCGCAGCAGTGCGGCCCGGCGCGGGCGGAAGCTCTCGCCCGTTGCCGCGACGGCCGTGATGCGCTCGAGCCGGAACATGCGAAACGCCTCGCGCAGGCAGCACCAGGCGAGAACCATCAGCGAGCGATCGGTATAGACGATGGCCAGCGGCAGGATGGTGCGTTCGGTGACGGCGTCGCCCTTGTCGGCGTAGCGGATGGCGAGGGCCTCTTCGCCCCAGCAGGCCTGCCGCACGGTTTGCAGACACGGCGGCGGCGTGTAGCGGGCATCGGGCCGATAGACGCGCGAAATGGCATGGAACAGGTACTGCTCGCGGTCATCGGGCAGGGTCGCAGCCACTTTGGCCAGCACCGAGGCGGCGGCCTGGGCCAGAGCCGGATCGCCCATATGACGCACTTCGGCCAGGCCCAGCGCGATGGCCTCGATCTCGGTGCGGTCGAATGTCTGCGGCGGCAAAGCATAGTCTTCGACGAGCCGGTAGCCATAGCCGCGCTCGCCCTCGATGCGGGCGCCGGCGGCGCGCAGGCTATCGATGTCGCGATAGAGCGAGCGCAGCGACACGCCGGTTTCATCGGCGAGGCGCGCAGCCGTGATCGGCGGGGGCATCATGCGCATCGCCTGGAGCAGACGGAAAAGGCGGTCGGTTCGGGCCATGGTCCAACTGTCGGAAACTGGCAGTTGGACCCGGCTATAGCAGGTTCCATCAGTTCACACCAAGGAGCCTTCCATGACCGTCAAGACCACCACACATCTCAACTTCCGCGGCAATGCCCGCGCGGCGCTGGAATTCTACCAGTCCGTGTTCGGTGGCCAACTGGCCGTCGTCACCTACGGGGATGCCGGGGCGGCGCAGGACGCGACCGAGGCCGGCCAGGTGATGTGGGGGCAGGTGGCCGCCGAGAGCGGCTTTGCCATCATGGCCTATGACGTGCCGGCGCGCCTGAGCTGGCATCCGGGCGAAATCCCGGTCTTCGTATCAGTGCGCGGCAATGCGGCGGACGAGCTTACCGGCTATTGGGAAAGGCTTTCGGCCGGCGCGACGATCGTCCAACCGCTCGGGCCGGCTGGCTGGTCGCCGCTCTATGGCATGCTGAAGGACCGGTTCGGCGTGACCTGGGTGTTCGACATCGAGGTGGCTTACGCGGCGTGATCCGGCTGGGCCTGCCACGGCGGGCCCATTTCTCCGGCGTCCCTCGCTGTAGCGGTGGGGCGACACCGGGCGGGCGATCGCGGGTGCCAAGCGATGCCCGGGTGGAAACGGCAGACCTGCGCCCGTACAAGTCCTGCTGATCTGGAGACATGCGAATGAAGCGCAGCGACAAGCTCAAGGCGGGGAAGTTCGATGTCGATGTCGGGCTGGTGCGGCGCCTGGTCGACCGGCAGTTTCCGCAATGGACGCATCTGCCGATCGAGCCGGTGGAGAATGATGGCTGGGACAACTGGACCTTCCGGCTCGGCGATCAGCTCAAGGTAAGGCTGCCGAGCGATGAGGGCTATGCTGAGCAGGCCGAGAAGGAGAGCAAGTGGCTGCCGCTATTGGCGCCGCAACTGACGGTCGCGGTGCCTGAGCCGCTGGCGCTGGGCGCGCCGGACCAGGGCTATCCATGGCAATGGTCGGTCTATCAGTGGCTCGAGGGCGAACCGGCCCGGCGCAACAATGTCGCCGACCGGGCGCAGTTTGCGCGCGACATTGCCGGGTTCCTCGCGGCGCTCCAATGCATCGATACGCAAGGCGGTCCGCCGCCGGGGGCGCATAATTTCCTGCGCGGCGCGCCCATCATGTCGGCCTATGGCGCGGACGCGCGGCGCTGGGTGGATGCGCTCGACGGGCGGATCGACATGGCAGGTGCTCATGCCGTGCTCGATGCGGCGCAGGCGGCCGAGTGGCGGGAGGCCCCGTGCTGGGTGCATGGCGATATTGCCGTGGGCAACCTGCTGATGCGGGACGGGCGCCTGGGAGCGGTCATCGATTTCGGCTGCGCCGCGGTGGGCGATCCGGCCTGCGACCTGGTCATTGCCTGGCTGTTTCTCGAGGGCGACAGCCGCGCGGCGTTCCGCGCCGCCATGCCACAAGAACCGGGCCTTTGGGCGCGGGCGCGCGGCTGGGCCTTGTGGAAGGCGGCGCTGGTGTTGGCGCAGAATTCGCCGACCCATCCGGAGGAGAACAGTCCGCTCTCGGTGATCGAGGCGGTCATCGCCGAGACGACGGCCGGCCTCTAGGGCGAGATTTCCATGCGCTGGCTTTCCTGCTGGTCGGCATAGGTGGCCGGGTCGTAGGTCGGCTGGTTTTCGAGCTGTTCGCGGGTGGTGTTGAGGAAGAGGTAGCGATTGCCGAAGGTGTCGGCGGAGAAGACCAGGTTGTCGTAGCCCACGGCGACAGGCTTGGCGCCCAGGCCGAGGAAGCCGCCGACATCGACGATGATGGCGTCGAACGTGCCGTCGGGATTGGCGACGACATCGCCGATGGTGCCGATCAGTTCGTCATTGATGCCGTAGACACCGATGCCGCGCAGGTCCTCGGCGGAGAGGCCGGTTTCGTCGAATTCGGAGAAGCCGGTGCGGTCGACCGGTGTGCTGATGGTGGGGCGCTCGGCCTGGTCGGTGGTGAGGGCAGGGTCGACATCGGTGGCGTTGGGGTCGCCCTCGACGAGCTGGTCCTCTTCCTCCTCGGGCGTCAGGGCCGTCTCGCCGGTCAGTGCCTCGCTATCGGTCCAGGCGAAGGGCGGCGCGGCGGCGAGGGCGTCGGCGGTGGTGGCCAGCACCCAGCGGCGCGAGCCATCGTCGCGCTGGGCCCATTCGAGCTGGGCGAAATCGACAGCTACATCCTTCTCGCCGACGCCCAGGAAGCCGCCAACGCTGACGACGACGGCGGAGATGCCGAGGCCAGATGTCACCACCATATCGGTGATGGTGCCGATTTCCTCGGCGGTGTCGTCGATCGAGGAAAAGACGGTTTCGCCCAGGAGGCGGGTGACCAGCACGTCCTGGCCGCTGGCTGCATAGCCCTGCGAGAGAACGGTGGGTGGCGTCAGCCCGCTCTGCTCGAGTTCGGTGGCCGGGGCGGCAGCCTGCCCGAAGGTGGGCGCGATCAGCAGGACGGCAAAAGCCGGTGCCGTAATGAGCGAACGAAGCATGTGGGTCTCCCTATGACGCAGATGGGCCGGCCCGAAGGCCGGCCCATCCAGTAGATAATCCGCGAGGGATTAGTTGGTTGCCGGAGCCGCCGGCTCAGCCGGGGCCATTGCATCGGCCGGAGCCGCAGGAGCAGCCGGATCGGCCGGGGCCATGGCATCGGCCGGGGCAGCAGCGTCATCGCCGTCAACGGGCTCATCTTCTTCCCAGACGAAGTCGGGTGCGGCGGTCAGCGCTTCGGCGGTGGTCGGCACCACCCAGCGTTCGGTATTGTCGGCGGCGAGGGTGAATTCGAGCGACTGGAAGTCGACGGCCACGGCCTTTTCGCCAATGCCGAGGAAGCCGCCGACGCCGATCACCACGGCCTTGATCTGGCCGCTCTCGTCGAAGACGAGATCATCGATATTGCCGATTTCCTCGGCGTCATCGCCGGCGCTGGAATAGACCGGCTGGCCGATCAGGCGCGTGCCCAGATTGTCGGTATCGGCGGCGACATAGCCGGCCGACATGTCCCAGGGCTCGTTGAGGTCGGTCTCTTCGGCGGCGCCCGATTCGACCGGGGCTGCTGCGGCCGCAGCGTCCGCTGCGGGGGCTGCCGGATCGGCCGGCGCTTCGGTTGCGGCGGGAGCGGCCGGATCGGCGGCAGGCGCGGCATCCTGGGCGATGGCGCCGGTAGCGAGCAGCGCGGCGAGGGCCGTAGTGGCCAGAAGGGTGCGGATCATTGTAGGCTCCGTAGGTTCATCGTTGAGGTGAACGGGCCGTGCGGTGCAAAACTTTGCCGGTGGAGCACTGCGCGGCCCATGATGTTTCGACAACGTCACGAGCGCGCCAGACGTTCCGCGCTGCTTTTGTCGCACCAACAATGTTCGGAATTGAAAAGGCCGGCTCTCTGATGAGGCCGGCCTTCTCCGCCTCCCTGGCGGTTTTTGTTCTGGGAAGCGCGCAAAATATGCTGCGCAGGCCGCCCGACATCGCCGACAATAACGCAATTGGCGGGGCAGGGAATGGGCTGTCGCCCAAGAGGCTTAAGAGGCGGCTAACTGGTTAATCGGGCGGTCTCGCGGTCATAGGTTCGCATGGCCCGGTGCGGCATCCCGCCATCGAGGAATTCGGGGCCGAAGGCGACGAAGCCGAGCCGCTCGTAGAAGCCGAGCTTGTCGGACTGGGCGGTGAGGTAGAAGCGGTCGCGGCCGCGGCCGCTGGCGCGGGCGTGGTCCATGCCGGCCTGGATGAGTTGCTTGGCAATGCCCTGGCCGCGGAAGGACAGGCGGACCGCGACGCGGCCGATCTTGATGTGCTCGGGCTTGTCGATGAGGCGCAGGGTGCCCACGACTTCGCCGGCCACGACGGCGACGAAATGGGTCGCTGTCAAGTCATCGGCGTCGTTTTCTTCCTCCTCGGGGACTTTCTGCTCCCAGACGAATACCTCCCGCCGCAGGGCGAAGGCGGCGTTGCAGAGGGTGGAGAAGGGCGGGACGATGAGGATGGCGGGTTGCATGGATGCCAGGATAGCCGAGTGCCTATCCGGATGCATAGGGGCGCGGCGAGGGCGTGGCAGTCAGGTCGACCGCCCATGCACCAGTTCGTGCACGAAGCCGAGTTTGTCGATGACCTGGGGGGTGAGGATGAAGGGGTAGGCGTCGGGGTGGCCCATGGCGCGGTTGAGGTTGTTGAGCATGGAGGCCAGCGGCACCCAGTTGTCGATGATGGTCTGCACGTCGCTTTGGGCATAGGGATCGAAATCGACGCGGACGGCGAGGCTCAGGTCCTCGGTGCGGGGGCGGGCGCGGACGCCGAAGGCGGATGCCATTTCCACGGTGTCGGTTATGTGGAGATAGTGGGCGAAGGTCTCGGCGAAGTCCTCCCAGGGATGGGAGGTGGCGTAGGCGCTGATATGGGTCTGCGGCCAGCCGAGCGGGGCGCCGTTGGCGTAGTAGGTCTGCAGCGCCAGGTTGTAATCGGCGGTTTCGTCGCCAAAGAGGGCGCGGAAGCGCTGCTGCGCCGGCTGGCGATCGACCAGCAGGTCCCAATAGTGGTGGCCGATCTCGTGGCGGAAATGGCCGAGCAGGGTGCGATAGGGTTCGCCCATGCGGGTGCGGCGGGCTTCGCGCTCGGCGTCGTCGGCTTCGGCCAGCGCGATGGTGATGATGCCACCTTCGTGCCCGGTGAGAACGGGGGCGGCGGCAACTGGAAGATCGGCCAGGAAGCGGAAAGAGAGACCGTGAGCGGGGTTTTCGTTGCGCGTTTCGAGCGGCAGGTCGAGGCGGAGCAGGGAATAGAGCAGGCGCTTTTTGGCGCGCTCGATGATCTGCCAGCGCGTGAGGTTGAGCGGTTCGTCGATGGCGGGGATGGTTTCGTTGTGCCGGCAGGCGGCACAGTAGATGTCGCCGCCCGGTTCGGCGCGGATCAGCCAGTTGCAGGCGCCGTAATGGGCGTTTTCGCAGAAGACATAGGCGTCATCGGGAAAAGCCGGCGTCGACCACAGCCCGCCATCCTCGACCAGCGAGACCAGCGCATTGCGCTCGGGCAGGTAGCCCAG
Organism: uncultured Devosia sp.; assembly: GCA_966212275.1. Taxonomy (GTDB): domain Bacteria; phylum Pseudomonadota; class Alphaproteobacteria; order Rhizobiales; family Devosiaceae; genus Devosia. Next base: position 93,753 of record CBIHQV010000015.1, read on the forward strand.
TTGATGGCCGCAGCGCTCGCAGACGGCATTTTCGAAGTAGATGGTGTTGCCGCAATGGTCGCAGACGAAGAGTTTCATGGAAGGCCCCAGCTATGCCTGGCAACAATGCGCCGGACGGATGCGCGTTCCGCCGATTATGCATCGCGCCGGGCTGGAGCGATGCGGCAAATCGTGGGCATTATGGCGGGCTAATCGGAGACCAGCATGAGCATCGAATTTCTCATCACCACACTGATCGTGGTTGTCTCGCCCGGCACGGGCGCGCTTTACACCATCGCAGCCGGGCTGAGCCGCGGCCACAAGGCGAGCCTGTGGGCCGCATTCGGCTGCACGCTGGGTATCGTGCCGCATATGCTGGCAGCGATCACCGGGCTCGCGGCAATCCTCCATACCAGCGCGCTGGCCTTCGAGATCATCAAGTATCTCGGCGTCGCCTATCTGCTCTACATGGCCTGGGCGACGCT
>CBIHQV010000016.1:0-89368 GCA_966212275.1 uncultured Devosia sp.
GAGCACCGCAAGTTCACCTTCTACAAGGGCAATTACGACACGTTCGAGAACACGCGTCGCATGCAGATGGAGCTCAACAACAAGAGCCGCGACAAGGCACTGGACCAGGTGGCGCATCTGCAGAAGTTTGTCGATCGCTTCAAGGCCAAGGCGTCCAAGGCCAAGCAGGCCCAGTCGCGCATGAAGATGATCGAAAAGCTGAAGCCGCCCGCGGCGATGTTCGACGAGTACTCGTCGCCCTTCACGTTCCAGCAGCCCAAGGCCGAAGCCGCTACGCCGATGCTGACGCTGGATGGCGTTTCCGCCGGTTACGGCGACAAGACCATCCTGCGCAACATCAACATGCGCATCGACCCGGACGACCGCATCGCGCTGATCGGCGTCAACGGCAACGGCAAGTCGACCTTCGCCAAGCTGCTGGCCGGCGATATCGCGCCGATGGGCGGGCAGTTGCGCAAGGGCAAGAAGCTCGAAATCGCGCACTTTGCCCAGCACCAGATGGACAAGCTCAAGCCGGAATGGACGCCGTTCGAGCATGTCGTGGACATGATGCCCACCGACAGCGAATCGCGGCGCCGGTCGAGGCTGAGCCAGATGGGCCTGACCAAATCGCGCATGGACACCAAGGCGAAGAACCTCAGCGGTGGCGAGCGCGCTCGTCTGCTCATGGGTCTGATCACCTTTGGCGGGCCGGGGATGATGATCCTCGACGAACCGACCAACCATCTCGACATCGACAGCCGCGACGCGCTGGTGCATGCGCTCAACGATTATGAGGGCGCCGTGCTGATCATCAGCCACGATCGCCACCTGATCGAGGCGACCTGCGACACGCTGTGGATCGCCGAAAACGGCGGCATCCGCGAACTGGACGAGGACCTGGACACCTACCAGCGCAACATCACCTCGACCAAAGAGGGCAAGGGTGGTGGTGGTGGCACAAGCAAGGGCAAGCTCAGCAAGCAGGAGGCCGCGGCCCGGCGGGCCGAGATCGCGCCGCTGAAGAATTCCGTTAAGGAAGCGGAAACCAAGATGACCCGTTTGAGGGTGGAAATCGAAAAAATCGACGCCCAGCTCGCCGACCCCAAGGTCTATAACGGCGCTCCCGAGCGGCTTATTGCGCTGGGCAAGGACAAGGCGCGTTTTGCGGCCGACCTAGAGACCACCGAAGAACAATGGCTGGCCTTGAGTGCCGAGCTGGAGGAAGCTGAGCGCGCATGAGAAAGCTCGCCGCCAAGGATGTGATCTTTACCCTCGGGATGCAGCGGCACCCTGAAGGCGGCTGGTATGCGCGCACCTTCGAGGATGCCGACAAGACCGACGGTCGCGCCCGCTCCACGGCGATCTACTACCTGCTCGAGGCCGGCGACGCCTCGCATTGGCATCGCGTCGATGCGGTCGAGGTCTGGCACTATTATGCCGGCGCGCCGCTGCGGCTGCGCATTTCGGATGGCAATACGGTCAACGAGCACCGGCTGGGGGCCGAGCTCGAAACCGGCGAGCGCCCGCAGGTAGTGGTGCCGACCCAGGCCTGGCAATCGGCGGTGAGCACCGGCGAGTGGACGCTGGTGGGCTGCACGGTGGCGCCCGGCTTCGAATTTTCCGGGTTCGAACTTGCCGACAAGGACTGGGCGCCGGGACAGGCCTGACCCAACCTAATGCTCCGGCGCGTCGACCAGAATGCGGGCGCGCGGCGTACCGGCGAGGCCCGGAGAATTTTCCGGCACCGACCATACCCGCGTCTCGAGGAACTGGCGAAAGGCAAGGGCCTGCTCGATGCTGGCAAAGTCGAGCCGAACGACGATATAGGCCGGCTCGTCCTGCGGCTGCTGGAGCTGGTGGCCGGTGACGCCCGCCTCGGCGCGCCGCCCGGCGAAGCGGTCGAAAGCTACCTTCCAGGTGGCGAAATCGGTAATTGCGTGCTCGATGTGCAATGTCGCCATGATCTTCCCCGTTCCCGGTCCATAGACGATGGGGGAGTGTGAGCCGCACATGCGGTCAAAGCAACCGTTTAGAATGAGGGCCCGACGCCGTTGACAGCGACGCGCCGTTGCAATTTGCTGGCGGTACAAAAGTCACTGAAAGTGCACCATGCGTCGCCCTGGTTCCAAGCTGGTTGTTGCCCTGCTGCTCTGCCTGCTGTCGGTTCCCGGCCTTGCCCACGCACAGGGTCTGTCCAAGGCGCAGCGCGCCGAAATCCGGCGCTTTGCCTACAATAACAGCCTGTTCGTGCTCTACCACGAGGTGGCGCATCTGCTGTTTCATCAGCTCGAGCTGCCCATCCTGGGCCGGGAAGAGGATGCGGCGGACAATATGGCGACCTGGACGCTGCTCAATCGCCGCACGCCCGAGACCGATCGTGCCCTGGCCGACGCGGCGCAGGGCTGGATCCTGTCGGGCATCGCCTATGACAGCGGCGGCGACGAAAGCGACTATGCCGCCGGTCACAGCCTCGACAAGCAGCGCGCCTACCAGATCGTGTGCCTGATGGTGGGCATGGACGAGACGGCGTTCCGCCCCATCGCCAACGAATATCGCATGGAGCGCGACCGGCAGGACAGTTGCTACTGGGACTATGACACGGTGGACCGGTCCTTCCAGGGTCTGCTGGGCGGGCGCGGCAACAAGAATGGCCGCGGCACCGAAGTGGTGGTGACCTACCATGATGCCGGCGGCCAGTTGAAAGCGGCGGCCGATGCGTTCAAATCGAGCGGGGTGTTCGACCAGGTCGCCGACGAGCTGCGCAACAGCTACAGCCTGCGCGAACCGGTGCAGTTCAACGCCAAGCGCTGCGGCGAAGCCAATGCCTTCTACGACCCGGAAACGGTCGAGATCATCTTCTGCTACGAGCTGATGGCCGACTACATGGAGCTCTACGAGGACAATATGCCCGAGGACGTGGCCCCTGCCCCGCGCCAGACCGGCGTGGGCAAGGAGAAGACGTCCAAGTTCTAGGGCTTAGCCTGCCCTGCCCTAGCTGAACCCCACATAGCGGCCGGGTTTGTGGTTGGTGGCGATGATCATGTTGAGCACCAGTGCGCCCAGGATCGAATAGATCACTCGATCGAACGGCAGCACGAAGAAGGCGGCGACCAGGATCACCGCGTCGACGCCGAGCTGGAAATAGCCGGCACGGACGCCGAAATTCTCCTGCAGGTAGAGGGCGAGGATATTGATGCCGCCAACGCTGGCCTTGTGGCGGAAGAGCGAGAGGATGCCGAGGCCCATCAGCCCGCCACCGACCAGCGCCGCATAGAGTGGCGCTATGCTGGTTATGTCCAGCCATTGGGGGATGTTGGCGGTGAAGTAGGAGACCAGCCCCACGCAGGCGAAGGTCTTGATGGCGAAGGGCCAGCCCATGCGCAGCACCGCCAGCACGTAGAATGGCAGGTTGATGGCGAAGAACAGCCAGCCGAAGGGAATGCCCGTCACATATTGCAGCAGGAGGGCCAAGCCCGCCGTGCTGCCGGTGGTGAGGGTGACCTGGGCGTAAAAGACGATGCCGAGAGACACCAGCATGGTGCCGATGAGCATGGCGAAAATGTCTTCGTGCAGCCGATGCCGGCTGGGTGTCGCAAGGTCGGGCGTCATGCCTTCTTGACCCAGCGACCATCGGCCTCCTGCTGCCAATAGGTCACGGCATTGCCTTCGCGCAGCGCCTTCCAGGCGAGGCGGGCTTCGGCGACCGCGTCGGGGTCGTGGCCCGAAAACATATAGACGACGCGCTCGTAGCCCTCGGTCGATTGCGGCACGGCGCGATCGACGAAGAAACGCACAGTGGCGCCATTGGGATTGTCGGTGCCGGTAGTGATCAGCACGGGCTGGTGGGCGTCGGTCTCGTCGCCGGCAAGGCCGTGCGGCAGGAAGCTCTCGTCGCGATAGGTCCACAGATGCGCATCGAGTGCTTCGGCCCGCTCGGTGGAACCGACCTCGATGACGGCACGCCAGCCGCGCTCGATGGTCTTTTCGAGGAGCTGGGGGATGACGGCTTCGAGGGGGCGCGGTTCGAGGTGGTAGAAGAGGACTTCGGGCATGGGGGGAGTTAAGCCCTTTGGGTGGCGTTGCGGAAGGTGGAATCGGTGCGCGGGTGGCAACAAGCACCGCGCGTTCTTCCTTCTCCCCTGAGGGAGAAGGAAGTGCCGGTGTTAGCCCTGATAGTAATCCCGCACCAGCCGATCGAGCAAAGCCACGCCGAAGCCTGGGGCCCAGGAGGTGTTGACCTCGCTGGAGGGGCTGCCGAAGGCGGTGCCGGCGATGTCGAGGTGGGCCCAGGGCACGTCGTTGACGAAGCGCTGCAGGAACTGGGCCGCCGTGATCGGGCTGGCATAGCGGCCGGTGGAGTTGCGGATATCGGCGAACTTGGATTCGATCAGCTTGTCGTAGGCCGGCGCCAGCGGCATGCGCCAGAGCTTTTCATTGGCGTCGAGGCCGGCATTGAGCAGGCGGGTGGCCAGTTCGTCGTTGTTGGAGAAGAGGCCCGCATGTTCGTGGCCAAGCGCGACAACGATGCCGCCGGTGAGGGTCGCCAGGTTGATCATGAAGCGCGGCTTGAAGCGGTCCTGCGTGTACCAGAGCGCGTCGGCCAGCACGAGGCGGCCTTCGGCATCGGTATTGATGACCTCGATGGTGGTGCCGCTCATCGCCTTGACAATATCGCCGGGGCGGACGGACTTGCCCGAAGGCATGTTTTCGACGAGGCCGATGACGCCAACGACATTGACCGGGGCCTTGCGGGTGGCGAGCGCCAGCATCAGGCCAGTGACGGCCGCAGCGCCGCCCATATCGCCCTTCATGTCTTCCATGGAGGCGGCGGGTTTGATGGAGATGCCGCCGGTGTCGAAGACCACGCCCTTGCCGACAAAGGCGAGCGGGGCAGCATCGGGATTGCCACCGCGCCATTGCATGATCACGAGACGCGCCGGGCGATCGGAGCCCTGGGCGACGCAGAGCAGCGAGCCCATGCCGAGCTTTTCGAGCGCCGCCGGTTCGAGGATTTCGATATCGACGCCCGAAGCGGCCAGTTCGGCGGCGCGGGCTGCGAATTCGACGGGGCCAAGCACGTTGGCTGGTTCGTTGACGAGGTCGCGCGCCAGCAGGGTTCCCTCGACGGTGGCACCGCGGTCAGCAATGGCGCGCTCGGCGGCGGCAGGATCGGCCACATGGAGGGTGACGGCGAGCGCCGAGGGCGCATCGTCGGGCTTGGCGGATTTGTACTTGTCGAAGCGATAGTGGCGGAGACGCAGGCCCGCGGCCAATTCGCCGATGGCGGCTGGGTTGGCGCCGGCCTCGTCGACTATCACGGCCACGCTGGTCGCGCGCGTCGCGGCGATCTTGGTCAGCAGCGAGCCGCCGCGATCGGTCCAGCCGTTGCGCGGGGTATCGGCGCTGGCCTTGCCGCTGCCGAGCACCAGCAGGCGCTTGCCGCCGGCGCCGAGCACGTCCAGCGCCTGGCCCTGTTTGCCCTTGAATGCGCCGGCCTCAATTGATTGGGACCAGTCGAGCCCGGTGCCAGCCCAGATGGCCGCCGCAGCGCCCGCCGGCGCCTCGCCTTCGGCGGCATAGATGACGGTGAGAGGCGCCGAGGCGCCCGCGAGGGCGGCGACGCGAATGGTGATGGTCTGGGACATTTAGGGCCTTGGAAGGGAACAGGCGGGGTTCGCCCACGGGAGGGATTGGCCCGATACTAGCACCGGGTCATTCCGGCGAAAGCGGGAACGCCTGTTTTTGTCCGCCTTTGCAAAGGAAACTGAGGTTCTCGCTTTCGCCGCAATGACCCGGTGGGAATCCCGCAACAGGCTGCCGGCAAATCCGTGGGTTGGCCCCTGCCCTGCTTGTACGGCTGGGCGAACTGCCCCAAGGTCCGGCTAACCGGAGACACTGGCCGACGCATGAAGAGACTGACTGCCTATCTCGCGCGCATGTTCGTGACCGACGCGCTGATCTTGTTCGGCGTCGTCTGCTTCCTGTTGTGGCTGGTCAATTGCCTGCGCTCGTTCGACGTGGTGTCGGTCAAAGGCCAGAGCGTGCTCGTGCTGGGTGTGCAGGCGCTCTACACCATGCCGCCGCTGGCGATCGCCTTCTTCTATGTGTGTGTCGGCATTGGCCTCGCGCGCGCACTGCAGGCACTGCAGGCCAACAAGGAACTGCACATCATCCATACCAGCTACGGGCTGGGCTCGCTCTGGCGCGCGACCGCCGTGGTCGCCGGCGCAGGCGTGGTGGGCGTGCTGCTGCTCTCCAATTTCGTCGAGCCCCTCGCCTATCGCAAGCTCAACGCGCTCAGCGCCAGCATCGCCGCGGACCTGGTCAGTTCCACCCTGCGACCGGGGCGCTTTACTCAGGTGACGCCGGGCGTGGTGCTGCTGATCGGCGGACGTGGCCCCGACGGCGCCATCCAGCAATTTTTCGCGGACGACCGGCGCGAGCCCGAGATGCGGCGCACCTATGTCGCGGAATCGGCGCGGGTGGCGAGCGACGGGCAGAATTATGTGCTCGAGCTGCACAATGGTTCGCTGCAATACGAGGGCAGCGACGGCCGCTTCTCCGAAGTGACCTTCGGCCGCTATGACGTGAGCGTCGAGCAACTGTCACAGCCGGTGGGCCAGGCGAATCCGATGCTGGGCGAGGATAGCGCGACGCTTGTCGTGGGGGCGATCACCAGCGGACAGTGGAGCCAGGAGCTGCTGGTGGTGCTGGCCAACCGCTCCGCCGAGGGCCTGCGGGTGATTGGCATGGCGATGATGATGCTGGCGATGATGGGATTTCCCAGCGGGAGGCGCGCGCGCGTTCCGGTGCCGATGGAGGCGGGCGTGCTGCTCATCGCCTTTGGCGAACGCGGGCTCAGCGCCTATAGCCCGCTCGGCACGGCGACCGGCGCGCTGGCGATGATATTGGTGGCCGGGATTGCGCTATTGGTGAGAATCCGGCCCCGCCCGCTGGTGGCGGTGCCGCAATGAGCCGGATCGACTGGCTGGTACTGGGCCGGCTCGGCAGCCGCATCGGGGTTACGGTGCTGGTGTTCTACGGGCTGATCGCGCTGGTGGAGTCGCTGGATACGTGGCGGTTCAACTTCGTGGCGGAATCGCATGGCCTCCACATGGCCCTGGTCATGGTGGCGATGAGCGCCGTCAAATGGACCATCAAGACGCTGCCGGTGACGGTATTGATGGGGGCAGCGCTCGGCTTTCTCGACCTCAAGGGCCGGCACGAACTGACCGTGATTCAGGCCAGCGGTATATCGATCTGGCGGACAGTGCGGGCGCCGGTGATCGCGCTGGCGATCATGAGCCTCGTCATCGGGCTGGGCCTCGAAACGCTCAGCACCCAGGTCAACCGCGTGCTGAGCCCCACACCGCCCGGCCAGGCGACCATGCTGACGCCGGCAGGCGAAGTCTGGCTCGAGCAGCGCAGCGGCGACAATCATTACGTGCTGATGGCGACCGGCATGCAATCGGGCGGGGCGGTGCTGGGTCAGGTGACGCTGTTCCATATGGGCGAGAGCGCCGAGGCGCGCATCGAGGCATCCGAGGCGAGGCTGGAGGGCGGAGAATGGGTGTTTCCTGCCGCCATCGTGCGCAATCCAGACGAGCAGGCGCGCACGGTCTTCGACTACCGGGTGCCTACGGATTCGTCGGCGGCCGAACTCGGGCTCAAGCTGGCCTCCACCGAGGATCTGACCTTCTTCGAGCTGGCCAAGCTCCTGCAACAGGGCGTCGCCGACCCCAGTATCCGCACCGCTGCGACGATGCGCCTCATCAAGCTGCTGGCCCTGCCGCTGGTGCTGACGGGGTCGCTGTTCATTGCTTTTGCGTTTACCGCAGGTTATCGAAGAGGCTCTAATTATGGTCCGGCGGTCCTTTATGGGATCGTGCTCGGATTCGTTGTTTTCGTGATTACCGAGATGGCCGACCGTGCCGGGTCGACCGGCGTTCTCGACCCCACGTTTGCGGCAGTCGGACCGGCGTTTGTAGCCATCGTCATCGGCGTGACGGTGCTGCTGCACAAGGAAGACGGACGCGCGTGAGTATATTGGCGAAGAGGGGCAAGTCGCCACGCCGCCTGGCCTGTGCCAGCGCGTTGCTTGCCCTTGCCCTCAGCACCAGTGCTTTCGCCCAAGGCCTTGTTCCGGCCAGTTTTTTCAATGCCCCCATCGACGCGTCGGCGCCGGCTGCCGTCGAGGCCAATACGCTGACCTTCGACAGCAGCAGCAATGTGATCACCGCCAGCGGCGACGTGGTGCTGAGCCAGGGCGGCTATACCATGACCGGGCAGAGCCTGGTTTATGACCGCAACAGCAAGGCGCTCAAATTCGTCGGCCGGGTGACGGTGCGCGACCCCGCGGGCAACCTGGCCGAAATGGCCGACCTCGATGTGACCGGCGGGATGAAGCAGGCCTTCGTCAACTCGCTGACCATCACCACCTATGACGGCGCGCGGATCACGGCCGAAAGCGTCGACTACGACGCGGCGCTGCGGACCCTGTTGCAGGACGCCAGCTATGCGCCGTGCGGGGACTGTATCGACGATGCCGGCCGCCGCATCGGCTGGTCGGTCAGTGCGTCGCGCATCACCTACAATGCCGAGGACGGCTCGGTCACCCTGGAGCAGCCGACACTGGCGCTGCTGGGTATGCCGGTGGCCTGGCTGCCCTATCTGTGGCTACCGGACACCAGCGCTTCGACGATCGAGGGGCTGCGCACCCCGAGCTACGACTATGGCGACCTGACAGGCCACAAGCTGGAAGTGCCCTTTTACGCCTATGCCACGCGGTGGACCGACATCATCCTGACGCCGACCTTCATGACGCGGCAGGGTTTCCTGCTGGGTGCAGAATGGGTGCAGCGGTTCGACAATGGCTCGATGCAGATCAAGGCATCCGGGCTCTATCAGTTCGACCGCGCGGCCTATGCCGGCACGGTGGGCGACCGGGAGTGGCGCGGGGCGATCCAGACATCGGGCGAGTTCAAGCCCGTCGCCGACTGGACCGTTGGCTGGAGCTACACCGCCTTCACCGACGCGGCCTATTTGACCGACTACCGACTGACCGTGGGCAAATCGACGGTCAACCAGGTCTATGCGACGCAGGTGACGGACGACACGTTCATCGACGCGCGGGTGCAGCAGTTCAACCTACTGGGCAATGTCACGGCCGGGGACCAGGGCAAGCAGGGCGCGAACCTGCCTGTGGTCCGTTTCGAGCATGTGCAGGATCTCGGGCCCGGCAACGGGCGGGTGGAAATCAGCGCGCGGCTTTTGGGCGTGCGGCGCGACCTCGACAGCACCACGACCGTCAACGGCGTGCCCTATGTCTATGGCTATGCCGGCAACAAGCAGCATCTGAGCCTGCAGGCCGGCTGGCAGACCCAATGGATCGGCGGCGGCGGGTTCGTTGCGACGCCTTATCTGGGTGGCCGGGCGGACGTGGCCTATTACGACGGCGCCAGCGCGCTATTGCCCGGCGCGACGACGCTGTGGAGCGCGACGCCGATCGCGGCCATGGATGTGCGCTTTCCGCTGGCGGCGAGCGATGGCTCGACGGTGCATCTGATCGAGCCGATTGCCCAGGTGGCCTATCGCGGCTCCAACGCGACCAATGTCGGCATCACCAATGACGATGCGCAGAGCTTCGTCTTCGATGACACCAACCTGTTCAGCTACAACCGCTTTTCGGGCAGCGACCGGCAGGAGACCGGGTTGCGCGCCACCATTGGCGGCCGCTACCAGGCCAACTTCTCCGACGGCGGCTATGTCGAGCTGATCGCGGGACAATCGTTCCAGTTGGCCGGGGCCAATGCCTTCGCCACGCCGGGACAGGCCAATACGGCGGTGGGCTCGGGGCTCAGCGCGGCGGCATCCTATGCGGTGCTGGGCGCCTATGGCTCGTTCACGCCGGGCATCAAGTTCGGCGGCAAGCTGCAGGTGGATAGCGCTACCGCCAATGTGATGCGCGCCGGGCTTGGCGGCAGCTTCGCCAAGGATGGCTATGGCCTGACGCTGGACTACACCTATCGCGCCGCCAACCCCGGCCAGGGCATGGTGCTGCCGCAGCACGAAATCGGCGGCGAAGTGACGGTGCCGGTCGCCGAATACTGGTCGATCAAGGCCAATACCTATTGGGACATCCAGGCCAATAGCTGGCTGCAGGTCGGCGGCGGCGTCGTCTATGACGATGGCTACCTGGTGATCGGCGCCAACGCGACCCGCACCGGACCGACCCACACCACGCCCAACGATACGCGGCTGACGGCCACGTTCCGGCTCAAGGCGCCGGCCGGGTTCAACGTGGGCTATGACGGTAGCGTGCCGGTGCCGCGCTTCTAGGCATCAAACCGATTTTGGCCTCAATCATGGGGCAATTGACAGCGCGCCATTCCCGCCGCATTGAGGGCGGGTGGATTGACGCGAGGCGGATAGAGACTATGGCCAAGACTGTATGGGGGCGCGCTGCCAGCGCCATGATCATGGGCGTGGTCCTGAGCCTCGCCGCGGCGCTGCCGGCGCTGGCGCAGAATGTCCGCGTGACCGTTGACGGTACGCCGATCACCGATCTCCAGATTGCCGCGCGGGTGAAGCTTTTCGCCATCGAAGGCAACAGCACCGGTTCGCGTGGCGCGACCGAGCAGTTGATCGACGAAGCCCTGCAGATCTCCGAGGCCAAGCGGCTCGGCGTGACGGTCAGCAATGCGCAGATCGACGAAGCGCTGCTGCAGATCGCCCGCAACATGAATGTGAGCCAGGACAAGCTGGTCAGCATGCTGCAGCAGGGTGGCGTCAGCACCGAGACGCTGAAGGATCGCCTGCGCGCCGCCATCGCCTGGAATGCGGTGACCGAGCGGGCCATCATGCCGCAGGTGCAGATTTCCGACCTGGAACTGGACCAGCAGGCTGCGACGCAGGTGCAGGAATTCCAGACCTTTGATTACATCCTCAAGGAAGTGATTTTTGTCGGCACCGGCTCGAGCGGGCGCTCTGGCCAGGCCAACAATTATCGCTCGAAGTTTGCCGGCTGCGACACCGCTGTCGATCTCTCGCTGGCCTATACCGACGCCGCCGTGATCGATGTTGGCCGTCGCCATGCGACGCAGTTGCCCGAGGCCTTGGCCAAGGAACTGGCCGGCCTCAATGTCGGCGGGATCACCAAGCCGCGCGTGGTGGAATCGGGCGTCTCGATGCTGGCCATCTGCGAGAAGACCCAGGCAGAAGACCTGACCTTCATCAAGGGCGATCTACGCGCCGAACAGGGCAACCAGGCGCTCGAGGGCGAGGTCACCAACTATCTGGCAAACCTGCGCAGCCGCGCCAAGATCATCTACAACTAGCCCGATCGGCCCACCGCTTGGCGGGCCATCATTGTTCTCCGACGGGGGCCGAGATGGACAAGCCGCTTGCCATCAGCATGGGCGAACCTGCGGGCGTGGGTCCTGACATCATCCTGGCGCTTTATGCGCAGCGGGTCGAACTCGGCCTCGCGCCGTTCTGTGTGTTCGGCGACGCCCCCTTCCTGCGGTTGCGGGCGCTTCGCCTGGGGCTGAACCTCGACATTGCCGATGTCGGGGCCGACGGCGCCAATGCGGTGTTTGCCCATGCCCTGCCCGTCGCGCAGGTCGAGGGACTGGTGCCCGACCATCCGGGCCAGGTATCGCCGATCTCGGCCGGCACCGTGATCCGCTCGATTGAGGCCGCCGTCGAGGCGACGCTGACCGGCGCCTGCCGCGGGCTGGTGACGGCGCCGATCCACAAGGGCGCGCTCTACCATGCCGGGTTCAAGCATCCAGGCCATACCGAATTTCTGGCCGAACTCTGCGCCAATGGCGGCACGCCGCGGCTGCCGGTGATGATGCTGGCGCATGGCGGCCTGCGCGCTGTGCCGGTGACCATCCACGTGCCGATCAAGGACGTGCCGGGGCTGTTGACCAAGGAATTGATCGTCGAGACGGTGCACGTGGTGGCGCGCGATCTCAAGCACCGCTTCGGCATCGCCAATCCGCAGATCGGGGTGGCCGGGCTCAATCCGCATGCGGGCGAAGGCGGTGCCATCGGCCGCGAAGAGCTCGAGATCATCGGACCGGCGGTGGCGCAGTTGCAGTTCGAGGGCATCGGGGTCGAAGGCCCCCTGCCCGCCGATACGCTGTTCTATCCGACACATTGGGCGCGCTTTGACGCCGTGGTGGCCATGTATCACGACCAGGCGCTGATCCCGATCAAAACCGTGGCCTTCGAGGACGCCGTCAATGTAACGCTGGGCCTGCCCATCGTGCGGACGTCACCCGACCATGGCACCGCCTTCGACCTTGCCGGCACCGGGCGCGCTTCGGTCGCCAGTTTCCTCGCCGCCATCGCAATGGCCGATGCCATGACGGCGGCATCGCCATGAGCCAGATCGACGACCTGCCGCCGCTGCGCGAGGTGATCGCCGAGCACGGCCTGCGCGCCAAGAAGGAGCTGGGGCAGAACTTCCTGCTCGACCTCAACCTGACAGCCCGTATTGCCCGCGTAGCGGGCCCGCTGGAGGGCATTCGCGTCATCGAGGTGGGTCCGGGCCCCGGCGGGCTGACGCGGGCCCTGCTGGCCGAGGGCGCGCGCGAAGTCATTGCCATTGAACGCGACGCGCGGGCGCTGCCAGCGCTGGCGCAGATCGCCGAGGCCTATCCGGGGCGGCTGACGATCATCAGCGGCGACGCCATGGAGATGGACTATCGGCAACTGGCCGATGGCCCAACGCGGATCATCGCCAACCTGCCCTACAATATCGCGACGCCGCTGCTGACCGGCTGGCTGACGCTGGACCCGTGGCCGAGCTTCTTCGAGAGCCTGACGCTGATGTTCCAGCGCGAGGTGGCGGAGCGCATCTGCGCCAAGCCGGGGGAAGACCCCTATGGCCGTCTTGGCGTGCTGGCGGGCTGGCGGACCGAGGCGCGGATTGCCTTCAATGTCGGCCGACAGGCCTTTGTGCCGCCGCCTAATGTCACCTCGGCGGTGGTGCATCTGGTACCCAAGCCCGTGGGCCACGACGTGACGGTGAAGAATCTCGAGCACATCACCCGCGCTGCCTTCGGGCAGAGGCGCAAGATGGTGCGGCAGAGCCTCAAGGCCGCAGGCGTGCCCGTAGAAGGGCTGCTGGCGGCCGGAGGCCTCAAGGGCGATGAGCGGGCGGAAGAGCTGCCGGTCGAGGCGTTCCTCGCTATGGCTCGAGCGCTGCCAGCGCTGCGCGCTGCGGCGCCTAACGCTGCGCCTTGAAGGCGCGGATCAGCGCGGCCATCTGATCGGCCTCGCTCGCCCGGTGGCCGGATAGTCCTGCCAGGATCAAATCCACGCCGAAGGCAAATCGGGCATCCTCGTCGTCGGCGGGAAGATGTGGTGACGCTGCCGGATCGAGAGTGGCCTGCTTGTGCCAGGCCTGCGCTTCTATGACGAAGCCTAGCACGTAGTGGAGCAGCGAAAAGGCGGCGCGCGTGGCGATTTGCTGTTCAAAGCCGCCGGCGTTCAGCGCGCCGATCATGCTCTGCGCCAGACGCTGGGCATTGTCGCGGGGCGCGGAGGCCCCGGCATAGACGCGGGCACCATCGCGGCGCGATTGCAGGGCGCTGCGCAGCTCCCCAGCGAGAAGCCGCAGGGTTGCGCGAAAGTCGGTGGCCGGTTCGGGCGATCGCGCTACAGTCTCAAGCAGAGCATTGGCCATGGCGTCGAGCAAAGCGGGCTTGCTGGGGAAATGCCAGTATAGGGACGGCGCTTGCACATCGAGGGCGTCGGCGAGCCGGCGCATCGTTAACCCGTCGAGGCCTGTTTGATCCAGGAGGTCCAGGGCGGAAGCGACGATCGTGGTACGTTCGAGGGCCATCGGGCATCTCCTACCGAGCAGGCTAACATCGTTAGCCACGCCTAACAACGTTAGCCTGACGGAAGGTAATGGGAGGAACGCGGCAGATTGCGCTTTAGTGTGAGAACTTTCTGCTGCTAAACGCCGGCAGGCGGTTGGGCCGGACGCTCGGGTGTCGGCAGCGGTGGCAGGGACATGAGGCGCATGGCGACGAGCAGAGCCGCTATGGCCGCGCCGCCGCTGACCAGCATGACGCCGTTCCAGCCCCAGGCGACCCAGGCATAGCCGCCCAGAGTGCCCAGAACGGATGAGCCCAGGTAATAGGCGAAGAGATAGATGGCCGAGGCTTGGGCGCGGCCGATCTGGGCGCGACGCGCGACCCAGGCGCTGGCAATGCCATGGGCGGCGAAATAGCCCGCCGTGGCGATGGCGAGGCCGGCGATGATGGCCGGGGTCGAGGGAATGAGCGTGAGGAACACGCCTGCCGCCATGACGACGACGAAACTCCAATAGACCTTGCGGCGGCCGAGTCGCTGAGCCAAGCCGCCGGCCCAGGCGGAACTGACGCTGCCGAGCAGGTAGACAACGAAGATAGCGGCGATGGCGGCGTGGCTGAGCTCGAAAGGCGGCAGCGCCAAGCGGAAGCCGGCATAATTGTAGAGCGTGACGAAGCTGCCCATGAGCAGGAAAGCCGAGATGAAAAGCCACGGCAATCCGGCATCCCTGAACTGGACGCGGACCAGACGGGTGAGGTCGCGCAGGCCGATGCGGCTGCGGGCGGAATTGTGTGGCGTGGGTAGCAACAGCACGACGGCCAGCGCTACGGCGGCAACGGCGACGCCGAGCACCAGCAGAGCCGGCCGCCAACCGATCCAGTCGGCGAGGACGCCCGACAGCAGCCGGCCGGCCATGCCGCCGATGGCGGTGCCGCCAATATAAAGCCCCATGGAGAAGCCCAGCGCTTCGGGCTCCATCTCCTCGGCGAGATAGACCATGGCGACCGCCGGCAGGCCGGACAGCGTCAGCCCCATGACGGTGCGGATTGTTATCAGCGACCACCAGTTTGGCGCAAAAGGCAGCAGCAGGCCGAGGCCGGCCGTAAGCAGGATGGCCCAGACCATGAGCGTCTTGCGGCCGAGGCGGTCGGCGACCCAGCTCGCGAGCAACAGGGCGATGGCAAGGGTGGCTGTGGTGGCGGAAAGCGCCAGCGAGGCGGCGCCGGCATCAAGGGCGAATTCGGCGGCAAAGATCGGCAGCAGCGGTTGGACCGAATAGAGCGAGGCGAAGATCGCGAAGGCGGAGAGGAAGAAGGCGGCATTGGCACGGATGAAGGCCGGGGTGCCGCGGCGGATGACGGTGGGGGTGGTCATTGCCTCTAAGACCTCATGGTGAGCTTGTCGAACCACGAGGTCGAGGGTGCGGAGGCGGGGGTGCCACGACCTCGTCCTTCGACAGGCTCAGGATGAGGTCTACTGATGCGGAGCCCCATCCTCACCCTATCAAAGAGAATCGATCTGGTTCTGCAAGTCTTTGACGAAGCTCGTCAAATTGGTTTGGCGATCGCGCTCCAGGCGCGAGGAGACCAGGATCGAGCGGACGCGTTGGGTGGAGGCTTCGAGGTCTTCGTTGACGATGACGTAGTCGTATTCGTTGAAGTGATCCATCTCGCGGCGGGCGTTCTGCAGACGCTTTTCGATGGTGCCGACGCTGTCCTGGGCGCGGCGCTCGAGGCGGGCGCGCAGTTCCTTGATCGAGGGCGGCAGGATGAACACCGTCACCATGTCCTTACGGCTGTTTTTGTAGAGCTGCAGCGTGCCTTGGTAGTCGATGTCGAAGAGGATGTCGTTGCCGGCGGCAAGCTGTTCTTCGACCCGGGCGCGCGGGGTGCCGTAGTAATTGCTGTGCACCTCGGCCGATTCCAGCAGCTCGCCATCGGCCTGCATCTGCTTGAAGGTCGGGACGTCGATGAAATGGTAGTGCTTGCCATCGACCTCGTCGGTGCGGCGGGCGCGCGTGGTCACCGAGACGGACAGCTTGATATTGGGATCAGCCCCGAACAGGGCCCGCGAAATGGACGACTTGCCGGCGCCCGAGGGAGAAGCGATGACCAGCATGACGCCGCGACGCTGAAATTCCATCGCCCAATCCTATTCGATGTTCTGCACTTGCTCGCGTAGTTGATCGATCGCCGCCTTGAGGTCAAGGCCGATGGCGGTGAGCTCCACGGCATTGGATTTGCTGCACAGCGTATTGGCCTCGCGGTTGAATTCCTGAGCCAGGAAATCGAGCCGGCGACCGACGGCGCCGCCCCCACGAATGAGCTGCCGGGCGGCCGCGATATGGGCCACGAGGCGATCGAGCTCTTCGCGAATATCGGCCTTGGTGGCCAGCAGCAGCGCTTCCTGGACGAGGCGATCCTCCGGCATGGCGATGTCGGCCGCGATATCGGCGACCTGCTGGCGGAGTTTGGCTAGGATGACGTCACGGCTGCGGGCCGGATGGGCCTCGGCGCGCTGCACCAGGGCCTCAATCTCGTCGAGGCGCTCAAACAGCACGGCGGCGATCTGGTTGCCTTCCTGCCGGCGGGCGAGGACGAGATCGACCAGCGCCTGAGAGGCGCCGTCGAGAATGGCCGAGGCGAGCGCCTCTTCGGCATCTGCTGACATGGGGCGGTCGCGCTGTTCGAGCACGCCCTTGAGGCCCAGAATGCCATCGAGGCTTGGTGGGGCCGCGGGGACCTTGCCGCCCAGTTCGTCGATGGCGGCGAGCACGGTGGCCAGCGCCTGCCGGTTGATCAGCAGGTCGCCCCCTGCCCCATCGCGCTCGACGGTGAGATTGAAGGTGAGCGAGCCGCGCGAGACCATCTTGCCGATAAGCTGGCGGATATCGCTTTCGAGCGCATCGAGGCCCGGAGCGAGGCGCAGGCGGATGTCGAGGCCGCGGCCGTTGACCGACTTGACCTCGCAGGCGAACGAGGCGCCCGGCACCGCGCCGGCGGCGCGGGCATAGCCGGTCATGCTGGCAAGCGACTGGCTCACTGGGTGGCCGGCGCCGCGCCGGCGTCGCCGGCTTCGACGGCTTCCAGCTCCTGGCGCGCGGCTTCGGCATCGGCTTCCGCCTGGGCAGCGGCTTCGGCCGCTATCTCGCGGTAGCGCGCAACGTTTTCCTGATGCTCGGCATAGGTCTCGGCGAAAACGTGACCCTCGCGCGGCGTCGCGCCCTTGGCGACGAAGTAGAGGTAGTCGTGCTCGTCGGGATTGGCCACGGCTTTGAGGGCGTCGATGCCCGGATTGGCGATGGGCGTCGGCGGCAGGCCATCGATCTGGTAGGTGTTATAGGGCGTGCGCGCCTCGATTTCCGAGCGGCGCAGGCCGCGGCCGAGCGTCGACTGGCCCTTGGTGATGCCATAGATGATGGTCGGATCGGACTGCAGACGCATGCCTTCGCGCAGACGATTGACGAAGACCGCGGCGACCTGCGGCCGCTCGCTGGCGACGCCGGTTTCCTTTTCGACGATCGAGGCCAGGACCAGCAGTTGCTCGGGCGTCTCGATGGGCAGGTCGGGTTTGCGGCCCTCCCAGATGGTGGCCAGCTCTGTGGTCATGGCCGCCTGCATCTTGTCGAGCACGGACTGGCGGGTATCGCCGGGGACGTAATCGTAGCTGCCGGGCAGGATCGAGCCTTCGGGCGGCAGCGTCGAGATTTCGCCGACGATATTGCTGTCGGCGTTGAGGCGCTGCACGGCTTCCCAGGCGGTCCAGCCCTCGGGGATGACCACGGCATAGCGGATCGGGTCGCCCTCGATCAGCTCGGTCAGGATGTCGGCCATGCTGGCGCCGGCGGGGATGCGGAAATCGCCCTGCTTGATGGTGCCCTCGATATTGGCGACGCGGCTGCCGGCCAGGAAGATGTACTGATTGGAGATGAGCCCCTGCTCTTCCAGCCGCGGACCGATGGAGGAGAGGCCCGAACCGGCTTCGACGCGGAAGGTGGTTTCGGCGGTCAGCGGGCCGTCGCCATAGAACTGGGAGGCGCCGAAGAGCACGATGCCGCCGGCAACCAGGAGGCCGATGACGAGCAGCGTCAGCAGGCCATTGAGGATGTCTACGAAACCGTTGCTCGAACGGCGGCGGCGCCGGACCTTGCGATCATTCATCGTGCTGGATCACCCTCGAAGCCCGTGCGCATGGGAATGCTCCGGGTCTTGTTCACTCGTTTTTCGGCAGCCATGTGGCGCCGGCATTGTTCTCATGCCCGCCAGCAAAGACAAGAGGCACATCGCGCGTCGACGCGATGTGCCTCCATTTGAGCCGGGGAAAAGTCAGCTAACCTTGCGCATGACCAGGGTCGCATTGGTGCCGCCGAAGCCGAAGCTGTTGGACAGCGCCACGTTGATCTCCTTCTTGAATGCCGTCTTGGGCACCAGGTTGATCACCGTTTCGACCGAGGGATTGTCGAGGTTGAGCGTGGGCGGCGCAATGCCATCGCGCATGGCGAGGAGGCAGAAGATGGCTTCGACCGAACCGGCAGCACCCAGCAGATGCCCGATGGCCGACTTGGTGGAGCTCATCACTGCCTTGGGGGCGGCGTCGCCAAGGACGCGGGTCACGGCGCCCAGTTCGATCTCGTCGCCCAGAGGCGTCGAGGTGCCGTGGGCGTTGATATAGTCGATCTCGGAAGCGCTGATGCCGGCGCGCTTGATCGCCGCGCTCATGGCGCGGAAACCGCCATCGCCATCGGGCGACGGGGCGGTGATGTGATAGGCGTCGCCCGAAAGGCCATAGCCGATCACTTCGCCATAGATCTTGGCGCCGCGCGCCTTGGCGCGCTCGTAATCTTCGAGCACGACAATGCCGGCGCCTTCGCCCATGACGAAGCCGTCGCGATCCTTGTCATAGGGGCGCGAAGCGGCGGTCGGATTGTCGTTGAAATTGGTGGAGAGGGCACGGGCGGCGGCAAAGCCGGCCAGAGCCAGGCGGTTGACGCAGCTTTCGGCGCCGCCGGCAACCATCACGTCGGCATCGCCGAGCGCGATCAGCCGGGCCGCATCGCCAATGGCGTGGGCGCCAGTGGAGCAGGCGGTGACGACCGAGTGGTTCGGACCCTTGAGCCCGAAGCGGATCGACACGTAGCCCGAAGCAAGATTGATGAGGCGCCCGGGAATGAAGAACGGGCTGATGCGGCGCGGGCCCTTTTCATGGAGCGTGATGGAGGCATCGTAGATGCCGCCGACGCCGCCAATGCCCGAGCCGATCAGGACACCGATGCGCTCCTGCTCTTCAGCAGTCTTGGGCTCGACCCCGGCATCGTCGATGGCCTGCTTGGAAGCGGCCATGGCGTAGACGATGAAGGGATCGACCTTGCGCTGTTCCTTGGTGTCCATCCACTCATCGGGATTGTACTTGCCGTCGGCGGCGTCGCCGAGCGGCAAGCGATGAGCGATCTGGCACGCAATATCATCGACCTCGAAGTCGTCGATTCGGACGGCGCCACTCTTTCCGGCCAGGATATTGGCCCAAGTGGCTTCAACTCCGCAGCCGAGAGGCGTGACAAGACCCATCCCGGTGACGACAACGCGGCGCAATTCCATACTGTGCTGCCTAATCTCGGCCAAGCCGCGGGGCTTAGCCGACGGCCTTGGTGAGGAAGGAGACAGCGTCGCCGAAAGTCTGAATCGACTCGGCAGCGTCATCAGGAATCTCGACCGAGAATTCTTCTTCGAAGGCCATCACCAGTTCAACCTGGTCAAGGGAGTCCGCACCCAGATCGTCGATGAAGCTGGCCTTTTCGACAACCTTCTCGGCATCCACATTGAGGTGTTCCACAACGATCTTGCGGACCCGATCAGCGACATCGCTCATATTTGACTTCCCTTTTCGAAATCGAGGTTTCGTTTCGCTTCTTATTGGCGCAGTGCCAAATCTTCAAGCACCGTGTTGGCTGACTAATGGGCAATGTAGGCGCGCTTTCCAGCGCCCGCAAGGCGGTCCACCACGGGTGTCAGCGGCGGCGAGTATCACACTTGATGTGGGTTCGCCAGAAGCCCGCACCCCGGTTTTCAACGGCTTTCAGCCCGTTTTGTTGCGCGGTCGTGCTTTAGACCATCGCCATGCCGCCATTGACGTTGAGCGTATGGCCCGTGATGTAGCCGGCCGCGTCGCTGGCGAGGAAAACGGCGCAAGCCGCCACTTCCTGTGCCGTGCCGAGCCGGTTGGCCGGAATCGTCGAGAGGATCGACTCACGCTGCTTGTCGTTCAGCTCGTCGGTCATGGCCGAAGCGATGAAGCCCGGAGCGATGGAATTGACGGTGATGTTGCGGCTGGCGACTTCGTGGGCCAGCGCCTTGTTCATGCCGATCAGGCCGGCCTTGGAGGCGGCATAGTTGCCCTGCCCCGGATTGCCCATGACGCCCACCACCGAGGAGATGCCGATGATGCGGCCGAAGCGCTGCTTCATCATGCCCCGCAGCACGGCGCGGTTGAGGTGGAAGGCCGCCGTGAGGTTGACCGCGATGACCTCGTCCCACTCCTCGTCCTTCATGCGCATGAACAGGTTATCGCGCGTCATGCCGGCATTGTTGACCAGGATATCGAGGCCGCCCATAGCCGCTTCTGCAGCGGGAACGAGCTTGTCGACCTCGTCGAGCTTGCTGAGATTGGCCGGGACGATCGGGCAGTCCTTGCCGATTTCCTTGGCCGTATCTTCCAGCGCGCCAACGCGGGTGCCCGACAGCGCCACGGTGGCGCCGGCAGCGGCAAGCGCCTTGGCAATCTCGCGGCCAATGCCGCCGCTGGCGCCGGTGACCAGGGCACGTTTGCCAGTCAGATCAAACATTTAATGCTCCCCTACGGAGATAGTGATTCAAACCCTTGAGGGGTTGATTCAGGAGGTTAAGCCGATAGTTCAGCTACGAAGGCGTCGATGTCGGCGGGCGAGCCGACCGGTGTGGCGACGGCTTCTGCGTTAATGCGTTTGGCGAGTCCGGTCAGCACCTTACCCGTGCCAAGCTCAGCCAGATGGGTAACGCCGCCAGCACCGGTCAGCCAGGTGACGCTCTCGGTCCAGCGGACGACGCCGGTCACCTGCTCGACGAGGCGCCGGCGAATCTCTGCGGGGTCGGAAATCGGGGCGGCCAGCACGTTGGCGACCAGCGGCACGACCGGCGCCTGCATGGTGACTTCGGCGAGGGCCGAAGCCATGGCGTCGGCGGCTGGCTGCATCAGCGAGCAATGGAACGGGGCGCTGACGGGGAGCAGCAGCGCGCGCTTGGCGCCCTTGGCCTTGGCGATCTCGACCGCCCGCTCGACAGCGGCGGTGGCGCCGGAAACGACGACCTGACCAGGTGCATTGTCATTGGCGACGTCGCAGACCTCGCCCTGGGCCGCTTCGGCGGCGACTTCCTGGGCGGTGGCGACATCGAGGCCGAGCAAAGCGGCCATGGTGCCGTGGCCGACGGGAACGGCCTTCTGCATGGCCTGGCCGCGGGTCTTGAGCAGGCGGGCGGTGTCGGACAGCGAGAATGTGCCGGCGGCGCAGAGCGCCGAGTATTCGCCGAGGGAATGGCCGGCCACATAGGCGGCGTGATCGGCGAGGCGAATGCCCTTGGCCTCAAGCACGCGGACGACGGCCACGCTCACCGCCATCAGGGCGGGCTGCGCGTTCTCGGTCAGGCGCAGGATATCGTCCGGGCCTTCGAACATGATGGCCGAAAGACGCTGGCCGAGGGCCTCGTCGACCTCCTGGAACACCGCCCGGGCTTCCGGATAGGCCGCAGCGAGATCCTTGCCCATGCCGGCAACCTGGCTGCCCTGGCCGGGAAAGGTGAAAGCGCGCTTGGTCATAATCGTGGCCCCCTGTGCAATCTCAATTAGACAATCCGCAAGCCGGCTGTCCAGTTGCGCGGCGTGTGCCGGGAGTGTGTGGCGGAGTCAAGGCGCGTGCGGCGCGGGACGCGGACAAATCCCTACGCAGAGGCCCGCCTTGCGGGTTTCGGACGCCATGAGACGATGCCGTTCCAACAGGGAGCGCAGCATGGCAATTGTCTTTTCAGGCGGCAAAGCAACGTCGGTATGCCCTAGCGGCAGCCACAAGACCCTGGAAAACCTGCAGTTTGCGGGGCGCTACACGATCCAGGTGAAGAATACCGGCAGCGCTGCGGTGGTCGGCATGCTGACGCGCCAACTGATAGACAATGAGGGGCATGAGAACACCGCGTCGGACCCGGTGGAGATCGGCGCCGGCGCCACGGTCAATATCAGCGAATTGCTGCATTTGACCGTGTCCTACCTGACCGGCGGCGGCAAGACGATGACGTTCAAGGCGACATTCCTGGCTGGCGGGGAGACCGACACCAAGACCGACCAATGTTCGGTGCAGATCGGCTAGCCGGACCCGCAAATCGCCTGCGATTGCGTTTACAGCGGGCCGGGCGAGGCGTATTTTCGCGGGTGTGACAGGCTCTCAGAAAGGGAGGAAGTTATGCTCACAGATCATCGTGCCTACGCAACCATCCCGGCTGCAGACATGAATCGAGCGAAGTCCTGGTATCGGGACAAACTCGGCCTCACCCCGGCGATGGAAGACGAGCTGGGCTGCATGTACAAGCTGGGCGGCGGCACCCGCTTCATGCTCTACCCCACGGCCAATGCCGGCAAAGCGCCCAATACGCTGCTGTCGTTCTCGACCGATGACGTGGAAGCGGAGGTGCAGGACCTGCGCCGGCACGGCGTCAAGTTCGAGGACTATGACATGCCGGGCCTCAAGACCGTCAACGGCATTGCCACCATGGGCAAGTTCCACGCCGCATGGTTCAAGGACTCCGAAGGCAATATCCTGGCCGTCGGCGACGAGCCGAACTAGGCTACCAGTGAGCCGGACACGCGTTCGGTCCGCCCGGCTCACCATACCGAAATCCCGCATTTCTGCTTGATCGGTGGCGCGTTTGGTCCTATAGCCGCGCCAGCAATTCGTTTGGCCGGGGGCTGAACGGAGGGTTTGTCGTTTGAATGAACGACGAATAGGGCAACTGCCCGGCCTCCCGTGTTCCCGCTCTTTGCAAGACTGCTTTGATGCCCTTTCCGGCTTCAAGGAGGCTCCGCGCCAAGCATTGCTGTGTTTGAAACCACGAAGGAAGGCGCATTCATGGCCCTCTACGAACATATCTACCTGGCTCGCCAGGACGTTTCCCAGCAGCAGGTCGAAGAGCTGACCGCTGCGCTGACCGAAGTCCTCGCTTCTGGCGGCGGCAAGGTCACCAAGAACGAATATTGGGGCCTCAAGGGTCTCTCCTACCGCATCCGCAAGAACCGCAAGGCGCACTACACGCTGCTGAACATCGAAGCCGCACCTGGTGCAGTTGCCGAGATGGAACGCCAGATGCGCATCAACGAAGACATCCTGCGCTTCATGACCGTCCGCGTGGACGAGCTGGAAGAAGGCCCGTCGGCGATGATGCAGAAGCGCGATCGCGACGACCGTGATGGCGACCGCGCAGGCGGCCGTCCGGATCGCGGCGGCGACCGTGGTGGCTTCGGCGGCGGCGAACGCCGTCCGCGTCGTTTCTAATTCAAGGACATAAAAGCTATGGCAATCAAAGACCTTACCACCGCCCAGGCCCGCCGTCCGTTCCAGCGCCGCCGCAAGACCTGCCCGTTCTCGGGCGAAGGCGCGCCAAAGATCGATTACAAGGACGTGCGTCTGCTCAGCCGCTACGTTTCCGAGCGCGGCAAGATCGTTCCGAGCCGCATCACGGCCGTTTCGGCCAAGAAGCAGCGTGAACTGGCCCAGGCCATCAAGCGTGCCCGCTTCATCGGCATCATGCCCTACGCCGTCCAGTAAGTTCGCTGGGCTGGCGATCTAGCGGCGGTTCGCTGCGCTTCCGGTGCTCACGTACTTAGGTACGCTCCGCTCCGGTTCTCGCGAACCACCACTATCTCATCCAGCCCAACGACTTCCTGTTGGCCTACTGCCAAGGCAGTTGGCCTCCGCTGGGGTTCCGGATGGTCCGGGGCTCCTAACCGTCCTCGAGACGGGACAGCCACAAGGAATACCCAAATGAAAGTCATTCTCCTCGAGCGCGTGGGCCGTACCGGCTCGATCGGCGACGAAGTTGCAGTCAAGGACGGCTTTGCCCGTAACTTCCTGCTGCCGCAGGGCAAGGCGCTCCGCGCCACCGAAGCCAACCGCAAGAAGTTCGAAGCCGAGCGCGCTCACATCGAGAAGCGCAACGACGACCGCCGCAACGAAGCTGCCGGCATTGCCGAAGGCCTCAACGGCCGTGAAGTCATCATCATCCGCCAGGCCGGCGAAACCGGTCAGCTCTACGGCTCCGTTGCCTCGCGCGACGTCGTGGAAGCCCTGGCCGCCGATGGTTTCACCGTCCAGCGTTCGCAGGTCGACCTCGCCGATCCGATCAAGTCGGTCGGCGTCCACACCGTGGCCCTGAACCTTCACGCCGAAGTCGCAGTGTCGATCACCGTCAACGTCGCTCGTTCGACCGACGAAGCCGCCCGCCAGTCGGCCGGCGAAGACGTCACCGTCACCGTCTATGAGGACGACGTGGAAGGCGACTTTGCCGCCGGCCAGAAGGACGCGCAGCAGGACGACCGCTTCGACGACGAAGTCTGATCGATCCGAAATAGAATTGAAGAGGCCGGGCCATGCGCCCGGCCTTTTTGTTTGTGCCACCGGCGGATCACGCTAGGCTCACCGCGCGGCCTGGAGAGAACAATGGCACTATTGGCGAATCTACGGGTGACCGCGCTGAGCCTCGTCGGTCTGTTGGTGGTTACGCCAGCCTTTGCGGCCCCGGACCTGCTGCGCGGGGTGTGGGACGGCACCTATACCTGCAACCAGGGCCTGACCGCGGTGACGCTCATCGTCGAGCCGGATGGCGAGCAGTGGTCCGGCCTCTTCTCCTTCGGTCCCGACAAGCGCAACAAGGACGTGCCTGAGGGGCTATATGAGCTGACCATTACCGACCAGAGCGGGGATATCAGCTTCATCGGCGGGGACTGGGTCACGCAGCCCGAAGGCTATGTCACCGTCGATCTGCATGGCCGCATGTCTGATGACATGACCACCATCTCCGGCCAGGTCGATTTCGATGGCTGCCAATCATTCGAGGTCACACGGCGGACGCCCCTGCCCCCGCTGGGGAAGACGAAATAAGCCTCGCCGCGGAACTCGCCGCGCCCCGTTGGGCATGCCGCCAAGCAGCGACTCGTGCCATGCTGCTGCCTTGCTCATATGCAAGCTACGATCGTCACATTCCCCGTTGTCCACAGAGTTCACAGAGGGTGGTTAGGTCGCGTTAACCCTCCGCTTGATAGGTCAAGACTCCCGCCCGAGTCGCGTGGTTAAGAAAGGTTAACGGTTCCCAGAGGCATTATGGCAGAGATCGCACGGCTTCATCCGGCCGAAGACAAATCATTTCGTCTGGCCCCTCACAACGTTGAGGCGGAGCAGGCGCTGCTGGGCGCTATCCTGCTGAACAATGATGCCTTTTACCGGGTCTCGGACTTCCTGGAATCGGTGCATTTCTACGAGCCGGTGCATCGCGATATCTATGATATTGCCGGCCGCATCATCCGGGCGGGCAAGTCTGCCGATCCGACGACGATCAAGACGCACCTGCCCGAGCAATTGCTTCCCGATGTGACGATGGCGCAGTATCTCGCCAAGCTCGCCGCGGAAGCCACGACCGTTATCAATGCCGGCGACTATGGCCAGGCGATCTACGACACCGCGATCCGCCGGAACCTGATCCTCGTGGGCGAGGAGATGGTGGCCGTTGCCTATGATGGCAGCGACGTCGAGATGACGCCGAACAAGCAGATCGAGAAGGTCGAAGGCGAGCTGTTCCAGCTCGCCGAAAAGGGCCGCTATGATGGCGGCTTCCAGAATTTTTCCAGCGCCCTCAGCGCCTCCATCCAGATGGCGGGCGAAGCCTATCAGCGCGACGGCGGCCTTTCGGGCGTCGCCACGCTGCTCGACGACCTCGACCGCCAGATGGGCGGGTTGCAGAAGTCGGACTTGATCATTCTCGCCGGCCGTCCCGCCATGGGCAAGACATCGCTGGCCACCAACATCGCCTTCAACGTCGCCAAATCGTGGAAGGGCGAAGTGACGCCCGATGGCCACCAGAAGACCAGCAATGGCGGCATTGTCGGCTTCTTCAGCCTCGAAATGAGCTCGGAACAGCTCGCGACACGAATTCTGGCAGAACAGGCCGAGATTTCGTCATCCGACATCCGGCGCGGCCGCATTCACGACAGCCAATTTTCCAAGCTGGTCGACGTGTCCAACATGATGAGCAAGCTGCCGCTCTATATCGACGATACCGGCGGCATCAGCGTGGCGCAGCTCGCCGCCCGCGCCCGCCGCCTCAAGCGGCAGAAGGGGCTCGACTTCCTCGTCATCGACTACCTGCAACTTTTGAGCGGCTCGTCCAAGGCCTCGAGCCAGAACCGCGTGCAGGAACTGACCGAAATCACCACCACGCTCAAGGCGCTGGCCAAGGAACTGGAAGTGCCGATCGTGGCCCTGTCCCAGCTCTCGCGTCAGGTGGAAGCGCGCGACGACAAGCATCCGCAACTGGCAGACTTGCGCGAATCGGGCTCTATCGAGCAGGACGCCGACGTGGTGCTTTTCGTTTATCGCGAAGAGTATTATCTCAAGAACAAGGAACCCAAAGAGGGTACGCCAGAGCATATGACCTGGCAGGGGGAAATGGAAAAGGTGCACGGCAAGGCCGAAGTCATCATCGCCAAGCAGCGTCACGGCCCCACCGGCACCGTGCAGCTCAGCTTCGAGGCGCAGTTCACGCGCTTCGGCAATCTGGCGCGCGCCGATTACCTTCCCGAGCGCATGGAATAGGCATGGCGCTGACGTCCGGCCTCGGGGGGCAACTCAGTATCGATCTCGGGGCGCTGGCCCGGAACTGGCGAGCCCTCGACAAGGTGAGCGCCGGCGCGCTGACAGGCGCGGTGGTCAAGGCCGACGCCTATGGCACCGGCATCACCATGGCATCCAAGGCCCTGCATGCGGCCGGGGCGCGCTTCTTCTTCGCGGCGACGCCGGACGAGGGCATAGCCGTGCGCGCTGCAGTACCGGATGCGCATATCTTCATTCTCAACGGGCTCTATCCGGGTGCGGCCAACCTCTACATCCGCCAGAACCTGATGCCGATCATCTCCTCGATGGCGATGCTGGAGGAGTGGCTGGCCAAGTGCGTCGAGCGCAACGAGGCCTATCCTTCCGCCTTCCATTTCGACACGGGCATGAACCGGCTCGGCTTCCGCCTCAATGAGGCGACGCTGGTGCGCGACCGCATCCAGGCGCTCGGCTATGCGCCGCAGATGGTCATGAGCCACTTGGCATGCGCCGACCAGCCCAGCCACGAGAAGAACCGGACGCAACTGGCGCTGTTCGGCTCGGTGATGACCCAGTTCCCCGGCATTCCGGCATCGCTGGCCAATTCGGCCGGGCTGATGACGGGCCGCGATTACCACTTCCAGATGGTCCGACCTGGCATCGCGCTCTATGGCGGCCGGGCCGTCAATGGCCGCAAGAACCCTATGGCGCCGGTGGTGACGCTGCATGTGCCGATCGTGCAGGTGAAGGAAGCGCGCACCGGCGAGACGGTGGGCTACGGCGCCACCCATGCCCTGTCGCGCGACAGCCGGCTGGCCATCCTTTCGCATGGCTATGGCGACGGCTTCCTTCGCTCGCTCTCGGCCAGCAATACGCGGCCAGGCGGCAAGGTAGTGATCCGCGGCAAGGCATGTCCGGTGATCGGGCGCGTGTCGATGGACCAGGTGACGGTCGATATTACCGAGCTGGGGCCAGACAACATCCCCAACCCCGGCGAGGGCGCCGAGGTACTGGGAAACCTCATCGGCATCGACGACCTGGGCGATGCGGGCGGCACGATCGGGTACGAGATCCTCACCTCGCTCAAGGGCCGCTACAGCCGGAATTATGTCGGCGACGGGAATTTGCCGCCGGGGTAGCCCTGCAGTTCATGCTTTGTTCTTGATTTGCGGTATCTAATGCCCTATGGGCTCTGGTGAGCTGAAAGGGGCATGATGACCACCTTCGTCGTTCTGCTGCGGGCTATTGGTCCGATCACGCACAAGATCATGTCCATGGCGCAATGGCGCGAGGCGGTGGCGGCGGCTGGCTTCACCAATCCTGAGACTTATGTTGCCACGGGCAATATGATTGTCGAAAGCGACCTGGCCATTGCCGAGGTTTCGCGGCGGATGAACGAGATTGTCATCGGGCTGGGCCTTGGGCCCGGCAACACGGCCGTCGTGCGGACGGCGCGACAGATGTCGCGACTGCTTGCCGCGAATCCGCTGCCCGAGGCCGCAGTCGCCAACCCGCAGGCGCTTGCGGTCTATTTCTTCGCTAAGGCGCGACCGGACTTCGGCTGGATTGACGACTATGCGGGGACGGAGACGATCCATGTCGAGGGGACGCATCTGGTGGTGGACTATGTCACGCCGGTGTCGTCGTCACGCCTGCCCGGGATCATCGAAAAGAAATCGGGCACTGTGACGGCCCGCAACTGGAACACGCTCAAGGGCCTCGCCACCAAGGCGGCGGCCCGCGAGCACGGGGACGACTGACTTGGCAAAATCGAAATCCACGTTCATCTGCCAGGCCTGTGGCGCCGTGACCATGCAGTGGCAAGGGCGCTGCGACTCCTGTGGCGACTGGAACACCATCGTCGAGGAAATCACCGATAGCGGCGTCGGCGCCGGGCCAAAATCGGCGAAAGCCAACGGCCGGCCGACCAATCTGGTGCCCCTGTCGGGCGAGACCGAGAGCGCCGCGCGCGTGGTGACCGGGCTTTCCGAACTCGATCGGGTGACCGGTGGCGGGTTCGTCAAGGGTTCGGCGCTGCTGGTGGGTGGCGATCCGGGGATCGGCAAATCGACGCTGCTGCTGCAATCGGCGGCGGCGCTGGCCAATAAGGGCAAGCGCGTCGTCTATGTGTCGGGCGAAGAGGCGGTGGCGCAGGTGCGCCTGCGGGCGCAGCGGCTGGGGCTAGGCGAGGCCAATGTGATGCTGGCGGCCGAGACCAATGTCGAGATCATTCTCGCGACGCTCGAGAACGGCCCTGCCCCGGACCTCGTGATCATCGACTCCATCCAGACGCTGTGGACCGACCGGGTGGATAGCGCGCCCGGCACGGTGACGCAGGTGCGCACCTCGGCGCAGGCGCTGACCCGCTTTGCCAAAAAGAGCGGCGCGGCAGTGGTGCTGGTGGGGCATGTGACCAAGGACGGCCAGATTGCCGGGCCGCGCGTGGTCGAACATATGGTCGACGCGGTGCTCTATTTCGAGGGCGATGCCAGCCACACCTTCCGCATCCTGCGCGGCGTCAAGAACCGCTATGGCGCCACCGACGAGATCGGCGTCTTCGCCATGACCGAGCTGGGCCTCGAACAGGTGGCGAATCCCTCGGCACTCTTCCTCGACCAGCGCGACGAGGGCGCGGCGGGTTCGGCGGTGTTTGCCGGCATGGAGGGGACGCGACCCCTGCTGATCGAAATCCAGGCGCTGGTGGCGCCCTCCCCGCTGGGCACGCCGCGCCGCGCCGTCGTGGGCTGGGATAGTTCGCGTCTGTCGATGGTGCTGGCCGTGCTCGAAACGCGCTGCGGCGTGCGCATCGGCGCCAATGACATCTATCTCAACGTGGCGGGCGGGCTGAAGATCAACGAGCCGGCGGCGGACCTGGCGGTTGCGGCGGCGCTGATCTCATCGCTGTCCAATTCGCCGCTGCCGACCGACGCGGTCTATTTCGGCGAGATTTCGCTGGCCGGCGGCATAAGGCCGGTGGCGCATGGCTCGCTGCGGCTGCGCGAGGCGCAGAAGCTGGGCTTCAAGTCGGTGTCGACGGGTCGCCTGGGCACGGCGGACCGCGCCTCGGGGCTCGAGGTTTCGGAATTCACCGCGCTGTCGGAACTGGTGGGGCGGATCGCAGCCGCCGGGACACCGCGCGAGCCGGAACGGGACGAGTGGTAGGCTAGGCTTCGACCGGCTGGCGCAGGACCTTGGCCATGGGGCGCCCCTTGGCCAGTTCGTCGATCAGCTTGTCGAGGTAGCGGATCTCCTTCATCAGCGGCTCGTCGATCTCGGCGAGCCTGACGCCGCAGACCGAGCCGGTGATCAGCGCCCGGGCCGGATTGAGCTGCGCCTGGGTGAAGAAGGTCTCGAAGGTGGTCTTGTTGGCCAATTCGCGATCCAGCGCTTCCTGGCTGTGGCCGGTGAGCCAGCGGATAACCTCGTCGACCTCGTCCTTGGTCCGGCCCTTCTTCTCGGCCTTCTCCAGGTAGAGGCGATAGACGCTGGCCACGCTCATCGCATAAACTCGCTGGTTGTTCTTGCTGTTCATGGCGCCAGTTTAGCGCAACGCCAGCCGCTTTTACCAGCCGTAGCCGGGCAGCTCCCAGGTTTGGCCGGACTGATCAGGGCGAAGGTCGCGGGCGCGCTCGGATAGGATCAGCAGCATGGGCAGACCCTCCTGGGCGTCGCGATCCTTGCCGAAGCCTTTGGTGGCGCGCAGGTCGGGCGCGGGGACCCAACCGTGGCGCGCGTAGAAATCGGCATTGTCGGGGTCGCAGAACAGGATGGCGAGATCGGCATTCTCGTCGGCGCGAATCCGCTCGGTGCCGGCCGCGGTGACGGCCGCGCCATAGCCACGCTGGCGGAAGGCCGGATAGGTGAAGACATCGCCCAGGCAATAGAGGCGCCAAGTGGTGCCGGCATGCTTGAACGGCACCCAGATGACGCGGGCGTGGCTGAACAGAGCATGCCGCTCGGCCATGACGATGTGCGTAGGATGCCGCTCGGGCGGCACCAGCGGACCATCGAGGCTATACTGGTATTCATCGTGCCAATGCAGGCGGATGAACGAGCGAATCTGGTGCTCATGCGCCTCGGGCAGGTTGGAATCGGTAAAGGTGCTGAGCTTTGCCATGACCCGAGCCTGGGGCATTTTCGGTGAAAATGGGAAGGGTCTTGTTGCGGCTTTATCGATTCCGTGAAGATCGCGTTCGCTTAGCGCCCGCCCCGCTTGGCTTTGCCAGCAGAAGCGGCTAAACGGGGGCAGAACTTGCATTGGGCGGGCCCAGATCCATGTTGACCGCATTCGACGTCGGAGTCGGCGTTCTTGTCTTGATTTCGGCGATCCTCGCCACGGCACGCGGCCTGACCCGCGAAGTGCTGTCGCTGGCGACCTGGGCCGGCTCGGCCGCCATCGCCATCTATATGTGGCAGTATCACCCTGAAATCGCGCGGCAGTATATTGCCGAGCAGATCGTGGCCGATATCGCCACGGTCGTGGTGACCTTCATCGTCGCGCTGATCGTGCTGCATCTACTGACCATGCGCATCGCTGATTTTGTTGTCGACAGCCGCGTCGGGCCGATCGACCGGACGCTGGGCTTCGTGTTCGGCGTGCTGCGCGGCATCCTGATCGCCATCGTCATCACCATTTTCGGCACCTGGCTGCTGCCAAACAACCTGCCGAGCTGGGCCGCGGAATCGCAGTCGCTGCCGCATCTGCAGAGCATGGGCCAGACGCTGATCTCGCTGCTGCCGGAAGGCCTCGAGCAGCAGGTGACCGACATGCTGAAGGGCGGAACCGGCCTGACCGAGGATGCCGAGTCGCCGGCAGTACCGGTCGAAGAGGGCACCGACGCCACCGAAGACGGCACGCCCGAGCAGCCTGCCGCGGCGCCGACACCCCCGGCCGCCGTCCCTGCGACGCAGACCTGATCATAATGTGGTGAGCGCGCCGCGCTCGCCACAACCCTGACCGCCTTGCGAGGCATTGGTCTGGAACCGAAAAATGGGCTATGGGGTGGGAACCCACTCACCTTCTGGCCCTGCTGCCATTGGCGGCACGAATTTTGTGAGGCGTTTTCGAACCACAAAAGTGGTGTCCACTTTTGCTGAGAACGCTCTAGCCTGCGGTTGAGACAGCATTGGCATGGAGAGCCCGGTGAACCATCCGAGCGATGACTCTTTCGATGATCTTGAAGGCGACACGCTGCATGAAGAGTGCGGCGTGTTTGGCATTTTGGGGCATAGCGACGCCTCGACGCTGACGGCGCTGGGGCTGCATGCCCTGCAGCACCGTGGCCAGGAAGCGGCGGGCATCGTCAGTTTCGACGGCCGCCAGTTCTTTACCGAAAAGCGCATGGGCCTGGTGGGCGACCACTATACGGACCCGGCTCTGCTGGCCAAGCTCCCCGGCTCGATCGCCATCGGCCACACGCGCTATTCGACGACAGGCGAAGTGGCGTTGCGCAATGTGCAGCCGCTGTTTGCCGAGCTCGAAGATGGCGGCATCGCCATTGCGCATAATGGCAATTTCACCAACGGCCTGACGCTGCGCCGGCAGATCATCGCCACCGGCGCGATCTGCCAGTCCACATCCGACACCGAAGTCGTGCTGCATCTGGTGGCTCGCTCGCGCCATAGCTCGACCACCGACCGCTTCATCGACGCCATCAGGCAGATGGAAGGCGGCTATGCCATGCTGGCGATGACGCGCACCAAGCTGATCGCAGCGCGGGACCCCATCGGCATTCGTCCGCTGGTGATGGGCGAACTCGACGGCAAGCCCATCTTTTGCTCCGAGACCTGCGCGCTCGACATGATCGGCGCCAAGTACATCCGCGACGTCGAGAATGGCGAAGTGGTCGTCTGCGAACTGCAGGCCGATGGCTCGATCACCATCGAGGCACGCAAGCCCGCCCGGCCGCAGCCGGAACGCCCGTGCCTCTTCGAATATGTCTATTTCGCCCGCCCCGACTCGGTCGTGGCCGGCCGCAGCGTCTATTCGGCGCGCAAGCGCATGGGCATGAACCTGGCCAAGGAAGCGCCCGTTGAGGCCGACGTGGTGGTGCCGGTGCCCGATGGTGGCACGCCGGCAGCCATCGGCTATGCGCAGGCCAGCGGCATCCCGTTCGAATTGGGCATCATCCGCAACCACTATGTGGGCCGCACCTTCATCGAGCCGACCCAGTCGATCCGCGCCTTTGGCGTCAAGCTCAAGCACTCGGCCAACCGGGCCGAGATCGCCGGCAAGCGCGTGGTGCTGATCGATGATTCCATCGTGCGCGGCACGACTTCGCTCAAGATCGTGCAGATGATCCGCGATGCCGGGGCGACGGAAGTGCATATCCGCGTCGCCAGCCCGATGATCTTTTATTCGGACTATTACGGCATCGACACGCCCGATCCGGAGAAGCTGCTGGCCAACCAGTACAAGAGCCTGCAGTCGATGTGCGAATTCATCGGTGCCGACTCGCTGGCCTTCCTCTCCATCGACGGCCTCTACGAGGCGGTCGGCGGCGAGAAGCGCAACAATGCGGCGCCGCAGTTCACCGACCACTATTTCACGGGCGACTATCCGACGCAGTTGACCGATCTCAACGGCCGCGCCAAGAACGAGCCGAAACAAATCTCCCTGCTCAAAGAGGCCGGTTAATGGCTGGAACACAGGACCGGACTGGTCAGGATCTGGCCGGCAAGGTCGTCCTCGTTACCGGCGCCTCGCGAGGCATCGGCTATGCTGCGGCCATCGAAGCGGCCCGGCGCGGCGCCCATGTGGTCGCCGTGGCCCGCACCGTTGGCGGGCTCGAGGAACTCGATGACGAAATCCAGGACTTGGGCTCGTCGGCTACTCTGGTGCCGCTCGACCTGCGCGATGGCGATGCCATCGACCGGCTCGGCGCGGCCATTTTCGAGCGCTGGGGCGCGCTGGATGGTCTAGTCGCCAATGCCGGGCAGTTGGGCGTCCTGAGCCCCCTGCCCCATGTGAAGCCGGAAGACTTCGACAAGGTCATGGCGGTCAACGTCACCGCCAACTATCGCCTGCTGCGCGCGACTGACCTGTTGCTGCGCCAGTCGGTGGCCGGCCGGGCCGTGTTCGTGTCGTCCTCC
The DNA here is from genome assembly GCA_966212275.1 of uncultured Devosia sp. Classification (GTDB taxonomy): domain Bacteria; phylum Pseudomonadota; class Alphaproteobacteria; order Rhizobiales; family Devosiaceae; genus Devosia. Next base: position 33,782 of record CBIHQV010000016.1, read on the forward strand.
TCGGCCCGATCGGCGCGACCGTTCTGGGGGCTTTATGCTGCCAGCAAGGCCGCGGTCGACGCCATGGCCAAGTCCTATGCCGGCGAAGTGGCGCAGACCAAGGTGAAGGTCAACGTATTCTATCCCGGCGCCGTGCGCACCGCGATGCGGGCCAAGGCCATGCCGGGCGAGAACCCGGACACGCTGCCCAAGCCCGCCGACATCGCGCCCAAGCTGATCGACCTGATCAGCCCGTCGGTGAAGGAAAGCGGCAAGCTGTTCAACGTCGAAACCGGCGCCTTCGAGGATATCTGATGGTCGAGTTGCGTCCCTATCGAAGCGATGATCTCGACGCACTCTACGATATCTGCCTGGTAACCGGCGACGCCGGCAACGACGCCTCGCCCCTGCACAATGACCGCAAGGTCATCGGCCACCTCTATTCGGCCCCCTATGGCGTGTTCGAGCCAGGCAATGCCTTCGTCGCCGAAGACGATGAGGGCGTAGCCGGCTACCTCGTGGGCACGTACGATACCAATGCCTTCGAGGCGACGCTGGAGCGGGAATGGTGGCCGGCTTTGCGCGAGCACTATGCGCAGGTTCCGGAAGCCGACCTCACGGCAGCGGACTGGAAGCGCGTGGCAGCCATCCGCGAGCGCTGGCCCAATCCGGCCGACATCGTGGCGCGCTACCCCGCCCATATCCACATGAACCTGTTGCCGCGGCTGCGCGGCAAGCGGGTGGGCAGCGGGCTGCTGGACAAGTGGGTCGACCAGGCGAAACGGGCCGGCGTGCCCGGTATTCACCTCGGCGCCAGCCCGACCAATACGGGCGGCATCGCGTTCTGGAGCAAGAGTTTCACGCCCCTGCGCACCGAAGGCGCGGCTTGGTTCGGGATGACGCTTTAGTTAGAAGGTACGCCTTCGCAACGCGCCCTAGTCAAGCCGCGTCATCAGCACCTTGTCGATGCGGCGGCCATCGAGGTCCATGACCTCGAATTTCCAGCCATTGTATTCGAAGGTCTCTCCGACAGCCGGCAGGCGGTTGATGATGGAGAGCACATAGCCGGCCACGGTTTCGTATTTGGCGTCGCGCGGGATGGCCAGCTTGAGCTTGTCGCCGAATTCATCGACGGGCATCCAGCCGGCCACGAGGTAGGAGCCGTCCTCGCGCTTGACCAAAGCCGGATCGTCGCCGGTTTCCTCCTGGAACACACCGGTGATGACTTCGAGAATGTCGCCCGACGTGACGATGCCTTCGAAGTGCCCGTATTCGTCGACGACCAGGGCCATGTGGACGGTGGAATTGCGGATCGCGCGCACCACGTCCAGCGCATCGGCATGATCCATGACGACCGGAACCGGCTGCACGAATTTGCGGATGTCGAGCGGCAGGCCATTGGCGAAGACGCCGATAATGTCCTTGATCGCCACCACGCCGATGATGGAATCGGCATCGCCATCTTGCACCAGCAGGCGCGAGCGGTGGGTGTCGAGGATAGTGCGGCGCATCTCATCGGTATCGTCGGAGAGGTCGACCACGTCGACATCGAGGCGCGGCGTCATCAGGCCGCGGGCCGAGCGATCGGCGAGGCGCATGACGCCCGAGATCATCGAATGCTCGTCGCTTTCGATGACACCGGCCGTGGTCGCCTCGGCGATGATGGTCTTGACCTCTTCTTCGGTGACCCGCTCCTCGGACTCGCCGCCCTGCCCCAGCACGCGCAGCACGAGCTTGCCGGAGACGTCGAGAATCCAGACGATCGGTGAACCGATGGCGGCCAGCAGCTTCATCGCCGGCGCGACGCGCGCGGCCACGCCTTCGGCGTCGCGCAGGGCAATCTGCTTGGGCACCAGCTCGCCGATAATGAGCGAGATATAGGTGATCAGCACCACGACGACGCCGACGCCCAGCACGTCGGCGATATTGTCGGCCACGCCGATCGATTCGAGCCAGACAGTGAGACGCAGGCCCAGCGTGGCGCCCGAAAAGGCGCCCGAGAGGATGCCGACCAGCGTGATGCCGATCTGGACCGAGGACAGGAACTTGCCCGGGTCATCGGCGAGCTCGATGGCGGTGGCGGCGCCCTTGTTGCCCTGCTCCGCCATGTTGCGGAGGCGGGCCGGGCGAGCGGACACGACGGCCAGCTCCGACATTGCCAACAGGCCGTTGACGATGGTCAGGACGACGACGATCAATATTTCTGCGAACAAGGTCTTTTCATGGGGAATGCGGCCCCGCTCTCAGCATCGGGTCGCTTGTGCCGGGACAATATAGAAGCAAAGCGAAGGGTTGCACCATGGGCGTGGAAAATATGTCGCGGCGGCGCGGTGTTATGCCCAACGGGCAGAGCGTGTTGCCGGGTACAAATGGCGGCGACCTGCTATATGGGCCCGAACGATAGCGAACCTCGGAGCCTCTATGCCCCTCATCGACAAGCTGCTGATCCTGGCTGTCGCAGCCCAGGTGTTGCTGACACTGGGTGTCCTCGTGTGGATGGGCCTCGAGCGCGTGCCGCGGGTGGCGCGGGGCGAGATTGCCGTCCGCGATATCGCTGTCGATCGCGAGGCCTATCCGCTCAAGGCGCGGCTGCTGTCTAACAGTTTTGACAACCAGTTCCAGCTGCCGGTGCTGCTCTATGTAGCGGTGCTGCTGGCATTGTGGGCGGGCGGCGCGGGATGGGTGGAAGCGCTGCTGGCGTGGCTGTTCGTCGCCCTGCGTTACCTCCACGCCGCGATCCATGTGACAACCAACCGGGTCTATCGAAGGTTCTCGGTCTATAGCGCGGGCCTTGTGGTGCTGGCGCTTCTGTGGCTATGGCTCGTATTGCGACTTATCATCCTAGCCCCGAGTATCTGAATGCGCCTTCCCGGCCGCCTCTCCGCCGCCATTGCCGTGCTTACCGATGTCGAGACGCGCAAGCGCCCGGTGTCGGAGGCGCTGAAGGCCTGGGGCCTCAACAATCGCTTCGCCGGGGCCGGCGATCGCGCCGCCATCGGCAACCTGGTCTATGACGCGCTGCGCCGCCGCGCCTCGCATGCGGCGCTGATGGGCAGCGACAGCCCGCGCGCGTTGGTGCTGGCGGTGGCTGTGCGCGACTGGAACGAGGACCCGGCCGCGCTGAGCGAGAGCTTTGCCAGCGACAGCCATGCGCCCGAAGCCTTGAGCGAGGAAGAGTTGGCCCGCGCCGTGGGCCAGTTGGCCGACGATCTGCCGGGCTGGGTGCTGGCCGATGTGCCCGAATGGCTGGCGCCGTCGTTGCAGCGCAGCTTTGGCGACAACTGGATCGCCGAGGGCCAGGACATGGCCGGGCGGCCATCGCTGGATCTGCGAACCAATACCCTCAAATCGACCCGCGAGCGGGTCATGAAATCGCTGGCGCGGTTCGAGCCTGCCGAGACCACCATTGCACCCTTTGGCGTGACGATGCCGGCGGGACCGGGCGACGCCCGCACGCCGAATGTCACCACCGACGAGGGCTATCTCAAGGGTTGGTTCGAAGTGCAGGACCAGGGCAGCCAGATCGTGGCGGCTTTGGCCGGGGCAAAGCCGGGCGAGCAGGTACTCGACCTCTGCGCCGGGGCCGGCGGCAAGACGCTGGCGCTGGCGGCGGCGATGCTCAACAAGGGCCAGATCTTTGCCTATGACAGCGATCGCAACCGGCTGGCGCCGATCTATGATCGGCTGAAGCGCAACGGGGCGCGCAACGTGCAGGTGCGGGCGCCGCAGCCCGGGGCGCTGGACGATCTCGTCGGCAAAATGGACCGCGTGGTGATCGATGCGCCCTGCACAGGCACGGGCACGTGGCGGCGGCGGCCTGACACCAAGTGGAAGCTGACGCCGGAACTGCTGGCCCAGCGCATGGGCGAGCAGGCGGCGATCCTGGCCGACGGGCAGCGTTACCTCAAGCCCGGCGGCACGCTTGTCTACATCACCTGCTCGATCCTGCCCGAGGAGAATGACGACCAGGTCGCGGCCTTCATCGCGGCACATCCGGGTTTTGCCTCGGTGCCGCCAGAAGAACTGTGGCAGACGGCATTCGGGACCACCCTGCCCGCCGGACTCGAGACCAGCAAGGCTGGCATCGCGCTGACGCCTCGGCTGACCGGCACCGATGGCTTCTACTTCAACGCCTTGCGGCAGACCGCATGACGCTGGCGCCGGACAATCAGGAAAGCGGCGTGCCGCTCTGGGGTTTTCTGGTCGGTGCGGCGGTATTGATCGTGGGTGCCATGACCGCCATCTGGTTCATGTTCCCCGGACCCGACACACGGCACGACCTGGCGTCTCCTTCGGGCGCCGCACGGCTCGAACTGGCCGAGCTCTGTGGCGATGGCGGCTGCGACCGGGTAGCGATCCTGGACGTGGGCGGTGCCCGCAGCGGCTGCCCGCTGACGCTGGACGGAAACCGGCCGCTCTTTACCGAGGTGACCGCCGCCTGGTCGGCTGATGAATCGAGCATCGAGCTCAGCTATGTGGCCGAGGACGGAGCCAAGGGTTCGCTGACGATTGCGCGTGCCGACTGCACCACCACGCAATAGGTGAACCTCAGGCGGGATCGCGCGTTCAGGGATCAGTGTTTCCATCCGAGCTTGAACCCGCATGACCATTCCCTCCCTCGCCGACTACAAGACACCCCGCCCCTGGCTGACGCTGGGCATTTTCCTCGTCATCGTGATTGGCGTCGGCGCCTTGATCGGCACGCAATCGGTGCCCGGCACCTGGTATGAAGGGCTGACCAAGCCGCCGTTCAATCCACCCAACTGGATCTTCGGACCGGTCTGGTTCGCGCTCTACGTGATGATCGCGGTGGCGGGCTGGCGCATCTGGATGGTGGACCCGAACAGCGGCGCCATGAAAGTCTGGTTCGCGCAGATGGCGCTCAACTGGGCGTGGTCACCGATCTGGTTCATCGGGCAGATGCTGTGGCCGGCTTTCGCCGTGATTGTCGCTATACTGGCGTTGATCGTGACGTTTATCCTCGTGGCGCGAAAATACGACGCCATCGCCGCATGGTTGTTCGTGCCCTACCTGGCCTGGGTGGGCTTTGCGACCCTGCTCAACCTGTCCATCGCCGTCCTGAACTAGGCCAGCGCCGGCTCGAGGCGTTCGCGCTTTTCGAGCCGGCGGGCCCAGCGCACCATTGGCTGCTCCAGCAGGTGGAAGCTGATTGTCGCCACCACGACGCTGAGCGCGATCGCGATGGCGCTCGACCAGAGCCAGATGCTCCAGCCATCGGGGCCGCTCGTCTGAAAACTGGGCGGCAGCAGGCGTGCCAGCAGGCCGATGATCAGGAAGTGCCAGATGTAGATGCCGAAGGAAATCTGGGCGATGAAGCGCGAGACCGTGTTGTCGAGCAGCCGTCCCGCCAGCACGGAAGATGGCAGGGCCACCAGCGCCACGCCGACGGCAATCGGCATCCACGGATAGCCATAGGGAATACCGAGCAAGCCGAAGCCTTCGGTCAGGCCGCCCATGTGCGTGGCCATGAGCCAGCCGGCCCCGCCGATGGACATAAGGCCGAGCAGGTCGAATAGCCAGTGCCGCAGGCTGGCGAGCTTCACCTGCACACCGGCAGCCAGCGCGCCCAGCGCGAAGATGGCGAAGAAGCCGATGGGGTTGAAGCGCGGCATCCAGGCCTTGGCTCCACCGACCAGACCATGATCCCAGCCCCGCTCGACCTCGTCGATGGGCGCCCACTGCACCACCAGCCAATGAAGCGCCAGAACGGCGGCGATGACGCCCAGCCAGGCCAGCCGCCCCGGCCAGCCGGGCAGTCGGCAGGCAAAGAGAATGGTGAGGCAGAAGGGCAGCAGCAGGTAGGATGTGACCTCGAAGCCGATGGACCAGAGCGGGCCATTATTGTCGACGGGAAAGAGCGTCAACCAGTGCCAGTCGCTGACCAGGAGGAAACCTGCCAGGAACCGGGTGATGTGCTCGGCATCGAGTGGCGAGCCGCTGACGGTGATGCTGAACACCAGGCTCACCACCAGCGCGAGCCAGAAGCCGGGCAGAATTCTTGCGGCACGCCGCAGGGCGTAGATGCGCAATGAAGGCATGGGCTGACCAGCATCGAGCGCCAGCCAGAACGGGCGAGCCAGCAGAAAACCGCTCAGCACGAAGAACATGGAAACCCCGAAGCTGCCCATGACCAGGAAGCGCATGACCGGTTCAGCCAGGTCAGGCACGTTGCCGAAGTCCATGCGGAAGGCCAGATGGTGCAGGAGCACCATCGCACAAGCGGCGGCACGCAGGAAATCTGCGCCGAGCAGTCGCTGTTGGGTCAAAGGAAAATCCTGTGCGGTTTGCGGCGCAAACGTGCCGAGCGCGTGGTTCGTTGCGGTCAGGCAGGCATGCGCTGGCCGAGTGGTCCACGGTTTTCCAGCCCCCGTGCCCAGTTGATGACCGGCAGCTCCAGCCAACGCCAGGACAGCGAGGCGATGACCAGGGTGATGCCCGTGATCACCGTGCTGGCCACCAGGAACTTGGTGGGGTCCGACATGGTGCCGTGGGTAATTTCGGGCACCCAATAGAGGCGAACCAGCTCGAGCACAAGGTAGTGCCACACATAGATGCCAAAGGAGATGCGGGCGAGCCAGGCCACCAGCGGGTTATCGAGTATTCGCCCAGCGAGCAGGCCCGCCGGTGCGGCGGCGAGCGTGGCGCCGACCAGCAGGTGGAAGGTGGGGAATTCGTAAGGCACGCGCAGCCAGCCATAGAACTCGCCGCCGCCGCGCAGGCCGTTGCTCCAGATGATCCAACCGGCGCCGACGAGGCCGGCCAGCGCAATCAGGTCAAAAAACAGCGAGCGGAAACGAGCAATGCTCACCTGCACCCCGGCGGCCAGCGCGCCGGTGGCGAACATGACGAAGAAGCCGAAGGGATTGAACCACGGCATCCAGGTCTTGGCGCCCCCCTGGAGGCCATAGTCCCAGCCTTTGCGGAGCGGGTCGACATGCACATTGGTGTAGAACAGCCAGTGGGCTCCTAGCGCTGCGGCAATGACGACCAGCCAAGCCAGGCGTGCCAGCCGGCCGCGCAGCCGTCCGCGCGCCAGGCCAAAAACGGCGAGGAAGCCGAAGGGCAGCATGACATAAGAGCTGACCTCGAAGCCGATGGACCAGAGCGGGCCATTGATTTCGACCGGGAACAAGGTGGTCCAATGCCAGTCGCTGACCAAGAGGAGACCCGCGGCATAGCGCAGCCACAGCCAGCCATCGGGCGTGGCGCCGAAGACGGCCACGGTGAGGACGAATGTCACCGTCAGCGCCAGCCAGAAGCCGGGAATGATGCGTGCGGCTCGGCGCAGGGCATAGACGCGTAGCGACGGCATGGGCGCGCCCGCATCGAGGGCCTGCCAGAACGGACGGGCCAAGAGGAAACCGCTCAGCACGAAGAACATGGCGACGCCGAAGCCGCCGACGCTGTTGAAGACTTGGAGGAACGGGTTGGCGCCCAACTCGCTGCGGAAATTGACGCGCTGCGCCAGATGGTGGAACAGCACGATGAGGCAGGCGCTGGCGCGAATGAAATCGGCGCCATAGAGGCGGCTGTTGCTCGTCATCGTCATGTCCTCCCGGCGTGCCATTCGGCATCTGCCCGCAATCGATACAGGTGCCACCGCAAAGCGCGAACTGCAAGCCGACTGGAGCAAAAAGCGGTTCGGCAACCCAGTCCTGCAAGCTGACTGCTTGCGGAATCTTCACAGCGGCGATAATGGCTCGCCATGCAAAGCACAGACATGTCCGACCGCCCGCAATCGATCCTGATCATCGACTTCGGATCGCAAGTCACACAGCTTATCGCGCGTCGTATTCGCGAGACGGGCGTCTATTGCGAAATTCACCCATTCCAGAGCGCCGGCGCCGCTTTCGCGGCGATGCAGCCCAAGGGCGTGATCTTCTCGGGCGGCCCGGCTTCGGTGACCGAGGAGGGCAGCCCGCGGGCACCGCAGGAAATCATCGATTCCGGCCTACCGATCCTGGCCATCTGCTACGGCCAGCAGACGCTGTGCCTGCAACTGGGCGGCGAGGTCGAGGGCGGCCATCACCGCGAATTCGGCCGCGCCGATGTCGAAGTCCTCGAGCCAAGCGCGCTCTATGACGGCCTTTGGGACGTGGGCGGCCACTACCCTGTGTGGATGAGCCATGGCGACCGCGTGACCAAGCTGCCGGAGGGCTTCAAGGTCATGGCGACCTCGCCCAATGCGCCCTTTGCCATTGCCGGCGACGAGGCCCGCAAGCGCTACACCACCATGTTCCACCCCGAAGTGGTGCACACGCCCGATGGCGGCAAGCTGCTGGCCAACTTCGTGCACAAAATCGTCGGGCTCGAAGCCAACTGGAGCATGTCGGCTTACCGCAGCAAGATGATCGAAAAGATCCGCGCCCAGGTCGGCAGCGGCAAGGTCATCTGCGGACTGTCCGGCGGCGTCGATTCATCGGTTGCGGCGGTGTTGATCCACGAGGCGATCGGCGACCAGCTTACCTGCATCTATGTCGATCACGGCTTGATGCGGCTCAATGAGAGCGAACAGGTCGTGACCATGTTCCGCGACCAGTACAACATCCCGCTGGTGCATGTGGACGCGTCCAAGGTGTTCCTGCGCGAGCTGGATGGCCAGTCCGACCCCGAAACCAAGCGCAAGATCATCGGCCGCCTGTTCATCGAGACGTTCGAGGAAGAGGCCGGGAAGCTTGGTGGCGCGCAGTTCCTGGCCCAGGGTACGCTCTACCCCGACGTCATCGAATCCGTGTCGTTCACCGGTGGTCCGTCGGTCACCATCAAGAGCCACCACAATGTGGGCGGCCTGCCCGAGCGCATGAACATGCAGCTCGTCGAGCCGCTGCGCGAGCTGTTCAAGGATGAAGTGCGCGCGCTGGGCCGCGAGCTGGGCCTGCCCGAGAGCTTTATCGGCCGCCACCCCTTCCCCGGCCCGGGTCTCGCCATCCGCTGCCCGGGTGGCATCACGCCGGAAAAGCTCGACATCCTGCGCCAGGCCGACGCCATCTATCTCGACGAAATCCGCAAGTCGGGCCAGTACGACAAGATCTGGCAGGCCTTTGCCGTGCTGCTGCCGGTGCAGACGGTGGGCGTGATGGGCGATGGCCGGACCTATGAATTCGTCTGCGCCCTGCGCGCCGTGACCTCGGTCGACGGCATGACGGCTGATTTCTACCAGTTCGACATGAACTTCCTCGGCAAGACGGCGACGCGCATCATCAACGAAGTGCGCGGCATCAACCGTGTCGTCTATGACGTGACCAGCAAGCCGCCCGGCACGATCGAGTGGGAGTAGGACGCCGGTCGGCGTCCTTGTTCACAACATTGCCGTCGTGATTGACCGCCTGTCCGCGCTGACCTATTGTAGAACAAATAGGGAACAAATGCGGTGATGCGATGGATCAGCTGGATTTTTTCGGAGGTGGAGGCTCGGACCGCACACTGACGCCGGGTGGCTCGCCGCGCGATGAGTATGTGCATCGCTGGTATTTCACCCTTGTGCCGCCGCCTGCCGAGGCACAGGACCTCGAGCGCGCGGCACAATTGCTGGCGCGGCGCTATGGCGCCCGATACCCGACCCGCGCCGATCGGCTGCACGTGTCGCTCAACGGGGTGTGGCGCAGCAAGGACGAGATCGAGCCTGCGCTGATCGAGGAGGCGCTGGAGGCTGGCGATGCCGTGAGACGGCCCGGCTTCGATATCGCCTTCGATACCGTGCAGACCTTTGCCGGCGACAGCCGCTCCAAGACGGGCGGCCGCAGTATCGTGCCGACGGTGCTGACCTGTTCGAATGGCGCAAGGGAGGCGCAGGCGCTCTACGGGGATCTGCGCCGGGAGATGCAGCGGCTGGGCATGGCTGTGGGGCCGAGGTCTTTCGTGCCGCATATCACCATCTGGTATGGTCCCGAACGCGTCGCCGACTTGCGGCTCAAGCGGCCCTTCCGCTGGCCGGTGCGCAAGTTCTGGCTGGTGCATACCACCAAGGGGCGCAAGCTCCCCGATTATGTCGGTGAGTGGTCGCTGGGCTGACGGTAAGCAGCGCAGCCAAAAGGGCAGCCCGAACGCTCGGAAATCCGCCGTTCCCGCGCGCATTTGCTTTCCACGGGAGCCATGCTAAACGTGCGCCCAATTAAGCTGATGACCTTAGGCAGGCCATGTCCGAACAGAATATTTTCCGCGAAGTCGACGAGGAGCTGCGCAGCGATCGTATGCGCGCCCTGTGGCGCCGTTTCGCCCCATATGTGATCGGCGCCGCCGTGGGCGTCGTGCTGGTCGTGGCCGGCAATGAGGGCTGGACCTGGTATCACGCCAACAATGCCGCCAAGTCATCCGACGAGCTCTATTCCGCATTCAAGCTGATCGACGGCGGCGACTTGCCGGCTGCGCAGACCCAGCTCGACGCGCTAATTGCCGATGGCTCGGGCAACTATCCGGTGCTGGCGCAGTTCCGCAAGGCGGGTGTGCTGGCCAAGGAAGGCGCTGTTGCCGACGCGGTGGCCGCCTATGACGCGCTGGCCAATGCCCAATCCAATGCCCGCCTGCGCGAATTGGCGCTGGTGCTGGGCGGCACGCTGATGATCGATGCCGGCACGCTGGCCGATGTCGAATCGCGCGTCGGCAGCATTGCGGCCGAGGGCAGCCCGCTGCGCAACGCGGCGCGCGAAGCGCTCGGACTGGCGCAGTACAAGGCCGGCGACTTTGCGGCCGCGCAGGCGAGCTTCGAGGCCGTGGTCAACGACCCGCTGTCGCAGAGCACCGTGCGCAACCGTATGGGCTATTATCTGGCGCAGTTGCTGTCGCAGGGCGCGATTGCGGCGACGCCGCCGGCTGAATCGGCCGACGCTGCAGCTAGCGCCATCGACGAGATCGTCAGCGACGAAGCACCTGCCGCCGAAGCTCCGGCAGCGGATGCACCGGCTGCCGTGACCCCCGCAGCGGATGCTCCCGCCGCCACCACCGAGGCCCAGCCGGCCGCGCAGTAAGCGCGACCGCCTCTGCCCGACGCCGGATTGGAATAGACCGCATGACCGTCACCGTTGCTATTGTCGGTCGTCCCAATGTCGGCAAATCCACGCTGTTCAATCGCCTGGTCGGTCGCAAGATCGCACTGGTCGACGACACGCCGGGCGTTACCCGCGACCGGCGTGAAGCCGAGGGGCGCATTGCCGACCTCACCTTCCGCATTCTCGACACGGCCGGCTATGAGGACGTCAAGGACGGCAGCCTCGAGGACCGGATGCGCCAGCAGACCGAGCTGGCGATCAAGGAAGCCGATGTCATCCTCTTCATGATCGACGCCCGCGCCGGTGTCGTGCCGCTCGACCAGCGCTTCGCGCAGGTGCTGCGCAAGGCCGGCAAGGATGTGCACCTGGTCGGCAACAAGGCCGAAAGCGGCGCGGCAGAAGCCGGGCTCGTGGAAGCGTTCAAGCTGGGCTTTGGCGAGGCCATCGCGCTCTCGGCCGAGCATGGTCTGGGTCTCTCCGAGCTTTATTCCATCGTCTCCGCCGCGATCGACAAGGCCGCCGCCGACAAGGAAGCCGCCGGTGCGGCCGAGATCGACGATATCGATGCCCTGCCCGAGGTAGATGTCGATATCACCGAGGACATGCTCGAGGGCGAGGGCGACGAGGCGACGCTGCGCTGGAACCCCAAGCGCTACCTCAACGTGGCCATCGTCGGTCGTCCCAATGCCGGCAAGTCGACGCTGATCAACCGCATGGTGGGCGAGGAACGCGTGCTGGTCGGCCCCGAAGCCGGCATTACCCGCGACTCCATCCTGGTGCCGTGGGAATGGGAAGGCCGGGTGATCAACCTGGTCGACACCGCCGGCATCCGCAAGCGCTCGCGCGTCACCGAAAAGCTGGAAAAGCTGGCGGTGGGCGATAGCCTGCGCTCGATCCAGTATGCTGAAGTCGTCGTGCTGATGCTCGACGCCACCATCCCGTTCGAAAAGCAGGACCTGGCACTGGCCGATCTCGTCGAGCGCGAAGGGCGTGCCCTGGTGATCGCGGTCAACAAGTGGGACCTGATCGAGGACAAGAACGAGCATCTCAAGATGCTGCGCGAAGAATGCGACCGGCTGCTGCCGCAGCTGCGCGGCGTGCCGCTGGTGACGCTGTCGGGTCTGACCGGCAAGAATATCGACAAGCTGATGGACGCCATTTTCGCCATCGAGCGGAACTGGAACTCGCATGTGTCGACGGCGCGGCTCAACCGCTGGCTCGCCGGCATGGTCGAAGGGCATCCGCCACCGGCGGTGTCGGGCCGTCGCCTCAAGCTGCGCTACATGACCCAGGCCAAGACCAGGCCACCCAGCTTCATCCTGTTCGCGTCGCGGCCGGATGTGTTGCCGATGGCCTATCAGCGCTATCTGGTCAACGGGCTGCGCGAGGCGTTCAACATCAAGGGCACGCCGATCCGCCTATGGGTGCGCGGGGGCAGCGAGAACCCCTATAACGACAAGAGCAAGCGCAAGATGGGCTAAAGCCCCGCTGCACTGCCCGCACTGAGTATGTTGCGGGCAGGCAGTGCGCCGCGCCACAGCCACGGCGACTTGGCAATAAACTTCCGGCCCTCTATTTTGCCAAGCTGCCGCTACTTTGCGGTGGCCATTATGTCTTCTGCCGTTCGCATCGTCGAAATTGTGATCGACGTCTCTATTCGCGAGACTAGGCCCCGAACTGATCCTGCGTTATCAAGCGATGGATTTGGGGGATGGACGAATGAGCTGGGAGACCGAACTCTCGGACCTGGCCTATGAAGCGGCCGTGGTGCCGGAGCGCTGGCAGCGCTTTCTCGACCGGGCGAGCGAAGTCGCGGGCGGGCGCGGCGGCACGCTGTTCGAAGTCGAGGGGATGAGCAAGCATTCCATCCTCAGTGAGAGCCTGCATGGCGCCTGGCACGCCATCGTCAATGAAGGCTGGGCAGCCAAGAACCCCCTGCCCGGCCGGGCCTTGCTGGCACGCGAGCCGGGCTTTGTTCATGACCTCGAAGTGTTGCCCTCGGCCGAACGCGGCAGCTTCGAGTGGTTCGAGTTTGCGGCCAAGTGGGATCTGGGGCCATCGATGGGTACGGTCCTGCAGGTGCCCAACGGCAACCGGCTGATCATGACCTTCGAGCGGTCGCGCTCCGCTCCGGCCTATGAGCGCGCCGATGCCGAGCGCTTCAATGTGCTGCGGCCCAGCATTGCGCGGGCGGTGTCGCTCAGCGCCCAGCTCGCCTTTCAGCATTTCCAGTCGACGATCGGCATCCTGAACGCGGTTGGCCTGGCGGGCGCCGTGGTCAACGAGCAGGGCCGGCTGCTGACCTGTAATGCAATCTTTGAAAGCCTCATCCCCTCGCTGTTCATGGACCGTCGCGAGGGCCTGAAGCTGCGGGCGCGCGGCCCTGATGCGCTGCTGCAGCAGACGCTGTCCCGGCTCAAGCCCGAAGTCTGGACGGGAACGGTGGCATCTGTTCCCGTGCCGCGCAGCGCCGAGGGCGAGCCACCCGCTATCGTTCACGTCCTGCCGATCCGGGGTGTTGCCCGCGACATCCTCTTTGGCGCCACGGGCTTGCTGCTGGTGGACCGCCTCACCGAAAAGGCGGCGCCGTCGGACACGATATTGCGGGCGCTGTTCGACCTGACGCGGGCCGAGGCGCGGGTCGCTGCGACCCTGGTGCAGAATAGCGGCCGCCACAAGCAGGTGGCCGATATTCTCGGCGTCTCGCCGGAAACCGTGAAGTCGCATAGCAAGGCGATCTACCAGAAGACTGGGCTGTCCGGCGTCATCGAACTGGCAGGCGTGCTGGGCGCCGTGCTGCCAGTCGATGCCGAGGAGCCTGAAGACTAGCGCCCGCTGCGGTAGTTCGGCGCCTCGCGCGTGATGGTCACGTCGTGGACGTGGCTTTCGCTGAGGGCAGCGCCGGAGATCTTCACGAAAACCGAGTTCTCGCGGAAATCCTTGAGGTTGTGGGCGCCGGTATAGCCCATGGAGGCGCGCAGGCCACCCGCGAGCTGATGCAGTACGGCGCCGGCGCCACCCTTGTAGGGTACCTGGCCTTCGATGCCCTCGGGCACCAGCTTCATCTGATCGCGCACATCCTGCTGGAAGTAGCGGTCGGCCGAGCCGGAGCCCATGGCGCCCACCGAGCCCATGCCGCGGTAGGATTTGTAGGAGCGGCCCTGGTAGAGATAGACCTCGCCCGGGCTTTCGTCGGTGCCGGCCAGGAGCGAACCGACCATGACGCACGAGGCGCCACCGGCCAGGGCCTTGGCCATGTCGCCGGAGAATTTGATACCGCCATCGGCGATAACGGGAATGCCGTGCTTGGCCCCCTCCTCCGCGCAGGCCATGACGGCGGCGAGCTGCGGAACGCCGACGCCGGCAACGATGCGGGTGGTGCAGATCGAGCCCGGGCCGATACCGACCTTGACCGAGTCAGCACCTGCATCGATCAGCGCGCGGGTGGCTTCGGCGGTGGCGACATTGCCGGCGACGATGCGGGTAGAATTGCTCTCGCGCTTGACGCGCTCGACGGCCTCGGCGACGCGCACGGAATGGCCATGGGCGGTGTCGATGACGAGGAGGTCAACGCCGGCATCGATGAGGGCCAGCGAGCGCTCGAAACCCTGATCGCCCACCGTGGAGGCCGCCGCGACGCGCAGGCGCCCCTGGGCGTCCTTGACGGCATGGGGATTGAGCTGGGCCTTTTCGATGTCCTTGACGGTAATCAGGCCCGTGCAGCGGTAATCGGCGTCGACGACAAGCAGCTTTTCGATGCGATGCTTGTGCAGCAGCACCTTGGCTTCGTCCTTGGAGACGCCGTCACGCACGGTGACCAGCTTTTCGAAGGTCATCAGCTCGCGGATGGGCTGGGCCGGATGGGAAGCGAAGCGCACGTCGCGGTTGGTGAGGATACCCACCAGCTTGCCGACGGCGCGACCGCCGGTGCCGCCATTCTCGACCACGGGAATGCCGGAAATGCGGTTGGCCTGCATCAACGCCAGCGCGTCGGCCAGGGTGGCGTCGGGGCCGATGGTGATGGGGTTGATGACCATGCCGCTTTCGAACGACTTGACCATGCGCACCTGCTCGGCCTGCTCGGCGGCGGTGAGGTTCTTGTGGATCACACCCATGCCGCCGGCCTGGGCCATGGCGATGGCCATAGCGCTCTCGGTGACAGTATCCATGGCCGAGCTCAGAATCGGAAGATTGAGCGCTATGTCCTTGGTGACATAGGTGGAAATATCGGTTTCCGTGGGCAGGATGTCCGATCGCGCCGGCTGCAGCAGCACGTCGTCGAAGGTCAGCGCGTAATCGCCGGTGACAGTGGTAATAATCTTCGCCAAGGCCAGACCTTTCCTGCCTTCTGATACAATCAGAAATGTTGGAGTGTGAGCCAGGGCAGATGGACTCGCCGGGCTCAGGTTGGCGAGGGTCAATAGCACCGGCCGCGCCACTTGCATAGGGGGCCGGACGCTTGCCGCATGCAGGGCGGCGCTGCATAAATGGGCGGGCTGGAGCGGGAGGGCAGAATGGCGTTGAAGGGCTGGGCGCGGATCGTCTGGACGGCGGGTGCGGCGATGGTGGTTTCGTCGGTGGCGGCCGAGGAATTGTCGAGCTTCGTGGCGGCTGAAACGGGCGCGCGCGGGTGCTGGAGCCGCCAGTACAGCGCCGAGCATCTGGCCGCGCATCCGGACCAGTTGGTGACGGCGATGGCCTTCACCCTGCAGTTCGACCAGGATTTCCACTATTTCCAGCTCGATGCGGAACTGCGGGGCGGCCAATCGGGTCGCGCCACCGGCGTCTGCTCAGAATATGAGGGCGTTTTATCCTGCGGGGTCGATTGCGACGGCGGCGGGGTGCATCTCAGCCACGGCGCTGACGGCAAGATCCTGCTGGACCTGACCGAATATGGCTATATCCGCATGACCGAAAGCTGCGGGGAGGATGAGGCCGACGGCTTCCCCCTCGAAGCGGGCAAGGATGACAAGGAATTTTTGCTTTCCCCGGCAAGCGGCAAAGCCTGCAAAGCTCTGGGGTGGATCAACTAAACTTCCATACAAGACACAAAACTTTGCCTTTTCATGGGCCGCGCTGACCGCCATAGTGTGATCAGCCGCGTTCGCGGTGCCCACGATTCCTCCCGGTCCCACACACGTGATCCGCGTCACACCCCTCATCCTGGCGGTCGCCCTGTTCATGGAACAGATGGATTCGACCGTCATCGCGACGTCGCTGCCGGCGATCGCCACCGATATCGGCACCGAGCCGATCGCGCTCAAGCTGGCACTGACCGCCTATTTCGTGGCGCTGGCCATCTTCATTCCGATCAGCGGCTGGATGGCCGACCGCTTTGGCGCGAAGAATATCTTTCGGCTGGCGATCTTCGTGTTCATGCTGGGCTCGCTCGCCTGCTCGTTTTCGTATTCGCTCGAAACCTTCGTGGCCTCTCGCTTCTTCCAGGGCATTGGCAGCTCGATGATGACCCCGGTGGGTCGCCTGCTGCTGGTGCGCTCGACGCCGCGGAACGAGCTGGTTTCGGCCATGGCGTGGCTGACGGTGCCGGCGCTGATCGGGCCGCTGACCGGGCCGCTGATCGGCGGATTTCTCACCACCTACCTGAGCTGGCACTGGATATTCTGGATCAACATCCCGATCGGCATTGCCGGAATCATCCTGGCCGGCATCTTTCTCAACGTGCCCGATGCACGCAATCCGCGGCCCATCGACATGGTCGGATTCGTGCTGGCGGGTATCGCGTTTTCGGGCACGGTGTTCGGCCTGTCGGTCGTAAGCCTGCCGGCGCTGCCGCTCATCTACGGCTACCTGACGCTGGCCATCGGTGTAACCTCGGGCATCCTCTACCTGCTGCATGCCCGGCGGACGCCCTTCCCCCTGCTCGATCCGCAACTGTTCCGGCACAAGCTGTTTCGCTCCTCGATTACCGGCGGCTCGTTTTTCCGCATCGGCGTGGGTGCGGTGCCGTTCCTCTTGCCGCTGATGCTGCAACTGGGCTTCGGGCTCTCGCCCTTCCAGTCGGGCGCCATCACCTTCGTCTCGGCGCTGGGCGCCATCGCCAGCAAGTTCATCGCGGAGCGGGTCTATGCCCGGTTCGGCTTTCCGCGCACGCT
Source organism: uncultured Devosia sp. (assembly GCA_966212275.1). Lineage (GTDB taxonomy): Bacteria > Pseudomonadota > Alphaproteobacteria > Rhizobiales > Devosiaceae > Devosia. The sequence goes on from CBIHQV010000016.1 coordinate 50,880, forward strand.
CGGCTTCGCCTCGTTCTTTGGTGGCATATTGATCGCGGTGCAGGGCCTGTTCGGGGTGGAGACACCGGTTCCGCTGATCATGGCGGTGCTACTGACCGGGGGCGTGTTGCGCTCCGTTTTCTTCACCGGCTCCAATGCTATCGGCTATGCCGATGTCGATGACGAGGAAGCCAGCCAGGCGACCGCCATCGTGGCGGTGTGCCAGCAGCTCAGCGTCGCGTTCGGGGTGGCGGTGGCGGGTGGCATCCTCGAAATCAGCACGCGGCTGCGCGGCAGCGAGCTGCAACTTATCGACTTTCAGATCGCGTTTTTCGTCGTCGGCGGGCTCAGCGCCCTGGCGGCATTCATCTATTGGCGGCTGCCGGCCGATGCGGGCAGCAATGTTTCAGGCCACAAGGCCATCGTCGTTTCGAAGGAGTGACCGGGAGTTTTCCCGGCAAATGCCGTGTCGCGAGCCATGCCCCTCATCCTAGCCACCGCCTTGTTCATGGAAAACATGGACTCGACGGTGATCGCCACCTCGCTGGCCGCCATCGCGACCGATATCGGCACGGACCCGATTTCGCTGAAACTGGCGCTGACGGCGTATCTGGTGGCACTCGCCATTTTCATCCCGATTTCGAGCTGGATGTCGGACCGGTTTGGCGCGCTCAACGTGTTCCGCGTGGCCATGGTGGTCTTCATGTGCGGATCGATCGCCTGCGCGCTGTCGAGTTCGCTGGCGCAGTTCGTCGGCGCGCGGTTCCTGCAGGGCATGGGCGGCGCCATGATGGGGCCGGTGGCGCGACTGGTGCTGGTGCGCGCCACGCCGCGGCATCAACTGGTCAATGCCATGGCGTGGCTGACCATCCCGGCGCTGATCGGACCGATCGTCGGGCCGCCGTTTGGCGGGTTCCTCACCACGTTCTTTTCGTGGCACTGGATTTTCATCATCAACGTGCCGATCGGCTTTCTGGGGATTATCCTGGTCAGCTTCGTGCTGCCTAACACGCCCGAGCGCAACGAGCCGCGCCGGATCGACCGCACCGGCTTTGTCCTGGCGGGATCGGCCTTCGCGCTGTTTGCCTTCGGCTGCTCGGTGATGAGCCTTCCGGCCCTGCCGCCGACGATCGGCGCCGTCGCGGCGGCGGCCGGTATCGCCCTGGGCGCCGCCTATGTGCGGCATGCCTTGCGCACGGAATATCCGCTGCTCGACCTGCGCCTGCTGCGCCTGCCCGTTTTCCGCATCTCGGTGGTGGCCGGGACATTCTTCAGGCTGGGGCAAGGGGCGGTGCCGTTCCTGTTTCCGCTGATGCTGCAGCTCAGCTTCGGCATGACGCCGTTCGAATCGGGGATGATCACCTTCATCGGCGCGGTGGGCGCACTGATCGCCAAGTTCATGTGCAACTGGCTGTTCGCCCGCTTCGGCTTCAAGTATCCGCTGGTGCTGGCCACGGGCATTTCGTGCCTGGGCATCCTGGCCATGGGCCTATACACCCCGGCAACGCCCCTGCCCCTGATGCTATCCATCCTCGCCTTTGTCGGCTTCTGGCAATCGGTGTTCTGGACGGGCTCGAACGCTTTCGTCTTTGCCGACGTGGAGGACAAGGATGCCGGCCAAGCCAATGTGATCAGCCAGGTCTGGGGCCAGTTGATGTTCGCCATGGGCGTTGCTTTGGGCGGCGGCACGCTCGAGCTGGTGCACCGCATGCGCGGGGAAGGTCCGCTGCAACTGGCCGACTTCCAGACTGCATTCCTCGTCGTGACCGGCGTGGCTGCGGTCGCCACCGTGCTGTTCCTGCGCCTGCCCGACAATGCCGGGCACCAGCTCACCCGCGGCGAGGGCGGCGACCACTAGCGGTCGTAGTCGCCTTCGCCCGGCACGGTGTCGTTGGTGCCCTTGAAGCCCTTGGCGATAAGGTAGGCCTCGGCCGAATCCTGCCTGCTAGACGGGGGCTTGGCGTGGAAGGTGGTCTTGAAGTGGCGCTTGAGCATGTGCAGCAGCTCATGCTCGGTGCCGCCCTGGAACACCTTGGCGACGAAGACGCCGCCGGGCGACAGCACGTCGAGCGCAAAGGCGGCGGCCACCTCGATCAGCTGTACGATGCGCAGATGGTCGGTGGGGCGGTGGCCAGTGGTGGGCCAGGCCATGTCGCTCATCACGATATCGGCCTTCTTGCCGCCCATGGCCTCAATCAGCATGGCCGGCGCGTCGTCGTCGGTGAAATCCTTCTGCAGCAGGATCACGCCGGGGATGGGATCCATTTCGAGGTAATCGATGCCAACGATCAGCGGGTTGGCGTCGGTCGAGCCTGTCGCCTTGGCGGCCACCTGGGCCCAGCCACCCGGGGCAGCGCCCAGATCGACCACGCGCATGCCCTTGCGGAAGAGCTTGTACTTCTCGTCCATCTCGCGAATCTTGAAGGCGGCGCGCGAGCGATAGCCCTCGGCGCGGGCGCGCGCCACATAAGGGTCGTTGAGCTGCCGCTCTAGCCACTTGGTCGAGCTGACCTTGCGGCCCTTGGCCGATTTCACTCGGATCTTGAGGTCCTTGTCGGACTTGCGACCGCCCGTGCCGAGAGCCTTATCCACCATTGCCATTCCTCCGCGGATAGCGCGACGCGCGGCCGTGGACGCGATCGGCGTCCATCAGCGAAATCAAAATGCCCTCGCGCAGGCCACGATCGGCGACACGAACCCGTTCGGTCGGCCATTCGCGCCGGATGGCCTCGAAAATGGCGCAGCCGGGCAACACCAGGTCGGCGCGGTCGCGGCCGATGCAGGGATGGGCAACACGGCGGTCGAACGGCATGGCCAGCAGCACCTTCATGGTGTCATCGACCTCGCCGCGCTTCATCCACAGCCCGTCGACCTTCTGCCGCTCATAGCGCTCCAGCCCCAGATGGAGGCCGGCAAGCGTTGTCACCGTCCCCGATGTGCCGATCAGATGCACGGGATGGGTGGCGATCATCTGCCGCAGCTTCTCGCGGCCGCGGAACTGGCGCAGGTGTTCGGACACGAAGCCCACCATGGCCTCGAAGACCTCGCGGGTGACGTCGACGCCGCCGAATTTCTCGGCGATGGAGACGACACCCACTGGCAGCGACTGCCAGGAACGGATCGACGCCGACATGCGCCCCTGCGACTTGGGCCTTCCGCCGCGGAAATCGAGCCAGGCGAGCTCGGACGAGCCACCGCCGATATCGAACATCAGCGCCCCGGCCGCGGTACCTTCGATGAGGTCGGCGCAGCCGGTGACGGCGAGTTCGGCCTCGGTGCGGCGGTCGACGATTTCGAGATCGAGCCCCAATTCCTCTTTGACCCGCGCGAGGAAAGCCGGACCGTTTTCGGCAGCGCGGCAGGCCTCGGTGGCGATCAGCCGCATGCGCGTGGGCTGGTGCTCGCGCAGCTTGTTGCGGCACTGGCGCAGCGCTTCCATGGTGCGCTCCATGGCCGCGTCGCCCAGCCGGCCAGTGACCGACACGCCCTCGCCCAGGCGAACGATGCGGGTAAAGCCATCGAGCACGCGAAAGCCATGGTCATGCGGGCGGGCGATCAGCAGCCGGCAGTTATTGGTCCCCAGATCGAGCGCCGCATAGGTGGGACCCCTGTGCTTGCGCGGATTCGGGGCGGCTGGCGTCCGCTTGTCCGCTGGCGGAGGCGCGTGCGCCCCTGCCCTCCCCGCCGGTCCGAGAACGGACGGGGCACGGATTGCCGGCTCGTCTGATAATGCGAGCTCGACAGCGGACCGATCGGAATCGGTCACAGAAGTCTCCTGTCGTGCGCGGTCGCCGAACTGGCCAAGCCAGTCGCGCCCGAGCGCACTGTTCATTGCGTGTCGCCGGTGACGGTAGTGCAAGCAGGCGCGGAGCGCAATGGAAACGCAGGCGGGCGCGGCTCGCGCATAGCAGCCAGCCGGTTCCGGCGTGGTCAGGCCCAGCGCACAGCATCGATCCTTCCGGCGCGAGAGGCGCTTGCAATATCAACCGGCATTGTCTATGCAGTCCCCGCGCCGGACGCCTCACCGCCTCCCGCCATACCGACGGGCAATGCCCGATCCCTTGCTGGGGAATAGTTCAACGGTAGAACAGCGGACTCTGACTCCGTCAATCTTGGTTCGAATCCAGGTTCCCCAGCCAAATTCTCCCGAGCCAATCAGCGTTCAGCAGCTTCCTAGCATCGCGGTGAAGCTGGACACCTACAGCCACAATACCCCACGCGAGACGAGCAGGCGGCACTCGGCGCGCCGAGCGAACCATTTTTGGCAGTTGGGCCGGTCAGCGGCGCACAATATTCTAGTTGCTACAACATGTAGTGTAGTGGAAACAGCGGCGGCTGGCCCCCGACCCGTAGCAACGCCACACATTGCAACGCCAGCATCGCCGAGGCGGTCTGCCGATGGTACCGCCCTGGTTCTCAAATACCGCCCCCTGTCCTCCAATTTGAAACTGGAGCGCTCCTACGTTGTCAGCGCTCTCGTCAGGGACCTCATCGCCACTAAGCAAATCAGCTGCCTGCCTAAGCAGAGCCAACAATATTTGCGCGGTCGGGTCCTTCTGGTCCTTCAGGGTAATTTCGACAACAGGATGGGAATGGTCGTCGCCGCACCGCTGATCGCCCAGGTGCACAGCCTTGGCTATCATGTCGGTAGGCAAATCCAGCCAACTTTCACACCCTGAAAGCGTGAAGGAAATGAACCCGCTTTTCTCGGTAGCCTTTATCATCCCTCGAAGCGGAGGAGCTTCAGGGATCAACTGGCCCGCATTAAGTGCCGCTTCCAATTCGTTGCCAGTGTATATTTTCTCCGACATGACGCCTTCTCTGTTAGTTCTCCCGATCCAAAGAACGCGATATTAGCATTCGGGGGGAATGACTTTAAGGACGCACTGCTGACGCTTTGACCAGCGACCTGAAGCAGTGATTGCAGACCAATGGCACACACGTGTGGCGCAACGAGCCCGTCTATCAGGGCTCTTTGGTGGTCTCTGACTCCGTCAATCTTGGTTCGAAATCCAGACTCCCCAGTGAATGGCGACGTCGCTTGCCACGATCTAAGGCCTCCCCTACCGTTGGGCCCAATCGCCGCCCGCCCGGCCTGCCCCTTCTTCGGACTCCTCAATGATCCCCGCCATCCCCGATGCCCTACCGCCAATCTCCGCGCGAACGGGCGGTCTGTGGCTCAAGGGGGATTGGCATATGCATTGTCGGCACAGCACCGATTCCACCAATAATCCGCAGTCGCGGATCATTGGTTTTGCCGAGCGGATGGGGTTCGACTATCTGGCTATTACCGACCATGATGTGCATGTCGGCGGGGCGGTGGCGCAGCATACATGGGCGGATCCGGAATTCCGGTCGGACAGTGTGTTGCTGTTTCATGGCGCCGAGCTCACGGCGCCGCGGGGGCATGTCAACATCCTGAGCGCCGGGCCCTACGATCACCAGCGGATTTTCGATGCCCGTAATGCTCGCGACTGGGATTTGCTGAAGCTCAAGCAGGAGCTGGGTATCCATTGGTCGGCCAATCATCCGCATCACAAGAACCATTACGGCTTCTCGTTCGATCTGGCGGATTCGGTGGAGATCTGGAACACCAGCGTCTGGTCCAAGAATGTGCCCAGCGTCCGCATCTGGGACGATCAACTGCTTTCGGGCCGCATGCTGGGGGCGCGCGGCGGCAGTGATTCCCACCATGGCATGCCAGATGATCCGGCGCTGATCGTGCCGCTGACCATTGAGGCTTCGGCCAACTATGTCGGCACGCCGACGACGTGGATCTTTGCCAGCGCTCGCAGCAAGGAGGCCATCCTGGCCGCGCTCAAGGGCGGGCGGGCCTCTGTGAGCTCCAACCCCTATAATCCGCGCGTCGAGTTCTGTGCCGACCTTGATGGTGACGGGCAGTTTGGCATGATGATGGGCGACAATGCCAAGCCCAGCGGACAGCCGTTGACCTTCGAGGTTCGGCTGATGGGTGGCGGGCTGCCCGGGGTGGCCTACAAGGTGCGGGTTATCCGTAACCGCGAGGAATTGACCACGCTCATCAGCGACCCGGTGACCCGCTCGGCGCGTTTTGTCGATACGCCACCGGCCGACCAGCGCAGCTATTACCGCGTGGAAGTGGAAGGTCCGCAAATGCCCTATCCCGAAGTGCCCAATTCGATGGCGCAGAGCCTCAATATGGTGGCTCTATCCAATCCGATCTATTTCAACTACGACCCCGCTTTCTAGCGGAGGGAGGAAGCATCCGTGGCGCGCGATCCAAGCCGCAAGGTGGGAATCAAGGAGATCGCCGAGACCGCCGATGTGGCGGTTTCCACGGTGTCGCATGTGCTCAACGGCACGGCGCCGATTTCGGCCGAGGTGCGCGAGCGGGTGCTGAATGCGGCGACTTCGCTGGGCTATCTGGCGAGGCGCCGGGAGAAGGCCAGCATATCGGTGCTGCGCGGCGTGCTGCTGGCCGTGCCCAGCGACACCCTGCCCCACAATGAGCACAACCTCTATTCGTGGACGCTGCTGAGCGCGCTGACGCGCGAATGCGAACGCCGCGCCATCCGGGTGGTGCCGATGGAACTCGACAAGCCAACGGTCAGCGGCACGCGCGTGGTGGAAGCGGCGCGAGCGGCCGAGGTGGATGGAATTTTGCTCCTCAGCGATGACCGGCCTGAGCTGCTGCATGAGATTGCCGCGTCGCGCATTCCGGCGGTGCTGATGAACGGCGAAGACCACGAGATGCAGATCGATAGCGTCACGCCGGGCAACCGCTTCGGGGCGCGCTACGCCACCAATTGGCTGATCGATCAGGGCCATCGCAACATCATGCACCTGACCTGGGAAGGGCGCTCGACCGTTCGGCGGCGGCGCGACGGGTTTCTGGATGCCTTCCGCGTCAATGGCCTTTCCCTCGATACGGCCCATGTGCATCTGGCGGAGGGCTATCTGCCTGAGCTGGGGGCCAAGGCCATGGACAACTGGCTGGAGCAACATGGCGGGCTCGGGGGCATTACCGCCATCTTCTGCGCCGCCGACAACCTGGCGCTGGGCGTGATGACCGCGCTCGATCGCGCCGGCATCAGGATGCCGCAGGACGTATCGGTGGTGGGCTTTGACGGCGTGGCGATCGGCGAGTTCACCGCCCCAGCCCTCACCACCGTCAGCGTGCCGCTCGAACATATGGGCGCCGCGTCCCTGCATCTGCTCGAACAGCGCATCGTCAATGCGTCGCTGAACCCGCCGGCGCATAGGCTCGAGCTGGGGTGCCGGTTGACCATCCGCAGCAGCGTGCGCGCAGTCGGCTGATCAGTTCGTCGGCAGCGCCCCGAACAGTTCCTCGAGCAGGTGGCCGCGCGCCAGTTCCAGCGCGCCCAGCAGACCGGCCCGACCGCCGCTCTGGCTGCGCACGATGGCGATGGGCCGGGGCCAGGCGACCGTCACCAGGCGCTCGACGCGGGCGATGAATTCGGGGCGGGCGCCGATGCTGCCGCCGAAGACGATCTGGTCGGGGTCGAGCAGTGCCAGCACAGCGAGCACGGCGCGGGCGACATGGTCGGCTGCCTGGTCCAGGACCTGATTGGCCTGATCGCCGCCATCGCTTGCGGCCGCGAAGATGTCGAGCACAGTATGGGCGGGGTCGCCGCCAGCGGCGACATAGGCCCGGCGAATGCCCGCCTCGCCGACATGGTCCTCCAGCGACGCAACGCCGGGCGCGTCGATGCGCCAGAGCGGCAGATAGCCGATCTCGCCGGCGCCACCATGGGCGCCGCGCAACAGGCGGCCATTGATGATCAGGGCGCCGCCGATGCCGGTGCCCAGGGCGATAAAGGCGGCATTCCGCCGATCGCGGGGGCCCTGGCCGACTTCGGCCAACAGTGCCAGGTTCACATCGTTGTCGATCAGCACATCGACGCCCAGGGCCTGCCGCAGGCCCGCATGCAGGTTGCCGCCTTCCAATCCGGGCAAATTGCCGGCGAGGCTGAGATCGGCGGTGGATGGGTGCACGGCAGCCGGCACCCCGACCGCGCCGATGCGCAGGCGGAACCGCTGCACGCCGGCCATGCGGCACAGCTTGTCGGCCATGCTCCCGAGCTGGGCGATGAGGCCATCGGCGCCCGTCTGCACGGTCGCCTCGGTCAGCTCCGCCAGGATCTGGCCGCGCAGGTCGGCGATAGCGCCGGCCACCTTGGTGCCGCCGACATCGAATCCAACCACCAGGGCGGCATCTGATTGAAGGGCATAGGAGAGATGCGATCGGCCCGGGGCGCCGCCGATCGAGCCTTCGACTCGGACGAGACCAAGCCGTTCAAGGCTCGCCAACAGTTCCGACACGGCCAGTTTCGACAGACCCACCCGCTGCGCCAAAGCCGGCCGCTGGAGGGATTCACCCCCCATCATTGCCTCGACCAAGAGACGTAAGTAACCAGCCTGTGAATTTTTTCGGGCCGAGAGCGGCACGGCCGCAGTGCCACCAGCAACCCCGATACGCCCTTGATTCAACTGCCAATCTTCCATTCAAGTTTCCCGCGAACCCCGTTCGCCAGCTCCCAATCCCGCAAGTCATGCAAATTTTTTCTTATTGCGCCTTGGCAAAACTGACGCATAGACTGCCCTTGTAACAGCACAAAACGCGCCAATGAGACAAGTCAATTGTACGGGCAGGAGCTGGGACGCAGGAGGAGAATGGAGGTCATCATGAAAATTCTTCAATGCCTGATGGGCTTCACCTCGACCGAGTTAGGGACGCCGGATATCACCAGCTGGTGCATTCCGCAGCACAAGGGAAGAAATCAATGAGTGCCAACAAGTGGATCTCGCGCCTCGCGATGGCCGCGATGTCGGTGACGGCTTTGGCGGGCTCGGCCTGGGCATTCCAGGAAGCACCAATGCTGACCGAGATGGTTGAAGCCGGCACGTTGCCGCCAGTGGATGAGCGGCTGCCGACCAAGCCGACCGTGGTCAACGCCCTGTCGGTGGGCGAATATGGCGGCACCTGGCGCCGGGCCTTCAACGGACCGGGCGATCGCTGGGGCCCGACCAAGCTCATGGAAGAGCGCGTGCTGAAATGGGCGGCCGACGCAAATGGCGGCGCCGTTCTCGTGCCGGGCTATATCGAGAGCTACACGGTCAACGAGGATTCCACCGCCTTCACCTTCACCCTGCTCGAAGGCCTCAAGTGGTCCGACGGCGTGCCGGCGACCACCGAGGACGTCAAGTTCTGGTATGAGGACATCTTCCTCAATCCCGCCATCGTCCCCAATATCGACGCGACCTTCGCTCCGGGCGGCAAGCCCATGGAAGTCGAGATCGTCGACGAGCGCACCTTTACGGTGAAGTTCGGCCAGCCCTACGTCTATTTCCTGCAGATCCTGGCCAAGGATTCGACCGGCGAGCCGAGCCTCGACCGCCCCAGCTTCATGTTCCCCAAGCACTATCTCAGCCAGTTCAACGACAAGTATGCCAGCGAGGCAGAGCTTGCCGCGGCGGCAGCCCAGTTCGAAGTGGCGGGCTGGATCGACCTCTGGGGTTCCAAGGGCGCGGCCACGGCCTGGTGGCTCAATCCCGACCTGCCAGTGCTGACCGCCTGGAAGATCGAGACCCCGCCGCCGGCCGATACGGTGGTGATGGTCCGCAACCCCTACTATTACGCGGTCGACCAGGAGGGGAACCAGCTCCCCTATATCGATCGCATCGAGCACCGCCTGTTCCAGGACGCCGAAACGCTCAACCTGATGATCGCCCAGGGCGAACTGGACATGCAGGATCGCCATCTGAGCCTGGCCAACTACACGTTCTACAAGGAAAACGAAGAGCGTGGCGGCTACGGCATCGTCACGTGGAAGGACACCAATATCTGGTCGCTCGTGCCCAACATGACGACCAAGGACGAGGTGCTCCGCGCGCTGTTCGAAAACGAAGGCGTCCGCCAGGCCCTGTCGGTGGCCATCGATCGCGAGCTGATCATCGAGCTGACCCAGTCGGGGCTCGCCAAGCCGATCCAGGCCGCTCCGGTTTCGGGCTCGCAATACTATGACGAGGCCCTTGCCACGCACTGGACCGAATACGATCCGGACCTCGCCAACGAACTGCTCGATACGGCCGGTCTCACCGAACGTGACGCCCAGGGCTTCCGCCTGCGTTCGGACGGGCAGCGCTTCAGCATTGTCGTGGAAGCCAACGACGCTTCCTACGCCAAGACGCTCGAACTGCTGACCGAGAGCTTTGCCGAGGTGGGCATCGAACTGCTGCCGCGCGTCATCGACCGGACCCAATGGGACAACAACCGCGCCAATAACGACTTCCAGATGCAGTGGATGCCGTATGACCGCATGACCTACGTCCCGGCAGATCCGCGCCGCCTGATGGGTTCGGACAGCTTCGGCAACGAATACTACAAGTGGTACAGCACCGATGGCGCCTCGGGCATCGAGCCCAGCGAGGACGACGCCCTGCGCGACGTGTTCGATCTGTGGGACCAGGCCTCGCAGGCATCGTCGGTGGCCGAAGCCGATGCGCATGTCCAGGAAATGGCCCGCATCTTTGCCGAGGAAGGCTGGGTGATCGGCGTCTATGGCGAAGGCCCGGTGGTCAACGTCGTCTCGAACCAGATGCAGAACGTGCAACCGGACCTCGTGCAGGACGACATCTTCCGTGGCGTGGGCATTGCCCGCACCCAGCAGTTCTGGCTCGACCAGGACTGATCGCGAACGCCCGGCCCGGGGCAATCCCCCGGGCCCAGACTATTGCGACCGGCGCCGGCCTGATGCTCACATCAGGCCGGTCCTGCCGGGGGGAGGACCGGCAGCATGATTGCCTTTATTCTGCGGCGCGCGCTTCTGGCGATACCGACGCTCATCTTCATTTCCTTTATTTCCTTCGTCATCATCCAGTTGCCACCGGGCGACTATGTCTCGGCCTATGCCGCCGAACTGCGCCGCACTGGCGACTACATCACGGCCGCCCAGGAAGCCGCGATGCGCCAGCAGATGGGGCTCAACGATCCGCTGCTATTGCAGTACTGGCGCTGGATCACCGCCATCGTGCTGCGCGGCGACTTTGGCTATTCGCTGGACTGGAACGCCCCGGTTTCCACGCTCATCTGGGACAAGCTGGCCTTGACACTGGCGATCTCGACGCTGAGCCTGGTCTTCACCTGGCTTATCGCCATCCCGGTCGGCGTCTATTCCGCCACCCGGCAGTATTCCTTCTTCGACTACGTGTTCACGGTCTTCGGCTTTCTCGGCAAGGGCACGCCCGATTTCCTGCTGGCGCTGGTGCTGATGTGGATCAGCTTCGTCTATCTGCAGATCGATGTGGGTGGCCTGCTGTCGCCGCAATATCAAAGCGCGCCCTGGAGCGTGGACAAGGTCATCAACTTGCTGCAGCACCTGTGGATTCCGCTGGTGGTGCTGGCGACTGGCGGCGCCGCCGGCCTCATCCGCGTCATGCGCGCCAATATGCTGGATGAACTGGGCAAGCCCTATGTCGAGACGGCCTATGCACAGGGCCTGTCGGAAAGCCGCGTGGTGTGGAACTACCCCGTCCGCGTGGCGCTCAACCCGTTCATCTCGACGGTCGGCTGGGCCCTGCCCGCTCTGTTTTCCGGCGATATCATCACCGCCGTCGTGCTCAACCTGCCCACCACGGGGCCGCTGCTGCTGCAGTCGCTCAAGATGCAGGACATGTATCTGGCGGGCAGCTTCATTCTCATCCTCAGCGTCTTCACCATCATCGGTACGCTGATTTCCGATATCCTCCTGGCGTGGTTCGACCCGCGCATCCGGTACGCGTGAGGTCCGCCGCATGACCGAGCAGATCATCGACACCGCCCCGTCCAAATCCAAGGACCACAAGGAAGATCTTTACACGGCCAAGCCGTGGCAGTTGATCTGGCGGCGCTTTTCCAAGCATGTCCTGGCCGTGGTTTCCCTGTGGTTCCTGGCGATCCTGGCGCTCTGCGCCGTGTTCGCCGAACAGGTGGCACCCTATGACCCGTTCAAGGTCAGCCGGTTGCGCACCCTAGCGCCACCGACGGCCATCCACCTCTTCCACGAGGGGCGATTCGTGGGCCCCTTCGTCTACGGCCTGGCGCGTGAGCGTGACGCCGAAACGGCGCGCGTGCTCTACGAGACCGATACAGAGACAAGGCTGCCTATCCAGCTCTTTTACGCCGGCGACGAATACAGCTTCTTCGGCCTGTTCGAGACCGACCTTCACCTGTTCGGCGTCGACGACCGGCGCGAGCAGGTCAACCTGCTGGGCACTGACGACTTGGGGCGCGACGTGTTCTCGCGGCTTATCCACGGCGCGCGCGTCACGCTTTCGGCCGGCCTTATCGGCGTTATCTTCGCCTTCGTTCTCGGGCTGACGCTGGGGTCGATCTCCGGCTATTTCGGCGGCTGGATCGATAGCGCGATCCAGCGGCTGATGGAGTTCATCCGCTCCATCCCCACCATCCCGCTATGGATGGGCCTGGCCGCGGCCCTGCCCATCGCCTGGGACCCCATCTTTGTCTATGTGCTGATCACCTTCATCCTGGCGCTGATCGGCTGGACCCATCTGGCGCGCGTGGTGCGCGGGCAGTTCTTTGCCATCCGCAACGAGGATTATGTGCTGGCCGCGCGGCTGGCCGGCGCCAGCGAATACCGCATCATCACCAAGCACATGCTGCCCTCGATGACGTCCTACATCATCGCGGCGGTGACCTTGGCCGTGCCCGAAATGATTTTGGGCGAAACGGCGCTGAGCTTTCTGGGGCTAGGGCTTCGACCGCCCGTCGTGAGCTGGGGCGTGCTGCTGCAGGACGCGCAGAACCTGCGTTCGATTTCCCTGGCCCCCTGGCTGCTCTCGCCGGGCATCGCGGTCGTGTTCACCGTGCTGGCCTTCAACTTCCTGGGTGATGGCCTGCGCGACGCGGCCGATCCCTATGGGCAGTAACACCATGACCCCTCAGACCATGCCGCCCGAGCGCCTGCTCGAGCTCGACAATGTCCATGTCCACTTCCCGCTGCGGGAAGGACTGGTGAAGGCTGTCAACGGCGTTTCCTACCATGTGAACAAGGGCGAAGTGCTCGGCATCGTGGGTGAAAGCGGCTCGGGCAAGTCGATCACTGCCCGTGCCATCATGCGCCTTCTGCCCAAGCGGGCGGTCGCGCCGGAAGGCAGCATTCGCTTCCGTCCCCGCAGCGGCGAGCAATATGACCTGTCGGCGCTCGACCGGAACAGCCGGGCCATCCGCCAGGTACGCGGCCAGCATATCGGCATGATTTTCCAGGAGCCGATGACGGCGCTGTCGCCAGTCCACACGATCGGCACCCAGATCATGCGCACGGTGCAGTTGCACAAGGGGCTGAGCCGTGCCGCTGCCCGCGAGCGGGCCATCGACCTGCTCGCCAAGGTGCAGATGCCGCGCCCGGCGCAGATGGTGGATGCCTATCCGCATCAGCTCTCGGGCGGCATGCGGCAGCGCGCCATGATCGCGCTGGCCATTTCCTGCGATCCGAGCCTGTTGATCGCGGACGAGCCGACCACCGCGCTCGACGTCACCACCGAGGCGCAGATCCTTGAATTGCTCAAGGAGCTGCAGTCCGAGCTAGGCATGGCCATCATCTTCATCACCCACAATTTCGGTGTGGTGGCCGACATCGCCGACCGCGTGTCGGTGATGTATCTGGGCAGGATCGTCGAAACCGCCACGGTCGACGACATCTTCTACGCGCCCAAGCACCCCTATACCCAGGCCCTGCTGCGCTCGATTCCGCGGCTGGGTGTGGACCAGGGCCGACGCCTGCCGACCATTCCGGGCATGGTTCCGGACCCGTTCAGCGTGCCGCCGGGCTGTGCCTTCAATCCGCGCTGCGCCCATATGGTGCCCGGCGTCTGCGACGTGACCGTCCCACCTGAAAAGATGTTCGGGCTGCAGATGTCGCGCTGCCATATCGCCGAGCAGTTCGCCGCCGCCGAGGAGCCCGCCTATGTCTGATATTCCGGCAACTGCGGAGCTTTCGCTGCCTGATGACGTGCTGTTCTCGGTGCGCGGGCTCAAGAAGTACTTCCCCATCCATGCCGGCTGGCTCAAGCGCCATGTAGGCGACGTCAAGGCGATCGACGACGTGTCGCTTGACATCAGGAGAGGCGAGACGTTCGGCCTGGTGGGCGAAAGCGGCTCGGGTAAGTCCACCGTCGCCCGCCTGATGCTGCGCGCCTATGGCCTCAGCGAGGGACAGATCCTGTTTCGGCGGACCAGCGGCCAGGTGGTCGATATTTCGACCCTCACCGACCGCGAGATGCGGCCGCTGCGCGCCGAAATGCAGATGATCTTCCAAGACCCCTATTCCTCGCTCAATCCGCGCATGACACTGCTCGACCTCGTGGGCGAGCCCATGGTCATCCATGGTTCGGCCGGGCCGGGCGAAATCCGCGATCGGGTGGCCGAGCTGCTCAAGGTGGTTGGCCTCCGCCCCGAATTCGTCAACCGCTACCCCCATGCCTTTTCCGGCGGCCAGCGCCAGCGCATCGGCATTGCCCGCGCCCTGGCGCTCAATCCCAGCTTCATCGCTGCCGACGAAGCGGTGTCGGCGCTGGACGTTTCGGTGGCGGCGCAGAACATCAACCTGCTGCAGGATCTGCAGGAGCAGTTCGGCCTCACCTACCTGTTCATCACCCACGATCTGGGCATGGTCGAACACATTTCTGACCGGGTCGGGGTGATGTATCTGGGCCGCATGATGGAAGTGGCGCCCACCGAGCAACTGTTCTCCAAGCCGCTGCACCCCTATACCGAGGCGCTGATGGCGGCCGTGCCGCAGCCCGATCCGCGCGGCAATCGCACCCGCAAGCGCGTGCCGCTCAAGGGCGAAATCGGCAATGCGGCCAACCCGCCCTCGGGATGCAGCTTTCACCCGCGCTGCCCCTACGCGCAGCCGAAATGCAGCACCGAGACCCCTGCCCTGCGCGACATCGCGGGCCGGCAGGTGCGGTGCCATTTTGCCGAAGATCTGTCGCTGGTTGGAGCGGTGGCGTGACGGCATTGGCGACGATGCCCGATGCGGCCCTGGCCGCCCGCTATGCCCCGCGCCTGATGCTGGATCTGGCCGAGCCCTACCGGCCATTCGCCTTCGGCTACACGCTATTCCGCGCGCCCGCTGCCTCGCCATCCTCGAAATTCAGCGTGGAGCCGAAGGGCAGCCTCACCATCGAATATGCGATCTATTACGACTGGGATATCGGCCACCTCTACGACCTCGAACACGTCTGGGTGCATCTCGACGACGCCGGCGGCGTGATCGCGGTCGAGGCATCGGCGCATGGCAGCCGCCTGCTCGTGGATGCCGGGTCGGGCCAACCCGAAATGTTCGGTGATCGACCTGTCGTCTATGTCGAGGCCGGCAAGCATGCGCACTGGGCCGCGCCTGCGCATGTAAGCGCCGCCGAACGAAAGCGGCTCATGGCGCTTTGCGGCCCGATGGCCGGCGTCGAGGGCGTCCATATGGGCAACCTGTTCGCGGCGGCCGGCGCCTGGTTGCCCAGCGCGGGCGATCACCGGCTGGCGCGGCTCAAGATGCGGCAGGATGCCTTCGTGCCGCAGCTCGACTATGTCGCGCTGGAAGACGGCCCGGCTTTGATGGCTTGGCCCGAGCTGGCCGAAGCCATACCGCGCCGGGTTGCGGCTGAGCTGACGCGCCTGCGCAGCAAGGTCCCCCATTTCGGGGCCATCTTCCTCGATTGCGGCGATACGCTGATCGACGAGCGTACCGAGGTGAAACTGCCGGGCAGCGAGGTCGTGACCAGCGCCGACCTTATTCCCGGCGCCCGCGAAATGGTCGAGGAGCTCAAGGCTGCCGGGCATCGCCTGGTCCTCGTCGCCGATGGTCCCCGCCAGACCTTCGTCAACATGCTGAACCATCACGGGCTGTGGGAGCATTTCGATGCCCACATCATCTCGGAAGACGTAGGCGTGCACAAACCCGACGCCAGGATGTTCGACGCAGCCCTTGCCGCGGCGGGCCTCACCCGGGCCGACGCCTGGCGCACAGTCATGGTTGGCAACAACCTGTCGCGCGATATCAACGGCGCCAACGCACTGGGCATCACCAGCGTCTTCATGGCCTGGTCGACCTTACGCACGCACGTGCCCGCTTGTGCCGAGGAGGTTCCCGACTACAAAATCGCCTCTCCCGGCGAGCTGCCGGCGCTGCTCGACCAGTTGGAGCTCCTCCTGCCCTATCGGGCTCCGGCCGTTTTCTGACGCCCGCCTTCCTGGACCTTTGCCTATGCCCACTCCCCTCATCACCCTGACGCGCGGCGATAGCCTCAATGCCTGGGCACTGTCCGCAACCGAGGCGCGCTATTTTCCGGGTGAGCCGGCCATTGCGCATGACCCGCAAAATTACCGCTATGTGAACGGTTTCGTCGATGTGGGCGACCTGCCCTGCCGGGTGGCAACCTGGCGCGACGTGGCGACCCGCACCGTTACCCTCAACAGCGACTGGCCGGTCGAAAGCCTCTACCTGCCCGGCAGCAATAGGACCGTAGAATTCAGCCAGTTCCGGCATCGACCGACGCGCCTCTCGCGCTGGTGCCGCACGACGGTCGCGACCGAGCAGGATCGCTACTGCTCCTTCCGTCTCTCGACGCGCGGAGGCGTACATATCTGGGTCGATGGCGAGCTCGCGGGGCGCTTCGAGCCCTTCACCCGCAACGGTAACCAGGAGACGGTGGTCCACCTGCCGATCAAGGCATCGGGCAGCGATGTCGTCGTCCTCAGCGAGGATATGGCCGAGCGGGACACCGTCTGGTTCTTCGAATTGACGCTGCTCGACAATGTTAGGCTCGACGTGTTCCTGCCCGGAGCCGCCATTGGCGACCAGGCCGAGGCACTGACGGCCCTGGCCAACCAGGTGCGGCCGCGCGACGAAGTCACCAGCTCAGGCGAGGTTGCGCTGAAGTTCGACACGCCCGCAGCCATTGCGGTGGAAGTCCGGGTGCGCGTGAAGGCCACGTCGCATACCCATGCGGATCTCCTCGATCGCGTGCTGACACTGCAAGCGGGCGAAACCGAACTGATCGTCTGCCGGGCGGATGCGCTGCCTGACGGCTATCACGACATGCCGCTGACCTTCATCGCCGGCGATACGCGAGTGGAGCGCCATATCGGCTTTGCCGTGCTCCAGCAGACCCAGCCCACCCTGCTTCCGGGCGATCTGGCGCAGCGCAAGCGGCTCGCGCTCGACCATGCGGCCCGCCATGGCGAAATGCGCATGGGGACCGCCATTGCCTTGCTGGAGACCAACCAGGCCAACGACCCGCGCCTGCGGCCGATCCTCGAGGAAACGCTCCTCACCATCGAGGAGCGCCGCGACTGCGCCGATTTCGTCTCGGTGCCACTGCTCTGGGCCTATTTGCGTCACGCCGATGCCTTGCCGCCCGATCTGCGCAGCCGCAGCGAGCGCGCCCTGCTCGAGTTCCGCTATTGGGTCGATGAGCCGGGCAATGACGTCATGTGGTTCTGGAGCGAGAACCACGCGCTATGCTTCCACGTCTCCCAACTTCTTGCCGGCCTCACCTGGCCGGATGCGACCTTTACGGCTTCGGGCCGCACGGGGCGCGAACAGGCCGAACTGGCGACCCAACGGCTGGGGCTCTGGTTCGACGCGGTGGAAGAGGACGGCCTCGCCGAGTGGAATTCGGCCGCCTATTACCCAGTCGATTTCATCGGCCTCCTCGCCTTGGCTGAACTGGCGCGCGAACCCATTGCAGGCCGCGCCAAGGCGCTCTGCGACCGCATCTTCACTATGGTGGCCCTGCACACGCTGGAGGGCGTTCCCGCCGGATCGATGGGCCGCGCCTATGACAAGGAATTGCGGGCCGGGTCCCTGACCGAACTCGCTCCCTTCGCCGCCGTAGCCTTTGGACGCGGTTGGCTCAACCAGGGCGTTGCGTCGCTGCCGTTGTTCGCGGCCGGTCGCTATGAGCCGCCGGAGGGTTTGCAGCGCATGCTTGAGCCGGCCGCGGAAGAAGCAGTCGTGGCCCGCTATCGGCAGGGCCATGGTCCGGCGGCGCTGCTCAACCTCTACAAGACCAGCCGGGTGCAGCTTTCGACCAATAGCGGCGCCAGGCCCGGCGGCTACGGGCATCAGCAGCATGTGCTGGACCTCCGCTTCGCCTCCCATCCCATGGCCCGGAGCTGGATCAATCATCCGGGCGAAGGCGACCCGTGGGGTCAGCGGCGGCCGTCCTATTGGGCCGGCAACGGCAACCTGCCCCGCGTCGGGCAGCACCGGCATATCGCCATGCTGCTCTATCGGCTGGAGGTAGATGCGCCGATGACCTTCACCCACGTGTTTGCCTCCCGCAACGGCGTGGAACACCACCTGCGCGGCGACACGCTCATTCTGCGGGCCGGCGACGCCCTGGCCGCCTACAAGGCGACCGGGCCTTTGGAAGCCATCACGACCGGCCCTTGCGCCGGCATCGAATATCGCAGCCACGGTCGGCAGCAGGGTTGGGCCAGCATCGTCAGCACGGGAACCGACCTCGAACACTTCGCCGACTACCTCGAAAGCTGTCGCTTGAGCCTCGAGCATGACGGGACCAGGCTGGTCCTCGCAGCGCCAGAAGCGGACGAACACGTCCTCGACTGGCACGCGGGGCTTTTTGTGGCTGGCGTACCGGTCCTCACCGGGGAGATGCGCGGCGATCCGAGTGTTGAGTTTCTGGGTCGGACGTGATCGCGCAACGGGCCAGAAGTGCGCGTTGTAAACACACATATTTCTGATCAGTCGTGAGCAAGGTTGTAAGACCTATTTAAGTGGCGATGGCTAGGGTGGCAGGTGGTTCTTCTGCCTGGACTCCATGTTGCTCCCCATCGTCGACTTCTTTCTGCATGGGCATGACCCGCGCTTTGTCTTGCTCGCGGCAGTGGTTTGCCTCGTCTCTGCCTATGCCTGCGTCAGCCTGCTGCGCCACGCGCACAAGGCCGATGGCCGCACGCGCCATCTCTGGACCGCGGTGGCGGCGCTGGCGGTCGGCTTTGGCATCTGGGCGACGCATTTCGTGGCAGTGCTGGCCTTCCGGCCCGGCTTTACCTTCTCCTATGACCTGCTGCTGACCGCGACCTCGCTGGCCATCGCCATCGGCCTTTGTGGCCTCGGCATCGCCATGGCGATCCGCGGCACCAGCGTATGGGACCATTTCCTTGGCGGCTCCGTCGTGGGCGTCGCTATTTCCAGCATGCACTATACCGGCATCGCCGCGCTGGTAATGGGCGGGAACATCGTCTGGAACGCCCCCATGGTCGGCGCCTCGATCGTGGGCGGCCTCGTACTGGCGGGCCTGGCATCGGTGAGCGCAATGGGCGCCGGCTGGCAACGCCTCACGCTGGGTGCACTGCTGCTGACGCTCGCCATCTGTCTCATGCATTTCACCGCCATGGGCGCGGCCAATTTCGATCGTTGCTTCCCGCTCAGCGCCGATGGCGAACTCAATGGCGGCTGGCTGGCGCTGGCCATCGCCTTCGTCTCCATGCTGATCCTGGGCGCGGCATTCGGCAGCGTCGTGCTCGACGAGGCAGATCGCCGCCGCACCGAGCGCGAACGCGAACGCCAGGCGGCCGACGCAGTGCGCTTGAGCGAGGTGAGCGGGCGGCTGGAACTGGCAATGACCCACATGTCGCAGGGCCTGGGGCTCTACGACGCCGAGGGCATCCTGCGGCTGCACAACAGACGCCTGCCGTCGCTGCTGGGCCTCGACCCGGCGCAGGACCTGACAGGATGCAGTTTCCGCGATGTCTGCCGGATGACCATTATCGGCCCGGACGGAACGCCGCCCTCCGATATTGACGAGCGTATCGATCAGGTGCTCGGCCAGCACATGCCGCTGATTTCCGGCGCGGGTGGCGATATCGAGCACACTTTTGGCGACGGACGGACGCTGCGGGTCAATCATAGCCCGATCGGCGATGGCTCCTGGGTCAGCACGATCGACGACATTACCGAGCGGCAGCGCACGGAAGCGGCCATCTTCCACCTCGCCCATCATGACGGGCTTACCGGCCTGCCCAATCGCGCGCAGTTCAACGAGCGCTTCGACATGGCGCTGCAGGCGGCCAGCGCGGGCGACGACAATGTCGCCGTCATCGCCATCGACCTTGATCGCTTCAAGGAGGTCAATGACGGCTATGGCCACGCCGCCGGCGACCAGGTGCTCAAATCCCTGGCCGAACGGCTGACTCACGGCCTCAAGGATGGCGAGCTGGTCGCCCGCCTCGGCGGTGATGAATTCGCGGCCATCAAGTCGTTCACCTCGATGGATGCGCTGCGGGAATTCCTGGTCCGCATCGAAGCTGCGCTCTTCACCCGTGTCTCAGTCGGCACGACCTTCGTCAGTACCGGGGGCAGTATCGGTGTCGCCATCTATCCCGAGGACGGGGCGGAACGCTCCAAGCTGCTGAGCAATGCCGACCTAGCCATGTATCGGGCCAAGGCCGAGTTCGATCGCCATATCTGCTACTACGAGCGCGAGATGGACGAACACGCGCGGCAGCGGCGCGAGATGGCCAAGGACATCTGGGCCGCGCTGGAGCAAGACGCCTTCTACCTGGTCTATCAGGTGCAGAAGTCGGTCGCGACCAACGAGATCACCGGCTACGAGGTGCTGCTGCGCTGGGACCGTCCGGGCCATGGCCTGGTGTCGCCGGCCGACTTCGTTCCCGTGGCCGAGGAATGCGGGGCCATCGGCGCCATCGGCGCCTGGGTGCTCAAGATGGCGTGCCTCGATGCCGCGAGCTGGCCCGAGCCGCATAAGGTGGCGGTCAATATTTCGGGCCTGCAGTTGAGCCAGGTGGACCTGATCGACACGGTTCGCGCGGCCTTGCTGCGTTCGGGCCTGTCGCCCAAGCGCCTCGAACTGGAAGTCACCGAAACCTCGATCATCGCCGACAAGAACCGGGCGCTGCATATCCTGCGCCAGGTCAAGGCGATGGGCGTGTCGATCGCCATCGACGATTTCGGCACCGGCTATTCTTCGCTCGATACGCTGCGCAGCTTCCCGTTCGACAAGATCAAGATCGACCGCTCGTTCATGACCGAGGTCGAGGTCAACGAGCAGTCCAAGGCCATCGTGCGAGCCATCCTGGCGCTGGGCAGGAGCCTGCATGTCCCGGTGCTCGCCGAGGGCGTCGAGACGATGGCGCAGCTCGAAGTGCTGCGCGCCGAAGGTTGCACCGAAGCGCAGGGCTTCCTGCTCGGCCGGCCCGGCGTCATCGACTGGACCGATGCGCTCGACCCCTGGACCGTCGCCGGCTAGGCTCGAGCAGCAATGCGCTTCGGCGCCGGTTAGTCCAGCAGGACGATCGCTTCGACCTCGAACAACATGGGGTCGATTGCCAGTTTGGGAACCGGCACCAGCGTCTGCGCCGGCAGCGTATCGCCGAACATCTCCTTGACGTTCCGGGTCAGCACCTCGAGCTTGCCCATGTCGTGATCGACCACATAGATCGTGAGCTTGGCGACCTGGTCGGGCTTCGCCCCGAGGCCCTCAAGGGCAGCGCCCAGGTTCGCATAAGCCTGCTGAACCTGGGTGGCGAAATCGGGTGACAGACCGCCCGTGCTGTCCTGGCCGCCCTGCCCCGAAATATAGGCTATCCGACCCCCGCTCGGCACGATGACGGCCGTGCTGTAGCCATTCGGCGTCGGGTCGAACATGTTCTGCGGATTGACGATGGTCAGCTTGCTCTCGTCGGCTGCGCTCGCCGCGGAAACGCCCATGGTCATGATGATTAGCCCTCCAATAAGTAGCTGCTTGATTGCGTGTGACATGATTTTTCTCGGCTCCGAGGCCCGCGAGACCAATGCTCGCAAGCCCTTGGGATTGAATCTCGGCCTATCCATGCGATACACTCGTACGGTGTACGAGTGATGCCATCGTACATCGTACGAGTCAATCGTTCGGAGTCGACATTTGCGGCATTGCCGGCCTAAGTCGGCGGATCAGCGAGGAATATGGATGGCAGCCAAACGCAGCGGCACCGGGAGCAAAGGGGCTCAGCGCACGGACGCGCCTCGGGGAGAGCCGGCGCTTTCGCTGGACCGCATCGTGGCGACGGCAGTGGAATTGCTGGATGCTCAGGGGATTGATGGCCTCACGATGCGCCGGCTGGCGGACCGCCTTGGTGCGGGCGCGATGAGCCTTTACTGGCATGTCGGCAATAAGGAAGAGGTCTTCGACCTGGCGCTCAATGCGGTGCTTGAATATGCCGGGCCATCGCCCTCCTCCGAGGCTCGGGATTGGCGGCGGGATGTCGTCCATATGCTCGAGGATTGGCGGGCCTGCATGCTGCGCCATCCGTGGTCGGCAGCGCTGCTGCCGCGCCGGGCGCTCGGGCCTAACATCCTGGGACGCCTCGAACTTTTGAGCAGCACCCTGGCCAAGGCCGGCGTGGCCGAAGCAGATCTCAACGCGGCGATATGGTCGCTGTGGAACTATGTGATGGGCGCCACCATCACCCGCGGAAATTTCGAGCGTTCGGACGAGGATAGGGCCGCCGCGCAGCAGCGGCTTGCCGAGCTTGGGGAGCGCTATCCGACCATCGAGCGCTCGCGTCTGCTGCTGGACAGCGACTGGGACGGGGCCTTCCGCAAGGGCCTCGACTTCCTGCTCGACGGCCTGGCGCCGGCAAAATGAACGGAAGCTGAACGAGAAAAGCTACCGAATGAACGAGTTGCAAAAAAATGGCGCCGGGGTGGTTAGACCCCGGCGCCATCATTGTCTTGGGAAGGCTTAGTTGCTTGCGGCGTTGGCGTCCGCCCAGCTCTTCACCAGCTCGTCATAGTTCACCGTGATGCCCTGCTCCTTCTCGTTCTCAATCGGGAGCTGCGGGGCGATGTTGCCCTTGGCGACGGCATCGGCGTTCCAGTAGGCCAGGTCATGCTCCTCGGCCAGCTTGGGGCCGATATCGCCCTGGACGCCGGCACGCTCGAGACGTTCGAGCACGGATTCCTGCTCGGCGCAGAGCGAGTCCATGGCTTCCTGCGGGGTCTTGGCACCCGAGGAGGCATCGCCGATTGCCTGCCACCAAAGCTGAGCCAGCTTCGGGTAATCAGGCACGTTGGTGCCGGTGGGGGACCACTGGACGCGAGCCGGCGAGCGATAGAACTCGACGAGGCCGCCGAGCTGGGGAGCCCGTTCGGTGAAGCTTTCGTGGCGGATCGTGGATTCACGCACGAAGGTCAGGCCGAAATGGGCCTTCTTCACGTCGACGGTCAGCGAAGTGACGAACTGCGCGTAGAGCCATGCGGCCTGGGCGCGGTCGACCGGGGTGGACTTGAGCAGCGTCCAAGAGCCCACGTCCTGGTAGCCGAGCTTCATGCCGTCGCGCCAGTAGACGCCATGCGGCGAGGGAGCGAAGCGCCACTTGGGCGTACCGTCCTCGTTGACCACGGGCAGGCCGGGCTTGACGAAGTCGGCGGTGAAGGCGGTGTAGGTGAACATCTGCTGGGCAATCTTGCCCTGCGATGGCACCGGACCCGATTCACCGAAGGTCATGCCCTGGGCTTCGGGCGGTGCGTAGGCCTTCATCCAGTCGAGATACTTCTGGATCGAGTAGACAGCCGCCGGGCCGTTGGTGTCACCACCGCGAGCCACGCACGAGCCGACCGGACGGCTGTTCTCGTCGACCTTGATGCCCCATTCGTCGACCGGGAGGCCGTTGGGCAGACCGAGGTCGCCGTTGCCGGCCATCGAGAGCCAGGCATCGGTGAAGCGCCAGCCGAGCGAGGGATCCTTCTTGCCGTAGTCCATGTGGCCATAGACCGGGCCTTCGCCCATGTCGCGGCCGGTGAAGAACTCGGCGATGTCCTCGTAGGCCGACCAGTTGACCGGAACGCCGAGGTCATAGCCGTACTTGGCCTTGAATTCGGCCTTGGCGGTCTCGTCGTTGAACCAGTCGTAGCGGAAGAAGTAGAGGTTGGCGAACTGCTGGTCGGGCAACTGGTAGAGATCGCCATCGGGCGCGGTGGTGAAGTCCGTGCCGATGAAGTCATCGAGGTTGAGATTCGGGTTGGTCACCGAAGCGCCCTCGCCGGCCATCCAGTCGGTCAGGCTGCGGGCCTGCTGGTAGCGCCAGTGGGTGCCGATGAGGTCGGAGTCGTTGATATAGGCGTCGTAGATGTTCTCGCCCGACTGCATCTGCGTCTGCAGCTTTTCGACAACGTCGCCTTCGCCGATCAGGTCATGGGTGACCTTGATGCCGGTGAGGGCGGTGAAGGCCGGTGCCAGCACCTTGGATTCGTATTCATGGGTGGTGATGGTTTCGGAGACCACCTTGATTTCCATGCCGGCGAACGGAGCAGCGGCGTCCATGAACCACTTGAGTTCGGCTTCCTGATCGGCGCGGCTCAAGGTCGACAGATCGCCGATCTCGGCGTCGAGGAACTTCAGCCCTTCGTCCATGCTTTGCGCCCACACCGGGCCCGTCGCCAGCAGCGCGATCAGCGCCGTGGTCGATGTCAGTAGATGCCGTCGCATTCTAGAATCCTCCCTTTGGATTGCATTCTTGCGATACGGAAGAGGCGCTTGGTTGCCGCCTTTCCCGGTCTAAACTCCCCTAAACGAAGCGGAACACGCAGATCGCGTAGACCACCGATAGGGCGAGACTCCACCACAGCTCGGGGCCAACCAGCCCCAGCCATGCAAGATTGATGAAAGCGCTGCCGAGCAGCGATACGAAGAGGCGGTCGCCGCGCGTCGTTTCGAACCGGAGGATGCCCACGCGCGGGCTGCCGCCCGGCACGCGCCATTCCCAGATCGCCATGCCCACCAGCATGAGCGCGATGGTGCCGAAGAAGGCGGCCGTCGGCCAAGTCCATGCCATCCACGAAAAGTTCATGGCCTTTCTCCCCTCACACGCGGCCCAGGGCAAAGCCCTTGGCGATGTAATTGCGGACGAAATAGATGACGAGCGCTCCCGGGATAATGGTCAGCACGCCCGCCGCCGCCAGCACGCCCCAGTCGAGGCCCGAGGCCGAGACGGTGCGCGTCATGATGGCCGAGATGGGCTTTGCATCGGTGGTGGTCAGGGTGCGGGCCAACAGCAGCTCTACCCAGGAGAACATGAAGCAGAAGAAGGCGGCGACACCGATGCCCGAAGCGATCAGCGGCATGAAGATGCGGACGAAGAAGCGCGGGAACGAGTAGCCGTCGATATAGGCGGTCTCGTCGATTTCCTTGGGCACGCCGCTCATGAAGCCTTCGAGGATCCACACGGCCAGCGGCACGTTGAACAGGCAGTGCGCCAGGGCCACCGCGATATGGGTGTCGATGAGCCCGAAGGACGAATAGAGCTGGAAGAAGGGCAAGGCGAACACCGCCGGCGGCGCCATGCGATTGGTGAGCAGCCAGAAGAACAGATGCTTGTCGCCAAGGAACCGGTAGCGCGAGAAGGCGTAGGCGGCCGGCAGCGCCACGGCCAGCGAGATCACCGTGTTGAGCACTACATAGATGATCGAATTGATATAGCCCGAATACCAGCTTGGGTCGGTGAAGATCACGGCGTAGTTGCGCAGCGTGAATTCGCGCGGCCACAGCGTGAAGGCGCCGGTGATCTCCTGGTTGGTCTTGAAGCTCATGTTCATGAGCCAGTAGATCGGCAGCAACAGGAAGATGATGTAGAGCGTCGGCACCAGCCATCCCAGCTTGAGACCGGCGCGGCTGCGGTTGAGCGCGGCAACCTGGGTTGGCGCGGCGGCCATGGCGCCTTCCATCGGCAATGCGGCCGTTGCGTTGCGGTCGATCATTGCTCAGTCCCCTGCCCGTAATTGGTCATGACCGTGTAGAAGACCCAGCTCAGCAGCATCACGATCAGGAAGTAGATCAGCGACATGGCCGCGGCCGGACCGACGTCGAACTGGCCGATCGCCATCTTCACCAGGTCGATGGAAAGGAAAGTGGTTTCGTTGCCCGGCCCGCCGCCGGTGACCACGAATGGTTCGGTGTAGATCATGAAGCTGTCCATGAAGCGCAGCAGCACGGCGATGAGCAGAACGCGCTGCATCTTGGGGAGCTGGATGAAGCGGAAGACGCTCCAGCGCGAAGCGCCATCGATCCGCGCTGCCTGGTAATAGGCGTCGGGGATGGAAACGAGGCCGGCATAGCAGAGCAGCACGACAAGGCTGGTCCAGTGCCACACATCCATGACGACGATGGTGGCCCAGGCGTCGAACGGGTCCTGCACATAGTTGTAGTCGACGCCGAGGCTCGCGAGGAACCGACCGAGCAGGCCGATATCGACGCGGCCGAACACCTGCCAGATGGTGCCAACCACGTTCCACGGGATCAGCAGCGGCAACGCCATCAGCACGAGGCATACCGGCACACCCCAGCCGCGCTTGGGCATGTTGAGGGCGATGAAGATGCCTAGCGGGATCTGGATGGCGAGAATGATGCCGGAGAACAGCAGGTTGCGCCACAAGGCTTCCCAGAAGCGGGACGAGTAAAGCGTGTCCTCGAACCAGTCGAGCCCGGCCCAGAAGAACTGGTTGTTGCCGAAGGTGTCCTGGACCGAATAGTTGACCACCGTCATCAGCGGGATGATCGCCGAGAAGGCGACCAGCACCAGCACGGGCAGCACGAGGAACCAGGCTTTGTTGTTCCAGGTCTTTTCCATCGCCTACGCTCCCAATGCCTGGCGCCAAGAGTCGGCGTAAATGTTGATACCCTTGGGGTCGAAGGACACGCGCGGCTCGGCGGGCAATTCGTGGTGCTCGGGCAGGATGGCGGCGATGTCGCTGCCTTCGAGCGTGCCGCGCACAATGCGATGGCGGCCGATATCCTCGACCGTCCGCACCTTGATCGGCATGCCCTCGCGGCCAACCCGGACATATTCCGGGCGCACGCCGAGCTCGATGCGGGTGCCCTTGGCCGGCGCTGCAGCACCCGGCAGGGCAATGGTCTGCGACCCCAGATGCGCGGTCGCACCCTCAAGCGTCACCGGCAGCACATTCATGCCGGGCGAGCCGATGAAATAGCCGACAAAGGTATGGCTCGGACGCTCGAAGAGTTCGGCCGGCGTGCCGATCTGGACGATCTGGCCCTCGAACATCACCACGACAGACTGGGCGAAGGTCAGCGCCTCGGTCTGGTCGTGCGTGACATAGACCATGGTGTAGCCGAAGCGCTTGTGCAGCTCCTTGAGCTGGCTGCGCAGCACCCACTTCATGTGTGGGTCGATCACGGTCAGCGGTTCGTCGAACAGGATGGCGTTGACGTCCTGCCGGACAAGGCCGCGGCCGAGCGAGATCTTCTGCTTCTGGTCGGCGGTGAGGCCACGGGCCCGCTTGTGCGCGCGGTCGGCGAGGCCAATGATCTCGAGCGTTTCGGTGACGCGCCGCTGGATATCGGCCTCGTCGACGCCGCGATTGCGCAGCGGAAAGGCCATGTTATCGAACACCGACATGGTGTCGTAGACCACGGGAAACTGGAACACCTGGGCGATGTTGCGCCGCTCCGTCGGCAGGTCGGTGACGTCCTGATCGCCGAACAGGATGCGACCGCGCGATGGCGCCACCAGGCCCGAGATGATGTTGAGCAAGCTGGTCTTGCCGCAGCCGGATGGGCCGAGCAGCGCATAGGCGCCGCCATCGGCAAAGGTGTGGTGCACTTCCTTGAGGGCGTAATCCTCGTCCCGCGTGGGATTGGGCAGGTAGGAGTGACGGATATGGTCGAGAACGATACGGGCCATTATTGTGCTCCTACGCCGCCAGGGCCGCTGCTTGCCCCACGGCGCGACCGGCGCCGTCGAACACCATCAGCAGGCGGGGATCGAGGAACACCTCGATCTCCTCGCCCACGGCGAAGTTTTGTACGCCCGGAGTCAGCATGATCCAGTCGGCGCCGGTGAAGCGCAGATGGACGAAGCTTTCCGAGCCGGTGATTTCGAGCGCCGTCACCACGGCGCGCAAAGCGACCGCATCGGGAGCCGAGCGGCTCAGCGACAGGTGATGGGGCTGGAAGCCCATCGTGTAATTGCCGTCGGCGATATCGAGCAGCGCCCCCGTGGCCGGGAAGCGGACGCCGCCATCCAGGAGGAACGCACCGGCTGCCTTGCGGATGGCCACGGTATTGAGCGGCGGATCGGAGAAGGTCCGCGCCGTGATGAGATCGGCCGGACGGCGGAACACTTCGATGGTGCGGCCGAACTGGGTAACGCGCCCTTCCGACAGCGTCGCCGTGTTGCCGCCCAGCAGCAAAGCTTCGGACGGCTCGGTGGTGGCATAAACGAAGATGGTGCCGCTTTCGGCGAAGATGCGCGGCAGCTCGGCGCGCAATTCCTCGCGCAGCTTGTAGTCGAGATTGGCGAGGGGCTCATCGAGCAGGACCAGACCGGCATTCTTGACGATGGCCCGGGCCAAGGCCGTGCGCTGCTGCTGACCGCCCGAGAGGTTGAGCGGTAGCCGGTCGAGATAGGGCGTCAGCTTCATCAGGGCGGCGGCGCGCTGCACTGCCTGCTCGATGCTCTGCCGATCGGCGCCGGCGACCCGCATGGGCGAGGCGATGTTCTCGTAAACCGTCATCGACGGGTAGTTGATGAACTGCTGGAACACCATGGCGACGTCGCGCTTCTGCGGCGATACGCCGGTGACGTCGACGCCATCGACATGGATCGTGCCGCTGCTGGGCCGATCAAGGCCGGCCATGATGCGCATCAGGCTGGTCTTGCCTGACAGTGTCGGCCCCAGCAGCACGTTGAGCGTGCCGCGCTCAAGCCGCAGCGAGATGTCGCTGAGATGGGTCTCGGCGCCGACCTGTTTGGTGATGTTGCGCAGCTCGAGCATGAATTCTCCTATCCCGCAGCCGCGACGGGCTGGGGCATGAGGGTGGCTAGAAAGGTGTCGAGGTCGGCCGTGGCAATGGCGCTGCCCAGCAGCCCCCGCTTGGTCCGGCGCCACAGGATATCGTCGCTGGTGACGGCCCATTCGCTGGCCACCAGGTAACGGATTTCGGCTTCGTAGAGGTCGGCGCCAAAGTGGCGGCCAAGGTCGGCATAGCCGATGGCAGTGCCCAGGATCTGCTCGGCCCTTGTGCCGTAGAGGCGGGCCAGGCGCGTGGCGTGGGCCGCTTCGAGAAACGGGTAGCGGCGCCGGATGCCGTCGACAAGCGCGTCAAAGCCGGTGGGCGGAAAGTCGCCACCCGGCAGGGTGACGCCGCGCGTCCAGGGCTTGGCGCGCGCGCCGATCAGGGCTTCGACCTGTTCGAGCGTCGACTCGGCGAGGCGCCGGAAGGTGGTCAGCTTGCCGCCGAAGACGTTGATAAGCGCAGCCTTGCCGGCACCACCCGTGCTCTTGAGCACATAGTCGCGCGTTGCTTCCTGGGCGCGGCTGGCGCCATCGTCGAATAAGGGTCGCACGCCGGAATAGCTCCAGACGACATCCTCACGCGTCACCGGCCGGGCGAAATACTCGCTGGCCGCGCCGGTAAGATAGGCGACTTCTGCGTCGCTGATGCGAACGTTCTTGGGGTCGCCCTCATAGTCGAGATCGGTGGTGCCGATCAGGGTGTAATCGGTCTCATAGGGGATGGCGAAGATGATGCGGCCATCGCTGTTCTGGAACATGTAGCAGCGGTCATGCTCGTAGAGCTTGCGCACCACGATGTGACTGCCCTGGACCAGCCGCACATTGCGGGCGCCATTGTCGCCGAGCGCACCGGTTAGCACCTGATCGACCCAGGGACCGGTGGCGTTGATCACCAGCCGGGCCTGCACGGTTTCGGTGGCGTCGCTCAGCCCGTCGCGCAGCACGACATGCCAGAGCTCGCCTTCGGCGCGCGCCGAGGTTACGGCGGTGCGGGTACGGATGGTAGCGCCGCGGTCGGCCGCGTCCCGGGCGGTCAGGGCCACGAGCCGGGCGTCGTTCACCCAGCAGTCGGAATATTCGAAGGCGCGGCTGAAGAGGGGCTTCAGCGGTTCGCCGGCAGGGTCGGTGCGCAGATCGAGGGTGCGGGCGGGCGGCAGGAGCTTGCGACCGCCGAGGTGATCGTAAAGGAACAGGCCGAGCCGCAGCAGCCAGGCCGGACGCAGGCCCTTGTGGTGCGGCAGCACCAGGCGCAGCGGCCAGATGATGTGGGGCGCGGCGGCCCAGAGCACTTCGCGCTCGGCCAGCGCTTCCTGCACCAGGCGGAATTCGTAATGTTCGAGATAGCGCAGGCCGCCGTGGATGAGCTTGGTGGCGGCCGAAGAGGTGCCGCTCGCCAGATCGTCCTTTTCGGCAAGGAGCACGTCGTATCCCCGGCCCGCGGCATCGCGAGCGATGCCACAGCCGTTGATGCCGCCGCCGATCACCACGATGTCGTGGATGCGCGCAGTGCTCAACACGTCCTCCCCGCCCCAGCCGCCGGTTTTCCGGTCTACAAGAACGGACGAAAGCTAGATCGAAAGCAAAACGAATGTCAATCGAAGAACAACCGCGCCTGAACCGCGCGGAGACAAGCTGCTGATACCACACTAGAAATTGTGGTTGGCCTGTGTGGCGGTCTCGATCAGGCGCACCCCTGCGCCCGCGGAAATGCTGCGAAGCGTGTCGAGCGTGCAGCGGTCGGTGACGAAAGTGTCGACCTGGGAAAGGTGGGCGATGCGCACCGGCGCGGTGCGTTCGAACTTGGTGGAATCGGCCACGAGGATGACATTGCGAGCATTGGCGATGATGGCTTGGGCCACCTTCACCTCGCGATAGTCGAAGTCGAGCAGGGCACCATCAGCGTCGATGGCGGAGGCGCCGATGACGGCATAATCGACCTTGAACTGCCGGATGAAATCGACGGCCGCTTCGCCGACGACGCCGCCATCGGACCCGCGCACGACCCCGCCGGCGATCACCACCTCGATGCCACGATAGATGCGCATCCTGTTGGCAACATTGATGTTATTGGTGATCACCATCAGTCCGGAATGGTTGAGCAGCGCCTGGCTCACGGCTTCGGTGGTGGTGCCGATATTGATGAAGAGCGAGGCGTTGGACGGAATCAGCGCAGCCGTGGCCTGGCCGATGGCGGCCTTCTCGTCCGCCGCGATCCGCCGCCGCGCTTCGTACTCGACATTCTCGACGCCGGAGGGAAACACGGCCCCGCCATGAGTGCGGGTCAGCACGCCGGAATCACACAGCTCGTTGAGGTCTTTGCGGATGGTCTGTGCCGATACGCTGAACCTGCTGGCCAGCGCCTCCACGGTCACCTGACCCTCCTGCCGGGCAAGTTCCACAATCTCGCCGCGTCGCCCGTCAAACATCCCAACCTCCCGCCGACCAAAGCCAATCACTGTCAAGCAGTGGTCGTACTTTCGTTTTTTCCGGAATTGTCCAGTAAGCGAACCAATTTCGCAAGCGCTGAGTCAGCCTGGCTGTGCGTATGGCTAAAACTGAACCGCGTGAAGCAGTTAGCCTCAATGGAGATGGGGCGATGGCATGTTGGTGCGGCTATTGTACCAGCGACAGCAGGCCAGTCACGGGGTCGACCAGGTAGTCCACGGTGTAGCCCCAGCGACCATCGGCGAAGTTCACCGAAACCATCTCGGCGTCGGTGTCGCCATAGGTTTCGACGTTTCGATAGATCTGCGTCATCACGGTGCCGGCGGCGCAGAGATCATCATCTTCAAAGGCGATTTCCTGATCGACCTGCGAGGTGGCCCTGTTGATGACTAGCAGCCGCTCCATGCAGATGACGCCGTCATTGGTCTGCGCGTAGATACCGGAAAACCGGTGCGACGCGGTGTGGTCCCAGAAGGGAATGGCGACGGTTCCGTCAATCGCGCCGGTGTCGGTGTCATCCAGGCTGGCGACCTCCCTCAGGGTCACGGCATGGCTTTCGCCGCCGATCTCCCAGAAGCCGACTGCCTTGTCGCCCTCGATTTCGAGGACAATCGGGCAGGCGGAGGTATCGACAGGCGTCGAGGAGCCCTGGACCAGCTTGCTTTCGAATTCGGCCTCGTCCGCGATCTCGCAGAGCTGCAGCCTGTTGTCGAAGGCTTGGCCGTAGATGACGACCGGCTTGTTCTCGCCCTCGATGAAGTAGCTGCCCTCAACCGTGATGCCGCTGCCGAATTCGTAGGTCTGTAGCGAAAGCTGAACCACATTTGGCCCGACGGCGCCCTGGTAGTTCTGCACGCGATACCAGCCCGCAGAGGCGCTTTGGCTCAGCAGCAACAGGGCAGCGATGGCAAGGGCGGTTCTTTTCATCACGCAATATCCACGATCTCGAGTTCCTGCTCGCCCAGGCTCACGCTGTCATCGATAGCCTTGCCCACGAGGGCGCGTGCGATGGGCGAGACATAGGAGATCGAGCCAGAAGCGGGGTCTGCTTCGTCCTCGCCAACGATGCGATAGGTCTGCTTGCGGTCACCATCGCGGGTGAAGGTGACGGTGGAGCCGAAAGCGACGATGTCGTTTGTGGCCGGGGCCGGAACGAGCTGGGCAGTCCGCAGCCGTTCGGCAAAGTAGCGCAGATCGCGCAAGGGTCCGGCGCCCTGTCGTCGCCGCTCGTTCACATCCTCGATGAGAGCTGCGGCGTCATAGGCCTGACGAGCCTGGTCGAGCTGCTGTTCGAGCGCCTTCAGACCCGCCGGTGTCACCAGATTGGGATGCGCGGAGATCGGGCGGTCCGGCAGTTGGGTTTCCGCCGCCGTCTCGGCACTGTCTTCCTTGGTAAAGGCTACGCTCAAGACGAACTCCGTGGGACGCATGCGCGTCGACGGACAGCGCAAGGGGCTTTCAGGCCGGGGCAGACGGAGACAATGTTCGTTCCGACCGGCGGTTCCGCCATGTCTCCCATATAAGCCAACCTGCGCCGATAACCACGAGAATTGCGGCGGAGAGGCCAAGCCACGCCCAGACATTGAGCACCGGGCGCCCAACCTGATTACGGAGCAAGAACAGCATCAGGTTGGAGACCAGCAGGTAGCTCAGCACATGCCGTCCCGGCAGGGTGAGCCAGCCCGGCACCGCGACGCGCGTGGCGACCACCCGGGCGACGGACAGATAGACCAGCAGCGGCAAGGCCGAACCAATGATCCACAGAACGGTAGGCGGGAAGCGGCCGGGCCACTGACCGGTTTGCCACAGGGTCCAGACCAGCCAGCCCGATGCCGCGATGGCGCCGAGCCAATGCCAGATCGATGCACTGTCCGCTGCCCGGCCCAGTGATATGCCCAGCAGGAACCACGGCAGGTAGGGTACGAGCGGGAAGCTGGCGAAGTTCGTCGTGCCGATCAGCGTTGCCGTCACCGGCCAGCCCTGATCCATGACGAGCCAGGTGGTGGCAAAGCAGGCGGCTGACGCCAGCGCCAACAGAAACGGATTACTCGCCACCCCGATCAGCAGCGGCCGCGCGACAGCCACGGCGAGGTAAAGCACGAAGAAGGTCGCCAGAAACTCGCTCCAGCCGAACAGCCGCCGCATGGTCAGCACATCGGCGACCAGCGTCGAGGTCAGCGGCAGGCGATCGACCCACATGGCAAAAGCGAAAGACGATATCCAGGCCGCGAGCAGCAGCAACAGCACCGGTCGCAGCCGCTTCCACAATGGACGCGCCCGTCCGCTCGAGAGGCCAAGGCCGAGGCCCATCGCCAACAGAAAGCCCGAGAAGGTGATGAGATTGATGAACTCGGCGAAGCGCTCGGTCCAGCCCGGCAGCATGCGGCTGACGAGCTGGATCACGTGCGTCGCCACCATGCCCACGACGAGCATGGTCTTGAACAGGTCGAGTTCCGGCAGGCGCATGCGCCCTTCGGTCATCCCTTGACGCCGGCCGAGAGCATGATGGCCTGGGTCACACGGCGCTGGAAGATGAGGTAGACGATGGCGACCGGCAGGCCGGCGACCACGGCCGAGGCCATGAGCTTGCCGAAGACGATGCCATAGGCATCCTTGACCTGGGTAATGCCGACGGGGACCGTCATGGTCGCTTCGCCCGTTGCCGCGAGGAATGGCCAGAGGAACGAGTTCCAGGCGCCGATGAAGGTGATGATGGCAAGAGCCGCCGTCACACCCCAGTTCATCGGCAGGTAGATGCGGAACAGTATTTTGAAGTGCCCGGCGCTATCCATCTGCGCGGCCTCGCGGAACTCCTTGGGCACGGAATCGAAGAACTGTTTGTAGACGATGATGATCACCGGGACGATCAGTTGCGGCAGGATGATGCCGGCCCAGGTGTTGAGCAGCTTGAGCTGCGCCATCAGCACGAAATGGTTCACGATCAGCGCCTGCATCGGCACCATGAAACAGGCCAGAATCAGGAAATAGATGACCCGCCGTCCGGGGAAATCGAGCTGGCTCAGGGCATAGGCGCAGCCGGCCGAGCTCACGATCACCAGCGCCGTGATGACCAGCGAGGTCACGAACGAATTCACGTACCAGATGGCGATATTGGTGTTGTTCCAGATGTGAATGTAGCTGTCGAAGGTGATGCGGCTGGGGATCAGGGAATTGCTGCCCGAGATCACCTCGCCATCTGGTTTGATGGAGGTGATGATCGCCCAGTAGATGGGGAAGAACGAGCCCAGCGCGACGAGCAGCGTGAGGGCCGTCAGGCCGAGACCGATCAGGTCGAGCGGGCGATCGCGGCGGCCCTGGTCGGCGGCCTTGGCGGCGCTGCGGGGAAGAGCTTCAGCGGTCATTTCTCACCTCGGGTGCGCAGCAGTTGGTATTGCAGCACGCTGAGGATGATGATCATCCCGAACAGCAGCACGGCAGCAGTGGCCGCCTCCCCGCCCTTGTTCTGCTGGAAGGCCAGTTTGTAGACATATTGGACCAGCGTGATGGTGGCATCCTGCCGCCCGCCGATCGAGAACAGGTAGACCTGATCGAAAATCTTGAGCTGGGCGATGAGCTGGATGGTCAGCACCAAAGCGGTGATCGGCCAGATCAGCGGCCAGGTGATGCGGGCGAACTGCCGCCAGCGGCCGGCACTGTCGAGCTGCGCCGCCTCGTAGATTTCGGGCGAGATGTTCCGCAGGCCGGCGATGAACAGCAGGATATTGAAGCCCATGGTCCACCAGACAGTGACGAAGGCAACGGTCGGCATGAAGGCAGGAATGGTACGGGTCAGCGACATCGGCTCGCCGCCGTTGAACGGCCGCACGAAGACCTGGGCGAGCCCATATTGCACGTCGATGATCCAGTTCCAGGTGAGGAACACCACCGAGACCGGCAGGATATAGGGCAGGAAGAAGCAAGCGAGCACGAGGCCCTGCAGCCCGCCCTTGAGGCGGTTCACCGCCATGGCTATGAGGAGGCACACCAGGGTGTTGGGAATGACGGTGAGGAGCACGAAATAGGCCGTGTTCCAGAAGGCCGAGTGGAAGAGCTTGTGACTGAGGATCTTGGCGTAATTGTCCCAGCCGACCCAGTCACCCGTGCCGATCAGCGGCGCCTTGGTGAAGCTCAGCAGCACCATCTGGATGGTCGGCCAGACGAACAAGACGCCATAGATGAGCACGAAGGGCCCGACCAGAACCAGCGCCGTCAGATATTCCTGTTTTCTGTCCCGCAGCATGCTTGCCTCCTACATCGTGGCTCCCAACCCCCACCCTTGATCCCTCCCCACAAGGGGGAGGGAGACGATGGAACCGTGGGGACTTTGCTAGCGCCTCCCTCCCCTCGATGGGGAGGGACCGAGGGTGGGGTGGGGGAAGCCACGATGGTCCGCCCCCAGCCCCTAGTTCACTAGAGCTGGCCGTTGAGGTCGTCGCGCATCTGCGTGGCGGCGTCGGCGGGTTCGATTTCGCCCGTGGTGGCCGGATTGACGTAGTTGCTCCAGGCGTCGCCCAGCGGAGCGGCCGGGCCGGCGAGGATGGTGCGCGGATCGAACACGGCCGTGTCGGCAAAGCCGGCATAGTCGGACTGCGGCTTCAGGGCCTGGAATTCGGCGCTGTCACGCACCGCGTTGAAGGCCGGGATGTGGCCAGCGCCAGCCCAATCGAGCGAGTGCTGGTCCATCCAGGCGATGACCTGCATCACAGCGGCACGCTTTTCAGGATCGGCTTCCTTGCCGGCATTGGCGGGAACGACGAAGGCGTGCGAGTCAGACCAGGCGGCCTTGGTTTCGAACAGCGTCGGCAGTTCCACCGCACCCCATTCGAACAATTCGCCCTTGGCATGGAGATCCACGAAGGTCGGGATTTCCCAGTTGCCCATGATGAAGAACGGCGACTGGCCCGAGGTGAACAGGGCGAGAGCCGCCGGCGATTCCACCTGCTCGGGGGTATAGCCGTTGTCGACCCAGCCTTTGACGACGTCGATGGCGTTGGTCAGCTTGGTGACGTCCGCGTCGGTCGGGAAGAAGCCGCCAGCGGCCTCGTCGAACATCACGCCGCCCTGCTGGCCGAAGAGGCTGTAGATGGTGCGGTAGCGGTCGCCGGTCGGGGTGGAGACGCCATACTTGCCGTCGCCGGTGAACTTGGCGAGAACGGCATTGAAGTTCTCGAGGCCGTCGAGGCCGGTGGGCAGGCCGTCTTCGCCGATCAGGCCGGCTTCGGTCAGCATGTCCTTGTTGTAGTAAAGGATGAGGCCGTGCTGGTCGAACGGCACGGCATAGCGGGTGCCATCAACCTTACCGGCGTCGGACGCGGCGGCGGTGAAGTCGGCATCGGAAATGCCGGCGCCGGCCAAGTCCTCGTCGGTGATTTCGCTCAGCGTGCCGCTATCGACTGCCAGGGGGATGCGCGAGAGGTGATAGGTCGCGATGTCGGGACCTTCGCCGATGGCGGCCGAGGTCTGCAGCTTGGTGTAGAATGGGGTGCCCCATTCCAGCGTCGTGCCTTCGATGGTGATTTCACCTTCATGCTCGGCGTTGAACGCGTCGATCAGCGCCTTCATGCGCACGCCGTCGCCACCGGCGAGGAAGTCCCACCACACCACGGTCTGCTGCGCGAAAGCACCGGATGCGAGCGCGAGAAACGCGGTCGAAGCCAGGGCCAGGCGTCGTAGAGTCTTCGTCATTCTTTCCTCCCAAAGTGTTGGTGCTCTATGCTTTTGT
The DNA here is from genome assembly GCA_966212275.1 of uncultured Devosia sp. Taxonomy (GTDB): domain Bacteria; phylum Pseudomonadota; class Alphaproteobacteria; order Rhizobiales; family Devosiaceae; genus Devosia. The sequence goes on from CBIHQV010000016.1 coordinate 87,864, forward strand.
CAGCGGCTGGTGCGTCGCATTGAGCTTGTAGTCCCGCACCGCCGGAACAGGTCGAGATCAGCTCGAGTGATAGGCGACGCCCTCGGCGTCGAAGAGGTGCGTCTCGCTGCGATCGGCGGCGAGCGAAACCGGGGCGCCGATTTCCAGCAGGCTCTTGCCGCTGTCTTCGGCGACGACGAGCCCGCCATCGGCCAGCCGCACATGCAGCAGCGTCCGGTCGCCCAGCCGCTCCACCAGTTCGACTGTGCCATTGAAGCTGCCGGCGCCCGCGGGCGCGACCTTGAGCGCGTCGGGGCGGACCCCAAGCGTCAGCCCCTGGCGCGACGGCAGCGCGCTGGCGGCAATGTCGGTGGGAACCACCGCGCCACCAGCATTGGCGACGAGCAAGCCGCCGCTTTCGGTGACCGTGACCGGCAGGAAGTTCATCGAGGGCGAGCCGACAAAGGCGGCGACGAAGCGCGTGGCCGGCCGGGAATAGACCTCCATGGGGGTGCCGATCTGCTCGATCCGGCGGTTGTTCATCACCACGATGCGGCTGGCCAGGGTCATGGCCTCGGTCTGGTCGTGGGTCACGAAGATCATCGTCGTGCCGATGCGCCGATGCAGTTGCGCCAGCTCCACGCGGGTGCGCACGCGCAGCCCGGCATCGAGATTGCTCAGCGGTTCATCAAGCAGGAAGGCCTTGGGTTCGCGCACGATGGCGCGGCCGATGGCGACGCGCTGGCGCTGGCCGCCCGAGAGTTGGGCGGGCCGCCGATCGAGCAATGCGCCGATTTCCAGCATGCGGGCGGCATCGTCGACGCGCCGCGCGATTTCGGCCTTGTCGGTGCCCACATTCTGCAGGCCGAAGCTCATATTGTCGCGCACCGTCATATGCGGATAGAGCGCATAGTTCTGGAACACCATGGCGACGCCGCGCTGGTTGGGCGGCAATTGGTCGACCCGCTGGTCGCCAATCAGAATCTGGCCGGCATTGACCTCTTCAAGGCCGGCAATCATCCGCAGCAGGGTCGATTTTCCGCAGCCGGAAGGCCCGAGGAAAACGATGAACTCGCCCGACCGGATATGCATCGAAACGCTATCGAGCACCTGGACGGCGCCGTAGGCCTTGCTGACCTCGTTCAGAACGATATCGGCCATGATCTTCTCCTCGTTTTTGGCCAGCGCAGCTTTGCTGTCTTCTGGTCGGTCCCGATCTCTCGGCTCTTTCGTATCCCTCCCCCTTGTGGGGGAGGGAAGGTCGACTGGGGGCCCTAGATCGTCCCGCCGTCGACCGGCAGTTGCTTGGTCGCCACGACCAGTGCATCGAACAGAGCCGCTGCGACCGGGTCGGCGCCGGGTGCCTCGCGGGTCAGGCGGAAGGTGGTCGCGACCACCCCGCCGCGGCCGACGCGCTTTTCGCCGATGATCGCCGCGGGCTTGTGCACCCAGCCCACCACCGTGCCGGCATGGACGTTGTTGCCGAATTCCCAGGGCCGGAAGCCGGTCAGCAGGTGATGCGGCAC
>CBIHQV010000017.1:0-77882 GCA_966212275.1 uncultured Devosia sp.
GTTGAGGTCGCTGTGTCGCAAGACGTGGAAGTTCGAGTCTTCTCGACCGCACCAATCATCCCTCGGATGAACGAAAACACGCCGCCCTTCGGGGCGGCCTTTTTGTTTGCGCCATGCGCGGATCGACGCCGCCCGACGGATGGCCGGGCGGCGGTCGTGGCGTTAGCTGGCGGGCGGCGCTGCGGGATCGGCAGGCGCTGCCGGGTCGGCGGCCGGTGCGGCGTCGGCGGGTGGCGCGGTGCTGTTGTCCGGTGGGTTGCCGCCGCAGGCAGCAAGAGCGAGGGCCGCGATGATAGCCAGCGGCGCGAGCAGTTTTCGGGACATGGGATCTCCTTTGGATCAGTCCATTGATTGATCTTGGTCTTCAAACAGTCGTGAGCTAATTGCCCCAATGGGGCGAAGATAGGGCCCCGGTCGCTTAGAAGCGCGCCTCGGTTTCAGTGAAGAGGTCCTGGAGGGCCGTCGAATCGGGCTCGTAGCGGCCGGAATCGGCGGACCAGGCGTAGGTCGCGGCCACTGCCCGGGTGCCGGGCGTGGCTTGCTCGCCACCATCGCAGTCCGTGGCGATCGTCGTCTCGGTCACGGTGATCGAGAACGGCGACCAGTGCTCATCGCCATCGGTGGTGACGGTCGCGATATGGGGAAGCTGCTCTCGCCGCATGCCGCAGTAGTTTTCGTTCAGCGAGAACACCGACGCCACCTGCGCCAGCGCGCCGTCGACCACGGCGATCACTGATGTGTCGCGATAGCCCTGGTTGGAGTTGAAATGGCTGTTCTCGATCACGAGGCCCTCCTCGTCCGGGCCCAGGCGAAGGGTGGCCTCTTCGCCGAATGCGGTCATCTGGTCGGTGGCGACGTCGGCCACATCGATGGGTGCGGTAGGGGTCGCGGGATCGAATATGGCCAGCACGGAGCCCCAGTTGCCCTCGGGACTCTCGGCGTCGAGCAGCAACGCGATGCGGGCTGTGCCGCCGCTGACGAAGCTCAGGGCCGAACCCTCATACGAGGACACTGTGAAGCCGGTCGTCGCTTCGCCCGGATAGGCGAGGCTGCGCAGCGGCATGGACACCGCGCCCTCATATTGGCTATCGACCTGCGCCAGGTCTGGCGCAAGGGTGCGGGCGAGGTCGAGATAGGTCAGATCGGCATAGCCAGGCACGGGGTCGGTCAGCGTGACGCTGGTGCTTTGGGCAAGGGCGGGCACTGCCATGAGCGGCAGCAGGAGCAGGGCGGAAAGGAGGCGCATGGTTCAGTCGGGGTCCGGAATGGCGGTCGGTCGCTGGGCGGCAAGCTTCTTGGGTGCCTTGAAACGCCAGGCGTCCTCGAGGCGCAGCGATAATTCCTCATCCGAGATGACCGCTAGCTGAACGAGCACGGCGGGATAGCCGACATAGTGGTCGGTTTCGAAATAGATATCGGGGGAGATTTCCATCAGCAGGGCCTTCTGCTCGGACGGGCAGAGGAGGACCAAAGTGGTCGCGTCCTTGAGGCGGACGAAGGACCTGTCGCGCACCTTGAGGGCTGGCGTGCTGTAGCTGGTCGAGCGGGTCACCTCCGGCAGGCCCCGCCGTTGGGCGAGTTGCTCGATGCGGGTGAAGGCCTGGTCGAGATCGGTCGTCATCTTGTGTGCCTAACCAACGCAAATCCCACTTGCCAGTCTGGCGCATCCCGAACCGATTGGCTACAGCTTGGCTGCCCCCGAAACCCGGACACACAAAGGGCTCCCAATGAGCACAGATCCCGAGACCGTGCCCGGCCATGACGCCGGGATAGATTTCAATGCGCTGCGCGACGCCGAGGACCGCATCAGTCCCCTGTGGCTGGAACGCCTGCGCGCTTATCTGGCGGCCGGCCGGGATGAAGATGTCGCCACCGTCATGGAGCCGCTGCATGCGGCCGACGTCGGCGACGTGCTCGAATCGCTCGATGCCGAGGAGCGGCTGCACCTGGTGCGCCTCCTGGGTGATCGCTTCGACTATTCGGCGCTGACCGAGGTCGACGAATCCGTCCGCGTCGAGCTGATGGACGAGCTGCCGAACTCCGAAATCGCCCGCGGCGTCAGCGGCCTCGATAATGACGATGCCGTGGCCATTCTCGAGGATCTCGAGCAGGAAGACCGCGACGAAGTTCTGGCCAAGCTGCCGACCTTCGAGCGGCTGAGCCTCAAGCGCTCGCTCGATTTCCCTGAGGATTCCGCCGGCCGGCGGATGCAGACCGATTTCATCGCCATTCCGCCGTTCTGGACGGTGGGTCAGACCATCGACTATCTGCGCAGCGAGCCCGATCTGCCGGAGGAATTCTACCAGATCTACGTGGTGGACGCGTCCTACCAGGTGCTCGGCACCATCCCGCTCGACAAGCTGTTGCGCGCGCAGCGCGCTACGGCCATCGAAGCGCTGATGAACACCAATTTCGTCCTGGTCGACGCAAACGAGGACCAGGAAGAGGCCGCCCGCGACTTCGAACGCTATGACCTTGTCGAAGTGGGCGTGGTGGACGAGAGCAAGCGGCTGGTCGGCGTGCTCACCATCGACGACATCGTCGACGTTATCCACGAAGAGGCGGACGAAGACATCAAACTGCTCGCCGGCGTGGGCGACGAGGATATTTCCGACTCCACGGTCGATACGGTGCGCAGCCGCGTGCCGTGGCTGGTGATCAACCTGATCACGGCGGTAGCGGTGTCCTTCGTTATCGGGCTGTTCGGCGCCACTATCGACCAGATGGTCGCCCTGGCGGTGCTGATGCCGATCGTGGCCTCTATGGGCGGCAATGCCGGCACGCAGACCATGACGGTGACGGTGCGCGCGCTGGCGATGCGCGAGCTGGACGGGCGGCGCCTGCGGCGGCTCATTACTCGCGAAATGGTGGTGGGCTGCGCCAATGGCGTGATCTTTGCCATCCTGATCGGCATCGTCACCTGGCTGCGCTTCAACGACCTGCAACTGGGCATCGTCATCGCCCTGGCCATGGTCATCAACCTGATCGTGGCCGGCACGGCGGGCATTCTCATTCCGCTGATGCTGGACAAATTCAAGGCCGACCCGGCCATCGCCTCGGCCGTGTTCGTGACCACCGTGACCGACATGGTGGGCTTTTTCGCGTTCCTGGGGATCGCGGGGCTGTGGTTCGGGCTGTTCTAGGCCGGTCCTGCGCCGCCCAGCGCCCCGATCACGGCACCGGCGATTTCGTCCGGCGGTGCGGTGGAGACCACGCGCATGTCGCCCAGGTCGCGGTAGATGGCGAAGCGCGTCTGGAACTTGCGAGTTTCCTCCGCGCTTTCAAGGCCGAAACCACGACCGAGCTGGCGGGCGACGACGATGCCGGTGGCCTGGTCGAGGTCCAGTGACGGCAAGAGCGCGATGCTGTAGCCGGTCCGCACCAGCGCCAGGGCGCGTTGGTAGTCCGCCGATGGAGCCGGCGCGGCCAGGAAGCCCGATGAGGTCACCATGAGCGATGGCTGTCGGGCGGTGGCAAGCAGCTCGATGGCCAGGTCAAGGTTGGCAGCACGGTAGGCCGCGTAGCCATGCTTGGAAATGTAGGGGCCGATCACCGCAATACGCCGGCAAAATTCCAGGTCGAGGTCGATGAGGGGCCGGGCGAGACGCTGGGCAAGCGTAGCGCCCAAGGTCGATTTTCCAACACCGCCTGGCCCGATAAGGAACAGGTTTTCCTCGGGCGTGGCGGGCCTTTGCATGGCGATATCCGGCAGGGGACTCACCGGGGCAGGTTACAACGGCAATGAGCCGAGGTTGCAGAAAATGCCACCTTTCGCGCAGAGGTGGCCTTAACTCTGGGCGATCACGCTGTTGTGGACTGTGGCAACTTCGCCGCTTGCAAAGCATTTATGACGCGGTTAACGATTTGCTACTGGGTGCGGCAGGTGAGGTACACCACCGCTGCCCGGAGTGAACGGCTGACAAGGAGCGATAATGCGAAGTCAACCGAAGACCACCGCCACAATGTGGCGAGCAGCGACCTGGACCCTGGTCTGCCTGCTCTCAATGGGACTGGTTTTCTCCGTCGTTGCTGGCGTTTAGTTTGAAACGCTAGAGTTCTTCACTAACAGCAATTCGGAAGGGCGCCCGGGCCACTGGGGCGCCCTTCTTCTTTCCCGGGAGGCAAGCTTGAAGCTCTTGATCGGCAACCGGAACTATTCGTCGTGGTCGCTGCGGCCCTGGCTGGTGCTCAAGCACTTCGATATTCCCTTCGAGGACGAGGTGCTGCAGTTGCAGGGCGACGGCTTCCGCGACGTGCTGGCGAAGCGCTCGCCGACGGGCAAGGTGCCGGTGCTGCAGGATGGCGACCTGGTGATCGTCGAAACCATCGCCATCATCGAATATCTGGCCGACCGCTTTCCCGACCGGGGCATCTGGCCCGAGGATATCGGGCAGCGCGCTTTGGCGCGCGCGGCGGCGGCGGAGATGCATTCGGCATTCCAGTCGCTGCGCAGCCATGCGCCGATGAACCTGCGGGCGTCCCATCCCGGCAAGGTGAATATCGACACCGTGCTCAAGGACCTGCATCGCCTCGAAACACTGTGGGGTGACCTCTTGGCTCATTCGGGCGGGCCGTTCCTGTTTGGCGCCTTTACGGCCGCCGACGCCATGTTCGGGCCGGCGGCGACGCGTATCCGCACCTATGGGCTGCCGGTTTCCGACGTAGCGGCACGCTATGTCGACGCCATCTACAGCCTGCCGGCCTTCCAGGAATGGCTGGCACTGGCGCGGCACGAGCCGTGGGTGGTCGATGATGACGAGATCGACGTGATGCAGGGACGGGTCAAGCCGGGGACGCTGGCATGATCCATATGATCAAGCTCTGTGTCGGCGTGGCGAGCCTCCAGGAACTCGAAGACTATCGCGACGAGCGCGCCCATTGGTGGGATGCCGACTATGGCGAGGACGTGCATGTCCATCGCACAAGGATGATGCCCAAACGGGCCGCCGAGATGGAGGGGCAGTCCTCGATCTATTGGGTGATCGCTGGGCAGGTGGTGTGCCGTCAGCCGATCCTGCGGCTGGCCAGGTTCACCAATGCCGAGGGCATCGATTATTGCGATATCATCATGGCGCCCGACATGGTGCGCACTGTGCCCTATCCCAAGCGCCCGTTCCAGGGCTGGCGCTACCTGCGGCCGGAAGATGCGCCGCCGGATCTGGGGGCCAATGAGAATGCGGAGTCTCTGGCGCTGGCGGCCGATCTGGCGAAGCTGGGCCTGATTTAGCCGGACCGTTCGGACCCTTCAGCCTCAAGGTGCCGGGCGACCAGTGCTGCCGCCAGCGCAATCGTGGCAGACGCCAGCATCACGAGCAGCCACACGCCTGTGGCATTGTCCTGCGGCAGAACGGCGCCGGTAATGGAGGCCATGGTGGCGCCGCCTGTGACGCCGATCGCGCCGGTCAGCCCGGCGGCGCTGCCGGTGAGGTGCGGGCGGACCGACATGGCCCCCGAGGTGGCGCTGGGCATGCTGAGCCCATTGGCAAGGCCGACGAAGAGGCATGGGCCAAATAGCGCCAGGACGTGTTGCACGCCGGCCAGGTGCAGCATGATGCCGACCAGCAGTCCCGAACAGGCGACGATCCGTCCGGCCAGCAGGGTTGTCGTCAGTGGAAACCGGCTGGCATAGCGCCCGGACAGGAAGCTTCCGAAGATGAAGCCGGCCGTGATCGAGCCCATGCAGATGCCCAGGATGGCCGTCGAGAGGCCAAATGGGGCGCTGGCCAGCGGCGCGCCGGCCAGGAAGGCGTAGTAGGCGCCAAGCGAAAAGGCCACGCAGAGCGCATAGGCCCAGAACCTCCCCGAAGCGAGCAATTCGGGATAGGCACGGAACTGCGCGGCGATGGTCCGTGAAGGCGCGCGGTTGGTTTCGCGAAGGTCGAACCAGCACAAGGCAAACATGGCGCCGCCGCACAGGGCGAGAAACCAGAACACGGCGCGCCAGCCAAAGCTCTGGTCAAGCATGCCGCCGATGCTGGGGCCGAGCATGGGCGCCAGGGCCCAGGCCATCGCGACATAGCCGATGCGGCTCGCCGCCTCCGCCTTGCCGGTCGTATCCCGGATCATGGCCAAGGAAACCGCGTAGCTCGGGGCGATGGCGGCTTGCAGCGTGCGGCAGGCGAGAAAGCTGCCGATATCGGGAGCGAGGGCGCAGCCGATGGTGGCGAGGACGAAGATGCTGAGGCAGCACAAGATAACCGGGCGGCGCCCGAACCGGTCTGACAGCGGCGCCACGACGATCTGGAGGCATGCCGAGGCCAGCGCGTAGGCCGCCAGCGCCAGGCTTGCCGCGCCGTAATCCACGCCGAACTCGGCCGCCATATGCGGCAGCGACGGCAGGAAGATATTGATCGGCACAATGCATAGCGCCGACAGCAGGATCAGCGTGGAGAGGCGCGGGGCGGCGGGGGACGGTGGCGGGGTCATGCGTGTCTCAATGGAATTTCGCGCAAAAAAAAAGCCCCCGAATTGTCGGGGGCGCATGGACTGTCGGCACGGTGCCGTCAGGGTACCATGCGCGATAGTCCTACGATGATGATGTGCACGGACATCGGGCGTTCTCTCGTGAACCCGCAGGCTAGTCCGCATCGTCTCCCGTCGTCAACCGCGCGGCTCACTTCGCCGTTGCGGTACTTGCTAGCCGGGCAGGCGCCCCACATATTGAATGCATGGCGGACAAAGACCCGATTGCTCGAACCACCGGCGGCCTGCCCCAGCAGGGCAAGGTCAGCGGTGATGTTGCGGCTTTCGTCAAGAAGGTCGGCACCATGGCGCGGCCCAATGCGGCCCAGGATGGGCGCTTGCTGTTCGCGCTCGATGCCACGATGAGCCGGCAGCCGACCTGGGACCTGGCCTGTTCGCTGCAGGCCGAAATGTTCAATGCCATCCCCAAGGACGCAGCGCTCCAGGTGCAACTGCTCTATTTCCGCGGCTTCGGCGAGTGCCGGGCCTCGAAATGGGTGCTGGATGCCGGCGCGCTGGCGCGGCTGATGACCGGGATCGACTGCCGTGGCGGCAATACCCAGATCGGCAAGGTGTTCGCCCATGCGCGGGCTGAGCATGGCAAGCGGCGCGTCAATGCTGTGGTCTATGTCGGCGACGCCATCGAGGAGCATGTCGATGACCTGGCCGAGAAGGCGGGGCAATTGGGGCTGCTCAACTGCCCGATCTTCCTGTTCCAGGAGGGACGCGACGCCAATGTCGAGGCGGCGTTCCGCGAATTCGCACGGCTCACCAAGGGCGCCTATGCCCGGTTCGATGCTTCCGCACCACAGGAGCTGGCGGCTTTGCTCAAGGCCGTGGCGGCCTATGCCAGCGGCGGCCGGGACCTGCTGAAGCTGCAGGGGAGCGGGCAGGCGCAGGCCCTGCTGGCGCAATTGCCGCGATGACCTACTTTTTTCTCGGCGGCGTGGCGCTGCTGGCCGCTTTGGCGGCCTACCAATATCTGCGGGGCATCAGTCCGCGCGACCTGATGCGCAGCCTGCGCTGGGTCGTCGGTGGCGGGGCGGCTCTGCTGGCTGCGGGGCTGCTGCTGGCGCGGCGCTTCGAGATCGCGCTGTTCGTCGGCGCCGCCGCGTTCCAGATCCTGCGGTCGGGCCGGCTCGGGCCTTTCTCGTTCGATGGCGGTGTGCCGCAGGGCGGCAATGTCTCGCGCATCAAGAGCCGCTACTTTGCCATGGAGCTCGACCACGATACCGGCACGGTCGCCGGGCAGGTGCTGGCGGGGCAGTTTGCCGGCGCCGACCTGATGGATCTGGGTGAAATGGATACGCGGCTGCTGATCGCCGAGATCGAAGGCGATGCCGATAGCACAAGCCTGCTCGAAAGCTGGCTCGATGCCAATAGGAGCGGCTGGCGCGAGTATTTCGCGGGAACCGCTGATGGCGCAGAGGCGGCCAATGACCGGGCCGCGCCCGAAGGTTCGGACGAAGAGGCCTATGCCGTGCTGGGCCTCAAGCCTGGCGCGAGTGACGCGGAAATCCGGGCGGCGCATCATGAACTGATGAAGGGTGTGCATCCCGATCACGGTGGTTCGAGCTATCTCGCCGCCAAGATCAATGCGGCGCGGGACCGGCTGCTGAAGTCGTGAGGCGACCTCAATTTTAATGCCCTGTTAACCATGACGGTCGTTGTTAGCACCCAGTGGTGCAAGCACTGATTTGGGGGGCGACGATGGCGCGTGACGGAGCGCATGTCATTGTAGTGGGGAATGAAAAGGGCGGGTCGGGCAAGTCGACCACCGCTTTCCACCTTGCCATCTACCTGCTCTATGCCGGGCATCGCGTCGCCACGATCGACGTCGATGGCCGTCAGCAGACGCTGACTCATTATGTCCGCAACCGGCGTGCCTATGCGCGGGACAACGGGCGTAATCTGCCCAACCCACTGCATTTCCATCTGCCCTCGGCCTGGGGCGATTCCGTCAAGGAAAACCAGAAGGCCGAGTTCGACGTGTTCCGCCGCGCCGTGGGCGAGGTCGAGAACAAGGTCGATTTCCTGGTCATCGACACGCCGGGCTTCGACACCAATCTGACCCGGCTGGCGCATTCGCTGGCCGATACGCTGGTGACCCCAGTCAATGACAGCCTGATCGACATCAACGTGCTGGCGCGGATCGATCCCGAGACCGGCCTGCCGGTCGAAACCAGCCACTATGCTCGGCTGGTGCAGCGCGCTCGCGCCGAGCGCATGGCGGTGGGCGGCGAGAGCATCGACTGGGTGCTGGTGCGCAACCGCATTTCCATGCTGGCCTCGCGCAATGCGCGGCAGGTCCACGCCACGCTCGAAGGCATCGCCACGCGCTTTGGCTGCCGCATGGCGGACGGCATTGCCGAGCGCGTCATCTTCCGCTCGCTGTTTGCCAGCGGTACCACCGTCTTCGACCCGCTGGACGAGGATGGGGCCGGGGAAAGCTCCTCGGTATCCCATGTCAGCGCCCGGCAGGAATACCGCGACCTGGTGGCGGTGCTGAACCTGCCGCTGCGGGGCCATGCCGAGCCGGTGCGCCTCTCGGCGTGACCTCTCAGGCGTTAAGCCTTTAACGAAAAATACACCACGCGCACCTTGCCTGTGACGGTCGGACCTCCGAAAAGTCAGTGCAACGCAAGCAGGTGGTTCGATGGCTCGGCGGGGCGTGCATGTCATCGCAGTCGGAAACGAGAAGGGTGGGTCGGGCAAGTCGACCACGGCCTTTCATCTGGCTATTCACCTGCTCTATGAAGGCTTCAAGGTCGCTTCCATCGATGTGGACAGCCGCCAGCAGACGCTGACGCATTACGTGCGCAACCGCCGCGAATGGGCGCGCAGCCGTGGCCTGCGCATTCCCCACACCACCCATTTCCACCTGCCGCTGTCGCGCGGCGATTCCCTGCGGGAGAACCACCGCGCGGAGTTCGACCTGTTCCGGCAGGCCGTCGCCGAGGTCGAGCATGATGCCGATTTCGTGGTCATCGACACGCCCGGCTTCGACACCAACCTGACCCGGCTGGCGCACTCGCTGGCCGATACGCTGGTGACCCCGGTCAATGACAGCCTGATCGATCTCAATGTCATGGCGCGTTTCGACGCGGTGACGGGCGAGCCGACGGAGATGAGCCACTATGCCCGGCTGGTGCAGCGCGCCCGCTCGGAGCGGCTGGCGATCGACGGCAGGACTATCGACTGGGTGCTGGTGCGCAACCGCATCTCCATGCTGTCGTCGCGCAATATGCGGCAGGTGCAGACCATGCTGGAGCGCATCGCGCTGCGGCTGGGCTGCCGGGTGGCCGATGGCATTGCCGAGCGGGTGATCTTCCGCTCGCTGTTCCCGACCGGAATGACGGTGTTCGATCCGCTGGATGATGATCTGTTGGGTGGGCTGCCGTCGATGTCGCATATGAGCGCGCGGCAGGAATATCGGAGCCTCGTGGCGGCGCTGCATTTGCCGACCAGCGAGATCGCGGCGGCGCGACGGGCTCTGGAAGCGCCTAAGCCGGGCGATCCCGCCCGGCAGTTCATTCACATGCTGCGGACCGAGTCCTAGGCGTCGCGGCTGCCGAACATGAGGTCGACGGCCCGGCCGCCGCCGGGGGCGAACACGTCGATATCGATGGTCACCGGATCCTGAACCATGCGGCGCGTGCGGGCCGACAGGGCCAGCACCACGCCCAGCAGATCGCCGACGCCGCGCTTTTTGGGCAGCAGGCGCTGGGTGATCCCGGCCAGGGCACGGTTGCGCACGGCCATGTCTTCTGAGGCGAGGCTCGAGCGGCCGACAAAGTTGGCCAGCTCGATAAGGGCAGTACTTTCGCTCATTGGGCTACTCCAAACACAGGCACCAATTTGCTTCCCCGGGTGGCCGGCGCTCGCGGCGTCGGCTCATTATCTGTCGCTAGTCTCTCAGTCGCGTTTCCGAACCGGAAAACCGGCCTCCACTTTTCCTGGAAACGCTGGTTAGCTCTGCATGGCCAGGCAGCTCATATCCTGCTGCTTGAGCTGGTTGCACATGGCCGTGGCGTCGTCGCGTCCGCCGAAGCCGACGAAGCGGGCGCGATAGAAGGTCTGGCCGTTCTTTTCGAAGCGCTCGACATAGGAGCGGAAGTCACCAAGCGTGCCGACCTTGCCGGCAGCGTCCGAGAGCATGGCGCGGGCACTGTCTTCGGACGGGCCGGCGCCGATCTGCACCACCCAGCCGGGCGTGACGCCGGCATCGGCGGTTTCGATGGCGCCCGAGGTCATGAGGTCGACCGGCTGGCCGCCCTGGGCGCCCTGATTGCCGACATTGGCCGGGGGCGGCTGGAAGCCGAGCGGAGCGGAAGGCGCGGTCTGGCCGAGGGCGGAGGGCGGCGCGCCCAGATTGTAGCTCTCGGAAAGCCAGGCGCCGATAATGTCCTGGCTCGGATAGGCCGGCTGCGGCGCCTGCGAGGGGGCGGCGAGAATATTGGCGGCCTGCACGGCCGGCTGCAGGCCGAGATCGGCCGGCATGGGCGCGGGCTGCGGGGCGGCGCTGGCCACGACGACTTCGGGCATCGCCTGGATCGCCGCGGGCTGCGCCTGGGCGCCGTTGGCGGCCACGAGCTGGGCCAGGCGGAAGCCGGGCAGGGGCATGGGCATGACGAAGACCGGTGTGGTCGGTTGGGCAACCGCAACTTGCACGTTACCATTGCCCTGGCGGCCCGGTACCGGGATCATGGCGGTCTGCAGGTAATCGCCGCGGCGGCTCTGCGGCAAGTAATTGGCGACGAGCTGGCGGACCTTTTCGTCGCGGGCGCCGGCCGAATTGAAGCCGAAGGCGACGACGACGATGTGGCGGCCATCCTTGCGGGCGGCGGTCAGCAGGTTCGAACCGGCGGCGTTGATGTAGCCGGTCTTGATGCCGTCGACAGCGCCCATATAGCCGAGCACGCGGTTGTGGTTGCCATAGGTGTTGCGGCCGTAGCTGAAGCTGCGGGTCTGGAAGAATTCGTAATAGCTGGGGAAGTGCTGGTAGATGGCGATGCCCAGGATGGCCTGGTCGCGCACCGTGGTGACCTGGCCGCCATCGGGCAGGCCCGAGGCGTTGCGGTAGGTGGTGTTGCGCATGCCCAGGGCGCGGGCCGTGGCCGTCATGCGCTCGGCGAATTTGGATTCCGAACCGGAGATATGCTCGGCGATGACGCGGGCCATGTCGTTGGCCGACAGGGTCACCAGCGATTTGATGGCATCTTCCACGGTGATTTCGGCGCCGGCGCGGAGGCCGAGCTTGGTCGGAACGGCGGCCGCGGCGTGGCGCGACACGGTCATTTTGGTCGAAAGCTTGAGATTGCCGGCGTTCAGCTCCTGGAACAGGACATAGAGCGTCATCACCTTGGCGACGGAAGCGGGATAGCGGCGGCTATCGGCGGCTTCTTCGTAGAGCACCTGGCCCGACTTGGCGTCGACCACGATGCCGGCATATTTGCGAAGATTTTCGATGGCCTGGGCTGGCGCAGCCGTATGGGCGCTGACCGCGAGGGCGACAACAATTGCGGCAAAGGCGCGGATAAATACGACGCGCCATGGGGATTTCGCCTGGGAAGCCACCCGGTACTCCAACTTTACTCTCGGGCACTTCTGCACCCGTACGCAACACAACTGGGTGGACTATCCGGGTTGAGCCCCACGCTCCCGAACAGTCCTCTATCCGCAAGAGGATAGGTCAGCGCCGTTACCATTCCGTAAAATGCGAGCGATTTGGGCGAGGGTGTGGAAAGCTGGTCACGGATGGGTGAGGGGTACCCGCAACCGTCAATGACACCCCTCACAAAATCGAGAACCATTGCCCCTTAACACGGGCGATCTTTTGCCTACATAATGGTCCTCACCATGCTGCTTCGTTTTCCTCTACGACAGATGTCTCCCATGTATGCCAATGACCTCCTCGCTTTGACCGATGAGGCCCCAGCCGCGCTGCGACTGGTGCCTGTGCCCGCCCATGCGGGGCCGAAGGAGGACGATCCTGGCAAGGGCGGCGACGGCAAAGGCGGCACCGAAACCGGGACGATCACCAAGACCCGTCCCAAAACCAAGCGCCCGAATCTGTATCGGGTGCTGCTCCTAAACGACGACTACACGCCGATGGAATTCGTCGTTCTGGTCTTGCAGGATGTCTTCAACAAATCGCGTGAAGACGCCATGCAGATCATGCTGCACGTTCACCAGAAGGGGGTGGGTGAGTGCGGCGTATATCCATACGAGGTCGCCGAGACCAAGGTGACCCGCGTCATGGATACGGCACGCAAGAACCAGCATCCGCTGCAATGCGTGATGGAAAAGCAATAGGAACATCATATGCCCTCATTTTCCCGCGGACTTGAAAAGGCTCTGCATCAGGCGATGAACCTGGCGCGTGAGCGCAACCACGAGTTCGCTACGCTCGAGCACCTGCTGCTGGCCCTGACCGACGACCGCGAGACGATCGCCGTGCTGACCGGCTGCGATGTCGATATCGACGCGCTCAAGAGCGACCTCGAAGATTTCATCAATGAAGAGCTGGACAGCCTGATCGTGGCCTCGGGCCAGGATGCGCGGCCGACCGCTGCCTTCCAGCGCGTGATCCAGCGCGCCGTCATCCACGTCCAGTCATCGGGCCGCGAGGAAGTGACCGGAGCCAATGTGCTCGTCGCCATCTTTGCCGAGCGCGAGAGCCACGCTGCTTACTTCCTCGAACAGCAGGACATGAGCCGGCTGGACGCGGTCAATTTCATCAGCCACGGGATCACCAAGTCCGGTCCCAGCGAGGAGCGCAAGGTGCGTGGTGCCGAGGACGGCGAGAACCATGGCGAAGGCGGTGCCGAGGCCAAGAAGAGTTCGGCTTTGGCCGATTTCTGCGTCAACCTCAACGAGAAGGCGCGCGCCGGCAAGATCGACCCGCTGATCGGCCGCGATGCCGAACTGCGCCGCACCATCCAGGTGCTGTGCCGCCGCAGCAAGAACAATCCGATCTATGTCGGCGATGCCGGCGTGGGCAAGACGGCGATTGCCGAGGGCCTAGCCCGCAAGATCATCGAGGGCGATGTGCCCGAAGTGCTCAAGGAAGCGGTCATCTATGCGCTGGACATGGGCTCGCTCCTGGCCGGCACCCGCTATCGCGGCGACTTTGAGGAACGCCTCAAGGCGGTGATGAAGGAGCTCGAGAAGCTGCCCAATTCGGTGCTGTTCATCGACGAGATTCACACCATGATCGGCGCTGGCGCGACCTCGGGCGGCGCGCTCGATGCGTCGAACCTGCTCAAGCCCGCTCTCGCGAGCGGCGCGATCCGCTGCATCGGCTCGACCACCTACAAGGAATATCGCCAGTTCTTCGAGAAGGACCGGGCGCTGGTGCGTCGTTTCCAGAAGATCGACGTCAACGAGCCCTCGATCCCTGATGCCATCGAGATCATCAAGGGCCTGCGCCCCTATTACGAAGAGTTCCACAAGATCAAGTTCACCGACGATGCCCTCAAGGCGGCGGTGGAGCTGAGCGCGCGGTATATCAACGACCGCAAGCTGCCCGACAAGGCGATCGACGTGCTCGACGAAACGGGCGCCAGCCAGATGCTGGTAACCGAGGACAAGCGCAAGAAGATCATCGATGTCGAGGATATCGAGGCGACCATCGCCACGATCGCCCGCATCCCGCCAAAGTCGGTCTCCAAGTCCGATGCCGAACTGCTGAGCGGGCTCGATCGCAGCCTCAAATCGGTGGTGTTCGGCCAGGATGCGGCCATCGTGGCGCTGACTTCGGCGATCAAGCTGGCGCGTGCCGGCCTGCGCGAACCGGAAAAGCCGATCGGCTCGTACCTGTTCACCGGACCGACCGGCGTCGGCAAGACGGAAGTGGCCAAGCAGCTCGCCGATACGCTCGGCGTGGAACTGCTGCGCTTCGACATGTCCGAATATATGGAGCGCCACACGGTCAGCCGCCTGATCGGCGCCCCGCCGGGCTATGTCGGCTTCGACCAGGGCGGTCTTCTGACGGACGGCGTCGATCAGCATCCGCATAGCGTCGTGCTGCTCGACGAAATCGAGAAGGCCCATCCGGACCTCTACAACATCCTGTTGCAGGTGATGGACCACGGCAAGCTGACCGATCACAACGGCAAGTCGGTGGATTTCCGCAATGTCATCCTGATCATGACGTCCAATGTCGGCGCCATGGACCTGCAGAAGTCGCCGATCGGCTTCGGCCGCAAGCGCGAGCAGGGCGATGATGAAGAGGCAATCAACCGCCTGTTCACGCCTGAATTCCGCAACCGGCTCGACGCAATCATCTCGTTTGCCCCGCTGCCGCGCGAAGTCGTGCGCCGCGTGGTCGAGAAGTTCGTGCTGCAGCTCGAAGGCCAGCTGGCCGAGCGTGGCGTTACCATCGTCCTCCAGCCGGAGGCCGCCGACTGGCTGGCCGAACGCGGTTACGACGAACGCATGGGTGCGCGCCCGCTGGGTCGCGTGATCCAGGAATACATCAAGAAGCCGCTGGCCGATCAGGTGCTGTTCGGCGAACTGGTCAATGGCGGCACGGTGACCGTGGCGGTGGTCGGCGAGGGACAGGAAGCCAAGCTCGAGCTGATCGCGGTTCCGCCGCGCCCGGCCAAGCCCAAAGCCCTGCCCAAGCCGAAAAAGCCCAAGGCGACGGCCGACAAGAACTAGGGATCGGATCGATCCAGATTGAAAAGGCCGGGAGTGATCCCGGCCTTTTGTTATTTATGCAGTGCCTCGCTGGTTCAGCCAGCCCAGGATCGCCCGGTTGGTTTCGTCAGGCATTTCCTCCTGGATCCAGTGGCCGCAATCGAGGTTGACCACGTCCACATTGGGCACGAATTCGGCGAGCCTGGGGGATGGTGGGATCAGGTCCCGCTCGCCATAGATCATGAGCGTGGGCTGGCGGATGATCGGGTCGATGTCGGCCAGCAGGTGCCAGTTGCGGTTGAGGTTGCGGTACCAGTTGATGCCACCGGTGAAGCCGGATTTTTCGAAGGCGGCGACATACACGGCCAGATCGCCATCGCTCATCAGCGGCTCACCGGCCGGCTGGTCTGCTAGGGCCAGATTGATCATGGCCATGCCCGGCTCCGGCGCCGCCAGTGGCACATTCTTGCGATAGAGGTTGCGCAGGAACCGGGCCGCATTCTTGTCCAGGGCGGCATCGGCGACGCCGGGCTGCCGGTTGAAATGGACAAAGTAGTAGTCGGGCCCGAGGATCAGCTCCAGGAAGTCGATCCAGGGCATGTCTCCGCGCTCCTGGTAGGGCAGGCTCAGGTTGATCAGCTTGTTGACCCGGCTCGGATGGAGCAAGGCCAGGCTCCAGACGACCATCGCGCCCCAGTCATGGCCGACAAAGGTGGCATCGTCGTAACCATAGTGATCGAGGAGGGCGACGAGGTCGCCCGTCAGGTGCTCGATGTCATAGTCCGTCACCTCGGAAGGGCAGGACGAATTGCCGTAGCCGCGCTGGTTGGGGACGATGACATGGTAGCCCGCTGCGGCAAGGGCTGGCAGTTGATGGCGCCAGGAAAAGGCATGCTCGGGCCAACCGTGGCAGAGTACAATCGGCCGGCCCCTGTTTTCCTTACCGGCCTCGAAGACTTCGAGCTCCACGCCATTGACCGAAACAAGGGTAGGCTCAGGGAATCCAAGTGAATTGGACATTGCATTTCTTCTTTGTCTTGCGGGATGACCAGGGAACGCTCGCCCGTTCGAGCCGCGTCGTTTGATCCTGGTGTGGAGCGCTTCCACGGCTTGCAGCCTATGGCCATTTATGCCGTTGGGTGGCATATTAGACGGATGGCAGAAACCAGCTTTGAACAGCGCACCGAGCGGCGCAGCCGCCTGATTGGGCTGCTGCGGTCGGAGGAGCACTGGACGACGGCGGGGCTGCGCGAACAGTTGGGTGTCAGCCAGCGGACGCTGATGCGCGAACTGGCCGAGCTGCGGAATGCCGGCTATCCGATCGAGTCGGACAGAGGACGCGGTGGCGGCATTCGCCTCGATGGCCGGTGGGGCATCGAGCGCCTGACCCTCAACCACCAGGAAGTGGTGGAGCTGATCCTCTCGCTGGCGATCGTCGAGTCGCTGCAATCGCCGCTGCTGACCGGCAATCTCAGGGCTATCAAGCAGAAGCTGTTCCAGGCCTTTCCGCAGAAACAGCGCAGCCAGGTCAGCACGATCCGCAAGCGCATCATGATCGGCGACAATGCCGGGGCAAATCTGGTGTCGGACTATGCGGTGCCGGCGCCTGCCATCTCCGAGTGCATCGCCGAGGCGTTCCTGGGGCGGAGCCTGGTGGAGATCAGCTATCAGTCAGAGGCCGGGGAATGGACCGAGCGGGTGATCGAGGCGCAGTATATCCTGCTCAACTGGCCCATCTGGTACATCATCGCTTGGGACCACCTGCGCTCCACGTCCCGGGTGTTCCGCATCGATCGCATCAAGGGCGCCCGCATTGTCGAGGGAAGCTTCCAGCTTCGCCCAAAGCAGGCGTTCACCGACCACTACACGCAGTTCTACCAGCCGATCTGACGGCGCCGGCCGCCGTCAATACAACGTCCGCTTGTAGTCCGCTTCGAGGTCGTCATCGATCTTGCGCATCGCCTCCGCGCCGGGGGCGACGGAGGTTTCATCCAGGATGATCTTGATGAGGGACGGCATCTCGGAGCGATTCTGGAAGTGATCGGGATCCCACAGGTGGGAGCGCCGGAACGCCTTGGCGCAATGCATGAACACCTCGCCGACCTTGACGATGATGGCGACGGTGGGCACGCGATCATTGACCCGCATGCTCTCGAGGATCGCGGGATCGGTCGTCAGGCTGGCCTGTCCATTGACGCGCAGGGTGTCGTCAAAGCCAGGAATGACGAACAACAGGCCGATGCTGGGATTGGCGAGGATGTTGCTCAGGCTATCGAGACGATTGTTGCCGGGCCGATCGGGGATGGCGAGGGTTTGGTCATCGAGGATGCTGACAAAGCCGGGCGGGTCGCCGCGCGGACTGACATCGGCCCGTCCATCGGCGCTCTGGGTGCCGATGCAGACAAAGGGCGAGCGCCGGATGAAGGCCTGGGCATGTACGCCAAGCGCGCTCTGGAACTTCTGAATGGCCAGCGCGTGCGTCGCCGGATACAGGCTGCGCAATGCCTGCTCGTCGGCGATGGTGAAATCCGGATTGACCGAAACCTCTGTCATGCTTCCCCCATTTGGTGCCGCCCCAGTTGGTATGAGGTACGTACCTCAGACCAGTAGACATGACTCTGGTGAAGCGCGCAAGGGGATAGCAGAGGGCGTGAAAACGGCGCCGGACGGCCGAGTTCGGGCAGCAGATTCGCGCCGAGAGGTAGTCAGCGGCTCCTAGCCCTTCGCGGATCGCGGCACGAACAGCGTCTCGGGCGAGCCTTCGGCCATGGAGGCGCGGCCGTAGCGACTAAACAGGCGCACCACGCCGATGAAGCGATAGGTGCGGATATAGGTCCAGAGCGCGCTCCGGTTGGCGTCGCTGAAGTGGACCAGGCTATCCGGGGGCAGGGGCGGTCGCGCCGGGATCTCGCCCAGCAATTCCAGCCAATAGGCGAAATGGTTCTCGAAATCGGCCTGGGCGATAACCTTCCGCTCGATGAGGAAGTCGATCATTTCGAGGCGCGTCAGAAGCTGGTCGACATTGTCGCGCGCTTCCTTCTCGTCCTTGGAAAAGCCGGAAGCGGGGTCGCTCTCATAGGTGGCGGCGTGCAGCCGCAAGGCGCGCATGGTGGTCGGTTCAGCATAGTCGAGGTCCGAGAGAGCGCGCTGCACTTCCTTGTCGCCCAGAAAGGCCAGGGTCTCCTGGAACGCGGTGACCGCCTGGCGCTGGGCGACGTCGTTCTTGAGCCGGATGCTGTTGCGCCGATATTGCCACAGAGCGCCGGCGGCGCTCGCCGCGGCGACCAGCGCGGCAAGGTTGCTGCCCTCGGTAAACCAGCTGACCCATTCGGTCATTCCGTCCCCCTCCGGAAGTGGCGCGAACCCTAGAGGTTTGGCGAGCCGGCGGCGTTGACATCGGTCAATGCGGTAACCGCCTGGCAACATTTCCTAACACTTCGCTAACCAGTTCCTTCCAATCCCCGCTGTTCACACAGCCCACCATGGACAAGAACAAACAACGAACCTATAAGAACATTATAGCAACACGGGAGATGCAGATGCTCACTTTCATCAAGGACTTCGCCGCCTTCGTAACGCTTGGAGCCTTCACCATCGGCTCGCTCACCTGGATGGATGTGATCACCCGACTCGTGTGACGGTCCCTGTGGATTGCGCTCCGAGGGCGGTATGATCATCGCTCCCGGCCGGTCATAAAGGGCTTGTCATGAGCGGTCCCGGCTTCCTCCATCTTCACGTCCATTCTGCCTATTCCTTGCTGGAGGGCGCGCTTCAGCTTGAGGCCATCCTCAAGCTCGCCAAGGACGACAGCCAGCCGGCCTTGGGCATTGCCGATACGGGCAATCTGTTCGGGGCGCTGGAATTCTCCGAAAAGGCCAGCAAGAAGGGCATCCAGCCGCTGGTCGGGGTGGAGCTGGCGATCGATTTCGCCGCCGCCGAGGAACGGATCAGCGAGCGCGGCCATATCGCCTGGGCCGGCAAATCCAGCGTCGTACTGATGGCGCAGACCGAGGTCGGCTTTGCCAACCTGTCGCGGCTGGTGTCGCAATCCTATCTCGAGGGCGATGGCTCGGGCATGGCGCGGGCCAAGCTCGACTGGCTGACGCGTGATCGCCTCGAGGGACTGATCTGTCTCAGCGGCGGGCCGGAAGGCGCCATCGACATGGCCTTCGCCCAAGGGCAGGACGCCAATGCCGTGCGCCGGCTCGATCGGCTGGCGGAGCTGTTTGGCGACCGCTTCTATATCGAATTGCAGCGGCATGGCCGGGTGCAGGAAGCTGCCGTCGAGCCGCGGCTGATCGACTATGCCTATCGCAAGGGCGTGCCGCTGGTCGCCACCAACGAGCCGTTCTTCAAATCGATCAAGGAATTCGAAGCGCATGATGCGCTGCTGGCGATTGCCGGCGGAACCGTGCTGGCGCAGACCGAGCGCCGCAAGCTCAACGACCAGTATCATTTCAAGACCCGCGCCGAGATGGTGGAGCTGTTCTCCGACATTCCCGAGGCGCTGGATTCGACGGTCGAAATCGCCCGCCGCACCTCATACCGGCCGCGCACCCGCAATCCGATCCTGCCCAAATTCGCCGCGGCGCCCGATCTCAGCGAAGCCGATGCCGTCGCCGCCGAGGCCGCAGCTTTGCGCGCCATGGCGGAGGAGGGGCTGCGCGCCCGCCTGGCCAGCCCCGGTCCGGCACCGGGCAAGACTGAACAGGACTATTGGGAGCGGCTGGAATTCGAGCTGGGCATCATCGCCTCGATGAAATTCCCCGGCTACTTCCTTATCGTGGCCGATTTCATCCGTTGGTCGAAGTCGCAGGGCATTCCGGTGGGTCCGGGCCGTGGCTCGGGCGCTGGGTCGCTGGTGGCCTATGCCACGACCATTACCGACCTCGACCCGCTGGCCTACAACCTGCTCTTCGAGCGCTTCCTCAATCCGGAACGCGTCTCGATGCCCGACTTCGATATCGACTTCTGCCAGGATCGCCGCGAAGAGGTGATCCGCTACGTGCAGCAGAAATACGGCACCGACCAGGTGGCGCAGATCATCACCTTCGGAACGCTGCAGGCCCGCGCCGTGCTGCGCGACGTCGGCCGTGTGCTGCAGATGCCCTACGGGCAGGTGGACCGTATCTGCAAGCTCGTGCCGGCCAATCCGGCCGATCCGTGGTCGATCGAGCGGACCATGAACGAGGTGCCGCAGTTCAAGCAGATGACGGAGGAAGACGAGACGGTAGCCGATTTGGTCGCCATCGCCCGCAATCTCGAGGGCCTGTTCCGTCACGCCTCGACCCATGCCGCCGGCATCATCATCGGCGACCGGCCGCTGCAGGACCTGGCGCCGCTCTACCGCGATCCGCGCTCGGACATGCCGGTTTGCCAGTACAACATGAAGTGGAGCGAGGCGGCCGGGCTGGTCAAGTTCGACTTCCTCGGGCTCAAGACGCTGACGACGGTGGAATATGCCGTCGAGATGGTGAACCTCGATGGCGGGAACCTGCGCATCGAGGATATCCCGATCGACGACAAGCCGACCTACGACCTCTATGCCAAGGGCGACACGTTCGGCGTGTTCCAGGTGGAAGGCGCCGGCATGCGGCGCGCGCTGGTCGACATGAAGCCGGACCGCTTCGAGGACATTATTGCGCTGGTGGCGCTCTATCGCCCCGGTCCGATGGACAATATTCCGCTGTTCAACGATCGCAAGCATGGCCGGGAAGAGGTGGAATATCCCCATCCTGATCTCTCCAAGGTGCTCGACGAGACCTATGGCATCATCGTCTATCAGGAGCAGGTGATGCAGATCGCCCAGCTCCTGTCGGGCTATTCGCTGGGCGAAGCCGATATGCTGCGCCGCGCCATGGGCAAGAAGATCAAGTCCGAGATGGATGCGCAGCGCGAGCGCTTCCGCGAGGGCGCGGTCAAATATGGCCTCAAGCAGAGCCTCGCCGATACCATTTTCGACCTCTTGGCCAAGTTCGCCAATTACGGCTTCAACAAGAGCCACGCCGCGACCTATGCGCTGGTGAGCTACCAGACGGCCTGGCTCAAGGCGCATCATCCGCACGAATTCCTCGCCGCGTCGATGACGCTCGACATGGGCAATACCGACAAGCTGGCCGAATTCCGCAGCGAGGCCAAGCGCCACCGGATCGAGCTGGTTGCGCCCTGCGTGAACAAGTCCCAGGTGGTGTTCTCGGTCAAGGACAAGCGCATCCTTTATGGCCTCTGCGCCGTCAAGGGCGTGGGCCGGCAGGTGGCCGAGCATATCGTGGAAGCGCGCGGCGATACACCGTTCAAGGATCTGGGCGATTTCGCCCGCCGGGTCGATCCGCGCATTCTCTCCAAGCGCACGCTGGAAACGCTGGTCAATGCCGGCGCCTTCGACGATATCGTGCCGCGCCGCGAGGTGGCCTTCGCCGCCATCGAGGCCGTCATGGGCATGGCCCAGTCGCTCACGGCCGAGCGTAATGAAGGCCAGTGGAACATGTTCGATATGGGCGAGCCCGAGCCGGTACGCCTGCCGGCGGGCGTACCGGCCTGGACGACCACCGAGCGCGCCGACCGCGAACTCAGTGCCATCGGCTTCCACCTTTCGGCCCATCCGCTCGATGCCTATTCGGACCTGTTCGAGAAGCTGCGGGTGCAGCGCTGGGGCGATTTCGAGCGCGCGGTCAAGGATGGCGCCTCGGCCGGTCGGCTGGCTGGGACGATCAGCGCCAGGCAGGACCGGCGCACCCGCAAGGGCACGCCGATGATGATCCTGACGCTGAGCGACCAGACCGGCAGTTTCGAAATCATCGCCTTTTCCGAGCAGATCAACGAATTCGGCGCCATTCTGCAGCCGGGCAAGTCGGTGATCCTGCAAGTGGGCGCCGACGAGCGCGCCGAAGGCGTCAGCCTGCGGCTGCTCTCGGCCCAACGTATCGACGGCATCGAGGATACGATCGAGAGGCGTCTCACGGTGTTCGCCGCCGACGCCAAGGCGCTCAGCTCGATCAATGCCCAGCTCAAGCGGGGCGGCGAGGGCAGGGTCAATTTCGTCGTCATCCGCGACGGCGGCGCGCGGGAGTACGAGATCGAACTACCCGGCGCCTATCGCATCACCGCCGAGGTGGCCGGTGGCATCAAGGCGCTGGATGGCGTGACGGATGTGAGGCTGAACTGATGCTGAGCCACGTTTCCCTCGGTGTGCGCGACATCAGAAGGGCGGCGGAGTTCTACGACGCAGTGCTCGGCGCCATGGGCTATGTCCGCCTCTGGACCGGCGAGACGGGCCTCGGCTATGGCGCGGCGGAGGGCGGGGAGAAACTCAATATCTTCCAGCATGCCGATACGAGGCCCGCCGGGCCCGGATTTCATCTGGCCTTCACAGCGCCGTCGCCGGAGGCAGTGGACCGGTTTCATGCCGCCGCCTTGGCCAAGGGTGGCGTCGACCTCGGCAGCCCGGGCCTGCGTCCGCACTATGGCGCAACGTACTACGCAGCGTTTGCAGCCGACCCCGATGGCCACAAGCTGGGGGCGGTGCATCAGTGAACGCCGCGATGGCGGGTTTGACGCGCTGGGCGGCGTTGCGAATTTGAGGCTGCCCTAGGCAGCGGCAAACGAGGAAACGAGGTTGCGATGGCAAGCAAAAACGCCGGGACGCTGGCGATCCTGATCGACGGCGACAATGCGTCACCCAAGATCGTCTCCGGCCTGCTGGCGGAGGTCGCCAATTACGGGGTGGCGAGCGTCAAGCGCGTCTATGGCGATTGGACCGGGAGCAATCTCAAGGGCTGGAAAGACTGCCTGCTAGAGCATTCCCTGCAGCCGATACAGCAGTTTGCCTATACGGCCGGCAAGAATGCCACCGACGGCGCGATGATCATCGATGCCATGGATCTGCTGTATACCGGCCGGTTCTCCGGCTTCTGCATCGTCTCGAGTGACAGCGATTTCGCCAGGCTGGCCGCGCGGCTGCGCGAGCAGGGCGTGACCGTCTATGGCTTTGGCGAGCGCAAGACGCCGCGTCCATTCATCACGGCTTGCGACAAGTTCGTCTATTTCGACGTGCTGAATG
The DNA here is from genome assembly GCA_966212275.1 of uncultured Devosia sp. Taxonomy (GTDB): domain Bacteria; phylum Pseudomonadota; class Alphaproteobacteria; order Rhizobiales; family Devosiaceae; genus Devosia. The sequence continues at coordinate 23,165 of CBIHQV010000017.1, forward strand.
CCGGGTTGCCCAAACCGGACGCCGAAGCCGCCGCGCCAAAGAAGGCGACGGTCCAGGCTCCTGTCAAAGAGCCAAAGCAGGCGACGAAGGTGCCGGCGCTGGACAGGCAGGCGCTTGCAATGCTGAGGACGGCAGTGGCCGCGACGGCCGACGATGATGGCAGAGCTAATCTGGGACAGGTGGGATCGCATCTGGCCAAGCAATCAGCCGATTTCGACGCGCGAAATTATGGCTTTGCGCGCCTTTCCGATCTGGTTGAGGCGTCTGGTATTCTGGATGTGGAGCGCACTGGCGGGCAGCCGATCGTCGTCAGGCTGAAAGCAGACCCGCGGAAGTAGGTGGCCTAAGCGCGGGGGAGGCGAGCTATTGGCCCATCCTCCCTCGCATTTGGGGGCTTTCACCCTGGGCCCCGCGTCCGCGCGCGGGTCTATGAGGGAATAATGCCATGGGGGGTATAGGCGGTTCCCTAACGGGTGCGTGAGCGGTTGTGCGTGGCCCCGCGCCGGGATGACCTCGAGCGGTGGCCCGATCGCTCCCCCCACTGACCTTGGGCTTGCATAGGGCGAGATCGAAGGTCAGCCACCGGCGCTACCCTCCCACTTGCGGGGTAGCTGTCATACCGGCATCGGAATACCTCCTCTCAGCCTCCCCCTAACAAGGAGAGGAAGAGACCGAGTTCTTCGCGTTCAGGAACTGGCCGCCGGTCCACGCAGGTTAGGCCCCGCGAATTCGGTTCCGGGCGAAAAATCGGTAACCCCGAGGCGGTTGTCGCCTCATACTTAATTACTCAGGTGCGAAATCCGTCCTTAGGGTCCGTTCGTTGCCGCTTGGCACGCCTTCGTTCATGACAACCGCGCCACAGGCGGTGCTTGCGCTTGCCTTTGTGCAACTCTTCCCCTATATCGCCCGTGCGTTTGACTGCGTGTCAGCGCGATTTCACACACGAGGCAGGCTTTTCGGGCAACCGGGAAACCATCCGGTGGCGGGTAACCGCCGCAAGGCCTCGTGGCGGCATCAACCGGTAAACAAGGAGCAGCCATCATGGCACTGCCCGATTTCTCCATGCGCCAATTGCTCGAAGCAGGCGTCCACTTCGGCCACCAGAAGCACCGCTGGAACCCCAAGATGGAACGCTACATATTTGGCGTTCGCAACGACATTCACATCCTCGACCTGAGCCAGACCGTGCCGGCCCTGAGCCGCGCGCTGCAGCTCATCTCGGACACCGTTGCTGACGGTGGCCGCGTGCTGTTCGTCGGCACCAAGCGCCAGGCCGCGCCGCTGGTTGCCGAGGCTGCCAAGCAGTCCGCCCAGTATTTCGTCAATTCCCGCTGGCTCGGCGGCACGCTGACCAACTGGCAGACCATCTCGAACTCGATCTCGCGCCTGCGCGAACTCGAATCGATGAGCGAAGACGCGCTCGCCCTGCGCACCAAGAAGGAGCGCCTGATGATGAGCCGCGAGCAGGAACGCCTCGAGCGTGACCTGGGCGGCATCAAGGACATGGGCAACCTGCCGTCCCTGCTGTTCGTCATCGACACCAACAAGGAAGCGAACGCGATCAAGGAAGCCCGCCGCCTGGGTATCCCGGTCGTCGCCATCGTCGACACCAACTGCGATCCCGACACCGTCGACTACGCCATTCCTGGCAATGACGACGCGTCGCGCGCCCTCGAGCTCTATGTCTCGCTGGTCTCCAAGGCCGCCATCGACGGCATCGGCCGTTCGGCTTCGGGCCTCGGCGCCGACCTGGGCGCTTCCGACCGCGCGCCGGCCGAAGACCTGCCGGGCGACGAAGCACCAACCGTCAACTAAGTCCGGTATTCGGATTTCGTTCTGATTTGAACCAATGCGGCCCCTGGAATGGGGCCGCCAAGAGGTGAACCCATGGAAATCACTGCAGGAATGGTCAAGCAGCTCCGCGACTCGACCGGCGTCGGGATGATGGACTGCAAGAAGGCCCTGGCCGAAACCAATGGCGACATGGAAGCTGCGGTCGACTGGCTGCGCACCCGTGGCCTGGCCAAGGCTGCCAAGAAGGCCGACCGCGTCGCCGCTGAAGGCCTGGTTGGCGTTGCCACCGATGGTACCAAGGCTGCCGTCGTCGAAGTGAACTCGGAAACCGACTTCGTTGCCCGCAACGAGCAGTTCCAGGGCATTGTCGGCAACATTGCCAAGCTGTCCCTCGACGCCGATGGCGACGTGGTCAAGCTCGGCGAAATGCCGTTCCCCGGCTCGGGCCACTCGGTTTCGGCCGAACTGACCGAAGCCATCGCCAAGATCGGCGAGAACATGAACCTGCGCCGCACCGAAGTCATTTCGGTCAGCGATGGCGTGGTGGAAAGCTATGTCCACAATGCCGTCAAGGGTGGCCTGGGCCGCATGGGCATCCTCGTGGCTCTCGAATCGACCGGCGACAAGGCCGGCCTGAGCGCCCTGGGCAAGCAGCTTGCGATGCACATCGCCGCGACCAACCCGCTGTCGATCGACCCGGAAGACCTGGACCAGGCTGTTGTCGCCCGCGAGCGCGCCATCATCCTCGAGCAGGTCAAGGAATCGGGCAAGTCGGCCGAAATCGCCGAGAAGATGGTCGATGGCCGCATGCGCAAGTACTTCGAGGAAGTCACGCTCCTGGCGCAGACTTTCGTGATCGATGGCGAGACCAAGGTCCGCGACGCGATCAAGAATGCCGAGAAGGATGTCGGCGCCCCGATCAAGCTGACCCGCTTCGTGCGCTACGCACTGGGCGAGGGCATCGAGAAGGTCGAAACCGACTTTGCTGCCGAAGTCGCCGCCACCGCTGGCGTCAAGCAGTAAGCCTGTCTTTGGCGCGCGGACCTCTTGGCCCGCGCGCCGCTCTCCCTGATGGCCATCATTCGGCCGGGATCGAGCGCAATTACCCAGCCGTTCTACAAGTTCCGGTGGCGCCACGCCTTCTGTTGAAGGCGGTTTTGCCATAGGGTCTGCCGGGCATCGCCGGATTCGGTGCCCCATCATGTTCTGTCAAAAGGGGTTTGCCGATGGCACCTGCCTACAAACGCATTCTCCTCAAGGTTTCGGGCGAGGCGCTGGCAGGGGACAATTCCTTCGGTATCGAGCCCCCGTTCCTGCAGGCCGTGGCCAAGCAGATTGCCGACGTGGCCAATAGCGGCGTCCAGATCGCCATCGTGGTCGGCGGCGGCAACATCTTCCGCGGCATGGCCGGCGCAGCGGACGGCACCGACCGGGTGACCGCCGACATGATGGGCATGCTCGGCACCATGATCAACGCGCTGGCGCTGAGCAACGCGATTTCCCGCCAGGGCGCCAAGTCCAAGCCCTATAGCGCGGTTTCCATGCCTTCTGTGGCCGACACCTTTACCGCCCGCGACGCCAAGCTGGCGCTGGAAGACGGTTTCGTGGTCGTGATGGGCGGCGGCATCGGCAACCCGTTCTTTACCACCGATACGGCCTCGACCTTGCGCGCCATCGAACTCGAATGCGATGTCGTGCTCAAGGGCACCAAAGTCGATGGTGTCTATTCGGAAGACCCCAAGATCAATCCCAATGCCACGCGCTACGATATTGTCAGCTATGACGAAGTCATCGGCAAGAATCTGCGCGTTATGGATACTGCGGCGTTCGCACTTGCCCGCGACAACGCCATGCCGATAATCGTATATGCTCTCGACGACGCGGCCGGCCTCAAGGGTGTGCTGGCGGGGACTACCCGCTCTACCCGCGTCGGCAAGCCGATCTAGCCTGGAAGGAATTTCGACAATGGTCTATGACCTCTCCGATCTGAAGACCCGCATGCAGAAATCCATTTCGTCGCTGCGCGATGAATTGGCGGGCCTCAGGACCGGCCGCGCCAGCGCCAGCCTTTTGGAGCCGGTGACCGTGGAAGCCTATGGCTCGCGCATGCCGCTGAACCAGGTTGCCACCGTCACCGTGCCGGAGCCGCGCATGCTGAGCGTCCAGGTGTGGGACCGCCAGATGGCCAATGCCGTCGAAAAGGCCATCCGCGACAGCGGGCTGGGTCTCAATCCGATGGGCGAGGGGCAGATCATCCGCGTGCCGCTGCCCGAGCTCAACGAGCAGCGCCGCAAGGAACTGGCCAAGGTTGCCCACAACTATGCCGAAGCCGCCCGCGTCGCGGTGCGCCATATCCGTCGCGACGGCATGGACGCCCTCAAGAAGGCGGAAAAGGATGGCGATATCAGCCAGGACGATTCGCGCGTGCAGGCCGACCTCGTCCAAAAGGCGACGGACGCGGCCGTGACCGAGATCGATCAGGTCCTGGGCGCCAAAGAAGCGGAAATCATGCAGGTCTAAGTCGGCTGAGCTGCGCCAGGAGGGCGTAGATGTCCATCGATCCAGCCATCAATACCGAATTCGCGCAGCGCCCGCGCCTGCGCATTCCGGCGCATCTTGGCGTGATCATGGACGGCAATGGCCGCTGGGCGCAGGCCCGCGGCAAGCGCCGTACCGAGGGCCATATCGAGGGCGTCAAGGCGCTCCGCAACCTGGTCGAACTCTGCATCAACTACGGCGTCGGGCACCTTACGGTGTTCAGTTTTTCATCGGAGAACTGGACGCGGCCGAAAGACGAGATTTCGTTCATCTTCAATTTGCTGCGCCGGTTTGTTGCGTCAGACCTTCAACGGCTGATCCGCAACAATGTGCGAGTGCGCATCATCGGCAGTCGCGAGGGTCTCGAGCCGAGCCTGGTGCGGCTGATCGACGACGTCGAAGCCAAGACCGCTGCCAATACCGGCCTCGTGCTCATCGTCGCCTTCAACTACGGCGGCAAGGCCGAAATCGCCGACGCGGCGCGCAAGCTGGCGCGGGACGTGGCCGCCGGGCGCCTCTCTCCCGAAGACATCACCGAAGAGCGTATTGCCGGGGCGCTCTATACCGCCGGGCTGCCAGATGCGGACCTGATCATCCGCACCAGTGGCGAGCAGCGGATTTCCAATTTCCTGCTTTGGCAATCGGCCTATGCCGAATTCGTCTTTGTCGAGGAGAACTGGCCCGATTTCGACGAGGCCAGCTTCCTGCGGGTGCTTGAGACGTTCTCGCGGCGCGACCGGCGCTTTGGCGGCATCGAGGCAGTGCAATCTTGAGCAATCCGGGCGATCCTGCGTCAGAGCCTGCCGCCGGTCGCCGCCGCACCTGGGCCGATCTGGGGCCGCGCCTCGTCTCGGCCATGGTGCTGATCGCCCTGACGGCGACCGCACTCTATATCGGCGGCTATGTGTTCGCGGCCGTGGTGGGCGCGGTGTTTGCCGGCGCCTATCGCGAGTGGGAAACCATGGTCTCCCGCGCGCCGCTCACGCCGGCCGGCATCGTCTTGATCGGCCTCGTCGCCGTATCGGGCCTCGTCTATCCGCTATTCGGCCCGCTGGGCACCGTGGCCGTCATTGCCGTGGCCTGCCTTGTCGCGGTCGCCATGCGCGGCGAGGGTGTGTTGTGGCGTATCCTGGGCCTCGTGATCTATGGCGCCATCATCATCGCGGCGCTGGCGATGCGCGGCGATACGCTGAACGGCGTCTGGGCGGGGATCTATCTGGGCACCGTGGTCTGGATGACCGACTCGGCGGCATTCTTCACCGGAAGGCAGATCGGCGGGGAAAAGCTGGCGCCGGAGATTTCTCCATCCAAGACCTGGTCAGGCGCGCTGGGCGGGCTTGCCCTCGGCACCGGGGCAGGGCTCCTGGTCTGGGTGGTAGCAACGGATTCGCCCTGGTGGATCGGGCTGTTGCTGTCCGCGGCAATCAGCGTGCTGGGCCAATTGGGCGATCTGGGCGAGAGTGCGATCAAGCGGAATTTCCGCATCAAGGACAGCGGCGATATCATCCCCGGCCACGGTGGGCTGATGGACCGGCTCGACAGCCTCACATTTGGCATCTTGCTGGTGCTGCTGGTGGGCGCGCTGCATGCCGGCTACGGCTCGGTCGCCGAGGGGCTGCTCTACTGGTAGGGCGTGGCGCGCTGCGCCGCATCCTGCTCAACAAGGAAGACCATGTTCGAATTTCTCTATTGGCTCCTGTCCTATGTGGTGCCGTTTCTCGCCGTCCTGACCGTGATCGTCTTCGTCCATGAGATGGGGCACTACCTAGTGGCGCGCTGGAATGGCGTGGCGATCGACGCCTTCTCCATTGGCTTCGGCAAGGAACTGATCGGCTGGAATGACCGGCATGGCACGCGCTGGAAGATTTCGGCGATCCCGCTGGGGGGCTATGTGCGCTTTACCGGCGATATGAATGCGGCCAGCGTTCCCGATCCCGAGGCGGTCGCCAAGGTCGATCCGGCGCTGGCGCCGCGCCTCTTCGCCAACAAGAATGTCTGGCAGCGTATTGCCGTGGTCGCCGCAGGACCAATGGCCAATGTCATCCTGACCTTCCTCATCCTCTATGCCCTGTTGCTCGGCTATGGCCGCGTGGTTACGCCGCCGGTCGTCGGCGACGTGGACCTTGGTTCGGTGGCCCAGGAAGCCGGAATCGAGCCGGGCGACGTCCTGACCTCCGTGGACGGTTTTGCGGTGCATGGCTTTGAAGACTTCGACCGTCTCATCGCGACCAGTCCCGAACGTTCGGTGACGATCGAGCTGGAGCGCGGCGGCGAAAGCCAAACCATCGCCCTGGTGCCTGATGCGGCCGAGTACAAGGATCGCTTCGGCAATACCCAGCGCGTGGGCGTGGCGGGCGTATTTGCCTCCGTTCTTCCCGCCGTGGTGGGTGAAGTGCTCGAGGGTTCGGCCGCGCAGCAGGCCGGTATCCAGCCGGGCGACCGGTTCATTTCCGTCGATGGTATCGCGGTCGCTGGCTTCCTCGCGTTTCAGGACCTCGTTGTCGCAAGGCCCGAACAGGCCATCAGCGTCGAGCTGGAGCGCGAGGGGCGCCGCCTGACGGTGTCTTTGGTGCCCAAGGCGGAAGAGGACAAGGATCGTCTTGGCAATGTCCAGGTCATCGGTCGAATCGGGGTGAGGCCCGCGGCGCCCGAAGTGTCCGAGCTGGTGGTCTACCGGCCTGGCCCGGTCGAAGCGATCGGCATGACGGTCGAAGAGATCCGCTTCATCATCCAGCGAACGGCGGCGTTTCTGGGCGACTTTTTCGTCGGCCGCGGCGATGTCGAGCAGTTGGGCGGGCCGGTCAAGGTTGCCAGGGTTTCCGGCGAAGTCGCGACGCTTGGAATCGTGGCGCTGATCAACCTGACGGCGCTGCTCTCGCTAAATATCGGTATTTTCAACCTTTTACCGGTTCCGATGCTCGACGGCGGGCATCTATTGTACTATCTGATCGAAGCTGTCAGGGGGCGTCCGCTGAGCATGAGGGTGCAGGAAATGGGCTTCCGCTTCGGATTTGCCCTGGTTCTCGCACTCATGGTGTTCACGCTGTTCAACGACACACTGTTCGCCTACTTCGGAATCCTGCGTTAGCCCTTGGTTAACCTTGGTTTGTAAGGTGTTGCAGGAATACAAGTGCACCAATCATTTGCTAACCGCGTCGAGGCTTCCGCCTTGTCCTTGGTTAAAAAGACGGTAAAACGGTGCAATGGAGTTAGCTTGGGGGAGCGCTGTGCATGGCGATTCTCCGGGCCTGGTCGCAGAAGGCAATAATAATATGATCCATCCCACCAAGCTGATGCGCGGCGCCCTCCTGGCGCTTGCGATACTGGGTGCCGCTCCGCTTGCCGGACCCAGCGTTCCGCTTCTTGGCGTTGTGACTGCTCAGGCTCAGGAACAACTGGTCGGCGCGGTGCTCTTCGAGGGCAATCGCCGCTTCTCCGACAGCCAGCTTCTCGCCATGGTCGACGTATCGGCCTCCGGCATCTTCACCCAGCAGCGTCTGGCAGCGGATATCGAAAGTATCCGACAGGCCTATGATCGCGACGGGTTCCTTTCCGTTGCCGTGACGGCGCGCACCGAAGCGACCGACGATGGTCGCGTTCGCGTCATCTTCAACGTCAATGAAGGCAATCGCGCGGGCATCGCGGCGATCAACTTCACCGGCAATAACAACATCGGGGCCAACAGCCTCAAGAGCAACATGCTCACCAAGGAGACCGGCATTCTGAGCTGGCTCTTCAAGGATGACGGTTATGACGAGCAGAAGCTTGCCGTCGACCGCGAGCGCATCCGGCTCTTCTACGCCAATCGCGGCTATCCTGACGTCCAGGTGACGTCGGTGGGCGAGTATGACGCCAGCAAGAATGCCTACTTCATCAACTTCACCATCAATGAAGGCCAGAAGTACGAATTCTCCAACGTTGGCATCGAAACCAGCATTGCCGGCCTCGACACCAATGCCCTCAAGGGCACGGTGCAGACCGGGCAGGGCAGCGCCTATTCGGCCGGCGACCTGCAACAGTCCATCGAGGACATGGCCTATGAAGCCACTGTCCAGGGCTATTCCTTCGTCGACGTCCGCGCTCGTCTTGATCGCGATGTCGCCAACGGCACCTTCAACGTCACCTACCTGGTCGACGAAGGCGCTCGCCTCTATGTCGAACGCATCAACATCACCGGCAATACCAAGACCCGCGACTTCGTGATCCGTCGTGAGCTCGAGTTCGCTGAAGGCGACCCCTTCAACCGTGCACTGGTGGTTCGCGGCCGTGAGAACATCGACGGGCTGGGCTTCTTCTCGGCTGTCGAAGTTACGACCGGTCCGGGTTCGTCGGCCGACAAGGTTGTCGTCAATATCGCGGTGACCGAAACGTCGACCGGTGAATATGGCGCTACTGCCGGTTACTCCACCGTCGACGGTATCCTGGGCGAAGTGTCGCTGAGCGAGCGGAATTTCCTTGGCCGTGGCCAATATCTGCGTGCCGCCATCGGCGCGTCGCAGTCCGGCCGCACCTTCGACTTCTCGTTTACCGAGCCGCGCTTCATGGGCCTCAAGGTCTCGGCTGGCGTGGACGTCTATCACCGCATCAGCGATGAATCGGCATCGAGCTTCTATGGTTCGGAATCGACCGGTGGTCAGTTCCGCGTCGGCATCCCGCTGACCAGCGACCTGTCGGGCACCGTGTTTGCGGGCATCGAACGCAAGGTCATCGTCGACAAGAACCCCGACGACTCCCTGCTCGTTGCCAATGGCCAGGAGTTCTACAAGGGCTTCGTCGGCTACACGCTGACCTACAACACGCTCGACGATAACAAGAAGCCGACCGAAGGCATGCTGGCCACGTTCACCCAGCAGTATATCGGTTGGGATCACAGCCTGGTTCGTTCCGAAGCTCGGGCGCGCTACTTCGTGCCTGTCATCGAGGATAGCGGCATCGTCGCCAGCCTTCGCGGTCAGGCCGGCATCATCAACGATCTGAGCGGCAATGGCGTCCACTCGGTGGAAGCGTTCTCGGCGGGCTCGCAGCTCATCCGTGGCTTCGAAGGTCGTGGTATCGGTCCGCGCATCCAGAACGGCGAATATCTCGGTGCCGTTGCCTATGCCGGTGTCTCTGCTGAAGTTCAGTTCCCGCTTCCCGGCGTGCCGGAGAGCTATGGCCTGAGCGGCGCAGTCTGGGCCGATGCGGCCTGGGTCGATGGCGTGAATGTTCCGCGTCTCGATGGCAACACGGTTGATCCCGGCAGCATCGACGTGCCGTGGCGTAGTTCGATCGGCGCTTCGCTGATCTGGGAAAGCCCGTTTGGCCCGCTGCGTGGCGACGTTGCCCACGTGATCAACAAGTCGACCGCGGATCGTACCCAGGTCTTCCAGCTGACGATGTCCAGCTTGTTCTAGCCGTTGTGGCATGAAACAGTTCATTGAGCCGCGGGCGGCAAGCACCGCGGCTCAATTCTTTTAAGTGACACCTGATGGTCGACACCCGTTTTCATCGCTTCGCCGGCCCGCATACGATCGGTGCCATCCTGACTGCGCTGGAACGCGCGGACCTGTTGGCTGGGCTCACCAATAGCAGCCTGTCGATTTCGGGCGTGACCGAGCTCGAACTGGCCGGCGCCAGCGATCTCGCCCTGGCGGCGCATACCAGCTACATCGAAGAACTTCGCGCGACTTCGGCTGGGGCTGTGGTGGTGCTACCGGCGATGCGCGATGTCGTGCCGCCGCATGCGCTGGCCATCGTCGCCGACAAGCCGCACCAGCTATTTGCCGATATTCTCGATCACCTCTATCCGTCCAGCACCCGCGCGGTGATCGCCTCAGGCCGGGACGACCTCGGTGCACCGGTATTCGAGCGCGACGTGTCGATCGGCTCCAACGTCGTGGTGGGCCCGGGCGTCGAGATCGGTCGCGGCAGTATCATCGGCGCCAACACGGTGCTCGGCGCCGGCGTCACGATTGGCCGCAACTGCATCATCGCCGCCAACTGCACCATCGATTGCGCGCATATCGGCAATGACGTGGTTATCCACTCCGGTGTGCGTATCGGCACCGAAGGCTTTGGCTGGCTCGATTTCGGGCAGTCCAACCGCAAGGTGCCGCAACTGGGCCGGGTGCTTATCCAGGACCGGGTGGAGATCGGCGCCAATTCCACGATCGACCGCGGCGCCCTGGGCGACACGATGATCGGCGAAGGCACCAAGATCGATAACCTCGTGCAGATCGGCCACAACTGCAAAATCGGCCGTTCCTGCCTCATCGCTGCGATGAGCGGGCTTTCGGGCTCCACCATCGTGGGCGACGGCGTGTTGATGGGTGGCGGCGTCGGTACGTCGGGCCACCTGACCATCGGGGCCGGCTCGGTGGTGCATGGCCGCGCTGCGGTGACCAAGAACTGGCCGCCGGGCAGCAAACTTGCTGGGGCGCCGGCGCAGGATATAAGAGATTTCTGGCGAGAGATCGCCGTAGTGCGGAAACTATCCAAAGGGGACAAGCGGGGATGACCGACAGCGCACCGACCACGGAACTTGGGGCCATGAGCATTGCCGAGATCCTGAAGAGCCTGCCGCACCGCTATCCGTTCCTGATGATCGACAAAATCATCAAGATCGACGGCGACGAAACCGCCGTCGGCATCAAGAACGTCACGTTCAACGAGCCGATCTTCCAGGGCCATTTTCCGGAAAACCCGATCTTCCCGGGTGTCCTGATCATCGAGGGCATGGCGCAGACGGCCGGCGCGATCGTCATCAAGCATGACTCGGGCACCGGTAAGAAGAACATCGTGCTGATGCTGGGCGTCGACAAGGCCAAGTTCCGCAAGCCGGCCGGTCCTGGCGACACGATCGAGTTCCACATCGCCAAGATCCAGCGCCGCCGCAATGTCGGCCGCTACGAAGCCAAGGCCATGGTGGACGGCACTATTATCGCGGAAGCCGAAATCACCGCGATGATCGTCGAGGCCACTTCGTGAGCGACGCGGTCATTCACCCGACCGCGATCGTCGGCTCGCTCGCCCGGCTGGGCAAGGGCGTGCGAATTGGCCCCTATTGCATCGTCGGCGACAATGTCGTGCTGCATGACAATGTCGAACTGATCTCGCATGTCTCGATCGACGGACATACCGAGATCGGCGCCGGCTCGCAGATTTACCCCTTCGCCTCGATCGGCCATCGGCCGCAAGATCTCAAGTATCACGGCGAGGCGTCGCGCCTGGTCATCGGCGAGCGCTGCATCATTCGCGAGTCGGTCACCATCAATCCGGGCACGGAAGGTGGCGGCATGCTGACCAAGATCGGAAATGACTGCCTGATCATGGCCAGCGCCCATGTCGCGCATGATGCGATCATCGGCAACAATGTCATCATGGCCAATTATGTCGGCATAGCCGGCCACTGCCATATCGGCGACAACGTGATCTTTGGCGGCACCTGCGTGGTGCACCAGTTCACCCGCATCGGCGCGCATGCCTTTATCGGCGCGGCGTCGATGGTGGATGGCGACGTCATTCCCTATGGCATGGCCGTGGGCAATCGCGCCTCGCTGACGGGGCTGAACCTCGTGGGTCTCAAGCGCCGCAAGTTCGACCGCGAAGCCATTCACCGGCTGCGCGCGGCCTATCGGCTGATCTTTGCCAGCGAGGGCACCCTGCGCGAGCGCGTCGAGGACGCCACCGAGCTGTTCAAGAACGATCCGCTGGTGCAGGACGTGGTCAGCTTCATTGCCGCTGCGTCCGATCGGCCGATCCTGATGCCGCGTAACGGCCATGACGCCGACTAGATGAGCGCGCCGGCCAGTGCCTCCGGCGGCGAGCACCTCAAGCTGTTCATTCTCGCAGGCGAACCCTCCGGGGACCGCATCGCAGCCGATCTCGTCATTCGCCTCAAGCAGCGCGTGACGCTGGCTCTGTCTGGCGTCGGCGGCCATGAGCTCGAGGCACAGGGCCTCCGCTCGCTCTATCCGATGAGCGACCTGGCGGTGATGGGCATCAGCGATGTCGTCAAGCGCCTGCCGCTGCTGCTGTGGCGCATCGAGCAGACCGCGCGCGCCATCCGCAAGGCGAAGCCCGATATCGTCGTGCTCGTCGATTCGCAGGATTTCTCCAAGCTCCTGGCCCGCCGGCTCAAGCGGCTCGGCTATGCCGGCAAGCTCATCCTCTATGTCGCGCCGTCGGTCTGGGCCCGCGCGCCGCAGCGCGCCGCCAAGCTCAAACCGCTGTTTGAGGAAGTGCTGGCTGTGCTGCCGTTCGAGCCGGCCGTGATGCAACGCCTCGATGGGCCGGCAACCAGCTATGTCGGTCACCCCGCCTTGGGCGAACGCATCGTCCGTGACGCGGTCGAGCGGGGACCACTCGTCTTGCTGCCCGGTAGCCGTGATGGCGAGTTGCGCCGGCACCTGGCCCTGTTCCGGCAGGTGGCCGCTCAGGCTGGCAATCATCCGGTACTAAATGGCGTGGTCATTCCGACCCTGCCGTCGCTACACGAGCGTCTTGCGCGCGAGGTGGCGGATTGGCCGGTGCCGGTGCGGATCGTGTCCGACCGGGCGGCGCGTGCCGAGATCTATCGGCAGGCCGTACTAGCCCTGGCCGTTTCCGGCACGGTGACGCTGGAACTGGCGCTGGCGCAGGTGCCGATGGTCGTCACCTATGTGCTCGATCCGCACCAGGCGCGGATTTACGCCAGGCATGGCCGGCCGCCGGTGTCGCTGCCCAATATCATCCTGCATCGGCCGGCGGTGCCTGAGCTGGTCCAGGACGTGCCGGACGCCGCTGCGATGGAGACGGCAGTCCGCCTGCTGCTCGACAACAAAAAAGCCCGCCAGGACCAGATCGGGGCCTTTGGCGAGCTTGCGCAATTGATGGAGACCGGCGAGGCCGATTTCTCGCGGCAGGACCCGGCGAACCGGATCCTGGCACATTGGAATCAGCGGGCGTTGAGCGCCGAATAGTCGCGAGCCGGCGATCCGTCATAGAGCTGGCGCGGGCGGCCGATCTTCTTCTGCGGGTCGGCGATCATTTCCTTCCACTGGCTGATCCAGCCAACGGTGCGGCCGACCGAGAACAGCACGGTGAACATCGAGGTCGGGAAGCCGATCGCCTCGAGGATGATGCCCGAATAGAAATCGACGTTCGGGTAGAGCTTGCGATCGATGAAGTAGGGGTCTTCGAGCGCGATCTTTTCGAGCTCCTGGGCCACCTGCAGCGTCGGATTGTTGTGCACGCCGAGCAGGTCCAGCACTTCCTTGGCCGTCTTCTGCATCACGGTCGCGCGCGGATCGAAGTTCTTGTAGACGCGGTGACCGAAGCCCATCAGCTTGAAGTTGTCGGACTTGTCCTTGGCGCGGGCGATGAATTCGGGAATGCGGTCGACGGTGCCGATTTCCTTGAGCATGTTCAGCGCCGCCTCGTTGGCGCCGCCATGGGCCGGGCCCCAGAGGCAGGCAACGCCGGCCGCGATACAAGCAAACGGGTTGGCGTCGGACGAACCAGCCAGACGTACCGTCGAGGTCGAGGCGTTCTGCTCGTGATCGGCATGCAGGGTGAAGATCAGGTCCATCGCCTTAGCAATGGTCGGGTTCACCTGGAACGGTTCCGCCGGGACCGAGAAGCACATGTGCAGGAAATTGGACGCGTAATCGAGGTCGTTGCGCGGATAGACGAAGGGCTGACCCACCGAATATTTGTAGGCCATGGCCGCAATGGTCGGCATCTTGGCGATCATGCGGATCGAGGCGATCTCGCGCTGCTGCGGATCGCTGATGTCGGTGGAGTCATGGTAGAAGGCGGCCATGGCGCCGACCACGCCGGTCATGATGGCCATCGGATGCGCATCGCGGCGGAAGCCGCGGTAGAAGTAGTGCATCTGCTCGTGCACCATGGTGTGGCGCGTAACCAGCTCGCTGAACTCGTCGAGCTGTGCCTTGCTGGGCAGCTCGCCGTAGAGCAGCAGGTAGCAGACTTCGATATAGCTGCTCTTTTCGGAGAGTTGTTCGATTGGGTAGCCGCGGTAGAGCAACTGGCCCTTGTCGCCGTCGATATAGGTGATGGCGCTGTCGCATGCCGCCGTCGAGGTGAAGCCAGGATCGTAGGTGAACATGCCGGTCTTGGCATAGAGCGATCGGATATCGATCACATCCGGACCCACCGAGCCGGACAGGACCGGAAATTCGTGGGTCTGGTCCCCGATGACGAGTTTGGCGACTTTGTCGGTCATTGAGCTCTCCTCGAAGGCCTCCGCGTCCGCAATCATTCCGGTCGCTCGAAGCCGTAAACTGGGCAGTCATAGCTGCTTGGCAGGGGTATCAGTTTTTCCCTGTCCGGCGCAACCAACGGGTAAGCAAGGCTTACCCTCCGTTTAGCACTAGACAGCGACGATTTGGTCCTCCAGGCGCGCCATGCTTTCGTCGCGGCCGATGAGCACCATCACTTCGAAAATGCCGGGCGAAACGGTGCGCCCGGTGAGGGCGGCACGCAGCGGCTGCGCCAGCTTGCCGAGCTTTAGCCCCTTGGCTTCCGCGAGCGCCCGCATGGCCGCATCGATCGCCGGTACCGTCCAGTCGTTGAGGCCGCGCAAGGTCTCGGCCATATCCTTGAGCACCGCGCGGGTATCTGGCGTCAGCAGAGCCGAGGCGGCCGCATCGATAGCAAGCGGGCGTGACGCATAGATGAACTGCGCCAGGTCGATGAGTTCGAGCACCGTCTTGGCGCGCGGCTGCAGCTCGGGCAGGGCGACGAGCACAGTGTCCTTGTTGGACGAGAGGCCCTCGACATCGATGTGACGACCCACTTCGGCCGCCGTATCGAGCATCACCTGGTAGAGGTAATCCGGCTTGGCTTCGCGGATGTAGTGGCCATTGATGTTTTCGAGCTTCACGAAATCGAAGCGCGCGGCGCCCTTGTTGAGGCCTTCGAGGCTGAACCATTCGACCATCTGTTGGGTCGAGAAGATTTCGTCATCGCCATGGCTCCAGCCGAGGCGGGCGAGGTAGTTGCGCAGCGCCTCGGGCAGGTAGCCCATCTGGCGATAGGCCTCGACGCCGAGCGCGCCGTGGCGCTTGCTGAGCTTGGCGCCGTCCGGGCCGTGGATCAGCGGGATATGCGCCATCTCCGGCACGTTCCAGCCCATGGCGTTGTAGATGACGATCTGGCGGGCGGCATTGGTCAGGTGGTCGTCGCCGCGGATGATGTGCGTGACGCCCATATCGTGGTCGTCGACTACCACGGCATGCATGTAGGTCGGCGTGCCGTCGGACCGCAGGATGATGAAATCATCGAGGTTCTCGGTCTTGAACACGACCTTGCCCTGCACGTGATCGTCCACGACGATATCGCCGGTCAACGGGGCCTTGATGCGCACCACCGGCGTGATACCGGCAGGGGCTTCGCTCTGGTCGCGGTCGCGCCAATAGCCATTGTAGCGCGGTGGCTTGCCGGCGGCGCGGGCTTCCTCGCGCATCTGGTCGAGCTCGGCAGGCGAGCAATAGCAGTAATAGGCGTGGCCCATCTTCACCAGCTCGTGGGCCACCTCGGCATGGCGCGCGGCGCGGCCGAACTGGCTGATCGGCTCGCCTTCCCAATCAAGGCCCAGCCACTTGAGGCCATCGACCAGGGCCACGACGGCAGCTTCGGTCGAACGTTCGCGGTCGGTGTCCTCGATGCGCAGCAGCATCTTGCCGCCCTTGTTCTGGGCATAGGCCCAGGAAAAGAGGGCCGTGCGGGCGCCGCCGATATGAAGATAACCGGTGGGCGAGGGGGCGAAACGGGTAACGACCTGGGACATGAGACCGGAGTGCTTGGAGGATTTTGCCGCCGTGTGTAGCATAGAGCCGCACGAGCGCAAGGGCGGGGGCAACGCGGGTGCTGGAGGCGGAAACACGCGGGGGCGAGATAGGCGCGGTCGCCTTGCCCGTGCCGGCGAAGCTGCGGCCAAGGCCGCCGGCGATCCGCTTTCGCCCGACTGCCAGTATCGAGGGCGCAGGCCTGCTCGATCCGGTGGTCATGCGCCGGCTTTTCGTGCTGCTGCCTTTCGCTGCGATCACCGGGTTGATCGCCTATCCGGCCCTGCCTGTCGAACCTATGCCAGAAGCTTTGGCGGCAGTCGGCGCGGCGCTTGTCGTGCTTGTACTATTGCTCCGGCGCGCCGCCATTCTACCGCTGATCGGGCTTCTCGCGGCCGGCTGGATCGGTTTCTGCCTGCTGCCGCTGCACGGCCAGTGGTTCGGCACGTCGATGCTGACCCGGCCCGCCTACGGTCTCTACGAGGCCCGGGTGGAGGAGATCGTCTCGGCGACATCGGAGGGCCGCCGGATCGTCGTCTCGGGTCTGCTGCCGGTGGATGGCGACAGACCCGTGGACATCGCCCGGGCCCGGCTGGTCGTGCCCCCCGATCCGCTGCTCGCGCCGGGGGACATCATCCGCGCGCGACTGCGATTGGCGCCGGTGCCAGGGCCTATCCTGCCGGGGGCGTTCGATGGGCAGTTCCATGCCTATTTCGCGGGGATCGGCGCCTACGGCAATGTGACAGGCGACTTTGCCCTGGTACGCAGCGGCGACAGCCTAGACCCGACCCGGGCGATAGAGGGGCTGCGCATGGCGATTGGCGCCCGTATCGACGCGGTGCTCGATGGTCCGTCCGCCGCTATTGGCCGCGCCATGGTGGTCGGCGACCAGAGCGCCATCGACGACGACACCCGCGAGACCATGGCCGCCTCGGGCCTGGCGCATATCTACTCGATTTCCGGGCTGCACCTCTCGATCGTGGCCGGCGGGGTATTCTTCCTGCTGCGCCTGTTGCTGGCGTCGATCCCAGCCACGGCCAGCCGCTGGCCGGTCAAGAAGATCGCGGCCATGGCCGGCATCCTTGCGGCCGCCGGCTATCTGTTGCTGGCGGGTGGCATTGGCAATGTGCCGGCCCTCCGCTCGACCATCATGCTGGGGTTGATTTTCGGCGCCGTATTGGCGGGAAGGCGGGCGCTGACCATGCGCAATGTCGCTATCGCGGCGCTGGCCATCATCGTCATCGATCCGGCCAGCGTGTTCCGCGCGAGCTTCCAGCTATCCTTTGCGGCCGTGTTGGCGCTGATCGGTATCTACGAAATGCCGCGGCCGATCCCATCAGGCGAGCGCAACTGGGGCCAGCGCCTCTGGGCCACCATCTGGGCGACGGCGGTCACCAGCTTCATCGCCGGTACGGCCACGCTGCTGTTCTCGGCGTATCACTTCCAGCAAACAGCGCCGCTGGGCGTGGTGGGCAATGTGCTGGTGCTACCGGTCGTCACCATCATCATCATGCCCTTTGCCGTGCTCTCGGTGCTGGCCATGCCGTTCGGCGCCGAGGCGCCGTTCGTGGCCATCATGGGCTGGGGTATCGACCGCATGGTCGATGGCGCAACGCTGGTGGCGCAGTGGAGCGAGGGGCTGACCGGTAACCCATTGCTGACCAGTCTGGCGCTGATGATCGGGCTGGCGGCGCTCGCCTGGTTCGCCTTCGTCAACAGTTGGTGGCGCTTGCTCGGCCCCGCCGTCGCCGTGCCCCTGGTCCTGCTGGTCGGCCTCGACCAACGGCCGGACATTCTCATTGCCGATACAACGCAGGCCGTGGCTTTGCGGACGACGACGGGGATGGGGCTGATTTCCGGCAAGGCCGGCAGCTTTGCCACGGAGGTGTGGAGCGAGCACTATCAGGAGCCGATCGTCGAGACGACCGAAGGCCTGCGCTGCGACAGCCTGGGCTGCATTGCCAGCACCGACCGCTTCTCGGTTGCGGTGATCCGCAACCCTGCGGCTTTTGCCGAGGATTGCGGGCTGCACGCGCTGGTCATTGCCCGCAGCCCCGCGCCAGTAAGTTGCACCGGCAGTCAGGTCATCGATGCCGATGCGCTTGCGGCCGGCGGGGTGCACTGGTTGCGCTGGGACGAAACGGCGGCGCGGTTCGATATCCGCACCGCCATTCCCAATCTCACCCGGCCGTGGCGAGTCGTGCCACCGTGACACCGGCGGCGGGCAGTTCTGCCGTGCCGAGCACGTAGCCCGCTTCGTCCTTGGCCGGGGCAAGGGTGGTGGCGCGGGTGCCGTAGTTCACATAGACGCGGAAGCCGTCGCGGGTGCGGCAGCGCACGCCGGCGGGCAGGGCCAGCGTGGGCAGGTCGACTTCCTCGATGAGGTAGTCGACGACGCGCTGCACCAAAGCCTTGGTGCCGCTGGCGCCCAGGTAATAGAGCTTGCCCTGGTTGACCAGCACGGGCCAGCCTTCCACGTCCTCGATCACCACATTGGCCTTGGTCTCGATGCGCTCGCGCCAGTGATGGACGCCACCGCTGCCCTTGACCTCGATTTCGAGGGCGGGGTCGATGCTGTCGATGCGGATGACCTTGAGGTCGAGCTGGTTGCTCGGCAAATCCGGACCGAGCTTGGCCGGAATTGAAAAGTTCTGCGTCTTGGAGCCGGAACGCGGGCCGATCAGCAGATGGCCATCGAAGTCGGCGATGGCGGTACGCAGGTCGTCGTTCCAGGCGAACAGCGCTGGGATGGCGACGATGTCGTAGCCGGCAAAGCTCTTGGTGCTCGGCGGGAGCACGTCGATGTCGATGCCGTGCTTGCGGAAGGCCGAATAGAGCGCCCGCACATGCGCGCCATGCGAGAAGCCCTTGGCCTGAGGCTGGATTTCCCACGCCCACTCGCTCTGGTAGTCAAAGACCACTGCAACGCGGCCCTTGGCGGCGGTGCCCGCCATGCCGACGGCCTTGAGCTCTTCTGCCACCTGCATGGCTTCGTGATAGGCCGGCGCGGGCTCGCTATCGGGCCGCAGCAGGCCCGCATGCATCTGTTCCTGGGCGAAGGGCGCCTGCCGCCAGCGGAAATAGGTGACGACTTCGGCGCCGTGGGAGAAGGCCTCCCAGGCCCAGAGCCGCGCCATGCCGGGCAGGGGATCCGGATTGAACTGTGCCCAGTTCACCGGGCCGGGCTGCTGTTCCATGATCCACCAGCGACCGTGGCCGACGGCGCGGTATAGATCGTGGTGGAAGGCGCCATTGTCCGGATCGCCCTGGCGCATATAGAGCCGCTTGATCTCGTCAGGCTCGTCGCTGACGGCGAGATGGCCAAGCGGATAGCTGTCCCAGCTCGCGATATCGAGGGTTTCGGCCAGGTCGTAATGGTCGAACTCGGTGTAGCGCGACATGAAGTTGTGAATGACCGGCAGATCGGGGCGCGTGGCCTTGAGAATATCGAACTGCACCTTGTTGAAGGCGGCGACCTGGTCAGAGGAATAGCGGCGGAAATCGAGGTCGTGGGCCGGCGTTGCCTCGGTGACCAGCAGGTTGGGCAGGTCGACCTGGTCGAAGCGGCTATATTCCATCGACCAGAACACATTGCCCCAGGCTTCGTTCAGCGCTTCGGGTGTGCCGTACTTCTCGGCCAGCCAGCGCTGGAAGCCTTCCTTGGCGGCGGGCGAATAGGAATAGGTCGTGCCGTGGCAGCCATATTCATTGTCGGTCTGCCAGGCGCCCAGCGCCGGGTGATTGCCGACGGCGTCGGCGAGTAGCCGGGTGATGCGGGCGCATTCCTCGCGATAGCCGAGATGGCTGAAATCGTAGTGCCGGCGCGAGCCGAAGCCCCGGCGACGACCGTTGATGTCGACGGCCAGCATGTCGGGATGCTTGTCGATCATCCAGCGCGGCGGCGTTGCCGTCGGCGTGCCGAACACGACCTTGAGCCCGTGCCGGCCCAGGACGTCCATGGCACGGATGATCCAGTCGAAGGTCAGGTTGCCCGGGCTCGGCTCGAGCCGCGACCAGGCGAATTCGCCGATGCGCACCCATTGGATGCCGACTTCCGCCATGCGGGCGGCATCGCTCTCCCAGACGTCCTCGGACCAGTGTTCGGGATAGTAGCAAACGCCAAGGGTAGGGGAGGTCATAACAAAGGTCTCAGAGAACGATGGTAGCTTCGGGCAGGCCGGCGACATCCACGTCGATGACGAAGAGGCCCCCGGCAATCTTTTCGGCGGCGAGCTGTTCGGCGCTCATATTCTTGTTGGCCGTGGTGATGAACAGCGTCTTGAGGTCAGGCCCGCCAAAGGCGGGGCAGGTGACCTGGCTCACCGGCACTTCGATGATCCTGTCGATCGATCCATCGGGCGCGTGGCGCACCACGCAGGAGCCGCCCCACTTGGCGTTCCAGAGATAGCCCTCGCTGTCGATCACCGCGCCATCGGGATAGCCGCGGCCGTCGGACACATCGGCAAACAGGGTCCATTCGCCGATCGGCAGGCCGGTCGCCGGGTCGGTGGCAACCTGCAGGATCTTCTTGGTCGGCGTATCGGTCCAATAGGCGATGCGGCCATCGGGGGAGAAGCAGGTGGCGTTGGGGATGCTGATGGCGGATTTGAGCGTGGTCAGCAGGCCGGCGCGGTAGTGATAGACCGCGCCCCGCGGCTCTTCCTCGCTGCTGCGCGACAGAGTGCCGATCCAGAAGGCGCCCGAGGGGTGCACGCGGCTGTCATTGGTGCGGGTATCTGGATTGTCGGCTTCGATCTCGTTGATGCGGTTCATGCCGCCGGTGGCGAGGTCGAATTCCTTGAGGCCGGTATCGGTGGCAAGCACCAGCGTATGGTCATCGAGGATCGCCGCGGCGGCGACGGTCTCGTTGAACAGCCAGCTATCGACGATCTCGCCGGCCGCGGTCACCGCGAACAGGCTCTGTTCGTTGATATCGAAGAAGAAAAGCTGCTGGCGACCGGGATGCCAGATCGGGCCTTCGCCCAGTGCGCATTGGCTATCGAGCAGAAGGCGGGCGGTCTGGGTCATGCGGCTTTCCCTGCATCATAGGCGGCCACCGCGGTGGCGGCGCGTTCGGCCACGTCGGCGGCGGTCATGCCGGGCTTGTAAATGTAGGTGCCCAGGCCGAAACCGGTGCAGCCGGCGGCGAAATATTCGGTGAAGTTGTCGGGGTTGGCGCCGCCCACCGCATAGACCGGCAGGTCCGGCGGCAGCACTGCCTTGATGGCCTTGATGCCCTTGGGGCCAAGCACTTCGGCGGGGAAGAACTTGAGGCCGGTGGCACCGGCCTTGATGGCGCGGAAGGCATCGGTGGGGGTGAAGACGCCGGGATAGGACAGCATCTGCAGCCGCACCGTTTCCTCGATCACCTGCTTGTTGGTGTCGGGCGAAACGATGAAGGTGCCGCCGGCGTCCGAAACGGCCCAGACATGCTTCTTGCTGAGCACCGTGCCGGCGCCAATGGCCGCTTCATCGCCCAGTGTATTGGAGGCCAGCGCGATGCTGGTGAGCGCGTCGGGCGAGTTGAGCGGCACTTCGATCATGGTGATGCCGGCCGCGATCAGGGCCTTGCAGACGTCCACGGTTTCGGCAGGCGTGATGCCACGCAGGATGGCGATGATGTGGCGATGGTCCATTCGCTATGAACTCCAGACTAAGCGGCAAAGCTGCGCGCGGCCTTGAGGCCGGCGAGCACGATTTCGGTGGCATCCTTGGGCTCACCCCGGGCGCCGATCATGGCCAGCACCTGCGCGTAGAGCGCGCAGAGCGCGGGCGAGCCAATCAGTGGCACGGGTTGCGCGCCGATCAGATGACGATTGCTGCCAATCTCGGTGCCGATCAAAAGGCCCGAGAGGTAGCCGGCGCACCAATCCGGCTGGCGGCCAGACAGGAGCGAACCGGCGCGGACCTGGAACAGGGTGCCGAGCAACTGTTCGGGATGCTCCAGCCCCGCGGCGGCACCAGCGGCAAAGCCCTCGGCGCGGCCGGGGCCGTCGAGGTCGCCGCCAAGGGAGTGGCGTAAGACCGAATGGGTGCGCAGCACTTCGAAGATTTCGCCGGTCATGGCCGTCGAGAAGCGCTCGATGCGGGTGCCCGCCAGTTGCGCCCATTTCGAATGGGTTCCCGGCATGCAGACCACGCCGGTAAATCCGGGGGTGAGCGTCGCCAGGCCCAGGAGCTGGGTTTCCTCGCCCCGCATCACATTGTCGGCGCCGGCTTTCTGGCAGATGCCCGGGAGAATGGCTGCTGTGATGCGCCCGCCCGGCATGGTTGGCCGCACGGCGCCATCGAGCAGGCCGCGCAGGTCGGTCGGCGCTTCGAGATAGGGCGCTTCGAGCCAGCCCTGGCGCGCACCGGCCATGCCGCAGATCAGCACATCAAGCGGTGCGCCGGCATTGGCGGGCGCCACATCGTCCAGCAATTCGGCAAGGGCGCCGGGGAATTCCTCGCGCGTCAGCTTGCCCATGCCCTTGGGCGAGCTCTTTTCGAACGCCACGGCGCCACCGGGGCCGATGCCCCAGGCGCGAAGGTTGGACGTGCCCCAATCCACGGCAACCCAGTCTACGATTTCACTCACTGATATTCCTCACCGCGGCAGGCTCGACGCGGCGCGACCCTAATGGCTGGTGCCCGTTTCAGCCAGTCCGAATTTGCGCCGCAGACCACTCCGATTGGCGGATTCGGTCGCCTCGTTTAGTAAGATTTTCAGAGCGTGGGGAAATATCGGTAAGCCCGATTCTCATTTGTATGATTTTTTCCTCGGAATCGCCTTCACTCTGGCGTAAGCCATGTTAGAACCGCTCCAAACGTGGGCCCTGATTGCGGCCGCGGATCCAAGAGGAACATGACATGACTGCAGGCAATGGCCACGGCGAGGCGCCGAAAAAGCTGCGCTCGCGCGCCTGGTTCGACAATCCCGATAACCCGGACATGACCGCGCTCTATCTCGAGCGCTACATGAATTTCGGCGTGTCGCGCGAAGAGCTGCAGTCGGACAAGCCGATCATCGGCATCGCCCAGACCGGCTCGGACCTGAGCCCGTGCAACCGTCACCATATCGTGCTGGCCGAGCGCGTGCGCGAAGGCATCCGTGAAGCGGGCGGCATCGCTATTGAATTCCCGGTGCATCCGATCCAGGAAACCGGCAAGCGCCCGACCGCTGGCCTCGACCGGAACCTCGCCTATCTCGGCCTTGTCGAAGTGCTCTACGGCTATCCGCTCGACGGCGTCGTGCTCACCATTGGTTGCGACAAGACCACGCCGGCCATGCTGATGGGCGCGGCAACCGTCAACATTCCCGCCATAGCGCTGTCGGTCGGCCCGATGCTCAATGGCTGGCACAAGGGCGAGCGCACTGGCTCGGGCACCATCGTGTGGAAGGCCCGCCAGATGATGGCGGCCGGCGAGATCGACTATCCGCAGTTCATCGAACTGGTGGCGTCTTCGGCTCCCTCGACCGGCTACTGCAACACCATGGGCACGGCCACGACCATGAACTCGCTGGCCGAGTCGCTTGGCATGCAGCTACCGGGTTCGGCCGCTATCCCGGCACCGTATCGCGATCGCCAGGAAATGGCCTATCGCACCGGCAAGCGCATCGTGGACATGGTGCATGAGGACCTCAAGCCCTCCGACATCCTGACCAAGGACAACTTCATCAACACCATCGTGGTCAATTCCGCCATCGGTGGCTCGACCAATGCGCCGATCCACATCCAGGCCATCGCCAAGCATATCGGCGTCGAGCTGGAACTGCAGGATTTCCAGACCTATGGCCACAAAGTGCCGCTGCTGGTGAACCTGCAGCCGGCCGGCGAATATCTGGGCGAGGACTACTACCATGCCGGCGGCGTGCCGGCGGTGGTCAACGAGCTGATGACCCAGGGCCTGATCCGCGAAAACGCGCCCACCGTCAACGGCAAGACCATCGGCGAGAACTGCCGCAATACGACGATCCAGGACGACAAGGTCATCCGCCACTTCGACAATCCGCTGAAGACCGAAGCCGGGTTCCTCGTGCTGCGCGGGAACCTCTTCGACAACGCCATCATGAAGACATCAGTGATCTCGACCGAGTTCCGCGATCGCTACCTCAACAATCCGGCAAGCCCCGGCGCGTTCGAGGGCAAGGCCGTGGTGTTCGATGGTCCGGAAGACTACCACCACCGGATTGACGACCCGTCGCTCGAGATCGACGAGAACACGCTGCTGTTCATGCGCGGCGCCGGCCCGATCGGCTATCCGGGTGCTGCCGAGGTCGTCAACATGCGGCCGCCCAGCTACCTGATCAAGAAGGGCATCCATGCCCTGGCCTGTATCGGCGATGGTCGCCAGTCGGGCACCTCGGGTTCGCCCTCGATCCTCAACGCCTCGCCGGAAGCGGCAGCGGGTGGCAACTTGGCCATCCTGCGCACGGGCGACCGGGTGCGGATCGATCTCAACAAGGGTCAGGCCAATATCCTGATCTCGGACGAAGAGATCGCCAAGCGCCGTGCGGACCTGGAATCGATGGGTGGCTACAAGTTCCCCAAGCACCAGACGCCGTGGCAGGAAATCCAGCGCGGTATCGTCGGTCAGCTCGGCGATGGCGCTATCCTCAAGCCCGCCGAGAAGTACCAGCGTATCGCGCAGACCAACGGCGTGCCGCGCGACAACCACTGATCGCGATGACCAGATGAAAGGGCCCGCACCGAAAGTGCGGGCCTTTGCTTTTTCTGGCGACGGCGCGGGGACCTGCTAGGCTGCATTGGGTGCAGCTTTGGGGGAATGCGCGATGCCGGGCAATTTGGGACGACCACTGTCGGAAATGGTGACGATCGCCTTGATGGTGGTGGGCGCCAGTATCGGGGTGTTCTTGGCGGTGGGGGCAAATGCCATCGTAGCCTTCATCCTCGTCGCGCTGGGTGCGGCGGCGGGGCTGCTGATCGGCCGGCTCGTCGCGCCTGTTATCGACAGGAGCCAAACAAAAAGGCCACCGCGATGATCGCAGTGGCCTCTCGTGAGCAGCGCCGAAGCGCGCTCGCCTTGCAGTAGCAGAAACTAGAGCAGGGTCAGGTTGGTCGCCGATTCCTTGCCGTCACGGCCGGTCTCGAGCTCGTAGGTCACCTTGTCGTTCTCGTAGAGGCCCTGGAGGCCCGAACGCTGAACGGCGGAGATGTGGACGAAGGCATCCTTGCCGCCGTTTTCGGGCGAGATGAAGCCGAAGCCCTTGGTGGTGTTGAAGAATTTCACGGTGCCGGTGATGAGGGCCATGATAGGTTCCTTTTTGCTCGTAACGAGCGGTTATCCGATGGCAACATGCCAAAGGGACATAACGTTCGCATGGTCGAGAAGGAGCCGCGGACCGGGATTGCCGGCGTCAGGCAGCCGACTTAGGCTGAAAACGTATGCCCCTATGTGGCACGGAACCGGTCATTCTGCAAGATGGCTGCCAGTAAGAGTTTGCAGATACTGCATTTTGCGTTTCTGGCAGGCATTCCCCGGACCAAGAAACCAGGCTTTTCCGCCACCAGTCGCTCGCCCCAACCATGCAAGCAGCCCCAGCCGATGGCGGCTGGGATCACTCCAATTCTGTGCTCTCGCGACACAGCATTGACCCGATCCAGCCGGCCAAAACGGCCACCCATCAGGCTTGCTCATTGCATCAGGGTGTCGTTGTTGCGGATGCCCACGACGGCACCGACCGAGGACAATTCGCCCTCGAGCAGGCAGCCTATGACGGGCGCACCAGCTTTCGCCTCCTGCCAGCCCGTTCCCGCCTGGCAGACGGCCGCCGATTCACCGGCATTGATGCCGGCGCCGGCCGAGAAGGTCACGTCGCCCACCCAACACCGCGTCTCCTTGACGCTCGCCTCCTGGGCGAGCGCTGGAGCGACGGGAAGGGCAAGCAAAGCCAGGACGAAAAGCCGGGCGGCACGCATCAGTATTTCCGCAGCAGGCCGACGAGGCGCCCCTGGACCTTGACGCGGTCCGGCGGGAAGATGCGGGTCTCGTAGGCCGGGTTGGCCGCTTCGAGCGCCACGGTATTACCCTTGCGGCGCAGACGCTTGAGAGTGGCTTCTTCATCATCAACGAGAGCAACGATGATCTCGCCGGTGCTGGCGGCATCCTGCTTCTTGATGAGGACGGTGTCGCCATCGAAGATGCCGGCATCGATCATGGAGTCACCGCGCACTTCGAGCGCGTAGTGCTCCCCGGCGCCCAGCATTTCTGGCGGCACCATGATGGTATGGGAATGGGTCTGGATGGCTTCGATCGGCGTACCGGCGGCGATACGGCCCATGACGGGGATGGCGATGGGTCGGACATAATCTTCGGTGGCCGAGATGCGCGAGGGCGGCGACGCCACCTTGCCCAGATTGCCCTCGATGACCGATGGCTCGAAGCGTGCCTTGCGGCCGCCGAGCGAGGGGTTCATCGAATCGGGGAGCTTGACCACTTCCAGCGCTCGCGCCCGGTTGGGCAGGCGACGGATGAAGCCGCGCTCTTCGAGGGCGGTAATCAGCCGATGAATGCCGGACTTGGACGCCAGATCGAGCGCATCCTTCATTTCATCGAATGATGGCGGGATACCGCTTTCCTTCATCCGTTCGTGGATGAACATCAGCAGCTCGTGTTGTTTGCGCGTCAGCATGGGCCCCTCGGGGAGAGAATCGGAACATAGGCAGAACGACTATACGTGTTCCAGTTATGTTCCGCAATATGCTTGCTGAAGCGACAGTTTTGGCGCCGACTAGATTGTCAGAAGGCGTCGATGGCCAATGCTTCGACAATAGCGCCGGGCAACTGGCCGGGATCGTGTTCGGGCTGGACGATCAGCATGTCGGCATGCGCCAGCGACGAGGTGTGGCCGCTGTCGGTTTGCGAGATCGGCATCAGTTCAGGGCCGGTCGGGGTATGCAGCAACTGGGCCCGCATGAAGTGCCGGCGGGCGGTGTTGGGCGGCGTGGGTCCGGCCACCGGCAGGCGCCATGCTGACGGTTCGGCGTGGCCGAGCCAGTGGCGCAGAGCCGGCTTGATGAAGACGATCGCCGTGACCATGGCCGAGACCGGATTGCCCGGGAGGCCGAAGACCAGGGTCTTGCCGCGCGTGCCGAACATCAGCGGCTTGCCGGGGCGCATGTTGATGCGCCAGAAATCCAGGGTGACGCCCAGTTCGAGAAGAATTTCCTGGACGATGTCGTGGTCGCCCACGCTGGCGCCGCCGGTGGTGATCAGGATGTCCGGTTCGCCGGCAAAGATAGTAGTCAGCTTGTTGCGCAATTGGTCGCGATCGTCCCGGGCAATGCCGTGGTCGGTCACATCGGCGGCATAGGGGGCGAGCAGGGGGGCAAGGCCGAAGCTGTTGGAGGCGACAATCTGGTCGGGGCCTAATTGTTCGCCGGGCAGCAGCAGTTCATCGCCGGTGGCCAGCAGCGCTACGCGCGGGCGCTTGGCCACCGTGAGCGTGGCGGTATTGGCGGCGGCGGCCACCGCCAGTTGCATGGGGCCGAGGCGCGTGCCGGGGTCGACGAGGACTTGGCCGTGGGCGAAATCGTTGCCCAGCGGCCGGACACTGTGCCCGGGGCGGGCCGGCGCGGTGAACGAGACGTGGGTGCCATCGACCACCGCTTCTTCCTGCATGATGACGGTATCGGCGCCTGCGGGAACCGGCGCGCCGGTGAAGATGCGGACGGCTTCGCCTGCGCCAACAGTGCCCGCAAAACCGGCGCCGGCTTGTGACGTACCGATGATGGAAAGCCGGTGCCCCGCGACGACGTCGGCGGCGCGCATGGCATAGCCGTCCATGGCGCTGGCATTGAATGGCGGCTGGTCATGCGTGGCGACGACCGGCTCCAGCAGGACTCGGCCGGTGGCTTGGGCGAGCGAAACCTGCTCGGCAATCGGAGCCGGCACGCGCTGGAGGATGGCGGCAATGGCGTCGTCGACCGGGAGCAGGCTCATTTTGCTGAATCAGGCCGGCTGAAGTCACCCGATTTGCCGCCGGATTTCTCCAGCAGGCAGAGATCGGTGATGGTCATGCCCCGATCGATGGCCTTGGCCATGTCGTAGAGCGTCAGCGCGGTAGTGGAAGCCGCGACCAGGGCTTCCATTTCGACGCCGGTCTGGCCGGTGGTCTCGGCCGTGGCATGGATCAGGATCGCGGTAGCGCCGTCGGCCTCGATCTCGACGCTGACCTTGGTCAGCGGGATGGGATGGCAGAGGGGAATGAGATCGGACGTCTTCTTGGCCGCCATGATGCCGGCGATGCGGGCGACCGCGAGGGCGTCACCCTTCTTGAGTCCGCCACCCATGATGGTCGCAACCGTTTCAGGTTGGGCCACAACCCGCGCCTGCGCTACAGCGCGCCGACGCGTAACCGCCTTGTCACCGATATCGACGATATGCGCCTCGCCCTTGGCGTTGAGGTGGGTGAGGCCCTGGGCCATCAGCGCACGGCCTGCGGCGCGCCCATCAGCAAGGCGCGCGTGGCGGCCGTGACATCGTCCTGGCGCATCAGGCTTTCGCCGACGAGGAATGTGCCGATGCCGGCGCGCTGGTCGAGCATGACGACATGATCGTGGGTGACGATACCGCTTTCGCTGACCAGAAGCGTGTTTTTCGGCACGCCGATCGCCAGATTGACCGAGGTCTCGAGCGTGGTCTCGAAGGTGCGGAGGTTGCGGTTGTTGATGCCGATGAACTCGGCGCCCAGCGCCAGGGCGCGGTCCAGCTCGAGCTGGTCGTGTACTTCCACCAGGGCATCCATCTTCCACTCTTCGGCGGCGTCGAGCAGGTAGCGCGCTACGTCGTCGCCGACGGCGGCCAGGATGATCAGGATGCAGTCAGCGCCCCAGGCGCGGGCTTCGGCGACCTGATAGGTCTCGAACAGGAAATCCTTGCGCAGCACCGGCAATTGCGTGGCGGCGCGGGCTTCGATCAGGTAGCTGGGCGACCCTTGAAAGCTGGGGCGATCGGTCAGCACCGAGAGGCAGGCGGCGCCGGCCATTTCGTAGGAGCGGGCGATCTCGGCCGGGTTGAAATCGGCGCGGATCAGGCCCTTGGATGGGCTGGCCTTCTTGACCTCGGCGATCAGCGCATAGTGACCCTGGGAGCGCTTGGCCTTGATGGCGCGAACGAAGCCGCGCGGGGCGGGCTGGTCATGCGCCTGCGCCACCACTTCGGCCCATGGGCGCATGGCTTTGGCGGCGGCGATTTCCTCGCGCTTATAGGCTTCGATCTGCTTGAGAATGTCGGTCATCAATCGCGTCCGTTCGATACCGCCACGAGGCGGGCGAGTGTCTGTTTGGCCTTGCCGCTGTCGATCGTGTCGCGAGCCAGCGCAATGCCGTCTTCGATGGTGGCAACCTTGTCGGCCACCAGCAGGGCCGCGCCGGCATTGAGCAGGACCGTCTCACGATAGGCGCCTGGAGCGCCCTCGAACAGCGCAATCATAGCCGCCGCATTGTCGGCCGGCTCGCCGCCGAGCAGGCCTTTGGGGTCGGTCAGCTTGAGGCCGACCTGCTCGGGATTGAGTTCGAAACTGCGCAAGTCGCCATCGGCGATCTGGGCGACAAAATTAGGCCCTGAGGTCGAGAGTTCGTCGAGGCCTTCGCTGGAATGAACCACCCAGGCCTTGATGGCGCGGTTGGCCAGGAGGGCGGCCGCCACAGGCTCGACCCATTGCTGGGAATAGACGCCCAGCAGGTAGCGTCGCACGCCGGCCGGATTGGATTGCGGGCCCAGCAGGTTGAACAGCGTCCGCACGCCCATTTCCGCGCGCGAGGGGCCGACATGGCGCATGGCCGGATGATGGCTGGGCGCGAACATGAAGCCGATGCCGGCATTGGCAATGGTGTGGCCGATCTGATCGGGGGTCAGGTCGAGCTTGACGCCCAGCGCCTCCAGCACCTGCGATGCGCCGGAGCGGGATGACAGGGCCTTGTTGCCATGCTTGGCGACCGGCACGCCGGCTGCCGCGACAACGAGAGCCGTGGTGGTCGAGATATTGAGGCTGCCGACGCCGTCGCCGCCGGTGCCGACGATATCGATGGCGCCTTCGGGCGCGGCCACGGGTACCATCTGCTCGCGCAGGATGGAGACCGCCGCGGCGATCTCGCCGACGGTTTCGCCCTTGATGCGCATGCCCATGAGGAAGGCGCCGATCTGGCTGGGCGTGGCCTCGCCGGCCATGATGGTGCGCATCACGCCGCGCATCTCTTCGCCCGTCAGGTCCTTGCGGTCGGCGATCTTGTTGAGTGCTGCCTTGATATCCATCACGCGGCCCGCTTCTGGTTGAAATCGCGGGCCAGGTTCAGGAAATTCTGCAGCAGAGCGTGGCCGTTTTCGCTGGCAATGCTCTCGGGGTGGAACTGCACGCCGTGGACGGGCAACGACTTGTGCTGCATGCCCATGATGAGGCCATCATCGGTGGTTGCGGTGACTTCGAGCACCTCGGGCAGGGTGTCCTGCTTGACGATCAGCGAGTGGTAGCGCGTTGCTTCGAAATCGTTGTTGAGGCCGCGGAACAGGCCCTTGCCGGTGTGGTGGATCTTGGAGGTCTTGCCATGCACAAGGTGCGGCGCGCGGATCACGTCGCCACCCATGGCCTGGCCGATGGCCTGGTGACCCAGGCACACGCCCAGGATCGGCACCTCACCCTTGAAGCGGTCGATCAATGCCAGGCAGATGCCAGCTTCATTGGGCGTGCAGGGGCCGGGCGACAGCACGATGGCTTCGGGCGCCATGGCGGCGATTTCGTCGAGGGTAATCTTGTCGTTGCGGTGCACGGTGATGTCGGCGCCGAGCTCGCCCAGGAAGTGGACGAGGTTGTAGGTAAAGCTGTCGTAGTTATCGATGACGAGCGTGCGGGTCATTTATCTGGCTCCAGCGCGGCAGTTGGGAACGGGTTCGGTGCTTAGAACCAGTTCCGCCATCGTTGTTGATTGGGTAGCTGCGCCATCATTGCCCGATCCTCGCCTCGCCGGCATAGCGTAGCGCTTCCTCGGCGGCGCTGAAAAGGGCGCGGGCCTTGTTTTCGCATTCTAGCTGCTCGAGTTCGGGCTTGCTGTCGGCGACGATGCCGGCGCCGGACTGCACATAGAGCTTGCCGTCCTTGAGGATGGCGGTGCGCAGCACGATGCAGGTGTCCATGGTGCCGTCGGCGCTGAAATAGCCGACGCAGCCGCCATAGATGCCGCGGCGCGATTTCTCCAGCTCGTCGATGATCTCCATCGCCCGCACCTTGGGCGCGCCGGAAACCGTGCCGGCCGGGAAGCCTGCCGAGAGCGCGTCGACGAAGTCGTATTTAGGGTCCAGCACGCCCACCACGTTCGAAACGATGTGCATGACGTGGGAGTAGTATTCGAGGAAGAACTTGTCGGTCACCTTGACCGTGCCGGTCTTGGCGACGCGACCCACGTCATTGCGGCCCAGATCGAGCAGCATCAGGTGTTCGGCCAGTTCCTTGGGGTCGGCCAGCAGCTCGGCTGCCAGTTCCTGGTCGCGGGTCGGGGTCGAGCCGCGCTTGCGGGTGCCGGCGATCGGGCGGATGGTCACCTCGCCATCCTGCACGCGCACCAGGATTTCCGGGCTCGAGCCGGCAACGGCGAAGTCGCCGAAATCGAGGAAATACATGTAGGGGCTGGGATTGGTCCGGCGCAGCGCGCGGTAAAGCGCCGTCGGGGGCAGGGTGAATTCGGCCTCGAAGCGCTGGCTCAGCACCACCTGGAAGATGTCGCCGGCCGTGATGTACTCCTTGGCCTTGGCCACCATGCCAAAATACTCGTCTTTCGACGTGTTGCTGCTGACGGCGATGGATTCGAGATCGGGCAGAGCCGGCGTGGTCGGCAAAGCGCGGCCCAGCCGGGCGATGGCATCGTCG
The DNA here is from genome assembly GCA_966212275.1 of uncultured Devosia sp. Lineage (GTDB taxonomy): Bacteria > Pseudomonadota > Alphaproteobacteria > Rhizobiales > Devosiaceae > Devosia. The sequence continues at coordinate 55,127 of CBIHQV010000017.1, forward strand.
ATGCGGGCTTCGGCGGCTTCATAGGCCTGCTTTGCCGTGACGCCCGATCGCACATAGACCGGGGCGGTCAGGTAGAGCTCGTCCTTGAGCGTATCGAAGATCGCCAGCAGCGACGGCCGCATCAGCGTTGCCTCGGGCAATTGCAGGTGGTCCGGATTGCTGTTGGGCAGCACTTCCATGTAGCGGACCATCTCGTAGCCCAGGAAGCCATAGACGCCGGCCGATTGCGGCGGCAGCCCTTCGGGCACGTCGATCTTGCTGTCGGCGACGAGGTTGCGCAGTGCGTTGAGCGGCAGATCGGGCAGGGGCTCGAAGCTGGCCTCATCGATCTGCGCGGAGCGGTTGATCGACGCCTGGCCGGCCTCGACCTTGAGGATCACGTCGGGCTGGCTGCCGATGATGGAGTAGCGGCCGCGCGTCGTGCCGTCCTGAACGGATTCGAGCAGGAAGGTGTTCTTCCGGCCCTGCGCCAGTTTCAGGTAGGTCCCGACAGGTGTCTCGAGGTCCGCCACGATGCGACGCCAGACGATCTGCGACTTTCCAGCATCGTATTGCTCGGAGAAGCGCTGATAGAAGTCGTCGCCCATCGTTATGGTGTCCAGTTTGGGTGGGAAGTCCGGCCTGTTGACTACAGGCCGGTATTGGTTGCCAGCACCTGTTGCAGGGTCTGCTGGTTGATGACCATGCGCGCATCGTCCCGCACGGCGGTGACGAAATCGCCATAGATGCCGATGCGGGCCTCGTTTTCGAGGGTGGCGCTGGCCGAGGCTTCGAGCGGAGCCGCGGGTTCGGTCAGGTCGGTCACCTGGAAGACGATGAACTCGCCCGACTGGCTCACGGCGGAGCCGTGATGGGTGGCGTCGCCAGCAAAGGCCGCCTGGGCCACCGCGCCATCGATGGTGCCGTCCTGCGCGCCGAAGCGGGTGAAGGGGGCGCTGAGCTGCGGGAAGACGTTGTAGGCGGCGGCGACATCTGCAATCGCCTCGCCGGCATCGAGCCGCTTCACGGCATCGGCCTGCGCCGCGAGGATGGCGTTGTTGACGCGCTCGTTGGTCATCGTGACGGTGAGCTGCTCGCGCACTTCGTCCAGCGTCTGGTCGCGCGCCGGCTCGATGGCGGTGACGTCGAACCACAGGTTGGCATTGCCGGCCAGCGGAATGGCGGCCGTCAGCGCGCCCTGTTCGGCCTTGAAGATGGCCTGGGTGACGCGCGGACCGTCTTCGGTCGCGAGGTCGGGGATAACGGTCAGTTCGGCGCCGCTGGCGGTCACGTCGGCCTCATAGAGGTCGAGGCCATAGCGCTCGGCGATCTCGGTCAGCGGGCGGAAGGCAGCGCGCAGTTCTTCGATTTCGTCCTGCACGTCGGCCAGGTCGGTACGGGCTTGTGCCAAAGCCAGGGTGTTGGCGATCTGGTCGTGCGCATCGGCGAGCGACGGCACACCGCCGGCTTCGATGGCCGACACATGCACGGCGCGCTTGCCGGCAACGCCGTCGATGATCACGAAGCCGCCGTCGGCGACGCCGAATGCCGCGGTGGCAAGGCTTGTATCGTTGATCTCGGTCTGCGTTAGCGTGCCGAGGTCCGTGGCCGTCAGGCCGGCATCGGTGACCAGGGTCGCAAAGGGCGTGCCTGCGGCAAGACCGGCTTCAAAGGCGGTTACCTGCTCGGCATTGAGCACGACCTGCTGGATGGTGCGGCGCTCGGCCTTGGTGAGGCTGGCCTTGGTGCGCTCGTATTCGGCGGCAATCGCATCCTCGGTGATCTCACCCACCTTGGTCGCGGCAAGGTCGGCGACCGACAGGCGCAGCATCTGCACCTTGCGGGTTTCCACCGTGCGGAACTCGGCCTGGTGCTCGGTGAGGTAAGCGGCAAGCTCTGCCTCGGTCGGCGCAGCCGGGGTTTCGATATTGGTTTCGCCGAGCGTGAAATATTCGATGGTGCGCTGGTCGGCCACATAGCGGTTGATCAGGCTCGCCGCCGTTTCGGGCAGCTTGGTGTCGCCGAACAGGCTGAGGATCAGTTGCTGGCGCCGCGCGGCGTCGCCCTGGTCTTCGAAATACTCGGCCTCGGTCAGGCCGCTCATCTGCAGCACCTGGCGGAAGCTGTCGGCACTGAAGGCACCCAGGGCGTTCTGGAACGAGGGATCCTGGCGCAGCATCTCGCTCAGCTTGGCCTGCGACACGCCCAGGCCAAAGCCGTTGGCGAGCTGATCGAGCGCCGCGTCCTGCGCCAGGTTCTGCAGCACCATCGAGGGAATGCCCAGATTGACGGCGTCCTGCGCGGTCGGCACGGAGCCGAGCTGCTGGGCGACCTGGTTCAACTGGCTCTGATAGGCCCGCAGGAACTCGCGCGAATTGATTTCCTCGTCGCCGACGCGAGCGACGGTATTGCTGCCCAGATCGGTGATGACATTGTTGATGCCGAAGCCGGCCAGGCCCACCAAAAGACAGGCGCCCATGATCTTGCCGGGCCAGGATTTTGCAAAAACACGCAAACTATCGAGCATCTGAGACGTTCCAGTTGGGCAACATGAGGCTTTACCGCGCCAGCGGGAGGGCACTAGTAATCCATTTTGACAGCCGGGGTTAGGGCAATCCTTGGCCCGGTGCAAGAGGCAGCAGGAGCAAAGAGTGACAACGATAATAACGCCGCTGATCGCAGGGAACTGGAAAATGAACGGCCTCAGGGCCTCGCTGGACGAGCTGACGGCCCTGGCCGGCATGCTGACGACCGGCGATGCGCCGCGCGCTCTGGTCGTGATCTGCCCACCCGCAACCATCCTTTCCGCCGTGGCGCGGCAGGGCGCGAGCAGCGGTATTCTGGCCGGCGGCCAGGACTGTCACCCGGCTTCGTCGGGCGCCTATACCGGCGATATCGCCGCCGGCATGCTGGCCGATGCCGGGGCCCAATATGTGATTGTCGGCCATTCCGAGCGCCGCGCCGCACATGGCGAAACAGATGACCTGGTGCGCGCCAAGGCCGAGGCTGCCATCGGCGCCGGGCTCAAGCCGATCATCTGCGTGGGCGAGACCGAATCCGAGCGCGATGGCGGCAATGCCGATTCCGTCGTGGCGGCCCAGCTTGCCGGTTCCATTCCCGAGGCCGCCGGGCAGCACGATGTCATCGTTGCCTACGAGCCTGTCTGGGCCATCGGCACGGGGCGCACGCCGAGCAATGACGAGATTGCGCAGATGCACAATTCGATCCGCCGGCAGCTTGTCGATCGCTTCGGCGACAAGGGGCAGGGCATTCACATTCTCTATGGCGGCTCGCTCAAGCCGCAGAATGCCCGCGAGATCCTGGCGCTCGACAACGTCAATGGTGGCCTGGTTGGCGGCGCCAGCCTCTTGGCAAAGGACTTTGCGACCATTATCTCCGCCGTATAGCGCGCATGCGCCAGGGGCTGGCCGGAAAATCCGGTCGGCCTCTGGTGTTTGCGGCGCGAGGCGTGTAAGACGCCGCATCTTTTGCTTAGACCTATAGACTGAGACACAATGGCGAACGTCCTGATTGTGGCCTATTTGCTGATCGTCCTGGCGCTGATCGCAGTCATCCTGCTGCAGCGTTCCGAGGGCGGCGCGCTGGGCATTGGTGGTGGTGGCGGTGGTCTGATGACCGCGCGCGGCTCGGCCAACCTGCTCACCCGGACCACGGCGATTCTGGCGACGCTGTTCTTTGCGACGGCCATTGGCCTGACCATTCTCTCCGAACTCGATCGCGGCACCTCGAGCATTCTCGAAGGCGCCACCACGACAGAGGACGGCGAGACCCCGACCAATGTTCTGGATGCCCTGAACGCGCTGCAGCCCGAGGCTCCGGTCTCCGATCTCCCGGTTCCGGTCACCGAGACTGCGCCGGCGACCGATGCCGCTCCGGCAACCACGGAGACTGCGCCCGCCGCCGAGGCTGCGCCGGCCGCGACGCCGGAAGCATCGAGCGAGCTGCCTGTGCCCGAGGCTCCGGCGGAGACGCCGGCCCAAACGCCGGCCGCTCCGGCGACCAACTGACCGCCGCAAGGCGAAACCAAAGAGGGGGATGGAAACATCCCCTTCTTCTTTTTGTGTAGAGCCGACTGCCAGCTCTACGAATCGACGCTGATGTGATTAAGGTGAACGCCCATGGCTCGGTACGTATTCATCACCGGAGGCGTGGTCTCCTCATTGGGTAAAGGTCTTGCATCGGCGGCGCTCGGCGCCGTGCTGCAAGCGCGCGGCTACAAGGTCCGCCTGAGGAAGCTCGACCCCTATCTCAACATCGATCCGGGCACCATGTCGCCGACGCAGCATGGCGAGGTGTTCGTCACCGATGACGGCGCCGAGACCGATCTGGATCTCGGGCACTACGAGCGCTTCACCGGCCGTGCTGCAACCAAGCGCGACAACATCACCACCGGCCGCATCTATTCGGACATTCTCGCCAAGGAGCGTCGTGGCGAATATCTCGGCGCCACCGTGCAGGTCATCCCGCACGTCACCGACGCCATCAAGAATTTCGTCATCGAGGGCAATGACGACTTCGACTTCGTGCTGGTCGAGATCGGCGGCACGGTCGGCGATATCGAGGGCCTGCCATTCTTCGAAGCCATCCGCCAGCTCGGCAACGACCTGCCGCGCGGTCATACCTGCTACCTGCATCTCACGCTGATGCCCTATATTCCCTCGGCCGGCGAGCTCAAGACCAAGCCGACCCAGCATTCGGTGAAGGAACTTCGCTCCATCGGCATCGCGCCGGACGTGTTGCTGGTGCGCTGCGATCGCCCCATTCCCGAGGGCGAGAAGAAGAAGCTGAGCCTCTTCTGTAACGTCCGCGAAAGCGCCGTTATCCAGGGCCTCGACGTTGGCTCGATCTATGACGTGCCGCTGGCCTATCACAAGGAAGGCCTCGACCGCGAAATCCTGGCTTCGTTCGGCATCGGCGATGCGCCGGAGCCCGATCTCAGCGCCTGGCAGGACGTTTCGACCCGCCTCCACAACCCCGAGGGCGAGGTCAATATCGCCATCGTGGGCAAATATACCGGCCTCAAGGATGCCTATAAGTCGCTCAGCGAAGCCCTGACCCATGGCGGCATTGCCAACAAGGTCAAGGTCAACCTGCAATGGATCGACAGCGAGGTGTTCGAGCGCGACGACCCGGCGCCGTATCTCGAGCATGTCCACGGCATCTTGGTGCCCGGCGGCTTCGGCGAGCGCGGTTCGGCCGGCAAGATCGAGGCTGCTCGCTTCGCCCGCGTCAAGGACGTGCCTTATTTCGGCATCTGCTTCGGCATGCAGATGGCCTGCGTCGAGGCGGCCCGCAACACCGCCGGCATCAAGAATGCCTCGTCCACCGAGTTCGGCCCGACCAAGGAGCCGATCGTTGGCATGATGACCGAGTGGGTGAAGGGCAACGATACCGAAAAGCGCGGCGCTGAGGGCGATCTTGGCGGCACCATGCGCCTGGGCGCCTATCCGGCCCAGCTCACCCGCGGTTCGCGGGTGGCCGACATCTATGGCAGCACCCGCATTTCCGAGCGCCATCGTCACCGCTACGAAGTGAACATGGATTACCGCAAGCTGCTCGAAAAGAATGGCCTGCTGTTCTCCGGCGTCTCGCCTGATGGCAAGCTGCCGGAGATCGTCGAGCGCACTGACCATCCGTGGTTCATCGGCGTGCAGTTCCACCCGGAACTGAAGTCCAAGCCCTTCGAGCCGCATCCGCTCTTCGCCAGCTTCATCGCCGCGGCAATGGATCAGAGCCGGCTGGTCTGATGGAAATCGGGACGGAGCGGCTGCTGCTGCGCCGCCCGCGCATGGATGATCTCGACGCCATGTTCGCGATCATGTCGAGTCCGCCGGCCGTGCGCTATTGGTCGACGCTGCCCCATGCCAGCCGCGACGTGACGCGGCCGTGGCTGGAGCAGAAAATCGCTCGCACTGCCGCGGGCGGCGAGGATTTCCTCATCGAGTTCGAGGGCCGCGTCATCGGCGATGTCGGGGCAGGGCGGCTGCCCGATTTCGGCTTCATCATCCACCCCGACTACTGGGGCCGCAGCTTTGCCACCGAGGCCTCTGCCGCCTTCATCGACCACGCATTCGGTAACACCACGGCTACCGAACTGCTGGCCGATGTCGATCCGCGCAATGCGGCCTCGCTGCGGGTTCTGACCCGGCTGGGTTTCACGGAAACGGGGCGCGCGGAGCGCACGTTCCTGCTCGGCGAGGAATGGTGCGACAGCGTCTATCTGGCACTGCAGCGTCCGGCCTGATCTTCCATTCAAGCCGGACGCTCTGTTAAGTTGCGGCAACGGCGCGACACGCTTCAGGAAACCGCCATGGCCGAAATCATCAACCTCAAGAATGCCCGCAAGCAGAAGGCCCGCGCCGCCAAGGAAGTGCAGGCCGCGCAGAATCGCGTGCTGTTCGGCCAGACCAAGGCGGAAAGGCTCAAGCAGGCGAGCGAGAAGGCCCTGGCCGAGAAACATATCGACGGCCACAAGAAGGACGAGCCGAAATGAGCAAAGTCGTTGTCATTGGCGCCACCGGACATATCGGCACCTATCTGATACCCCGCCTGGTGATAGCCGGCCACGCGGTGACCGCGGTGAGCCGCGGCGTCGCCAAGCCCTATCAGCAAAGCTCGGTCTGGCGGCATGTGACTTCCGTCGTGCTCGACCGGGAAGCCGAGGAGGCAAGCGGACGGTTTGGCCAAGCGATCGCCGCGCTGGATGCCGATATCGTCATCGATCTCATCTGCTTCAAAGAGGCCAGCAACACCCAGCTCGCCGATGCCCTGGAGGGGCGGGTGCGCCACTTCATCCATATCGGTACGATCTGGACGCACGGTGCCTCTGCCGTCGTGCCGACCCCGGAATCCGCGGCCAAATACCCGTTTGGCGAGTACGGTGTCGCCAAGGCCGCCATCGAGGCGGACCTATTGGCCCGGGCCCAGCTACGCGGCTTCCCGGCGACCATCGTGCATCCCGGCCACATCGTCGGCCCGGGCTGGGCGCCGCTCAATCCCGCCGGGCATTTCAACCCGGCCGTGTTCAGCACGATCGCCCGCGGCGAAACGCTGGCCCTGGCCAATTTCGGGCTGGAGACGGTGCATCACGTGCATGCCGACGACGTCGCGCAGGTGGTGATGCTGGCCATCGACAATCGCTCCGCCGCGATCGGCGAGAGCTTTCATGCCGTCTCGGCTTCGGCGGTGACTCTCCGCGGCTATGCCGAGGCGATGTATCGCTGGTTCGGCCATGAGCCCAAGCTCAGCTTTGTCGGTTTCGAGGACTGGGCGAAATCGCAGGACGCTGATGAGGCCAAGGCAACCTGGGAACACATTTTCCGCTCGCCCAACTGCTCGATCGAGAAGGGCCGGCGGTTGCTGGGCTACGCGCCGCGCTATACCTCGCTTGAGGCGGTGCAGGAGGCGGTGACCTGGCTCATCGGCGATGGCCAGGTGCACACGCCTGGCTGATCGCTACCAGGTCACCTGGCACACCGCGCCATGCGGTTTGAACTGCAGGCTGTCCGGCGTGTACTGGAAAATCTCCAGCTTCACGCCGTTCGGGTCATTGGTCCAGGCCTGCCAGGTACCGTCGACGCCCAGCTTCTTGTCGGTGATATCGACGCCCTTGCTGCGCACATGGACCAACAGGCCATCGAGGTCCTCAGTTTCGAGGCAGATGTGGTTGATCTGGTTGGTCTCGGAAAAGCTCGACTCGGCCTTGCGGAACACTTCGATGAAGGTCCGCGCGCCGAAGTCGAGATAGTAGCCGATCTTCTCCTCGCCGCGCCTGAAGGTGAAGGCGGTGGGGATGCCGAAGACATCGTTGTAGAAGGCCTCGGTGGCATCGAGGTCGCGGGCGAAAATACAGGTATGGGCAACCTGCTTGATCAACGGCTTGGGCATAAAGGTCCTCCGGCGCATTAGCGCTAATACAAGGGAGGGTTAGCCGGAACGCCTCCCGCCCGCAAGTGCTGCCGGTTTCATGATGCGGGGGCGCGCTGCCGGGGCTCGCGGCAATTATTTGCTGCCTGCCCCTTTTCCTTGTCACACTCAGCGTCTAGACAGGCGCAAACACCGTGCAATCAAGGGGCTTTCCATGTCTTCGATCATCCACGTCACCGGCCGCCAGATTTACGACAGCCGCGGCAATCCCACGGTTGAAGTCGATGTGGTGCTCGATGATGGCAGCTTCGGCCGCGCCGCCGTTCCTTCGGGCGCGTCGACCGGCGCCCATGAAGCCGTCGAGCTGCGCGATGGCGGCAAGAAGTATTCCGGCAAGGGCGTGACCCAGGCCGTCGAGAACGTCAATTCGGTGATCTTCGACGAGATCCAAGGCATGGACGCCCTCGATCAGCTCGGCGTCGACCAGGCCATGATCGAGCTCGATGGCACCCCGAACAAGTCGCGGCTCGGCGCCAACGCCATTCTCGGCGTGTCGCTAGCCGTGGCCAAGGCCGCCGCCGAATCGAGCGAACTGCCGTTCTACCGCTATATCGGCGGCCCGAACGCCCATGTCCTGCCGGTGCCGATGATGAACATCATCAACGGCGGCCAGCACGCCGACAATCCGATCGACATGCAGGAATTCATGATCCTGCCCGTTGGCGCCGAAAGCCTGGCCGACGCGGTCCGCATCGGCTCGGAAATCTTCCACACCCTCAAGAAGGGTCTCTCGGCTGAAGGCCACAACACCGCTGTCGGCGACGAAGGCGGCTTCGCGCCCAACCTGAAGTCGGCCGATGACGCGCTGGGCTTCATCATGCGCTCGATCGAAAAGGCCGGCTACAAGCCGGGCGAGGACATCTTCCTCGGCCTCGATTGCGCGGCGACCGAATATTACAAGGGCGGCAAATACGCCATGGAAGGCGAGGGCAAGTCGCTCTCTTCCGAAGAAAACGTCCGCTTCCTCGAAGACCTGGCCAACCGCTACCCGATCATCTCGATCGAAGACGGCATGGGCGAAGACGACTGGGAAGGCTGGAAGGCCCTGACCGACGCCATCGGCAAGAAGGTGCAGCTCGTCGGCGACGATCTCTTCGTCACCAACACCCAGCGCCTCGTCTCGGGCATCAAGATGGGTGTCGCCAACTCGATCCTGGTCAAGGTCAACCAGATCGGTTCGCTCAGCGAAACCCTCAACGCCGTCGATACCGCGCATCGCGCCGGCTACACTTCGGTGATGTCGCATCGCTCGGGTGAAACCGAAGACTCCACCATTGCCGACCTCGCCGTCGCGCTCAACTGCGGTCAGATCAAGACTGGGTCGCTGTCGCGCTCCGATCGCCTGGCCAAGTACAACCAGCTCATCCGCATCGAAGAGCAGCTCGGCACCTCGGCCAAGTATGCCGGCTACTCGGTGGTCAAGGGCCGGTAATTTTCGGTGGACGGAAACGCAAAAGCCCGGCAGCGATGCCGGGCTTTTTTGTTCCGTCTCATCTTCGCTCTCGGGGCGGAGCTGCTTCCGCCGCACCATGATGCGAGACCTAGATTATCGCCCGCGCAACGAAAATAGCGCCGCTTCCCAACACTCCACCAAGCCAGGCTACACCGACGATTTTCACGTACTTCAGATATTCCGGCGTACCAACTCGCGCTTGCGCCGCAAAGCGCGCGTCTGACCGACTGATGCCCTGATCTTTTCTAGCGTCGCGCGCTGCCAGCATCCAGAGTCGAGCGAAGCCGTAGACGAAAGCGCCGACAGAGGCGAATACGGTCGCTACCCCCACCGCCGTTAAGAGCCAGGTAAGAGCCGACTGCGCCACGACTACTGGAACGCCGTCTCGGCAAAGCTCCGTAGCTTCCGCGAATGCAGCCGCTCCGCCGGCTGATCCCGCAGGATCTCCATCGCCCGCAAGCCGATCTGCAGATGCCGGTTGACCTGGGTGCGATAGAAGTCCGAGGCCATGCCCGGCAGCTTCAGCTCGCCATGCAGCGGCTTGTCGGAGACGCAGAGCAGGGTGCCGTAGGGCACGCGGAAGCGGAAGCCGTTGGCAGCGATGGTGGCACTCTCCATGTCCAGCGCCACGGCGCGCGACTGGCTCAGTCGCTGGGTGATTTCGGTCTGGTCGCGCAGTTCCCAGTTGCGGTTGTCGAAGGTCGCGACCGTGCCGGTGCGCATGATCTTCTTGGTTTCGATGCCTTCGGTCTGGGTGATCTCTTCAACCGCCTGTTCCAGCGCCACCTGCACTTCGGCAAGGGCGGGGACCGGCACGGTCAGCGGCAGGTCGGCGTCGAGCACGTGATCCTCGCGCACATAGGCGTGGGCCAGCACATAGTCGCCCAGTTCCTGGCTGTTCCGCAGGCCGGCGCAGTGGCCCAGCATGATCCAGGCATGCGGGCGGAGCACGGCGATATGGTCGGTAATGGTCTTGGCGTTGGACGGACCGACGCCGATATTGACCATGGTGATGCCGCGGCCACGATCGGCCGTCAGGTGATAGGCCGGCATCTGCGGCGCCCGCACCGGCGCCGTGCCCGCCACATTGCCGCCGCGCAAGGCGTTGTCGGTCACCACATTGCCCGGCTCGATGAAGCTCTCATAATGCGCGTGGCCGTCTGCCATGTAGCGCTTGGCCACGCGGCAGAACTCTTCGATGTAGAAGGCGTAGTTGGTGAAGATCACGAAGTTCTGGAAATGAGCGGCGTCGGTGCCCGTATAGTGGCTCAGCCGAAACAGCGAATAGTCCACCCGCGGCGCCGTGAAGGCCGAGAGCGGGTACGGTCCGCCCTTGGGTGGCACAAAGGTGCCATTGGCGATCTCGTCGTCGGTATTGCCCAGGTCCGGCGCATCGAACACGTCGCGCAGCGGGATGTTCAGCGCGTTGAGCGCCTGGCCATCGATGCGCTCGCTCGGATTGACCGCGAAATGTAGCGGGATCGGCGTGTCGCTTTCGGTGATGTCGATGGTGCCGCCATGGTTCTTGAGAATGACGGTGAACTGCTCCTGGAAGTAGGTGCGGAACAGGTCCGGCGCCGTCACCGTCGTCCGGTACAGGCCCGGCGTGTGCAGGAACCCATAGGGCAGGGTGCTCTCATGCTTGCTGTAGCTGGTCGAGCGCACCTCCACCTGCGGATAACAGGCGCGCACCCGGCCTTCGGGCACCACGCCCTTGGCCAGGTCAGCCAGGTGCCCGCGGATGAAGCCGGTATTGCGGTGATAGAGATCAGCCAGGTATTGCCACGCCTTCTCGGGGTCGGTGAACGATTGCTTGTCGAGGCGGGGCGGGCTGATCGTGGTCATGTTGCTCTTTCTTTTCACAGGCCCCGGATTGAGCCTGCCGTCTTTTTCGGAATCGCGCTGAATTGCGGCAGCGTCTAGCCTTCTTGCATGACAGCTTCGCGGCGGCGCTTCAACAGTGCGGCCGGTCTGCCGGCTATTTCACATCGGAGTGATGGCCACTTTTATTGCCGCAATTCTCCACCATCTTTTGAGGCAGTTCACTGGCACGGCAAGCGACCCATGCAGCTGGTGAGCGAGGAATGTCGTGTTGGCCGCTTGTCCCCCAAGCCCTCAACAGCGCGGTTGGCCGATATTCCCCAAGGCTGCAATGACTTCCGTCATTGCAGCCTTTTTCCTTATCGGGGATAGGCGACGTCCATCCGCCGCACCGACAGTTCCGCCAGCTCCCGCAATACGCCCAGATCGATGTCATCAAGCCGCTTCACATAGAGGCACGACTTGCCCGTGCGATGCTTGCCCAGCCTGGCGAGCAGCGCCTCGGTCTGGTCCTTGATATCCCCGAAGGCATAATCGGACAGCACATAGAGGCTGAACTCGGCCTTGCGCGGCGAGAAGCCGATGCGCAGCGCGTCCCCTTCGTGCCCGCTGGCATAGCGATAGTGGTACCTGCCGAAGCCCACCATAGTGCCCCACAACACGGGCTTTTCGCCCGACACGTCCTGCATCATCTCGATTAGCCGATAGCTGTCGGTCCGCTTCGCCGGATCATCGATCTGGGCGATGAACTCATCCACGTCGCCGGTATCGGCCTTGGTCTTGGCTTCATAGGCCATCGCTTCCTCCCGCTTTCGTCGCCAAGACGGTAGACGAACGCTGCCGCGTTTTCTATTGCTGCGGCACATCGGCTTTGGAGGTCCCCATGACGGCAAGTATCATCGACGGCAAGCGCTTCGCCGAGGGATTGCGGGGCCGCATTGCCGGCCATGTGGCGCGCCTCAAGGCCGAGCATGGCATCACGCCGGGCCTTGCCGTGGTGATCGTCGGCCATGATCCGGGCAGCCAGGTCTATGTGGCGCAAAAGGCCAAGCAGACGCTTGAAATGGGTATGCACTCGGAAAAGTACGAACTGCCCGAGGATACCAGCGAAGCCGAAGTGCTGGCCCTGGTCAAAAAGCTCAACGCCGACCCAGCTATTCACGGCATCCTGGTACAACTGCCCGTGCCCAAGCAGATCGATCCGCTCAAGATCATCAACACCATCGATCCGGCCAAGGACGTCGATTGCTTCACCCCGGCCAGCGTCGGCAAGCTCGCCATCGGCCTGCCGGGACCGGTTTCCTGCACCCCGCTTGGGTGCCTGATGCTGCTGCGCGATACGCTGGGCGACCTGTCGGGCCTCCATGCCGTCGTCGTCGGCCGCTCCAATCTCGTCGGCAAGCCGATCGCCCAGTTGCTGCTGCGCGAGAACTGCACCGTCACCATGGCCCATTCGAAGACGCGCAACCTGCCGGACATGGTCCGCCAGGCCGATATCGTCATTGCCGCCGTCGGCCGTCCGGAAATGATCAGGGGTGACTGGATCAAGCCGGGCGCCACAGTCATCGATGTCGGCATCAACCGCATCGACGCGCCGGAACGCGGCGAAGGCAAGACGCGCCTGCTGGGTGACGTGGCCTTCAAGGAAGCCGCCGAAGTCGCGGGCGCCATCACCCCCGTCCCGGGTGGCGTTGGCCCCATGACCATTGCGTGCCTCCTCGCCAACACCATCACGACCGCCTCGCTCATCAATGGCCTCGTGCCGCCGAGCGACCTGACGGCATGAGTGCTGCCGCCCACGACCCCGGCGGCAAGGTGCGCCTGCCGTTGATGCCCGGCGTCAAGGGCGACGCCACTTTCAGCGCCGACGGTCGCTACCGCCAACTCATGCGTCGCTGGACCGGCGAGGCGTTTCCCGATCGTTATGTGCTGTTCATCGGCATGAATCCGAGCACGGCCGACGCCACCGCCAATGACCCGACCTGCGCCCGCGAATGGACCTTCGCCCAACGCGAGGGCTATTCGGCGATGGTGAAGGCCAATGTCGGGGACTATCGCGCCACTGATCCCAAGATGTTGCTGGTATCAGGCGTGGTGGCGGTTTCGGCAGAAAATCTGCCGGCTATCCGCAAGGCCGCAACCGGTGCCGACCTGGTGATCCTTTGCCATGGCAAGCTCAACAAAGCGCTGGCGCCAGCCGGCAAGGCTCTGGTCGAGGCGTTGCGGGGTGATGGCGCGGAACTCTGGTGTTTCGGCACCAACGGCGATGGCTCGCCAAAGCACCCGCTATATATGCGCGCGGACACGCCGCTGGTGCGGTTTCAGGGTTAGCGCCTTTACCTCGCCCCTGTGGGGAGAGGTCGGCGCGCAGCGCCGGGTGAGGGGCCTTTACTGGGTGAGGTGCGGAGGAGAGACCCCTCACCCGCCCCTTCGGGTCGACCTCTCCCCGGAGGGGCGAGGTAGGGGCGCAAGTCAGGCCGCCCCAGCCAGGACAAACAGCCGCGCCACAGTATGATCGCGCAGCGCCTGCGCCGGCAGCTTGCCCTGCAGCGCCGCGATGACCATTGCCGTATCCAGTACCGCACTGGCGTCCACCACGACCCTCTTGAACGACGGCCGGATGCCTTGCTTGGCCTCTTCGAGCAAATCGAACAGCAGCGCCCGCACATCGGTGCGCATGGCGCAGGCGATGCAACTGGCGCCGTCTGCGTGGCCGTGCCCGGAATTGGCGGGCAGGCGAAGCAGGGCCGTGTCGGCGTCGAGCGCCAGCAGCCGCGGCTCGGTCACCACCGTTACGGGTATCTGGTCGATCTTGCCCATGACATCACTCCGCCGCCACGATGGCCGGGCCTGGAATGTAGTTCAGGATCGGCGCCAGCCAGCGTTCGACTTCGGCCACAGGCATGTTCTTGCGTTCGGCATAGTCGATCACCTGGTCGCGCTCCACCTTGGCCACGCCGAAGTAATAGGCCTCCGGGTGGCTGAAATAGAGGCCCGAGACCGACGAGCCCGGCCACATGGCAAAGCTTTCCGTCAGGGTCACGCCAGCATTCTTTTCGGCGTCGAGCAGCCGGAACAAAGTGGTCTTTTCGGTGTGGTCCGGCTGGGCCGGATAGCCCGGCGCCGGGCGGATGCCGCGATAGGTTTCGGCAATCAGCTCGTCGGGTGCGAAGGTCTCATCGGCGCCATAGCCCCAGAGTTCCTTGCGCACCTTCTCGTGCATGGCTTCGGCGAAGGCCTCGGCGAAACGGTCCGCCAGCGCCTTGACCAGGATGGACGAGTAGTCGTCATTGGCCCGCTCGAAGCGCTCGGCGATCGCCACTTCCTCGATGCCTGCCGTCACCACGAAGCCGCCGATATAGTCGGGCGTGCCCGATGGCGCCACGAAGTCGGCCAGCGCCATGTTGGGCTTGCCGTCCCGCTTGCTGAGCTGCTGGCGCAGCGTGAAAAGCGTCGCCAGCTCCTCGGCGCGACCCTCGTCGGTGTAGAGCCGGATATCGTCGCCATTGGCGTTGGCCGGCCAGAAACCGACCACGGCGCGTGGCCGGAACCACTTCTCATCGATGATCTGCTTGAGCATGGCCTGGGCATCGGCCCAGAGCTGGCGCGCCGCCTCGCCCTGCCGCTCGTCCTCGAGAATGGCCGGATAGCGCCCCTTGAGCTCCCAGGTCTGGAAGAAGGGCGTCCAGTCGATGTATTTCGCCAGCGTTTCGAGATCGAAGTCCTCGAACACCCTGGTGCCGAGGAAGCTCGGCTTGGGCGGTGTGTAACCGGACCAATCGGGCTTGAAGGCATTGGCGCGCGCCTTCTGCAGCGGCACGCGCTGCTTTTCGCTCTCGGCCCGCTCATGGGCCGCGGCTGCCTTGGCGTATTCGGCCCTGACATCCTCGATGAAGGCGACCTTGGTGTCCTTGGACAAGAGGCTGCCCACCACGCCCACGGCGCGGCTGGCGTCGTTGACGTAAACGGCCTGGCCGGCATTGTAGCGCGGGTGGATCTTGACCGCCGTATGCACGCGACTGGTCGTCGCCCCACCGATCAGCAGCGGAATTTCGAAGCCTTCGCGCTCCATTTCGGCCGCCACATGCACCATCTCGTCGAGCGACGGCGTGATCAGGCCGGAGAGCCCGATGATGTCGACATCGAGCTCCCGGGCGGTCTGCAGAATCTTGGCGGTCGGCACCATCACGCCGAGATCGATGATCTCGTAGTTGTTGCAGCTCAAAACCACGCCGACGATGTTCTTGCCGATGTCGTGCACGTCGCCCTTGACCGTCGCCATCAGCACCTTGCCGGCGCTCTGGCGGCCGGTGGCGTTGCCGTCGGCGTTCTTCTCGGCCTCCATGAAAGGCAGGAGATGGGCCACGGCCTGCTTCATCACGCGGGCGGATTTGACCACCTGCGGCAGGAACATCTTGCCCGAGCCGAACAGGTCACCCACCACGCTCATCCCGGCCATCAGCGGGCCTTCGATGACGTGCAGCGGCCGCGGCAGCTTGAGCCGCGCTTCCTCGGTATCGGCGTCGATGAATTCGGTGATGCCGTTGACCAGCGCATAGGAAATGCGCTCCTCGACCGACTTCTCGCGCCAGCTCATGTCCTTGGCGGCGGCTTCCTTGCCGGCGGTCCCGCGATAGCGTTCGGCCAGTGCCAGCAGCCGATCGGTCGCGTCCTCGCGGCGATTGAGGATAACGTCCTCGCAGGCGTCACGCAGTTCGGGATCGATGCTCTCATAGACCGCGAGCTGGCCGGCATTGACGATGCCCATGTCCATGCCGTTCTGGATGGCATAGTACAAAAACACCGCATGCATCGCCTCGCGCACCGGCTCGTTGCCGCGGAACGAGAAGCTCAGGTTCGAGATACCGCCCGAGATGTGTACGTGGGGCAGGGTGTCGGTGATGACCTTGGTCGCCTCGATGAAGGCGACGCCATAGCCATTATGCTCCTCGATGCCGGTGGCGACGGCGAAGACATTGGGGTCGAAGACGATGTCTTCCGGCGGAAAGCCGACTTCCTCGGTCAGGAGCTTATAGGCCCGCGAGCAGATCTCGACCTTGCGCTCCAGCGTATCGGCCTGGCCCTGCTCGTCGAAGGCCATCACCACCACGGCGGCGCCATAGGAGCGGACCAGCCGGGCGTAATGCAGGAAGGACTCTTCGCCTTCCTTCATCGAGATGGAATTGACCAGTGCCTTGCCCTGCACGCACTTGAGGCCCGCCTCGATCACGTCCCACTTGGACGAGTCGATCATCAGCGGCACCTTGGCGATGTCGGGTTCGGCGGCCAGCAGGTTGAGGAAGTCGATCATCACCTGCTTAGAGTCGATCAGGCCTTCATCCATGTTGATGTCGATGACCTGGGCGCCGTTGGCCACCTGGTCGCGGGCGACATCGAGCGCGGCGGTGTAGTCGCCGGCCGTGATCAGCTTGCGGAAGCGTGCCGAGCCGGTGACGTTGGTGCGCTCGCCCACATTCACGAACGGAATTTCGGGCGTCAGCGTGAAGGGCTCGAGGCCCGACAGGCGCAGCAGTTTCTCGGCTTCCGGCACCACGCGAGGCTGGTGCTTGCTCACTGCCTGGGCGATGGCGCGGATATGGTCCGGCGTCGAGCCGCAGCATCCGCCGACGATGTTGACATAGCCCGAAGCGGCAAAGCCCTCGATCTGCTCGGCCATGAATTCGGGCGTTTCGTCATACTGGCCGAAGGCGTTTGGCAGACCTGCATTGGGATAGGCGCAGATGAAGGTGTCGGCGACATCCGACAGCTCCGCCAAATGCGCGCGCATGGCGTTGGCACCCAGGGCGCAGTTCAGCCCGATGGTCAGCGGATTGGCATGGCGCACCGAATACCAGAATGCCGTGGGCGTCTGACCGCTGAGCGTGCGTCCGCTAAGATCGGTGATCGTGCCCGAAATCATGATCGGCACGTCGATGCCGCGCTCCTCGAACAGGCGCTGCGCCGCGAAAATGCCGGCCTTGGTGTTGAGCGTGTCGGTGATGGTCTCGAACAGCAGCAGGTCGGCGCCGGCATCAATCAGCCCGCGCACGGCTTCGCCATAGGCGATGACAAGCTCGTCGAAGGTGATGGCGCGGTGGCCGGGGCTGTTGACGTCCGTCGACATGGACGAGGTCTTGTTGGTCGGCCCCAGCGCCCCGGCGACATAGCGGCGGCGACCGTCCACGGCCTCGGCGCGCTGTGCGGCACGGCGCGCCACGATCACGCCCTGGTAGTTGATGTCGTAGACCGCGCTTTCGCAGGCATAGTCGGCCTGCGCCACCGACGTGGCCGAGAAGGTGTTGGTCTCGGCGATATCGGCGCCGGCCATGAAGTAATCGAAGTGGATGTCCTCGATCATCTTGGGTTCGGTGAGCACCAGCAGGTCGTTGTTGCCCTGCAGGGGCAGGTTCCAGTCCTTGAAGCGGGTGCCGCGAAAATTCTCCTCGGTCAGCTTCAGGCGCTGGATCATGGTGCCCATGGCGCCGTCCAGAATCAGGATGCGCTCGCGCGCCGCCTCGGCCAGCGAAGCGCGGACCTCGTTCCAGTCGGGGATATGGGCGTCATTGACCTGGCTCATCGCCATCTACCTCGGTTCGGTGATTTTCCGATGACATAAAGATATCTTTATATCAGCAAGTGCGCAAGCGCATGTGCAGGTCGCATTTGTCCCCGATCGCGCTCGCATTGGCATCAAATGCTACGGCAAAGGCTAACAGTCTGTTCCCCTTAACCTGGCCGAAACCAGAAAACCGCTAACTGACTGCGAGTGCTGCCTGATCGCGTTATGATCCGCGCTCGCGTGTAGTCAGTGTAGAGTATTGCGTACCGTGACGACGACCCCCTGGCGCCATGCCATTCGCCTTGTCGCCTTGGCGGCCCTTGTCGCGCCCATGCTTGCGGCCTGCGGCGGCGGGCTGGGGGCTACGGTCAATCGCGCTGCCTTCGGCTCCGAATATGGTTCGGTTTCGCCTCGGGTCACCACCAATCCCAACCCGCCCAAAGGTGGTGGCCGCTATCAGGTCGGCCGGCCCTATACCGTGCGCGGCAATGTCTATACCCCCGCCGAAGATCCTGACTACGTCGCCACCGGCGACGCCTCCTGGTATGGCGCCGATTTCCACGGCCGCCGCACAGCCAATGGCGAAATCTTCTCGGCCAATGCGATTACCGGCGCGCATCCGACGCTGCCGCTGCCATCCTATGTCCGCGTCACCAACCAGGCCAATGGCCGCTCGGTGATCGTCCGCGTCAATGATCGCGGCCCCTACATGCCCGGCCGCATCATGGATTTGTCCTACCGCGCAGCCAGCATGCTGGGCTACGTCAACAACGGCCACACAAACATCAAAGCCGAATATGTCGGCCCGGCGCCGCTCGAGGGCGACGATACCCGCATGCTGATGGCCAGCTATTCCGGCCCAGCCGATTTCGGCGGCGGCAACACCCAGTTCGCCCAGGCCGACAACACCAACAGCCTTGCCGATATCGCCGGCAACTTCTTCGGCAGCCTGTTCTCCTATGCCGACACCACGCCAGAAGAGCAGGATGCGGCAATCGGCACGGCCCATGCCGCAGTCAATGCCATGGCGACGCGGGCGCCAGGTCTCGAAGACTGGGTGCAGTCGATGGATGCGGATGCGCGCGAGATTGACCTCACCCTTGGCGTTTTCGCTGATCAGGGGAATGCCATTGCGCTGGCCGAGCGTTTCGCCCTGCTGGGCGCCGTCGCGGAGACGCCGGTGACCGTGCAAGGTCGCGCTGCAACGCAACTGTCGCTCACCTATCTCAAACCAGGCGTATCACGCATTGATGTTCTTGATCTGGCTCGCGAACTCGGGCTCGTTAATCTAAGACTGGATTAAACTCACGATGTCATTCCCGCGAAAGCGGGAAGCCATTCTTGCGATCGGCGCCTTCGCGGGAAATGACGTCGTGAATGGGGGACCACCGTGACGAAAATCCTGCAAGTTCTCGCTGCTTTCCTGGCTCTTTCACTGCCGGCGCTGGCGCAGGCCGACTTCGACACCTTGGCCAAGTTCGCCATCCTGATGGACCACGATTCCGGCACCGTCATCTTCCAGAAAGATGCCGATCTGCCCATGGAGCCGGCCAGCATGGCCAAGCTCATGACGATCGCGGTGGTCTTTGACGAGATCAAGTCGGGCCGGCTGAGCATGAACGACCAGTTCTTCGTGTCCGAGCATGCCTGGCGCACCGGTGGTGCCTCGTCCGGCGGCTCGACCATGTTTGCCGACCTCAATTCACAGATCCCGGTCGAAGACCTGGTCCGCTCGGTCATCATCCAGTCGGGCAATGATGCGGCGATCATTCTGGCCGAAGGCATTGCCGGGTCGGAAGGCAGCTTTGCCGCCATGATGAACGAGCTGGCCGAGGAAATCGGCCTCGCCGATTCCCATTTCACCAACCCCACCGGCCTGCCGGACCCGGACATGTATGTCACGGCCCGCGACCTGGCCGATCTGGCGCGTTACCTCATCCGTGAATTTCCCGATTATTATCACTACTTCTCCGAGCCGGAGATGGAGTGGAACGGCATCAAGCAGCCCAACCGCAACTCGCTGGTCGAACTCGGCATCGGGGTCGATGGCCTCAAGACCGGGCATACCGAAGCCGCAGGCTATGGCTCGGTGATCTCCACCGACGATGGCGGCCGCCGGCTGATCGCGGTCATTCACGGGCTGACATCGATGGCGCAGCGCACCGAAGAGGGGCGCAAGCTGATCACCTGGGGTGCCCGGGCCTTCGAGCGCGTCGCTGCCTATCCCGACGGCGCCATTGTCGCCTATGCCAATGTCTATGGCGGCAGCAGCGCCAGCGTCGGTCTGGTCGGCGACGGCGAAGTGGCGCTCTATCTGCCGCGCGGCTCGCGCAAATGCCTCAATGCCCAGGTGAACTACACCGGCCCCTTGCTGCCCCCCGTGATGGAGGGCGACCAGATCGCCGAACTGCGGGTGTTCTGCGACGAACAACTGGTGCAAACGGCGCCGCTCTATGCCGTAGAGACGGTCGAGGAGGGCGACATCGTGCGCAAGGCAACCGACGCCCTCAAGCAGCTTGCCCTTGGCTGGCTGTGAGACTCGTATAGAACGTCCTTATGCTCGAAGCGCCCAAAACCAGCCGCGCCCGTTTCATCACCTTCGAGGGTGGTGAAGGCGTCGGCAAATCCACCCAGGTCAAGCGCCTGCTGCAAAACCTGCAGCGGCATGACGTCGAGGCGGTGCGCACCCGCGAGCCGGGCGGCACGCCCAAGGCCGAGGCTATCCGCTCCTTCATTCTGCAGGGGCGATCGGAAAGCTGGGGCGCTGGGGCGGAAGCCGTATTGTTCGCCGCGGCGCGGCTCGATCACGTCAACCAGCTCATCGCCCCCAACCTACGCAACGGCGTCTGGGTGCTGTCGGATCGCTTTCACGACTCCACCCGCGCCTATCAGGGCCTGACGGGCGGCGTCGACAACAAGCTGATCGCGGGCCTTGAGACCCTGGCGCTCGATGGGCACACGCCCGATCTCACCATCATCCTCGACATGGATCCCGAAGCCGCGTTCAAGCGCGTGGCCGAGCGCGCCGTCGAGGACGGGCTGGCGCTGACCGGCGATCGCTTCGAGAAGGAAGAGCTCGACTGGCACAAGCGGCTGCGCGACGGGTTCCTGGCCATTGCCCGGGACAATCCTGACCGGTGCGTTGTCATCTCCGCCGCCCAGCCGGAAGAAGCGCTGGAAGCGGCGATCTGGGAGACCGTCAGCCAGCGCTTTCCCGAGCTGCTGCGCGGTTCGCAGGCGTGAACGACCCCGACGCGCTTGAGGGCATCACCCCGCCCGAACATCGCCAGCGTGCGCGCGGCCATGATGGGCAGCGCGCCGCCATCCTCGCCCAGCTTGCCGAGCGCCGGCTGCCCGGCGCTATCCTGCTGCATGGGCCGCAGGGCATCGGCAAGGCCACGTTTGCCTTCGAGCTGGCCGCAGCCATCCTGACCGCGACCGGCGACGAGCCGGCGCATCGGGTCGCCGAACAGGTCGCGGCGCTGTCGCATCCCAATCTCTTCCTGCTCCGCCGCCGTCCCAAGGACAACAAGGGCTATTACACCGTCATCCGCGTCGAGGACGTGCGCGACGTGCGTGACAGCCTCCATCATACACGGGGCAGGGCCGGGCACCGCATCGCCATCATCGACAGTATCGACGACTGCAACCCATCGGCCGCCAATGCCCTGCTCAAGACGCTGGAGGAGCCGCCCGCCGATACGATTTTCCTGCTGATCTCGCACCGACCCGGCCAGTTGCTGCCGACCATCAAGTCGCGCTGCCACAACCTGGCGCTCCGCCCGGTGGGACCAGAGGATGTTCGGGCCGTACTGCTCGAGCATGACGGCAATCTCGGGCAGACCGAGCTCGATCGCGCCGTGGCGCTGGCGGGTGGCCGACCGCGCCGGGCCTTCGAGACGCTGGCACTCGAGCCGGAATCCGCTCTGGGCGCGCTGCAGGCCTGGCTCAGCAACCCCGCGCAGCACCCGGCCGGTGTGGCCATGCAGCTCGCCGATGCGCTTGGCGCCGATACGCAGAGCACCGAGCTCAGCTTCGCTCGCGAGATGCTGGACGACTGGATCGCCGATGAGGCCCGCAACGCCGCCATGCAGCCGCAGGCCCGCATGCGCCTTGCCTCGGCTAACGAGCTATGGGACAAGGCTCACGCCCTCCTTGCCGAGGCCGATGACATCAATCTGGACATGAAGCAGACCCTCGTCGCCATTTTCGACGCGATCAGGAAGCATGCTGCAATGACCGCCTCCATTTCTGCCGAGCGCCAATGACCACCAAGCCGTTTTACGTCACCACTGCGATCTCCTACCCCAATGGCGCGCCGCATATCGGCCACGCCTATGAGATGATCGCGACCGACGCCATCGCCCGGTGGAAGCGGCTGGAAGGCCGCGAGGTCTATTTCCTCACCGGCACCGATGAGCACGGCATCAAGATGGTGCAGACGGCTGCGGCGCAGGGCGTCACCCCGCGCGAGCTGGCCGATCGCAACTCGGCCGAGTTCCGCCGGCTGGCCGAAGCGCTCGACATCTCCAACGACGACTTCATCCGCACCACGGAGCAGCGCCACCACGAATCCAGCCAGGCGATCTGGAAAAAGATGGCCGCCAACAACAATGGCGACATTTTCCAGTCGACCTACAAAGGTTGGTACTCGGTTCGCGACGAGGCCTATTTCGACGAAGACGAGCTGACCGACAAGGATGGCAAGAAGTTCGCGCCATCAGGCGCCGAAGTCACCTGGGTGGAGGAGCCGACCTACTTCTTCCGCCTCTCGGCCTATCAGCAGAAGCTGCTCGATCTCTACGAGTCCAATCCCGATTTCATCGCTCCCAAGGAGCGCCGCAACGAGATCATCTCGTTCGTGAAGGGCGGGCTGCAGGATCTCTCGATCTCGCGCACCACCTTCGACTGGGGCATTCCAGTGCCCGGTGCCGAAGGCCATGTGATGTATGTCTGGGTCGACGCGCTGACCAACTACATCACCGGCGTCGGCTTCC
>CBIHQV010000018.1:0-68706 GCA_966212275.1 uncultured Devosia sp.
CCACCCGAACCCTGCGTCGGGGCCGCGTGATGGCGGGGATGGGTGGATTATGGGGCACTGTCCCGAGACGGGGATAAGATTTCTGAGCGATTGCTCCGGTCGCGCCAACCTGTCACTTGCATAGAGGGTTTCGCCACAGCGGCACATTTGCTATCCACGCTTTCGTGGTCTCGTAGCTCAGCAGGATAGAGCACCGGATTCCTAATCCGGGGGTCATGGGTTCGAATCCCGTCGAGATCACCACCTTCTTCCCGTCTCTTTTTGCCCTATGCGCCCGCGCGGCAGCCGCTAAGCTGTCGCGCGTTTGGAGGACACTATGGCAAGGCGACCACTGCTGGTGATCGATGGCGATTCCTTCGCCCACCGGGCCTATCACGGCCTGCCCAAGACCATCCGCCGCAAGGGCGACCGGGCGGGCGGGGCCATTGTCGGCTTTGCCAATTACCTGCTGCGGCTCTGGCAGGAGGAGCAGCCGCGCGCCGTGGTGGTCGGCTGGGATACGCTGGCCCAGCCGAACTGGCGGGCGCTGGAATTTCCGTCCTACCAAGGCGGTCGCGAATTCGATGACGACATTGTCGAGCAGCTCGATATCCTGCCCGAATTCGTCGCCGCCTGCGGCTTCATCAGTGGCAAGGCGGGGAGTTTCGAGGCCGATGATTTTCTGGCCACCGCGGCGGCAGCCGAGGTCAAGGCCGGCGGCACGGCGCTGGTCGCCAGCGGCGACCGCGATGCGTTCCAGCTCGCCTCGGACAAGGTGGCCATCCTCCACCCGGTCAAGATGGGCGAGATCGCCCGCATCGGCCCAGCCGAGGTGCGCGAGCGCTACGATGTCGAACCTAGCCAGGTACCCGACTTCATCGCCCTGCGTGGCGATCCGTCCGACAAGATACCCGGCGCACGCGGCATCGGCGAGAAGACGGCGGCGAGTATGCTCAAGCGCTATCCCGACCTCGAAGCCATGCTGGCTGACGGCAAGTTCCCGGCCCAAGCCGATGATCTGCGCCTCTACCGCCGGCTCGCCACCATGGTGACGTCAGCGCCCCTGCCCGCCATACCCGACATGGTGCCGACCTGGGACAAGGCTGCGGCGCTAGCCCGCGACTGGGAGCTCAAGGCGCTGTCCGAGCGGCTCGATCAACTGGCCGCCGGCTAATCCTGCAGCAGCGCCGCCGCGAGCGTCGCACCCAGCCAGGCGGCATATTGCTCGCGCGACTGTCCCTCGAGCTTGGTCATCAGCAAAAACAGCTCCGGACTGGCCAGCCGCCACAGCGTGGCGGTTGCCGCCTCCGCATCCATGCCCGCACGAAGCGAACCCGCCGCCAGCAGGGCCCGGGCGACGAAAGCGAGATTGCGCCGCCTGCCGTCATGCAGGTTGCGATAGAGCCCCTCCAGCGCCGCATCGCCTTCCGCCGCACTGCGCACCACCGCCATCAGCTCCGCGACATTGCCCAGCACGTCGGTGATGTCGCTGGCAAACAGAGCCAGTTGGGCGCGCTGCTCCCTGGCCGCCGCTACAGCTTGCGGCCCCGCCTGATCGACCAGGGCGGTATCCGGCTCGGCGCGGCGCACCGCCCGCTCCACCACCGCCAGCAGCAGAGCCTGCTTGCTGCCGAAGACCGCATAGATCGTCTCGTTGGAGACCCCGGCCGCCCGCGCCACGCCCGCTATGGTCGTGCCTGCCCAGCCCGCCGCGATGAACTGCGCCCGCGCCGCCGCAATCACCGTTGCGCGGGTATCGGCCGCCTGCCCGGCGCGACGGGTCGAGGCATATTTTCGCTTTGGCTTGACAGCATCGACCATTTGGATACATCAGTACTGTATTGAATACGTCCCAAGTTTACCCGTCCTGATCCCGGCCGCAAGGCCGCCCGTCCATGGAGGCATTTCATGTCCAGCATTCTGCCAACCCTGGCGCAGGTCGGCGCCCTGCTGCTGCTCGCTCTCGTTGTCGGAACCATGTTCAGCATCTGGCGCGGCTACGACATCACCACCTATTCGCCGGCCACTTTCGTCGAGGTGCATCAGGGCGCCGTGCGCGGGCTCAATACCCTGCTGCCCGCTCTGGCGGCAGCGTCACTGGTGCTGGTGCTGATCCTGGGAGTGATGACGAGAAATCGGCCGGCGGTACTGGGTCTGTATGTGGCGACGGCCGTGGCCATCATCGCTGGCGGCGTCATTACCCGGCTGCTCAACCAGCCGATCAACGACCAGGTCATGGCCTGGACCGCGACGAGCATTCCCGCCGACTGGACGGCGCTGCGCGATAGCTGGTGGACCTGGCACCAGGCGCGGCTGGCAGTGACGCTGGGCGCCCAGCTCCTGCTGATCGCCGCGATATTCGCCGATCGCGACGCCTAGCCGGATCGGCTGACGGCGCTCCGGGGAGCGCCGCCAAGCATGGACTACCGGGCTGCCCAGTTGATCCCGCGCCGCAGGATCGTGGCCATCTGCGGCACCTGGAATTCCGACGAGACGTGGCCGAGCGCGGAATAGAACACCCGCCCCTTGCCATGCTTGCGCTTCCACACCACCGGCATGGTGACGCCGTCGATCCAGCTCGCGTGGTCGCCATTGAAGGTGGTGGTGGCGAGGACCTCGTTGGAGGGGTCCACATGCATGTAATACTGCTCGGAATGGTAGGCGAAGCTCTCGACGCCGGCCATGACCGCATCGTCCGGCCGGGTCACGTCGACACGGTAGTCGATGATGTTGCCCGGATGGGCCACCCACTGGCCGCCCACCATGAACTGGTAGTCCACCGCCTCGCGGAACGCATCGCCCATGCCGCCATGATGGCCGGCCAGACCGACGCCCGATTCGATGGCGGCAACGAGGTTGGAGAGCTCTTCCTTCTCGATCTTGCTCATGGTGAAGATCGGGATGATGAGGCTGAGGTCATGGATCGACGGATCGGCAAAGGCCTCGGTCGTATC
This sequence comes from uncultured Devosia sp., assembly GCA_966212275.1. GTDB lineage: Bacteria > Pseudomonadota > Alphaproteobacteria > Rhizobiales > Devosiaceae > Devosia. The sequence goes on from CBIHQV010000018.1 coordinate 2,934, forward strand.
CTCGACATAGACCTTGAAGCCGTCCTGCTCGAGCCAGTCCTTGTAGATCTTGGCGCATTGCTCGGGTTCGTGGCCACTCCAGCCGCCCCAGACGATCAGTGCTTCCCGCATTTTATTCTCCTCACGCGATGAAAGGGCCGGCGCCATTGGCGACCGGCGAAATGAAACTATTGCAATGCATGCCGCGCCGGGCCGGTCGTGCCCCAAGGCGAGCCGTAAAGTTCGCCCAAAGCCACGGCGGCGGCGCCCCGGGCCCAGAATTCGTCGCCCGCATCGTCGATGACGATTTCGGCGAGGGTCGTCAGCGGCGCCGGAATGGCATTGGCGAAAGCCAGCCGCAGCGGCGCCAAGAGATGCTCGCCCAGCGCCAGCGTCGTGCCGACCAGGATGACCCGTGGCGGCGCGAACAAAGCCACGAGGTTGGCGATCGCGATGCCCAAAGCGGCGCCGGCCCGTGCGGCCGCTTCGCGCAGGCCCGGATCGCCGGCCTCGAGCAGGGCCTCGACCTGTGCCATGCCCTGCCCCAGCCGCACCGCTTCGCTCATGCGCTGGTCCGGCTGCCGGGAAGCCAGGATCGCGCCTTCGCTGGCGAGGTCCGCCAGCCGCACGGCATTGTCGCCGCCCGCGCCCATGATCATGTCGCCCAGCGTCAGGCTCAGCCCATGCGCACCGCGGAACAATTGCCCGCCATGCATGACACCCAGGCCCAGCGATTCCTCGATGGCGACCAGCACGAAATCGTCATGGCTGCGCGCCTGCCCGAACCAGTGCTGCGCCATGGTGATGGCATTGGCGTCGCTCTCGATGATGGTGTCGATACCCAGCCGCGTGGCAATGGCCTGGTGCAGCGACACATCGAGATCGCTGAGCACGCTCGAGGCCAAGACCTTGCCGGTACCATGCTCGATAATGCCGGGAAGGCTGAGGGCGATGGTCTTGATCTGATCGAGCCCCAGGCCCGCGTCGCTGACGCAGCGCCGCACGCCGTCTTCAACCAGGTCGGCAATGACAGGGGTGGGAATGCGATCGACGCGCACCGGCAACACCAGGCTCGCCAGCACGTCGCCCTGGAAATTGGTGGCGACAAAAACAATGCGGTTGGAGGCGAGCTTGGCCCCAACCACCCAGGCCGCTTCCGGGTTGAGCGCCAGCATGACGCGCGGCCGCCCGCGCAGGGTCTGGCTGCGGATATCGCCCTCGTGGCGCACCGTGATCAGCCCGTCATCGAGCAGCGAGGCGGTGATGGCCGATACCGTCGTCGCCGACAGGTCGGTGCGCTCGCCGATCTCGACACGCGCGATCGAGCCGTGTCGACGGATAGTGTCGAGCACGAGGAAGCGGTTGATGGCCCGCATCAATTCGGGGTCTGCGGTCTTCATGGAGAGGCGCGGCTCGCTGGCGGGCTCCCGATTTAAATCGGGATGCAAATTAACTGGGAGTCTTTTAGTCGCCTGCCATACAAGTGCGCAAGGCCAAATCGCCGGCGTTAAGCCGATGGCAGGCCTCTGGCGCTAAGAGGGACGCAACCATCATTTGGCCTTGCTGCTTGCCTAAGCGGGCGCTCGACCACTCAGCCAGGATTATTCATGACCGTGTTGCGCCACACCAAGCCCGCCTTTCTGTCCCTCGTCGCTCTCGCCGCCGCTATCGCCCTGGGCGCCTGCAGCATGGGTGGCGGCGGCAGCGGCACCGCGATCGCCCTCGCCCCGGGTCTTGCAGCCCGCATGGACCAGCCGGGCGCCAGCCTCGACCGCGCCCAGGCCATCTCGATCATCAACGCCTACCGTGCCACCAACGGCCTGCCGGCGCTGGTGCCGGACGCCGCGCTCGATGGCACCGCCCAGGCGCTGGCCAACCAATATGCCCAGACCAATACGCCGCCCCGGGCTCCGCAGGACCTGACCGTGATGAAGCTCAGCGCCGGCTATGCCACCTTCGCCGAGACCTTCTCGGGCTGGCGCAACAGCCCGGCCGATGCCGTCGGGCTCAAGGCAACCGCCACCAAGGCCGGCGTCGCCGTGGCGTTCAACCCCACCTCCAATTACGGCGTGCACTGGGTTCTCGTCCTTGACGACTGAGTTCGAAACCATCGACGCGCGCGGCCTCAAATGCCCGCTGCCGGTTCTCAAGATGGAAAAACGCCTGGCGGCCCTGCCGCCGGGTGCCAGCCTTGTCGTCCTGGCCACCGACCCGATGGCCAGGATCGATATCCCGCTATTCTGCAAGCAGAACGGGCATGATTGCGCCGTGAGCACCGAGGGCGACGTGCTGCACTTTGCCATCCGCAAGGCAGCGGCCGCTGATTAACGGTCCCGCCGCAGTCAGGTTGCGGTACCCTTCCCGCCGGGCCACAATTGGCCCAACGACTGGAGGGATGAAATGCTCAGGACTGCACTCGTCATTCTCACCCTCCTCTTCGTTGGCGGCCCGGTCGCCGCCATCGAATGGAACGGCCTCTTCATCGCGGGCGACGATTCGATCGAGGCTTTCGACAATTCCCAGCGCGACCTGATCGCCGTCCTGGCCGAGCGGGGCCTCGCCGAAACGACCCGCTACACCGCCTCGCGCCGCGTGGCCAAGGCCAATCCCGATATCAACCTGCTGACCGAGGACAGCCTCGACGCGCTGGAAAGCGTGCACATTGCCGGCGAGGGCCAGGGATGCCTCGTGCACCTGACCTCGCACGGCACCGAGGATGAAGGCTTCTATCTCTCGACCTCGGGCGGCACCATTCTCGACCCGGCCTATCTGGCGCAGTTGCTGGACCAGGTCTGCGACGGCAGCCAGCGCCAGGTCGTACTGATCTCGGCCTGCTTTTCCGGCCAGTTCATCACCGGCGCCCTCAAGCGTCCCAACCGCATCATCCTGACCGCGGCCCGCGACGACCGCCCCTCCTTCGGCTGTTCGGCCGAGGACACCCATACCTATTGGGATGGCTGCCTGATCGCCGAACTGCCGCGTGCCAAGACCTGGGCGCGACTCTATGACAGTGTCAGCGCCTGCATCGCCGACAAGGAAGCCGCCATCGGCGCCGATCCGTCCGAGCCGCAGGCCTGGTTCGGCGAGAACACGCGCGGCTGGCGGGTGCTGCAATAGGCCCGGCCGCTATCCTGCCCACCAAATTGTGCTAGCTAGGACGAAACGTCCTGATCAGCCATTGGCCCGCCATGTCCCGCGCCGAACGTCTCCTCGACCTGCTGCAACTGCTGCGCAACCGCAGCGTGCCGGTATCGGGCGACCAACTGGCGGACGAACTCAATATTTCGATCCGCACGCTCTACAGAGACATCGCCACCCTCCAGGTTCAGGGCGCCGATATCAGGGGCGAACCGGGCGTGGGCTACGTCCTCAAACCCGGTTACACCCTGCCGCCGCTGATGTTTTCAGCCGACGAGATTGAAGCCCTCGTCCTGGGGTCGCGCTGGGTGGCGCGGCGGGCGCAGGATGGGCGCCTCAGCGCGGCAGCAACGAGCCTGCTCAGCAAGGTCACCGCTGTCCTGCCCGCCTCCATTCGCGATTCGGTAGCCTCGACGAACCTGCTCATCGCCGGCGGCGACGTCGTGCCGGCGATTGCCGACCTGGCCCTCATCCGCACCGCCATCCGCGGCCAGAACAAGCTGGCACTGCAATATGACAAGGGCGACGGCGACGCGGCCGGGCGCATCGTCTGGCCCTTTGCCGTGGCCTTTTTCGACCGCGTTCGGGTCGTGCTGAGCTGGTGCGAATTGCGCAACGACTTCCGTGCCTTCCGGCTCGACCGCATCGGCGCCGTCGAGGTACTGCCCGAGCGCTACACGCAGAAGCGCAGCGCGCTGCTCAAGCAATGGCGGCAGCGCGAGGGCATCCCGACCACCACCGATCCTGCCGGAAACTGACAGTTCGATGTCCTATCCCATGGTCATCACAGACCAAGGAGATCGAACCCATGCGCACCCTGAACTATCTGCTGCTCGCCGTCGCCAACCCCGCCCGCAGCGCCCAACTCTATCAGGACCTGCTGGGCGTCGCCCCGGTCGAGAACTCGCCGACCTTCGTGCTCTTCGTGCTGCCCAATGGCATGAAGATCGGCCTCTGGATCAAGGACGGCATCGAGCCGGCGCCCAAGCCAGCCGGCGGCTCCGAGATTTCCTTCACCGAGGAAAGCCGCGACGCCGTGCTCGCCACTTACGAGGCCTGGAAGGCACTCGGCGTCGCCATCGTCCAGGAACCCACCGACATGGACTTCGGCTTCACCTTCGTCGCCGAAGACCCGGACGGCCACCGCCTGCGCCCCTTCGTCCTGTCGGACGCCCCGCGCTGACGCAAAGGGACTGAGCCAAGCCGTATTCAGGCCAGGTCAAAATCGGCGGGGGATGTCGTGAAATTGGTGCCCCCCGCCGGACTCGAACCGGCACGTCTTGCGACGGAGGATTTTGAGTCCTCTGCGTCTACCATTCCGCCAGAGGGGCACGGGCAAGGTCTCTAACCCAGCGCGGGTTATCCGACAAGCCACAACCGGGTCAGATAAACCACCAGCACGCCTGCTGCCATCGCGGCCAGCAAATTGCGGGTGAGGAAATAGACCACGGCGGTGGCGGCGGCGGCGATCACCTCTGCCGGGCTGCCCGTGGCCAGCGCCGGCGCGACCAGCGAGGCGAGGACCGCGCCGGGAATATGCTTGAGCCACGACGCGGCAAAGCCGTCGCGCGGCAGCCGGTTGGCGAGCAGTAATCCCCCGGCTTTCACGGCGAAGGTAACGAGCGCCATGCCCAGGATGGCGATAAGGGCTTCGGTGCTAGTCAGCATGGCGCAGCCTTTCCGCCACGGCGCCGGCAAGGCTGCCGACGACGCCACCAATCAGGATATACCAGCTACCCGGAATGAGCTTGGACGAGACGATGGCCACGAGAGCCGCCACGAGCCACGGAACAAGATCGCCCTTGCCCTTCCACATGCCCAGCAGCAAGGCCAGGAACGTGGCGGTGAAGGCGAAATCGAGCCCATACTTGCTCGGATCGTCGATCGCCGAGCCCAGCGTATGGCCGATGACCGTCGTCGCCATCCAGCAGACATAGGCCAGCACGCCGCCACCCAAGAGGAATGCCACCGAGCCGCGACCCCTCGACATTTCCCCCACCGTCATGGCCCAGGTCTCGTCGGAGACGATGCCCATGATGAGGGCGCCCTTGACCTGCTCATGCGGCCCGAACAGGGGCCGCAACGTCGCGGTCAGCAGCAGATAGCGCAGGTTGACGATGAGTGCGGCAAGGATCAGCGGCCCGATGGGCAGGCTCGCGGGTGTCGCGGTCCACAGGTCGAGCGCCACGAATTGCGCCGAGCCGGCAAAGACCAGCCCGCTCATCATGATGACTTCGAGCACGCTGAGGCCCGCCCCGCGCGCCAAGACGCCCCAGACCACGCCATAGGCGGCGACCGAGATGATGACGGGAATGCAGGCGCGGGCGCCGGCATAGAACTGATCGGAGAACCGATAGGGCGAGACGAGGGTGGACATTCCCAGTTTGTAACCGATGGTCGCCGGGGACGCATCGGGAAATCGTGCCGCAAGCGATGACAAGTAGTGATGGCCCTATTTGCGCGGGTGATGGCCAACATTGACGCCTCTCGACCTCGGGCGTACACACGCCGCCGTGTCATTCCACGCCTCCCGCGCCCGTCCAGCCAGCGCCCCGCCTTCGGGGTGTGAATCGGTCCCCGCAGCGGCCTGAACATTGCTCAGACCTTCCGTTGCCTCCGGGGCCAGTGACGTGACGCGCATTTTGTCGAGGTTCTCAGGAGTGTTCGAATGAACCCCCAATCCCGGCCGCTTTGGCAGCGGTTCGCCATCTTTCTCGTGCCGCTCATGGCATCCAATATCCTGCAGGCGCTCTCGGGCACTATCAACTCGATCTATATCGGGCAGTTGATCGGCGTCGAAGCCCTGGCCGCCACCGCCACCTTCTTCCCCATCCTGTTCTTTCTGATGAGCTTCATCATCGGGCTTTCCGCCGGCTCGACCATTCTGATCGGCCAGGCCTGGGGCGCCCGCAATGTCGACAAGGTCAAGCAGGTCGCCGGCACGACGCTGACGGCGACGCTGGTTCTCGGCCTCGTCGTCGCCGTGGTCGGCGGCATCTGGACCGAACAGATCATGACGGTTCTGGGCGCGCCGGAAAACATCCGCCACATCGCCGTGGGCTATGCCCGGATCGTCCTCATCGGCATGCCGGGCTTCTTCCTCTTCCTCGTCGTCACCTCGGTGCTGCGCGGGGTGGGCGATACGGTGACGCCGCTCTTCTCGCTGATCCTCTCGATGGTCGTGTCCATGCTGGTGACGCCCGCGCTGATCCTGGGCTGGTTCGGCCTGCCGCAACTGGGCGTCAACGCTGCCGCCTGCGCTTTCATCGCCGGCTTCCTCACCGTGCTGACATTTCTCTTCGTCTATATGCGCGCCCGCAACATGCCGCTGGCGCCTGACGCGGTGCTCTTGGGATCGATGCTGAAGCCGGATCTCAAGCTGCTCGGCTTGATCCTTAAGCTCGGCGTACCGGCCGGGCTGCAGATGGTCATTTCCTCCATCGCCGGCATCGTCGTGGTCGGGCTGGTCAATGGCTTCGGCTCGGACGCGACCGCCGCCTATGGCGCGCTCGGCCAGGTGATGAGCTATGTGCAGTTCCCGGCCATGTCGATCGGCATCGCCGCCTCGATCTTTGCCGCCCAGGCCATCGGCGCCCGCCAGTTGCACCAGCTTGCCGCCATCACCCGGACGGCCCTGGTGATGAACCTGATCATAACAGGCGGCCTGATCGTCCTCGCCTATCTCTTCAGCCAGCATCTGGTCGCCCTGTTCATCACCGACCCGGAGGTGATCGAGCTGACCGAGACGCTGCTGCATGTGGTCCTGTGGAGTATCCTCTGCTTCGGATGGAGCGTGGTGTTCTCCGGCATCATGCGCGCCAGCGGCACGGTCTATGCGCCCATGCTGCTGTCGCTGACCTGCATCCTCTGCATCGAACTGCCAGGCGCCATCCTGCTCAGCCGCACCAGTCTGGGGCTGACGGGCATCTGGATCGCCTATGCCACCAGCTTCACCATGATGCTGGTGCTGCAGGCGAGCTGGTACCAGTTCGTCTGGAAGAAAAAGCAGATCGTGGCGCTGGTCTAGGCGTTTCGGGGCGGCTCCACGGGGCCGCCCTTTTCACTGGTACGGACCAGCGAATCCCAGGCGGCCAGCGCATTTGTGACGATGCGGTCGAGATCGGCCTGCGCGGCGCCATCGCGGGCCTCGATGGCGAGCCCGTTGATCACGGTGGCGTAGAACACCGCGACCGATTGCGGATCGGCGGTCGGCGGCACGTCGCCGTCAGCGATACCTCGCTCGACGCGCGCCACCAGCCGATCGCGCGTGGCTTGCCGACGGCGCGTCAGATGCGCCCGAACGTCGGCGTTTTGCGGCGTACCCACGGTAGCCGAGAGCACGATGAAGCAGCCCGGCGGTTTACCCGGCGTCAGTTGCGACGCCGCATTGCGACGCAGCGTCGTGGCAAAGGCGGCATAGGCTGTCGGCGTCTCGTCGAGATCGGATTGCGAGAAACAGCCATAGACGTCCTCGTAGCGCTGCAGCGCCTCGAGGAACAGATCCTCTTTGTTGCCGAAGGCGGCATAGAGGCTTGGCTTGCCGATGCCCAGGGCCTCGGAGAGATCGCCCACCGACGTACCCTCATACCCGCGCTCCCAGAACAGCAGCATCGCCTGTTCCAGGGCTTCGGTCCGATCGAATTCGCGTGGGCGTCCTGCCAAAACCGGGTGTCCAGTCCAATAGATACCGATCAGTATAAAATCCTTGACCGGCTCTCGCAACCCGGTCTAGCTATTGTGTACCGATCGTTAGAAAATGGAGACTGACATGCGATCCCAGCCTGAACTTCTCGGCCAGGTGGCCCTGGTCACCGGCGGCAGCCGCGGCATTGGCGCCGCCATCGCGGTGGCCCTGGCCAAGGCGGGGGCCGATATCGCCTTCACCTTCGCCAGCAATGGCGAACGCGCCGAAGCGGTAAGCCAGCAGATCACCCGGCTCGGCCGCAAGGCGCTGGCCTTCCAGGCCGATTCGGCCGATCCCGATGCGGTGATCGCGGCGGTGGAGCGCACGGTGGCCGAGTACGGTCGGCTCGATGTGCTGGTCAACAATGCCGGCGTCGGCAATGGCGGTGCTTTCGCCGATGTGTCGCGCGCCGAATTCGACCGGCTCTTCGCCATTCATGCCCGCGCGCCGTTCTTCGCCGCCCAGGCTGCCGCCCGCCACATGCCCAATGGCGGCCGCATCATCAGCATCGGCACGAACCTGTCGACCCGCGTCCCCGATCCGGGGCTCGCGCTCTACGTGTCGAGCAAATCGGCGCTGACAGGCATGACGCGGGCTTTGGCGCGCGAACTGGGGCCGCAGGGCATCACCGTCAATACGGTCGATCCCGGTTCGACCGACACCGAGATGAACCCGGCCAACGGACCCTATGCCGGCAACCAATTGGCACACAATGCGCTGGGCCGGTTCGGCGCCGCCAATGACGTGGCCGCGGCCGTCGTCCACCTGGCCGGACCAGGCGGTCGCAGCATTACCGGCAGCTCCATCCTGGTCGATAGCGGCTTCAACGCCTAGCGCTTGACCCTGCGCTCCAGCCATTGCACCGCGAAGGCGACGATGGCTGGGGCCTCGACCAGCACCGACGGCGCGTGGCCGACAAGGCCGCGCCTGCCCTGCCCGGTGGCGAGGAAGTCTTCGATGATCTCCTCGAAATAGTCGTCGGCAAGGCCCTCTACCACCGGATCGCCGGTGTCGAACTCCTCGAACTGCCGCCAAACCGTTTCGCCATCGATCAGGATCGGGCTTTGGAAACGCCTTATGCGCTTGCCTTCGATATCGGCGAGGTGTTCGGCGTGATGCAGCAGCGTCATGGTGTCGAGCGGAGCGCCCAGCAGCAGCGTCTTGCCGCCTGCCGCGACCAGCTTGCCCAGCGGCGATTGCGGGCCGTAGCCATAGTCCATTGCATGGTCGGCGGTGAACCAGTCGGCTCGGCCACCCAACGCCGCGAAAGACGCGCCGGGATTGCCGCTGCGCCGGGCGCCCGGCGTGGTGCGCAGCAATTCGGGGAAGGCACCATTGTCGCGCGTGGCGCGCGAGCGGGCGGGGTCGAAGGGCGGAACATGCGGCCGCAGGGTCGCATCGACCAGATCGCGGTCGTCATAGTTCCAGTCGCAATAGCCCAGGATGGTGCCATCAGGTCCCACGGCATCCTGCAGCGCGGCGATCATCACGTCGGGGCCACCCAGCATGGGGCCGACAGAGCGCAGGCCGGCATGCACCAGTACGGCGTCGCCTTACCCGAGGCCAAGGTCGGTCAGTTGCGCGGCCAGCGTGGCGCGGGTCCAGAGGGCGGGCATGGCCTAGCTGCGGACGTAGGCGACCTTGCGGGGTTCGGCGCTGGCCACGGCACTTTCACGGGCGTCGTAGATTTCGCGCGCATCGACGATGGCGGTGTGGTGCTCGGCGGACCAGTCCCACAGGCCCATGATCGGCACCTGCAGCGTCTTGCCCATTTCGGTGAGGCCGTATTCGACGCGCGGCGGCACTTCGGGATAGATGGTGCGGGTGACGAGGCCATCGCGCTCGAGATTGCGCAGCGTCAGGGTCAGCATGCGCTGGCTGACGCCGTTGATCATGCGCTTGAGCTCGTTGAATCGCAGAGTGCCGTTGCGGCCCAGCATGCCCACGACCATGACGCTCCACTTGTCGCCGATGCGATTGAGGACATCCGACATCGCGGTGCAGTTGGCGGATTTGGACGTGTCATGCAGTGACATTGCTGTGCCTTCTTGTGCGTAACTCAGGCACAAATATAGATGTAGTTCTCTTCTGTGCCTAGGGTACAATTGTCGCATGGTGCGAACTGGGGTTATGCATGACTGACACGACCAACGGCGTCACCGGCCGCAACGGGTGGAATATCGGGCTGTGGGCGGCGCAGGTGCTGCTGGCCCTGTTCTATCTCTATGCCGGCTACAACAAACTGACCCAGCCGATCGACGCGCTGGCCACCATGGGCATGGGCTTTGTCCTCGCCGTCCCCGAACTGCTGACGCGCTTCATTGGCCTCGCCGAAGTGCTCGGTGCTGCCGGCCTGATCCTGCCCGCTGCCACCCGCATCCTGCCGCGCCTGACGCCGCTGGCCGCTCTGGGCCTTTCCACTATTCAGGTGCTCGCCATTCTGCTGCACGCCTCGCGCGGCGAATTCATGGTGCTGCCGATGAACGTGGTGTTGCTGGCGCTTTCGCTCTTCGTGCTGTGGGGCCGCGAACGCAAGGCGCCGATCGCCGCCCGCTGACCTTTCGACCAATTCAGATGCCCAAGTGAATTGACAGCCCCCTCTCCGGGGCTGTCTTTGCATGGATCACAAGAAGACTTGCCCGAGGAGACTGCCATGAGCGACCGCATCACCCAGCTTGCCGACCAGATGACGCTCGAGGAGAAGGTTTCCATCCTGTCGGGCGAGGATTTCTGGTCCGTCCCGGCCATCGAGCGCCTGGGCATCGGCAAGCTGCGGGTCACCGACGGTCCCAATGGCGCACGCGGCGGCGGCTCGCTGATCGGCGGCGTCAAATCGGCCAGCTTCCCGGTCGGCATCGCGCTGGGCGCAACCTGGAACACCGGGCTGGTCAAGCAGATCGGGGCGGCTTTGGCCGATGAGGTCAAGTCCAAGGGCGCCCATATGCTGCTGGCGCCGACGGTCAATATCCACCGCTCGGTGACCAATGGCCGCAATTTCGAGTGCTATTCAGAAGACCCGATCCTCTCGGCTGAACTGGCCATCGCCTATATCGGGGGCCTGCAGGGCCAGGGAATTGGCGCCACGATCAAGCACTTCGTCGGCAATGAGAGCGAGATCGAGCGCACCACGATTTCGAGCGAGATCGATGAGCGGAGCCTGCGCGAGATCTATCTCATCCCGTTCGAATGGGCGGTGAAGAAGGCCGAGACCTGGGGCGTCATGAGCTCCTACAACCGGCTCAACGGCACCTTTACCTCCGAAAATGAATGGCTTCTGAACGACGTTCTGCGCAGTGAATGGGGCTATGACGGCATCGTCATGTCCGACTGGTTCGGCAGCCACTCGACGGCCGAAACGGTCAATGCCGGACTCGATCTCGAAATGCCGGGCCCGCCGCGCGATCGCGGCCAGAAGCTGATCGACGCGGTCAATTCCGGCGCCGTCAGCGAAGCGACCCTGCGCGAGCGCGTGATCAACATGCTGCGGCTGATGGAGCGCGTCGGCTCGCTCGATGATCACAGACCGTTCGAAGAACGCGCAGACGATCGCCCCGAGCATCGGGCGCTGATCCGCCGCGCCGGCGCCGAGGCGGCCGTGCTGCTCAAGAACAATGGCGCCCTGCCGCTCAAGGGCGATGGTTCGATCGCCGTCATCGGCCCCAATGCCAAGATCGCCCAGATCATGGGCGGCGGCAGCGCCCAGCTCAATGCGCATTACCGCATCTCGCCCTGGCAGGGCCTGGTCTCGGCAGTGGGCGAGGATCGGCTGAGCTACGCGCCCGGTTGCACCAACCATCGTTTCGAGCCGGTGCTGCGCGGCCAATTCAAGGTCGAGTATTTCGCCAACGAAAAGCTCGGCGGCGAACCGGCCCACGTGACCACCCAGGACGAGGCCCAGGCCTTCTGGATCGGCCATATTGCTGACGGCAAGGTCGACCCGCTGCATTTCTCGGCACGCCTCACCGGCAGCTTTACCCCGGAGGCATCAGGCCTTCATCGCGTCGGCGTCTATTCGGCCGGCTTTGCCAAGGTCTATGTCGACGGCAAGCTGATCGCCGACGCCTGGACCAACTGGGAGAAGGGCCGCACCTTCTTCGAGGAAGGCTGCGACGAGGTGGTCGGCACCGTGGCGCTCGAAGCCGGTCGGGCCCATGACGTGGTCATCGAATTCGCAACCAAGGCCTTTGCCACACTCGGGCTCGCCGCCTTCTCGGCCGGTATCGGCAAGCCGCTCGGCGACGAGGCCATCACCGAGGCGGTGCGCGTTGCCCGCAATGCCGATACGGCCATCGTCTTCATCGGCCGCAATGGCGAATGGGACACCGAGGGCAGCGATCTGCCTTCGATCGACCTGCCCGGCCGCCAGAACGAACTGGTTGCGGCTATCGCCAACGCCAACCCGAACACGATCGTGGTGATGCAGACCGGCGGCCCGGTGGAGATGCCCTGGATCGGCTCGATCGCCGCACTCATCCAGGCCTGGTATCCCGGCCAGGAAGCCGGCAATGCCATCGCCGACGTCTTGACCGGCGCCGCCGAACCCTCCGGTCGCCTGCCGCAGACCTTCCCGGTGCGCTGGGCCGACAACCCGGCCCACAGCCAGGACCGGGAGGTCTATCCCGGCGTCGAGGGCAAGGTGCGCTACGAGGAAGGCATCTTCGTCGGCTACCGCCACTATGACCGGCTGGGCATGACCCCGCTCTTCCCCTTCGGCTTCGGGCTCGGTTACGCCAACTTCGAAGTCAGCGACCTCACCGTCGACGATACCGAATTCGAGGCCGACGGCGCCGTGATGGTGGGGGTTACCATCACCAATACCTCCGAGCGTGATGGCTCGGCCGTCGTGCAGCTCTATGTCTCCGATGACGCTTCGTCCGACCCGCGTCCGAACAAGGAGCTCAAGGCGTTCCGCAAGGAATACCTCAAGGCAGGAGAAAGCCGGCAGGTGACGATGGCGCTCGACGCGCGTGCCTTCGCCTATTACCGCGTCAATGCTCGCCACTGGCTGGTGGAAGACGGCAGCTTCACCCTCAAGGCCGGATTGTCCTCGGCCGACCTGCCGCTCAGCGCCAAGGTGTCGCGCACGACGACGCTGATGCTGCCGATCTAGGCGCGAGGGTTTTGCGAATGGGTTATTGGCCGGCTGGCTAGATCAGCCGGTCGACCACGGCGCCGGAATCGATCACGACCGGCTCGGCTTCCCCGGTGGGGCTCAGCATGGCCGCCTTGGCCTGCTCATCGCTGGCCGCAGCCATCAGGTCAGCGCGAAGCTTGGCGACCTTGGCCAGATGTGGGGTCGTGACATCGCCTTCCCGCGCGACGATACGGTTGACCATCACAGCGGGGTTCACTCCCAGAGCGCTCATCGCGGCCTCCTAAGCTGTTTTGTCGACCCGGATACCTTGGCCGGGCGGCGGCGCCGATTGCGACACCTGGATCAGCGTGTTGATCAGGTCGGTCTGCATCTCATGGGCCTTCTTGAACACGGCAATCTGCACGCTGTTCTGCAGCTTGCTGCTGTTCATCTGCATGATCTGCGTCGAGAGGTCGGAATTCACGGGGACCTCCTTTCGCTGGCAGTCCACCATCGACTCTAGGGAGCGGGTGTAAACAAAACCTTCGGCAATCATGGCAATTTAGTGAAACTTGCACCCACCGGGTCGGCGCTCAGTGGCCGCCAAGCAAAGCCACGCCCGGCCGCCTGAAGCCGGCCGCCAGCACCAATCCGGCAGCAAAACCGCCCAGATGCGCCCACCAGGCCACCGGCTCGTCGGAACCGACGATGACGTAGAAAAGCTGCGTCGCCACCCAGAAGCCCAGCATCCAGAACGCCGGCACCGGCAGCGGGATGGGGATCACCAACCGCGCCAGGACGAAGACCCGCGCATGCGGGTAAAGCAGGATATAGGCACCCATCACCCCGGCCACCGCGCCCGAAGCGCCGATCAGCGGGCCATTGTCATTGAGGTTGAACGCCATATGCGCCAAGGCCGCGCAGACCGCGCAGGCGAGGTAGAACAGCCCGAATTTGAGGTGCCCCATGGCGTCTTCGATATTGTCGCCGAAGACCCAGAGGAACAGCATGTTGGATAGCAGATGCAGCCAGTCCGCATGGAGGAACGCATAGGTCACCAGCGTCGCCCAATCCGGCAGCCACGGCACCGGCTGCGGATAGACGTCACGCACCACGATCGGGATCATGCCGAAATCGATCGTCGCCTGATCGAACGCCTCTTGCGGCAACACCGCCTGCACGAGGAAGCAGAGCGTGGTGAAGCCGATCAGCCCGTAATTGACATAGGGAAAGCGGATATGGCGGATGGCGTTGGTATCATGCAGCGGCAGGAACATTCTTGGCCCTCTTGTGCTCCCGGTGTTCTCAAGCCCCCGATCGAATTCCCTCCCCTTGATGGGGAGGGTTAGGGTGGGGTGGGGCCGCACGCTCGGTGCGCTTGACTCACCCCCACCCTCAATCCCCCACAAGGGGGAGGGAGGCGGATCGAGCTCTACCCGCCCTTCTTCACATCGCCATGATTGCCCGGGACCCACAGCACGTCCTTGACGCCATTGCTGTTGGCGACGCGGGCCAAAACGAACAGCAGGTCGGAGAGGCGATTGAGATAGCGCACCGCTTCGGGGCTCGTATCGGTTTCCGCCGCGGCCAGTTCGACCGTGATCCGCTCGGCCCGCCGCGTCACGGTCCGCGCCACATGCAAAGCCGCCGCCAGCGGCGAGCCGCCGGGCAGGATGAAGCTCTTCAGCGGCTCGATATCGGCATTGTAGTGGTCGATCTGCTTTTCGAGGAACTGCGTCTGCACCGGGCGAACGCGCAGCGTCGGATATTCCGCCGCCGGATCGTCGGCGCCCGGCGTCGCGAGGTCCGAGCCGACGTCGAACAGGTCGTTCTGGATGCGCGCCAGCAGCATGTCGATCTTGGGCATGGAACTGGTATGGAGCCGGGCCATGCCGATGCCGGCATTGGCCTCGTCCACAGTGCCATAGGCCTCGACACGCAGGTCGTATTTCACCCGGCGCGGACCGCGGACCAGGCCCGTCGTCCCGTCGTCGCCGGTCTTGGTATAGATGCGATTGAGCTTGACCATATCGGGGGGTTAACCGCGCCCGCCAAAGAAGAACAGCGCGCCCAGCAAGAGGAGCAGCGCGACACCCTGACCGATGACGCGCAGGCGCATCAGGCGCTGGCTGGTATTGCCCGGACCGCCCTTGAGCATGTTCCACAGGCCCATGCCGAGCACGATGACGACAAAGAGCAGCGCAAGGACGATGGCGATATTGAGAGCGGTTTGCATAAGATCCTACCGATTGGGCTGCTGGCCATTGATATAGGCACTGAGACCCTCAGCCAGCGCGTCATAGATGGCACGAATCCGGTGGGACGTGAACAATTCCCTGTGTGTGGTCAGCCACACCTGGAGCGGCGGAATGGCGAGATCGAGCGGCAGCGCCACCATGCCCGGCGTGACCTGCACGAGGCTCGCCTGGGCAAAGCCGATGCCGAGGCCCGCCTTGAGCAATTCCCACATATGGGTCTGGTCGTCCGAGCGCAGCACGAACTGCTCGCGCGTCAGCGGCAGGCCGATGCTGCGAGCATGGGCGATGATGAGGTCGGAGCGGTCGAGCCCGATCAGATCATGGCCGTATAGGTCTTCCACTTTTGCCGGCGTGCCGCGACGGGAGAGATAATCCGCATGCGCCGTCGGCACGATCGGCAGGTCGCCCAGCCGTTTGGTCACCAGTTCGAGCTGGGTCGGGCGGAACATGCGGATGGCGATATCGGCCTCGCGCAGCAGCAGGTTCTCGGCCGAATCGGAGGGCACCGTCTCGATGGCGATGCGCGGATAGCGCAGCCGGATCGGCACCAGCATGGACGGCAGCACATAATTCGAGATCACCGCGCTTGCCGTAATGCGCACGGTGCCGCCCAGATCGTCCTGTGCGCCCTCGGCCATGATCGCGGCTTCCGCGAGCGATGACTGGGCCTGCGCCACCGGCTCATAGATGCGCAAGGCCGTCACATTGGGCTTGAGCCCGCTGAGGCTGCGCTCGAACAGCACGATGCCGAGATCCGCCTCGAGCGTCTCGATGTGGCGACCGACCGTTGGCTGGCTGATGCCCAGCTCGCGCGCCGCCGCCGACAGCGAGCCATTGGCCACCACGGCGGAAAAACTGCGCCACAGCGCCCAGTCCGGTTCTCTATTCATTCTTGAATATTCGATCCACGATTTCAGCCAATACCGCGACGATAATGAATGGACGATGTTTGTGTCCATCGCAATGGAGATTTCGAGATGAGCAAGGGCAACGTCACCGTTCTGGGCATTAACGGCCATATCGGCCATCACGCGGCATGGGCCTTCCAGCAGGCCGGTTTCACCGTCACCGGCTTCGGCCGTTCCAACCGCCACCCGCTGGCAGGCGTCGCCTTCCTCAAGGGCGATGCCGGCAGCCTTGCCGATCTCAAGTCGGCCATTGCCGGCGCCGATATCGTCGTCAATGCGCTCAACCTGCCCTACGACAAGTGGGACAAGGGCCGCGCCGAAGCCCAGCTCGCCACCGTGATCACGGCGATGGGCGAGAGCGGCAAGACGCTGATGTTTCCGGGCAATGTCTATAACTACGCCGCCTCCGACCGCCGCATGGCTCCCTCGACCCCGCAGCGTCCGCAGACCCCGCGCGGCGCCATCCGCGTGCGCCAGGAAGACATGCTCGCCGCCGCCAGCAAAGCCGGCAAGTTCCAGACCATCATCGTCAGGGCCGGCGACTTCTACGCCCCCGGCAATAGCGGCGACTGGTACGACCAGGCCATGCTGATGGAAGCCAAAAAGGGCAAGGTCTATCGCATGGCGGCTCCCGAGCTGGGCCACGCCTGGGCCTACCTGCCCGATCTCGGACGCGCCTTCGCGGTGCTGGGCGAGAAGCGCGGTGAATTCGGCGCCTTCGAGAATTTCCACTTTGCCGGCCACTATGTGACCCATGGGGCGTTGATGGATGCCATCGTCAAGGCTTCGCCGGTTCCGCTCAAGGTGGCGCCGCTGCCCTGGATCATCCTCCAGGCCATGGGCCTCGCCAATGGTGTGATCCGCGAAGTGCTCAAGATGCGCTACCTGTGGAACAACCCGATGGAACTGGTCGATGGCAGGCTCGACGCCATCCTCGGCCCCGATTTCGGCACGCCCTTCGAGGTGGCCGTGGCGGAGACGATCAAGCCCTTCTTCGCGCAGAAGGCGGCGGCCTAGAGCCCCACCGCCCGCCGCACATCTTCAGCCATCCAGCCCAGGGCTCGCAGATCCGCCAGGCTCTGCGAGCCCCTCGATTTGCTCAGCTTCTTGCCCGCATCGTCGAGGATCAGCCGATGGTAATGGTAGATCGGCGCGGGCAGGCCCAGCAGCATTTGCAGGAGGGCATGGATATCGGTCGCCGCCTCCATGTCGCGGCCGCGCGTCACATGCGTAATGCCCTGCGCCGCGTCGTCGACCACCACACTGAGATGATAGCTCGTGGGCGTGCCCTTGCGCTGCAGCACCACATCGCCCCAGCGCTCGGGCCGGGCGTAACGGATCTGCGGCCGGTCGGTCACCAATGGGCCGACCACGGTGAAGGTCAGCATACCGACGAGCGCCATGGCGCTTTCGGTATCGAGCCGGAACTGCACCGGGTCGCCACGCTCCAGCCGCGCGATCTGCTCGCCCCGATCGAGATGCTGGCAGGTGCCCGGATAGAGTGGCGCGCCGTCCGGGTCGGTGCCATCAGCCGCCGCGGCGATTTCACTGCGCGAACAGAAGCAGGGATAGAGCAGCCCCTGGTCGCGCAACCGATTGCCGGCTTCGGCGTAAACCTCCATACGCTGCGATTGCTGCATGACCGGTTCGGGCCAGCTAAGGCCAAGCCAGTGCAGATCGTCCAGGATGGCGGCGGTGAATTCGGGTTTACTGCGTTCGGCATCGATGTCTTCGATGCGCAGCAGGGCGGTGCCGCCAAGCAGGGTTGCGGCATGCCAGGTGACGAGGGCCGAATAGGCATGGCCCAGATGCAGCCGCCCATTGGGGCTGGGCGCGAAGCGAAGGACGGGACTGGATGACGGCTTTGACACCGGGGTTTTCTACATGAGCGCATTGCCGCCGTCACCGCGTCTCGACAGCGCCGAAGCCGTCGCCGCTCATATCGAAATACTGGTGGCGATCGACCCGCGGCTGATTGCGGTGCGCGACTTTGCCGGGCCGGTGCAGCCGCGCATCAACCCGCCGGGTTTTCCGGGTATCGCCAAGGTCATCACCGGGCAACAGGTATCGGTCGCCAGTGCCCGCGCGATATGGGGGCGTTTCGAGCAGGTGCCGGGCGCGCTCGATCCGGTGACCTACCTGGCGCTCACGGAAGAAGAGGTTCGACAGGCCGGCTTTTCCGGCAGCAAGTTCCGCACGGTGCGGGCCATTGCCGAGGCCATGGTCGCGGGCACGCTCGATTTCGCCCATCTCGAGACGCTGCCGGCCGAGGAAGCGGTGCGCTACCTCGTCGCCCACAAGGGCATCGGGCCATGGACGGCAGAGGTCTATCTCATGTTCTGCGCCCAGCACCCGGACGTGTTCCCCGCCGGCGACCTGGCTTTGCTGAAGGCCGTGCATCACGGGCTCGGGCTTGACGCTCGTCCCACCATAAAGGACATGATCGGCATCGCCGCCGGTTGGATGCCGTATCGCTCCGCCGCGGCTCTGCTGTTCTGGCGCTATTTTGCCGTCATGCGCGACCGGGAAGGAATTCTTTTGTGACCAAACTCTCCGGCCCCATGCTGGCACCGGCCTCGGGCGGCATTCCCAAGCAGGCCGTGGTTTTGCTGCATGGCTATGGCAGCGACGGCAATGACCTGATCGGGCTGGCGCCGCACTGGCAGGCCATCTTGCCCGACGCGGTCTTCATCTCGCCCAACGCGCCCGAGCAGTGCCGGCAACTGGCCTCGGGCTTTCAGTGGTTCGATGTCAGCTTCGATGGTGATCGGCTGGCCCGGCGCCAGGAGGGCGTGGTGCAGGCGCGGCCGGTGCTGCTCGAATTTTTGGAAGACCTCTGGAGCCAGTCGGGCATCGGGCCGGAGAACACCATCCTCGCCGGCTTCAGCCAGGGCGCGATGATGGCGCTGCATACCGGCCTCTCGCTCGACAAGCCGCTGATGGGCATCATCGCCTTTTCCGGCGCCTTCCTGCCGCCCGACCAATTCGGCACCAAGCCCTATGCCAAAAGCCCGGTCTGCCTCGTGCATGGCGATATGGACAATGTGGTCGATCCCGAGCATAGCGCCGATGCCGATGTGGCCCTGCGGCTGGCTGGCTACGATGTCAGCTATCACGTCAGCGAAGGCGTCGGCCACGGCATCGCCCCTGATGGCCTGGCCTTTGCCGGCCAATTCATCGCGCGCCTCGCCACGAAATAAAGCGCAACTGCCCCGCTTCACAGCCCTGACACAAACGGCTTAGTATAAAGGGGCTATGGACTTACTCGATTCCCGTTCCGGGAGACTCAAGTGACCATCCACGTGTCGCCTGAGGCCTGTCCCGCACTTGTGCTGAACGCCGATTTTCGGCCGCTCAGCTATTATCCACTTTCGCTCTGGTCGTGGCAGGACGCCATCAAGGCCGTGTGCCTCGATCGCGTCAATATCGTGTCGCTCTACGACACGGTCATCCACTCGCCCAGCTTCGAAATGCGCCTGCCCAGCGTCGTCTCGCTGCGGGATTATGTGAAGCCGGCGCGCCATCCCGCGTTTACCCGCTTCAACGTGTTCCTGCGCGATCGCTTCCAGTGCCAGTATTGCGGCAGCAAGGACGACCTGACCTTCGATCACGTCATCCCACGCTCCAAGGGCGGCCAGACCACCTGGGAAAACGTCGTCGCCGCGTGTGCGCCCTGCAACCTGCGCAAGGCCAATCGCATGCCGAGCGAAATCCGCATGTTCCCGCACCAGCGACCGTACCACCCCACGGTGCACGACCTGCACAACAATGGCCGGGCCTTCCCGCCCAACCACCTGCACCAGAGCTGGCTGGACTATCTCTACTGGGATATCGAGCTGGAACCGTAGGCGCGCTGTCTTGCTGGAGACGTCGCCAATAACTATTATTGGTCGGCAACCTTCGCAGGAGACGGACCATGGCCATCAGCGCAGAACTGGGCGAAAACCTCGAAAAGGTCGTCAACGACCTTGTCGAGAACGGCCGCTACAATTCCAAAAGTGAAGTCCTGCGCGAAGGCGTCCGGCTGGTGCAGGAGCGCGAAGCCGCGTTCCGGGAGCTCACAGCTCTCATCAAGGAGGGTGAAGACGACTTCGCGGCCGGCCGTGTTTACTCCGCTGAAGAGGTGTTTGCCGAGCTGCGGGAAATCGTTGCTCAGGCAACCAAGAAAGCCTCCTGATGCCCGTCGTCTACTCGGCGGCCGCTCGAAGAGACTTGGTCGGCATCGCGCGCGCCATTGCGCACGACAACCCCAGTCGGGCGGCGGGATTTGTCGAGGAGCTAGCAGCGGCGTGCGAAGGACTGGACGATCAGCCCGAACGTTTTGCCCTAGTGCCAGGTTATGAGGCAAAGGGCTATCGTCGGCGGCCTTATGGAAGCTACTCCATTATTTACTACGTCGGCGCCAACAGCGTGAATGTCTATCGCGTGCTGCACGGCGCCCGGAATCTGCACAAAGTGTTGGGCGACTAACCCCGGCTGCGACGCCGCGACTGGGCCCAGATGGAAACGCCCAACAGGGCCACGATCGCCAGCGAGATCAGCCCATTGTAGCCGGCCAGCGAGATGCCCAGGAAGCGGAACTGCACCACGTCGCAGCCGATGACCGGCGTCAGGTTGCTGAGGTCGTCGAAATTCATGCTTTCGCCAACGCCCGTGCAGGCGGTCGGACCGGGCCAGAAGCCCCATTCGACGCCGGCATGATGAAAGCCCATATAGGCGCCCCAGACGAAGATGGCCGTGACGATGGCCATGGCAACGTACCAGACCGCCAGCGGCAGGCGGTTCCAGGTGATGAGCACAGCCAGGAGGATCGGCAGGCCATAGTAGTAGGCCATGCGCTGCTCGAGGCAGAGTTCGCACGGCTGCAGGCCGCCAATGACCTGCGAGCCCCAGGCCGCCAGGATTGTCGCAAGACCAAGGACAAAAGCAAGACCCGCCGATTTCTTGTCGAGCGGGTGGAGGATCGATGCGGCCATGCTGGAGGATCTTTCGGGTGACGCTATGGACCAGTGGATAGACCGCGATTGCGGCGATTTCCAGCGGGAAAACGGGCTTGTGATGCGTTGTGCGATGCGGCCCGCACCGCGCGATCAGTCGCCGGGCAGTTCGATCCCGGCCGCCTGGCGCAGGGCAATGGCATTGGCCGGGGCGTGCAACTTGTCCTCATGCACGAAGTAGGCGAACACGTCCTTGCCCTCGGCGGCCCAGGCCTTGGTTGTCGCCGCCCAGTCTGCGATATCGGCAGGCCGATACCCGCCACCATCACCCCGCGCCGGCCCTTGCAGGCGGCAATAGGCGAAGTCGGCGGTCAGCTCGCGCGCCGGGTTTTCAGCGGTGTCGGCGATCACCCGGGCAACGTTGTATTCGCCCAGCAGCGCATTGACCTCGGGCGCATCGAAGCTGGCATTGCGCATCTCGATGGCGTGGCGGATTTCGCCAACCCCGTCGGTGCCGAGGAAGGGCTTCGACTTGAGCCGTTCATCGGCCTTGCCGGCGAGCGCCACATAATCCGAGGTGCTGCGCGGCAGCAGTTTGAGGAAGGCGCTCAGCACGTCCCTGTTGTACCCGACATTGGGCGGCAGTTGCCAGACGAAGGGGCCAAGCTTGAGCCCCAGCGCGAGGGGGCCCGAGGCAAAGAAGTTGGCCAGCTCCTGCTCGCAATTCTTGAGCCGCTTGATATGCGTCACAAGCTGCGGACCCTTGATCGAAAACACGAAGCCGTCGCGCGCCTCGCCAGCCCATTTGGCGAAGCTTTCCGGCTTCTGATTGGCGCGGAAGGTGGCGTTGATCTCGATCGTGCCGAGCCTGGAGCTGGCATAGGCGAGCTCCTTTTTTTGCACAAGCCCGTCAGGAAAGAAGGTGCCGCGCCAGGGTTCGAACACCCAGCCGGCCGTTCCGGTCCGTATCGCGCCAGTCGTCATGCCCATGGTCCTCGTTATCAGGTCAAGCTAGCGCAAAATTGCCCCGCCCCCAAACGCCCTATCGCTGGTCGGGATGCAGGAAGGCGGCGAGAAACGTGGCTATGGCCGCCTTGGTGTGCCGCTCGATTTCGGCAGCCGTGGGAATGGCGTCATTGCCCAGCATCATGACGCGATTGATCGGCTCGCCCATCAGCAGCCAATTGAGCTGCGAGGCGGTTTCCGCCGCGTCGTCGAAGGCAAGGAGCTTGTCTTCGCGCAGGGTCTCGAACAGCGCCCCCATGGCGCCGATGGCTCGTCCGGCACCGCGCGCGTAGAGTTCGCGCGCCAGCTCGGGGAAACGCTGCACCTCCGATATGACTAGTCGCCGCAACTGCATCAGCCCGGGGGTCAACGCCACGGTCTGAATGCGCAGGCCATAATCGAGCAGGAACGCCTCGAGCTCTGCCCAGTCGCGCAACCGGGGCGGCGCGTGATGCACCGCCGCACCCGCCTGGTCCATCATCTGGGTGACGACGGCCACGAACAGCAGGTCCTTGCTGCTGAAGTGCTTGTAGACGGTTTGCTTGGAGACATCGGAGCGGGCGGCGATCTCGTCCATGCTCGCCCGGTCATAGCCCGTATCGAGAAACACCTCCGCCGCAGCCGCGATGATGGCGGCATGCTTGCGCTCCGAACGCGTCGGGGGGGCGGATGGGGCGCTGGCCATTTTCGAACTCCATTTGCCCAACCTACTTGACACAATCAAACTGTACAGTCTAGTTCTAGAAACGGAACTGAACGGTCTAGTTTGAAATGAGGAGAAGAATATGCATATCCAGTTCGCCGAATTGCCCGTCTTCGATCAGGATCGGGCCATCCAGTTTTATCGCGATGCCCTGGGGTGCAGCACCGCCGCCGATAGCCCCATGGGCGCGGACGGCTGGCGCTGGATCGAGCTCGGACTGCCTGGCGGCGAGACCAACCTCCATTTCATCCGCCGGAGCGACGACCGGCCCAGTGACGAACCTATGCTGGTGCTGGTGGTCGACAATGTCGGCGAGACCGTAGCGACGCTCAGGAGCCGGGGCGTCACCATCGTCACCGAGCCGCATGAACCGGCCTGGGAGCCGGGAAAGACCGTCGCCGAATTCCGCGACAGCGAAGGCAACCGAATGATCCTGTCGAGCGCGAGAGCCTGACCATGCTGCGCCCCGCCCGCCTTCTAGCCGCCACCGCCCTGCTGTCGCTGCTCGCAGCGACGCCAACCCTTGCCCAATCCAGCGTCACCCAATCCGGAGTTAGCCAGATGACCACCCAAACCCAGTCCGCCACGCTCAAAGTGCCCGGCGCTACCCTCTATTATGAGACAACAGGCGCCGGCCCGACCCTGCTCATCATTCCCGGCGGCCCTCAGGATGCCGGCGTCTTTACGCCATTGGCCGCCGAACTCGCTGCCCGCTTCACCGTCGTGTCCTACGATCCGCGCGGCAATTCGCGCAGCAGCTTCGATGACGCGGTGACTGCGCTCGATGTCGACCAGCAGGCCGACGACGCGGCCGCCCTTATCGCCCATATGGGTGGCCCGGCCTATGTGTTCGGCACCAGCGGCGGCGCGCAGATCGGCCTCAATCTCTCCGCTCGCCATCCGCACCTGGTCACCGCGCTCGTGGCGCATGAGCCGCCCTCCATGATGCTGATGGACGATCCCGAGCCCATGCTGGCGGCCGACCGGGCGCTGTATGACACCTACAAGAGCCAGGGCGTCGACGCGGCCATGGCGCAGTTCTTCGCCGAAGCCGGGCTCGCTGGCGGCGATGCGCCAGAGGGCGACATGCCCGATTTCGACCCCGCCGACATGCCGCCCGAAGCCGCCGAAACCTTTATGCGGGTGAGCGGCAATTTCGAATATTGGCTGGCCCACGGCATGCTGCCACTGTCCACCTACACGCCCGACGTCGCGACGCTCAAGGCGGGAGCACCCAAGGTCATCGTCGCCATCGGCGAGCAATCGACAGGGCAGCCCATCCATGAGATGACCATGGCATTGGCCAATGCGCTCGGCGCGACGCCGCTCGCCGTGCCCGGCGACCATATGGGCTTTTGAAACCGAGCCTGCCGAATTTGCCCGACGCCTGGAGACCGCTTTGAAATGAGCCAGTCCGCCCGCCTGCCGTTTGGTCAATCGCAAAAGACGGCCCTGCTGCTCGCCGCCAGCAGCGCCATTGCCGGCTCGGTCGGTCCGATCGCCATCGGCTCGGGCGGGCTGGCGGGCGCCTCGGTTCTGCCGGCCGACGCGCTGAGCCTCTCGACCATGCCGGTCACGACCTTCGTGATCGGCTCGGCCATCGCCGCCATCCCCGCGGCCCTCTTGATGCGCCGCGTCGGCCGGCGCGCCGGCTTCATCACGGGCGCTCTGGTGGGCACTACCGGCGCGGGTCTGGCGAGCCTGGCGCTCGGCCTCGGCTCATTCTGGTTCTTTGCCGTCGGTATGATGGTGTTGGGCGGCGCCGCGGCGTTCCTGCAGCAATATCGCTTCGCCGCCGCTGACGCGTCCGATCCGGCCTTCAAGGATCAGGCCATCGCCTGGGTCATGGCCGGAGGCATCGTTTCGGGCGTCGCCGGGCCGCAGCTTGCCATCCATGGCCGGGGCATCTGGCCCGACGCGCCCTATGCCGGACCGTTTTTTCTGTTGGCGCTGCTATTCCTCTGCGCCGTGCCGCTATTGGCAAGGCTGCGCGTGCCCAAGCCCAAGCCGCTACCCGCTGGGCAGCAGGATGGCCGACCGCTCCGGGTCATCATCAGCCAGCCGCGCTACCTGCTCGCCATGCTGATCACCGTCTCCGCCTATGCGATGATGAGCCTGGTCATGACCGCCGCGCCCCTGGCCATGGTGCAGCTCTGCGGACACTCGGTGGCCGACGCCCAGATCGGCATCATCTTCCATGTGATCGCCATGTTCGGGCCGAGCTTCTTCACCGGAAAGCTCATCGCCCGCTATGGCCGCTCGGCCATTGCCGCAGCCGGCTTCGTGCTGATTGCCGCCGCCGCCGGCGTCTCGCTGACCGGTACCAGCGTGGGGCAATTCTGGCTGATGCTGACGCTGCTCGGCATCGGCTGGAACTTCGGCTTCATCGCCGGCACCGCCATGATCACCGATCTCTATCGCCCCGAGGAGGCCGCCAAGACCCAGGCCTTCAGCGAATTTGCGCTGTTCAGCATCATCGCGCTGGTGACCTTCGCCTCGGGCGGCCTCATTGCCGCCGTGGGCTGGTGGGTGCTCAACCTGCTGGTCCTGCCGCTGGTCGTGATCGGCATCGCGCTGATCGTCGTGGAGGAACTGGCCGAACGGCAGGGCGCCCGGGCCTGACGCGCTACCGCCGGATACCGAGCTTGCCCAGGCGATAGTCGAGACTGGCCCTTGTCAGCTTGAGGTCGCGAGCGGCGCCCGAAACATTGCCGCCGTTGCGCTGGAGCGCTTCGAGGTAAATGGCGCGCTCCATGTCCTCGAACGCCTCGGCATTCGGGCGCGGGCGATCCCCATCTTCGGTGAAGGGGCGCTGATCGAGGCGCCCATCCTGCGACAGGTGGACCGAGAATGGCGGCAGCAGCTCCGAGCCACTGAACAGGTGCACCACGTCGATATGCCCGTCATTGTCGGCATAAACCGTGCCGCGCTCGATGAGGTTCTGCAATTCGCGGATATTGCCGGGATAGTCGTATTTGAGCAGGGCCTCGGTGGCCCGGCGGGTAAAGCCGCGGATCTTGCGGTCGTGGCGGGCCGAATAGAGCCGCAGGAAATGCGCCATCAGCAGGGGAATGTCGTCCCGTCGCTCGCGTAGCGGCGGAATGATCACGGGGAAGACGCAGAGGCGGAAATAGAGATCCTGCCGCAGCCGGCCCTGGGTGACTTCGGTGGCGAGATCGACATTGGATGCGGCGACGATGCGCACATCCACGGGGATGGTCTTGCTGCCGCCCACCCGCTCGATTTCGCGCTCCTGCAGCGCCCGCAGCAGCTTGCCCTGCGCCGAATAGGCCAGCGAGGAGACTTCGTCGAGAAAGAGCGTGCCGCCGGCCGCGCGCTCGAAATATCCGGGCCGCGAACTGGTGGCGCCGGTATAGGCGCCTTTCTCGACGCCGAAGAGTTCGGACTCCACCAGATTGTCCGGGATGGCGGCGCAGTTGATGGCGACGAAGGGCCCATCGGCGCGTCGGCTCAGTTCATGCAACTGGCGCGAGAACAACTCCTTGCCCACGCCGGATTCGCCGACGAACAGCACGGTGGCGTCGGTGACGGCCACCTTCTGCAGCAGGTGGCGGGTGCGCATGAAGGCGGCCGAGACGCCGACCGCCACATTGCCAGTGGCATCGGGCGTCGGCACATCCTCGACGGGGGCTGCCTCGGGCACGCGTGACGCATAGGTCCGGCGGTTCTTCCATTGCAGGCCGAAATATTCGCGCTCCGGCGCGTCCTTTTCCCAGGCCTCGGCATTCTGGCCGATCACCGTGCAATGCTTGGCGCCCATGCCGGCGCATTCGGTTTCGCGGAAGAAGACCGGCTTGCCGAAGAGCTTGCTGGTGTAGCCGGAGGGATAGCCGGTCTGCAGCCAGCAGACGGGCTGGGTGGAAACGCCGTAGCTGGCCAGATGCTCCGCGGCCTCGGAGGAATCGTCCCAGCGGAATTCGCCGAAATAGGTGCCCTTGTCGCTGTCGAACTCGAAATGCTTGGTCGTGACCTTGACGAACCCCTCGAGCGTATGGACGCGCGGCCCGGCGGCGAGCGCATGGGTCAGATCCTCCTGCGGCCAGCGCTTCTGGATCAGCTCGGCATCGCGCACGCCCTGCATGTAGCCGATGCGCATGAACATGGCCCGGGCCGTATCGGTGCCGAAGGCGTCGATGATCTCTTCGCGAATGCGGCCTAGCACTGACGACTGCATCAGCACCACACGCTGGTCGTTGAGCCAGATGCGGCCGTCGCCCAGGGCGAAATGCAGCACCTCTGTGAGGTCTTCGAATGTGGGAGCGGCGCCGGTTTCGAGCTCGCTGCTCGCGCCGCGCGCCAGGATGCCGCTCGCCCGGCGCGATGCCTCCGCCAGTGAAATCAGCCGGTCGGCCTTGTTCATGATCGATCCTCCCCTGGCGTCAAGAATTCATGATTTCATGAATTCTTCCAGCAGAATCTTCTGAGATCGTGAAGCGCATCGCGGCGGCCTTGCCTGCTGCCTATGCGGCCGGTTCTGGCGCTGCGCACGACCAAATCATTGCCACCGTTCGATTTCGTCGTCGGAAATCCCGGCGCCGCACCCTCCGTCCAGCATCTGGCACGGCCTTTGCAATTGTGTCGGCAAGCCCGTTTGAGGAAGCGGGCGTGGGAGGACATCGACCAATCTGGTCTTCGGGACGGCCAAAGCGACGGGCGGGAAACCGCCTGGTCGCCAAGCGCCACCGGCTTGCCTCGTGGCAGGTTTCGTCTCCCCACGCCTTCTTGATCCGACGCGGCAAGCCGGCACAAGCCGGCCCGAGGACCATGGCCGCATCGCCGGCGCGAGGAGGACGACATGAATATCCAGAGCCCCAATTTCATCGCGGTTGAACGCTGGAGCGGCAAGGCGCTGTTCAGCGACTGGCAGGCCACCGCCGCCGGCGCCGTCGAGGTGCGGGACCCATCGACCAACACGCTGCTCGCCAGTGTCGGCCTGGGCGGCCCCGCCGATATCGCCCGCGCCGCTGCCGAGGCTCGTCAGGCACAAAAGGCCTGGGCCAAGACCTTGCCGACCCAGCGCGCCGCCATCCTCAACACGGCCGCTGACCTTTTGGTCGCCAATGGCGAGGAGCTGATCGGCTGGATCATGCGCGAAAGCGGCTCCATCCAGCCCAAGGCCAGCATCGAGATCGAGCACGGCGCGCTGTTCATCCGCCACGCCGCCAATCTCGCGACCCAGCCGACGGGCCTCGTCCTCTCCGGCTTCGACGACCGCACCAACTATGCCAAGCGCGTGCCGCATGGTGTGGTCGGCGTCATCTCGCCGTTCAACTTCCCGCTGGTCCTGTCGGTGCGCGCCATCGCTGCCGCGCTCGCCCTCGGCAATGCCGTCGTCCACAAGCCCGATCCGCGCACGCCGATCAGCGGCGGCATCATCATCGCCCGCATCTTCGAGGAAGCCGGCCTGCCCAAGGGCGTGTTGCAGATCGTTCCCGGCGGCGCCGATGCCGGCGAGGCGCTCTGCACCGATCCCAATATCGCCATGGTATCCTTCACCGGCTCGGCCCGCGGCGGCTCCAAGGTCGGCGAACTGTGCGGCAAGCACCTCAAGAAGGTGCAGCTTGAGCTGGGCGGCAAGAATGCGCTGATCGTGCTCGATGATGCCGATCTCGATAT
Organism: uncultured Devosia sp.; assembly: GCA_966212275.1. Classification (GTDB taxonomy): domain Bacteria; phylum Pseudomonadota; class Alphaproteobacteria; order Rhizobiales; family Devosiaceae; genus Devosia. Next base: position 31,257 of record CBIHQV010000018.1, read on the forward strand.
CGCCGCTTCCAACGCCGCCTGGGGCGCCTTCCTGCATCAGGGCCAGATCTGCATGGCCACCGGCCTGATCCTCGCTCATGACTCGATCGCCGCAGCGCTGACCGAGCGGCTGGTGACCAAGGCGAGCCACCTACCGGCAGGCGATCCGTCCTCGGGCCGCGTTGCCCTGGGTCCGATCATCTCGGACGGCCAGGTGCAGTCCATCCAGGCCATTGTCGATGACGCCGTAGCCAAGGGCGCTAAGCTCCTCGCCGGCGGCACCCATGACGGCCGCTTCTACGCCGCCACCGTGCTCGACGGCGTCAAGCCCGGCATGCGCGCCTTCGAGGAGGAAATCTTCGGGCCGGTCGCCTGCATCGTGCGCTTCGGCTCGGACGCGGAAGCGATCGAGATCGCCAATATGTCGGACTATGGCCTCGCTGCCGGGGTGATATCGGCGGCCACCGGCCGCGCCCTGGCTTTGGGCGAACAGCTCAATGTCGGCCAGCTCCATATCAATGACCAGACGGTCAATGGCGGCCCCTTCGCCCCCTTCGGTGGCCGTGGCAAGTCGGGCAATGGCAGCCGTATCGGCGGTCCCGCCGATATCGAGGAATTCACCCAGTGGATGTGGATCTCGGTCAAGGACCAGGCCACCGCCTATCCCTTCTGATCCCACAATCCAAAGGAATGCTGCCATGAACCTTTCAGGCAAAACAATTGTCGTGACCGGCGCCTCCTCGGGCATTGGCGGGGAAGTCGCTCGGCTCGCCCGCTTCTCGGGCGCCCGCGTCATCGGCCTCGACCGCAACGATCCGCTGCTGACGCTGGACGGCTTCGTGAAGGTCGATCTGGGTGACCCCGCCAGCATCGATGCGGCGATCGCAGCGCTGCCCGAGCAATTCGACGGGCTGGTCAATGCGGCCGGCGTTCCCGGCACGTCTCCCCGCGAACTGGTCGCGAAGGTCAACTATCTCGGCCTGCGCCACCTGACCGAGGATGTCGTCGACCGGCTCAAACCCGGATCTTCGATCGTCAACTTTGCCTCCGTGCTGGGTGGCGAGTGGCAGCAGCGGCTGGCGCTGCACAAGGCGCTGTCTGATGTCGACGGTTTCGCCGAGGCCGAGGCCTGGCTCGCGGCCAATCCGGTGCCGCAGGACACCTGCTACCAGTATTTCAAGGAAGCGCTGATCGTCTGGACCTTTGCGCGGGCCCAGGAGTGGTTCCTCAAGTTCGACGTCCGCATGAACTGCGTCGCACCCGGCCCGGTCTTCACCCCGATCCTGGGCGACTTCGTCACCATGCTGGGCCAGGAACGGGTCGCCAACGATGCCCCGCGCATGAAGCGCCCCGGCTTTGGCGACGAGATTGCGCCGCCCGTGACCTTCCTCCTCTCCGACGCCGCCCGCTGGATCAACGGGATCAACCTGCCCATCGATGGCGGGCTGGCATCAACCTACATCTGAGGGGGCGTGCCATGTCCAAGCAACAGCTCGACTTCATCCTCAAGCTCAGCGCGGAAAACCCGCCGCCGGCCAATGCCTCGCCGCCGCAACTGCGCGAATGGTTCGAGGCCATCAACGCCCAGACGCCGATTGCCGAAGGCGCCATGATCGAAACCATCTCGGTCGGCCCCTGCCCGGCCGAACTGATCCGCCTGCCCGGCGGCGATGAGAGCCGGCTGGTCATCTACTACCACGGCGGCGGCTTTCTCTTCGGCTCGCCCCGCTCGCATCGCACCATCGCCACGCACCTGGCCAAGGCCAGCGGCGCCACCGTGCTCAGCGTCGACTATCGCCTTGCCCCCGAGCACCCGGCGCCGACCGCGCATGACGATGCCTATGCCGCCTATCTCTGGGCGCTCGATCGCGGCTATGCGCCAGCCTCGGTGGTGCTGAGCGGGGACTCCGCCGGTGGCAACCTGGCGCTGGCTGCAGCCGTGCGGGCCCGCGACGCCGGCATGCCGCTGCCGGCCTGTCTCGTGCTGATGTCGCCGGCTTTGGACCTGGCAAGCGAGGGCGAGTCCAACCGTACCATGGCCGACGCGCCGCTGGTCAACCGCGACCTCATGGGCCTGTTCAACCTCGTCTATGTCGGCAGCGGCGATCGGCGCTCGTCCCAGGTCACCCCGTTCTACGGCGATGTTTCCGGCCTGCCGCCGATGCTGGTGCATGTTGGCTCGTGGGAATTGCTGCGCGACGACAGCATCACCATCGCCCAGCGCATAAACGCTGCCGGCGGCACGGCCGAACTCAAGGTCTGGGAGGGCATGTGCCACTCCTGGCAGCTCTTCGCCCCCATGCTCGAGGAAGGCATGGCCTCGATCGAGGAGGCAGGCGATTTCGTCCGGCGGCACGCCGCCTGACAGCCGTGCATGACGCGGACCCGGTTGGGAGGCCGATCCGCCAGACGCTCGCAATCCAGGGAGGAAACCATGAGCATCTACAAGACCCTAAGCAGCAGGGGCGTTACCCGTCGCAGCTTCATCAAGGCGGCGGGGGCCGTCGCGGGCGGCGCCGCAGCGGCACTGACACTGCCGGCCAGCGTCCGTTCCGCCTTTGCCCAAGGCGACGATGTCATCCGCGTCGGCTTCATCGGCCCGCGCTCCGGCCCGCTCGGCGTGTTCGGCGAAGGCGACCCCTTCCTGATCGAGCAGTTCAACCGCAACATGGCTGACGGCGTTCAGGTCGGCGACAAGCGCTATGGCATCGAACTCGTGCTGGCCGATACGCAGTCCGATCCGGTGCGCGCCAGCCAGGTCGCCAAGGACCTGATCAATGGCGAAGCCATCGACCTGATGCTGGCCTCGGCAACGCCCGAAACTGTCAATCCGGTGGCCGATGCCTGCGAAGCAGCTGGCATGCCATGCCTCACCACCACGGCGCCCTGGGAGGCCTTCTATTTCGGCCGTGGCGCCAAGCCGGGCGAACCGAGCCCGTTCAAGTGGACCTACCACTTCTGCTTCGGCGTCGGCAATTTCGCCAAGCTCTATGCCGACCAGTGGACCAAGGTCGAGACCAACAAGAAGGTGGGCGTGCTGCTGCCCAACGATGCCGATGGCGGCGCTATCCGTGGCCTCCTGCTGCCCGAGCTCGAAAAGGCCGGCTTCACCATTGTCGATCCGGGTCCGTATGAGAACGGCACGGCCGACTTCTCCACCCAGATCAACCTCTTCCGCGACGAAGGCTGCGAGATCTTCAACACCTTCCCCTTCCCGCCCGATTTCCCGGTCTTCTGGCGGCAGGCGGCACAGAAGGGCCTGGCCCAGCAGATCAAGATCTGCCAGCTCGCCAAGGCCGGCCTGTTCCCGGCTGAACTGGAAGCCATGGGCTCGCTCGGCTATGGCCTTCATGCCGGCGCCTATTGGCACAAGCATTTCCCCTTCAGCTCGCCCTCGACCGGCCTCAGCAGCCGGCTGATCGCCGAAGGCTACGAGGCCATGGTGGGCAAGCAGTGGAACCAGCAGGTGGGCGCCAATGCCTCCCTGCTCGACGCAGCTGTCGCCGCGCTGGCCAGCTCGGGCAATCCCAAGGACAAGGCGGCTTTGGCCCAGGCGCTTTCGGTTCTCAAGACCGAGACGGCGGTCGGCCTCGTCGATTTCACCGCCGGTCCGGTGCCCAACTGCGCCACCACGGGCGTCGTGGGCGTGCAGTGGATCAAGGCCAGCGAGGGTCCGTGGGAGTTCGACCTGCCCATCGTCTCCAATGCCGACAATCCCTTCGTGCCGACCACCGCCGACATGACCGCCTACACGGTCCAGGGCTGAGCCATGAGCAGTGTACCGACAATCGCCCAGCCCATCCTCGCGGCCTCCGGCATCGACAAGAGTTTCGGCGCCTTCAAGGTGCTGAAGGCGGTCGACTTCGCGGTCGCATCGGGGGAGGCGGTGGGCATTGTCGGTCCCAATGGCGCGGGCAAGACCACGCTGTTCGGCGTGCTGGCGGGAGCCCTGCTCCCCAGCGCCGGAACGGTGCGGTTTGCCGGCGCCGACCTGACCGGCACCGGGGCCGCTTCCCAGTGCCGGTCGGGCATTGCCCGCACCCACCAAGTGCCACGGCCGTTTCTCGGCATGTCGGTCTTCGAAAACACGCTGACGGCCGCCCAATTCGGCGCCGGCCTCAGCGGAAGCGCCGCCGAGGATTGCGCCGCGCAAGCGCTGGAACGCACTGCGCTGCTCCATCACGCCAATCGGCCGGCGGCAGCTTTGGGTCTGCTCGATCGCAAGCGGCTCGAACTGGCCCGCGCGCTGGCGACCCGTCCCCGTGTCATCCTGCTCGACGAGATCGGCGGCGGGCTGACCGAGGCGGAGCTGGGCCTCCTGATCACGCTGATCGGCCAGCTCAAGGCTGATGGCCTCACCATCGTCTGGATCGAGCACATCCTTCATGCGCTGCTCAAGGTGATCGACCGGCTGGTCTGCATGAGCGCCGGCGCCATCATTGCCGAGGGTCGGCCGGAGGCTGTCATGGCCGATCCCGAAGTCCGGCGCGCCTATCTCGGAGGGGTGGCATGACCATGCTGGCAGTCGACAATCTGGTGGCCGGGCACGGCCTGCTGACGGCGGTACGCAATGTGTCGTTCCGCGTCGAGCCGGGCGAAGTGCTCGGCGTCATCGGCGCCAATGGCGCCGGCAAGACCACCCTGTTCCGCACCCTGGCCGGCGTGCACTCCGCCAGCTCGGGCACGATCGTGCTCGATGGCGCTGACATAACCGCTTTGGCCCCCTTCCGCCGCGTCGCCAGCGGCATCGCCATGGTGCCCGAGGGGCGGCGGCTGTTCGTCGACATGACCGTCAGGGAAAACCTGCTGGTCGCCGGCGAGAACGGCCGTGCTGGCGCCTGGACGCTGGAAACTGTGCTCGCAGCCCTGCCGGTTCTGACGCCATTGCTCAATGTCGTGACCGGCGGTCTCTCCGGCGGCCAGCGCCAGGCCGTGGCCATCGGGCGGGCGCTGATGAGCAACCCCAAGGTGCTGCTGCTCGACGAGGTGTCGCTCGGCCTGTCGCTGGTGGCGATCGAAGGGCTCTACGAACAACTGGCCGGGCTCAAGGGTCGCGGCGATACCGCCATGCTCGTGGTCGAACAGGATCTCGACCGCGCCATGGCCTTTTCCGACCGGGTGATCTGCCTGCTCGAAGGGCGTATCGCGCTCGAGGGCGCGCCGGCTGCGCTGGGCAAGCAGGCCATCACCGAAGCCTATTTCGGCCTCGCGCATAAGGAGACCGCCCATGCTTGATGCGCTGATCCAGGGCATTCTCCTCGGCGGCTACTACGCCATCCTGGCGGCCGGCCTGTCGCTGATGTTCGGCGTCGTCCGCTTCATCAACCTGGCACATGGCGACCTCGCCATCCTCGGCGCCTATCTCGTGCTGTTCGCCGTGGAGGTGCTGGGGCTCTCGCCCTGGCTGGCCGTGGGGGCCGTCATGCCCATCATGGGTCTGCTCGGCTGGCTGCTGCAGGCAACGCTCTTTGCCCGTACCATCAAGGGCGGCTTTCTCCTGCCGTTGCTGACCACGTTCGGCCTCGGCGCCGTGCTGCAGAACGGCATGTTCGGCCTCTTCGGCTCCGACACCAAATCGCTCGGCAATCACATCGGCAACCTCTCCTGGGCGAGCTGGTCGCTCCCCTTTGGCATCACGGTCGGGCAATTGCCTGTTATCACCTTCGCCGTCGCGGTGACCGTGCTCGCCACCCTGCAACTGGTGCTGAGCTTCACCCGACTCGGTCGCGCCATCCGGGCCACATCAAGCGATCCGGAAGCCGCTGAGTTGAGCGGCATCGACGCGCGCGCCGTCCACCGCGCCGCTGCCGCCATCGCCGTGGCCTTGGCGGGCCTGGCGGGCGCCTTCCTTGCCATGCGGGCACTGATCAATCCCTATGCCGGCCCCGCCCAACTGATCTTCGCCTTCGAGGCGGTGGTGATCGGCGGCATCGGCTCGCTCTGGGGCACCCTGATCGGCGGCATCGTGCTGGGCGTCGCCCAAAGCTTCGGCGCGACCATCTCCGCGCAGGGCTTCCAACTCGCCGGGCACCTGGTGTTCCTCGGCGTATTGGGCGCCCGGCTCTACCTCGCCCATAGCCGCAATCTGGGTGGCTGGCGGGCGGCGCTCCGGCTGCCGCCGGCCCCCGTCAAACTTACCGAAGCAACCAGCGAGGGACGGTCATGACTTGCTATGGCGTGGAGCGGTGGACTCGCTCGGGACGACTGACGGTCGGCGCGGCCGCGGCTGCTGTGGTGGTGCTGGCGCTGCTCCCGACGCTGGCCAGTGGCCTCGTGATCGACAAGCTGACAACGCTGTTCGTTTACATCCTGCTGGCGGTGATGTGGAACCTGCTCGCCGGTTATGCCGGGCTGGTCTCGGTCGGCCAGCAGGCCTTTTTCGGCGTCGGCGGCTACCTGGCTTTGCGGCTGGTGGACCTTGGCGTGCCGCCCTATCTGGCCTTGGTCATGGGCGCGGTCGGTGCCGGTCTCGTCGCCATCCCGATCTCGACTTTCGCTTTGCGCCTCAAGGGCGGTGAGTTCGCCATCGCCATGTGGGTGATCGCCGAAGTGCTGCGCATCGTGGTGATGTTCGATCCGCTAGTGCAGGGCGAAACCGGCACGTCGCTGCTCGCCCTCAACGCCGTCGAGCCCGAACTGCGCCGCAACCTCAACTACTGGCTGGGGCTGGGCAGTCTGGCGCTCATTCTCACCACCACCTTCTGGTTGCTGCGCAGCCGCATCGGCGCCGCCGCCCAGGCCATCCGCGACGACGAGGAGGCCGCCGCCTCCATCGGCATCGACGTGATGCGCATCAAGCAGATCATCTTCGTGCTGGCCGCCTTCGGCTGCGCCCTGGCCGGCACCATCTGGCTGGCCAGCGCCATCACCTTCCTGCCGCGCACCAATTTCGGCGTGCAGTGGACGGTATTCATGCTGTTCATGGTCCTGGCCGGGGGCCTCAAGACCTTCGAGGGGCCTATCATCGGCGCGGTCATCTTCTTCCTGCTGCAGGAAATCTTCGGCGATCTCGGCGTATGGTATCTCACCGGCCTCGGCGCCGTCGCGGTCGGCTTTGCCCTCTACCTGCCCGATGGCCTGTGGGGCACCTGGCGCCAGCGCACCGGCATAGATCTTTTGTCCGGCGGTGTCCGGCTCAAGCAGGAGGCCGGGCGATGAGCTGACGGGCCGGGCGGCCCGTCGCTCCTCATTGGAATACGGCTATGGCTGGATTACTGGAACCAGGTCGTCCCGGGATATTGGTGGGCCTTGGCCACTTCTTCATTGAGCTCGAGCCCGATGCCGGGCCGGTCGCTCAGGGTGATCTTGCCGTTCTTGATGATGTCGCCGCCATCGGTGATCGTCGACCAGTAGTCGCGATGGAACCAGTGGAACTCCAGCACCAGGAAGTTGGGAATGGTGGCGCAGACATGCGCCGAGGCCATGGTGCCGATCGGCGAGGACACATTGTGCGGCGCGAACGGGATCGAATAGAGATCGGCCAGTTCGGCGATCTTGCGGCATTCCGACAGCCCGCCGCATTTGGGGATATCGGGCATGATGATGTCGACGGCCTGCTGCTCGAGCAGCTTGCGGAAGCCGTGGCGCAGATAGAGGTTTTCCCCGGCGCAGATCGGCGTTGACGTACTGCGCGTGATCTCCGCCATGACGTCGATATTCTCGGGCGGGATTGGCTCTTCCAGCCACATCAACTGCAGATGCTCCAGGTCCCGCGCCAGACGGATGGCGCTGTGCTTGTCGAGCCGCGTATGCAGGTCGCATGCGACCTCGACGCCCTTGCCGGCGGCCTTCACCACCATCTCGGCCAACTGCACCATGCGATCATGCTCCCACTTGTTGGGAGTCATGTTGAACCGGTCCTTCTCATACCAGCCGGTTTCCGAGCCGGTATGGCCATAGGCGCGGATGTCGAGATCGACCTTGAGCGCGGTGAACCCGGCCGCCAGCACCTGGTCAACCTCGGCCTGCACCTCATCCATGTTCATGCCGGGCGAAACTTCGCAGTCGCAATAGACGCGGATGTCGTCGCGGAACTTGCCGCCCATCAATTCATAGATCGGGACTTTGAGCGCCTTGCCCTTGAGGTCCCAGAGCGCGATTTCGACGCCCGTCAGCGCCGTGATCAGCGCGCCGGCAAAGCCGCCCTCGAATACCAGGCTCCGGCGGATTTCCTCGAAGATGGCGTCGATGGCGAATGGATCGCGGCCGATCAGCTTGTCGGCCAGTTCGGTCTGGATGATAGCGATCGCCTGATGGCCGCCATGGACGCATTCGCCTAGGCCCGTAATTCCTGCGTCGGTCTCGATACGGACCCACAGATGCATGCAATGGCCGCTTGTCGCCGCCGTCTTGACCGATGTGATCTTCAATTGGTTCCCCTCAACCGGCGCAAACTGCTGTCGCGCCACCCTTTTGTAGTAGAGCGAGGCGATACCGTCGAGCCGACTGCGGCAGAAACACAATGACCGGCGCGGAGGTCACTCGCGCCGGCCATTGCTGAAAATTCGAAGGGCGCTCGGCCCGAACGAAAACCTAGAACTTGTAGTTGAGGCCGGCGCGGACGACGCTGAAGCGCTGCGTTGCATCGATATTGCCGACGCCGGCGGGCAGGCCATTATAGGTCTGCGTGCCGAGGTCGACATAGAGGTATTCGGCCTTGATCGAGATGTTCTGCGAGGCCTGTGCTTCAAGGCCGATGCCGGCGGTCCAGCCCATATGGGTGGCCGACTGCGAGGTGGTGACGCCGCCCGGATTGGTGAGGCTCGCCGAACCACGGCCGGCCGCGATACCGCCCGTCACATAGGGCATCACCTGGCCGAAGGCCATGCCGGCGCGGCCACGCAGGGTACCGTAGAAGTCGATGCCGGCCTTGAACGAGCCAATGCCCGGAATGTCTTCGGTGTAGCCGACATTGGACCACTGCAGGTCGCCTTCGGCGCCCAGGATGAAGCCGCCCATATCCATGTTGTAGCCGGCCTGGCCGCCCAGGTTCCAGCCGCCGGTATTGTTCTGCACCTGCGCGCCGCCGCCTGCGGGCTGGCGGGTCAGGCTGCCCCAGCCATAGCCGCCGCTGACGCCGGCATAAAAGCCGGACCAGCCGGTAGCGGGGGTGGGCGAATAGATCGGGCTGGCGCCGCTATTCCAGCCCAGGTCGGCGGCCTGGCTGGCAGTGGTCAGCAGAAGGATCGCGGAAAGCATGATGCCAAGGCGCTTCATGGATGTCCTCGTTCTTGAAAGGGAATTGCTTTCCGCAAAATGCGACGGAAAAAATTAATACCCCGGTAAGGAACAAGGTTAACGCCATGCGGTGGCGTGATGGCTCAGCCCGACACCTGCGTCGGGCGCATGGAACCAGCCATCAAACTGCTGTCAGAAGTTAGGGCGCGGCCGCGGAAAGGGCACCGCGCCGGGCGTGCTGGTTGGCAGGCCCGGGCGCAGGTCGACATCGAGCGCCGCCTCGGTCGTCGGCGCGGTGAACACCGGCAGGTGCACGGGTCGCGGCCGCGGCAGGCTGATGCCGACGGCGATGCGCCCGAGGTCGGTCGCCACATAGGAGGCTGGCAGCACCGTATCGGTCAGCAGGCTCGGCTGGCCTTCGAGGCCCATCGGAAACGCCGCTTCCTGGGTCGCGACATAGGCCTTGGCATCCTTGCCGCAGATCAGCGGGCGCATGTCGACTGGGGCAGCGCCCGGATTGTTGCTCAGCGTCAGCACGGTCTGCCCATTGGGCATGGCCGAGCCGTTAACACCGCGCATGATGAGGTCGGCCGCATGTTCGTTGCGATCGCGGGCCGAAGAGCCGCCCAGCACCACCGCCAGCAGCCGTCGCCCACCGCGATCGACCGTCGCCACCATGTTGAGACCCGAGGCACAGACGAAGCCTGTCTTCATGCCGGTGGTGCCGGCAAAGCTCTCAAGCAGCTTGTTTTCCGATTCCAGCGTCTTGCCGTTGAGCACGACCGAGCCGGTGCCGAAGATGGGCATATATTGGGGAAAGCTCTGGCGGATGTAGAGCGAGAGCACGGCCAGGTCGCGCGCCGAGGTCATCTGGGCCGGGTCATGCAGCCCATTGGGGTTGGTGTAGCGCGTCGCCGTCAGGCCCATGCGCTGGGCCGCGTCGTTCATCAGCGCCACATAGCTGGCTTCGTCGCCACCAAGCGTTTCGGCAATGGCCATGGCCACGTCATTGGCCGACTTGACCAGCATGATGTAGAGCGCGTCCTGGAGCGTAATGGCGCTCCCCACGGCCAGGCCCGATTTGGACGGCGCCTCGTTGAACGCCTTCTTGGAAATGACCACCGGCATGTCGAGCGTCGCCTTGCCCTGGGCGATCTGCTCGAAGGCGACATAGGCGGTCATCAGCTTGGTGAGCGAGGCCGGATGCCAGGGCTGGCCGGCCTCCTGCGCATAGAGCACGTCGAATGTATCCATATCCACCAGCAGCATCGGATTGGCGCGGGCCGGCACCAGGCTCAGCAGGGCCAGCATGAGGACGAGGACGAATCGACGGGCGAACAGCACGGGCAAACGGCTCCGGGATGACGGAAAATCGGCATCCTCATAGCAGCGCGGGCGTTTTACCTCAATGCGACTGCGGCCACACTGACGGGCTTTTGAACCTGCTGACACGATCTGTCGCATCCACGTACCAATTTGGCGCCATCAACAAGGAGAAGCCAGATGACCGCTATCGTGACCATTCTGACCGAAGGCTATGCCGATTGGGAAACCGCCCTGCTCAATGCTGCGGCCCGTTCTTACTTCCAGATCGACACCCGCTTTGCCACCCCCGGCGGCAAGCCGGTGACCTCGTCTGGCGGCCTCAAGGTGACGCCTGATCTGGCGGTGGAAGACATCGATGTCGGCGCCATCGACGCACTGGTGGTCAATGGCGGCACGGCCTGGAGCCAGGCTGACGCGCCCGATATCGGCAAGGTGCTGCTGGCAGCGCGCGACGCCGGCAAGACGGTGGCCGGCATTTGCGACGGCACGCTGGCGCTGGCCCGGGCCGGTTTGCTCGACGAGGTCGAGCACACATCCAATTCGACCGATAATTTGACGCCGACCGGCTACCAGGGCGCATCGCGCTATCAGGATCAGCCCGATGCTGTCGTATCGGGCAAGATCGTCACGGCTCCGGGCACGGCGCCGGTGAGCTTCATGGGCGGCGTGCTCCAGACGCTGGGCCTGCGCGACGACAATCTCAATTACTACCTCGGCATGTATGCCGCCGAACACAAGGCGGCCTAGCCGAAGTCTCGCATTGGGCGCCGGCCGACTTCCTCAGGTGCCCAATGCGATCAGCTTTTCGATGACAGCCTCGCCATCGGGCGTGTCCCAATGGGCCGGCCCCTGCAGCACCGCCAGCTCGCACCCGTTCTCATCCAGCACCAATGTCGCCGGCAGCCCCACGGCCACCGCCTGCTGCTTGAGCCGCTCGAAGGCGGCAAAGGTATTGTCGGCATAGAGCGGCAGGTTGGCAAAGCCGTTCGCGTCGAGGAAGCCCTTGGCCTTTTCGAGCCCGCCCTCGCCGATATCGAGGTTGATGGGCAGCACCATGAAGGCGTCCGAATTGTACTTCGTCGCCAGCGCGTCGAGCGCGGGCATCTCTTCGCGGCACGGCACGCACCAGCTCGCCCAGAAATTGACCAGCAGCGCCTTGCCCTTGAAGTCGGCGATGGTCATGGCCGTGCCATCGGCGTCCCTGAACGCCATCGTCGCATAGCCCCTGCCCTCGCCGGTGCCATTGAGCGCCGCCAGTTCCCCCACCGCGGCATCGCCGATGGCCGCCGCTTCCTCGGCCTGAACGGGGCATTCCTTTGCCTGCCCGGCATTGCCGAGCATGACCCACGCCGCTATAGCTACGGCCAATCCCGCCAAGCCCAGGATGACCCACAGCCGGACCCGGCTCGTTGCTCCCGGGCGAGGCGATTGCGTGTCGGTCATAGAGGTCTCCGGAAATGAGCAACAAGATGTGGGGCGGACGGTTTGCCACCGGCCCCGACGCCATCATGGAGGAAATCAACGCCTCGATCGGCTTCGACCAGCGTCTGTTCCGCCAGGATATTGCCGGATCGATCGCCCATGCCACAATGCTCGCCGAGACGGGCATTCTGACGCATGAGGACCGCGACAGCATCATCGCCGGTCTATCCGAGGTGCTGGCCGAAATCGAGGGCGGCACTTTCACGTTCTCGCGGGCACTCGAAGACATTCACATGAATGTTGAATCGAGGCTGCGCGAAAAGATCGGCGATGCCGCCGGCAGGCTGCACACTGCGCGCTCGCGCAACGACCAGGTGGCGACCGACTTCAAGCTCTATGTGCGGGACACCATCGACACGCTGGTGACCCAGGTTTCGACGCTGCAACTGGCCCTCGTCACCCGCGCCGAGGAAGAAGCCGAGACCATCATGCCCGGCTTCACCCACCTGCAGAGCGCCCAGCCGGTGACCTTCGGCCATCATCTTCTGGCCTATGTCGAGATGCTCGGCCGTGATGCCGGCCGGCTGCTCGATGCCAGGAAGCGTTTGAACGAAAATCCCCTGGGCTCGGCGGCCCTCGCCGGCACGCCCTACCCGATCGACCGGCACATGACCGCCGAAACGCTCGGCTTCGACCGGCCCACCGCCAATTCGCTCGACGCCGTGTCCGACCGCGATTTTATCCTCGAGACCCTGGCCGCGGCTTCGATCTGCGCCATGCATCTCTCCCGTTTCGCCGAGGAAATGGTGATCTGGTCATCGGCCCAGTTCGGCTTCGTGCGGCTCAGCGACAAGTTCACCACCGGCAGCTCCATCATGCCGCAAAAGCGCAATCCCGATGCCGCAGAACTGGTGCGCGCCAAGATCGGCCGTATCCTGGGCGCTCTCACGAGCTTGCTCGTGGTGATGAAGGGGCTGCCGCTCGCCTATTCCAAGGACATGCAGGAAGACAAGGAAGTCGCCTTCGACGCGCTCGATGCGCTGAGCCTGTCGCTCGCGGCCATGACCGGCATGGTCAGTGACATGACGCCCAACCGCGAGCGCATGCGCGTCTCGGCGGCGGCCGGCTTCTCAACCGCCACCGACATTGCCGACTGGCTGGTGCGGCAGGTCAACATCCCCTTCCGCGACGCCCATCACATTACCGGGCAGATCGTGGCTCTGGCCGAGCAGAAGGCCTGTGGCCTCGAAGGGCTGACCATCGAGGACTTCAAGTTCATCGACCAGCGCATCGATAGCCGCATCCACAAGGTGCTGACGGTCGAGGCTTCGGTCGCCGCCCGCCAGTCCTATGGCGGCACGGCCCCGTCAAATGTGCTGATCCAGGCGGCGCGCTGGAAGACCCTGCTCACCGGCCAGCCGCATGATCCGCGGCCGCTCGGCAAGAAAAAGCATGGCGGCCAAGACGGTGGCGGGGTTGAATAAAATCGCCTGAGGCATACCGTATCGGCAGCTCTCGCTGATTTGGATTTACGCAGATGGCCGGCAGGCTTCGACAGATGCGTCTCACCGAGCGCCATGTCGGCTATCTGCAGCCCGCGGCGCCCTCTGAAGACATGCCGCCGCCACCCCCGGGGCAGCGCGCGGCCACGCCGGACGATTACCAGCGCACCATCACCGACCTGCTCGGACCCGACCGCGACCATGACGAAGTCTGGATCTTCGCCTACGGCTCGTTGATCTGGAAGCCGGCCTGCGATTTCGTCGAAATGCGCACCGGGCTGGTGCGAGGCTGGCATCGCGCCTTTTGCCTGGGTTGGAACAACCGCTTTCGCGGCTCGGACGCCAATCCCGGGCTGATGCTGGCGCTCGACCGCGGTGGCGCCTGCAACGGCGTGCTCTATCGCCTGCCGCCGGGCCGCACCGATGAATGCATGACCAAGCTCCTGGAGCGCGAGATGGGCTGGCTGCCCTCGCCCTTCCCGCCGCGCTGGGTCAATGTGCAGTCCGGCGACCGCACCATCAGGGCCATCACCTTCTGCATCGACCGCAATTCGGGCCGCTATGTTTCGGGGCTCTCGGTCGAACGCATTGCCGATGTGCTGGCCACCGCCGTGGGCACGCGCGGCTCGATGGCCGAATATCTCTTTGCCACCGTCCAACATCTCGAGGACATGGGCATCCACGATCCGCATCTATGGCAGTTGCAGTCGCTCGTCGCCGACCGCATCGAAGCCGCTTATGAGCCGCATCGGTAAGTCTTGCTTTTGTTTTTTGCCGGGCTGGAATAGGGAATTATCCCGAAATCATCAGCCCTCTCGGTGTCATTCCGGCGCAGGCCGGAATCCATCCTGAGAGGCTGCCAATCCCCCGATCTCAGGATGGACCCCGGCCTTCGTCGGGGTGACATCGTGGGTGTGAGGACACTGAGAGCAAAATGGTCCACCACTTCAACCACCGCGACGACACTCTCTATGCCGAGGACGTCAATCTCAACGACCTCGCTGCCAAGGTCGGTACGCCCTTCTATGTCTATTCCAGCGCCACGTTGCGCCGGCATGTGCGGGTGGTGAAGGCGGCCTTCGAGGGCATTCCGACGCTGCTCGCCTATGCCATGAAGGCCAATTCCAACCAGGCCGTGCTCAAGCTCATGGCGTCGGAAGGCGCCGGCGCCGATGTGGTGTCGCTGGGCGAACTCGAACGCGCTCTGGCCGCCGGCATCAAGCCGGACATGATCGTCTTTTCCGGCGTCGCCAAGACTATCGCCGAAATGCGGCGCGGCCTTGAAGCCGGCATCAAGTGCTTCAATGTCGAGAGCGAGCCCGAGCTCGAACGCCTCTCCATGGTTGCCTCGGATATGGGCCGCACCGCCCGCGTTTCGGTGCGCATCAATCCTGACGTCGATGCCCGCACCCATGCCAAGATCTCGACCGGCAAGGCCGAGAACAAGTTCGGCATTCCCTATATCAGAGCCCGCGAGGTCTATCGCCGCATCGCCGATCTGCCCAATGTCGAGGCCGTGGGCGTCGACATGCATATCGGCAGCCAGCTCACCGATCTTGAACCCTTCGGCACCGCCTTTGGCCTCATGGCCGAGCTGGTGACGGCGCTCAAGGCCGATGGCCACAACATCGAGCATGTCGATGTCGGCGGGGGACTTGGCATTCCCTACAATGTCGATGAGACGGCCCCGCCGCTGCCATCAGCCTATGCGGCCGTGGTGCGCGACAAGATCGGCCAGCTCGGCTGCACGCTGGTGATCGAACCGGGACGCCTCCTTGTCGGCAATGCCGGTATCCTGGTTACCAAGGTCGAGTATGTGAAGGAGGGCGGCACCAATTTTGTCATCGTCGACGCGGCGATGAACGACCTGATCCGCCCCACGCTCTACGAGGCCCATCACGACGTGGTGCCGGTCAACCACTCCAATCTGGCCCCGATCACCGCCGACATTGTCGGCCCGGTCTGCGAAACCGGCGATTACCTCGCCAAGGCCCGCACCATGCCGGGCGTCAAGGAAGGCGACCTGCTCGCGGTGATGAGCGCTGGCGCCTATGGCGCGGTGATGGCCTCGACCTACAATTCCCGCGCCCTCATCCCCGAAGTGCTGGTCGACGGCGACCGCTATCACGTCATCCGCCCGCGCAAGTCGCTGGAAGAGCTAATCGCGCTCGATAGCGTACCGGACTGGCTGTGAGCCCTCTCACCTCTCCCTTTGGGGGCGAGGTGAAGCTCCTGCCACCCCTTGTCAGCGCACCTGACCCATAGTCTCTTCAGCCCGAGGAGACCGCCATGCCGCAACTGCTGACCGACCGCCAGCTCAACCGCGCCACCCTTGCCCGGCAGTGGATGCTGGAGCGCAGCGACGTCGCCATTCCAGATGCCGTCGCCTTTCTGCTCGGTCTCCAGGCCCAGACCAGCGCCGGCCCCTATCAGGCCTTGTGGAACCGCCTTGCCGGCTTCCGGCACGAAGACCTGACCGCGCTGATCGTGGACAAATCCATGCTGCGCGCCACCACGATGCGCACCACCCTGCACCTCCATACCGCGGCCGATATGCGCAGCATGCGGCCGGTCATGCAGGCCGTGCTCGATCGCACCTGGACTTCCACCTTCCGCAAGCGCTTTGCCGATGCCGATCACAGTGCCGTCCATCTCGTTGGCATCGAGCTGCTCAATGAAGCGCCCATGACCAGCGGTAACCTGGGCAAGCGCCTGGCCGAAACCTGGCCCCAGTCTGAGCCGCTAGCGCTGGCGCAACTACTGCATTGCCGGGAGACGCTGATCCAGATTCCGCCCACCCGCATCTGGGGCCATGGCGGGGCGCCGCTCCTGAGCCGCATCGAGAACTGGACGGGTCAAGGCCTCGACATGCCCATTGCCCTGCCCGACCTGGTGCGGCGCTATCTTGCGGCCTATGGCCCGGCCAGCGTCATGGACATGCAGAGCTGGTCCGGCCTCACCAAGTTGGCCCCGGCTTTCGAGGCGCTGCGGGGCGAACTGGTCGAGTTCACTGGCGAGGATGGGCGCATCCTCTACGACATCCCCGATGGCCTCCGTCCCGATCCCGACACGCCGGCCCCCGTTCGCTTCATGCCGGAATATGACAATGTCTGGCTGGGCTTTGCCGATCGCTATCGCATCCAGCCCGAGCTGGCGCGCAATCGCATGGTTCTGGTCAACGGCTACATCGCCGCCTACACCGTTGATGGCTTCATCGCTGGCAACTGGACGCTCAAGCGCAACAAGAACGACATCGCTATCACCATCCTGCCCTTCCGCACGCTCACCAAGGCGGAAACGGCTGATGTTGAGGCAGAGGCTCATGCCCACGGGGCGTTCCTCGCGGACGGCAAGGGCAGTGTCACGGTCGCCTGGGAAGCTGTGGTCGAGGCGTGATAGGTGCCTACTCGCGCTGCGCCTGGCGCCCCAGCGACAGCACTTCGACTGGCTTGCCGGCGAGCGCGTCATCGACCTTCTGCAGCAGGTCCACCAGCGTGAACGGCTTGGTAATGACGTCGTAGATCAGCGCTTCGAGCCCATGCGCGCGTTCGCGCTGGTCGGCAAAGCCCGTCATCAGCACGATGATCACGTCGGGGTATTTGGCGGCCACATGCAGCGCCAGTCCGATGCCGTCCATGATGGGCATCTTGATGTCGCTCAGCAGCAGGTCGAAGCGGCCATTCTCGGCGTCGGCGGTTTCGGCGGCGAGACCGCCATCCTCCTCGGCGACAACCTCGTGCCCCTTCATGGTGAGGGCGCTGACCACGAAGGCGCGCACCGATGGATCGTCTTCGGCAACCAGAATGCGGGCCATCAATGATGCTCCGGAGTAGAATGTTCGGATGCGGGCGGAGCCGCGTGTTCGGTTTCGGCCGGAGCATGCTCGGGTTCGGCCGCGGCGCCGTGCCCGGCTTCGACGGGGGCAGCATGTCCGGCTTCTGCCGGCTCCTGCGGCTCGGCTGAGATACCGGCCGGCGCCTCGTCCATGCCACTGGCGGCATGGGCTTCGGCCGAGATGATGGGCATGCTCTGCCCGCCGGCAAAGCTCAGGCGAACCCGCTCTGCCTCGCCGGGCGGCAAGGTCAGTTGCGTATCGAAGGTGGACCGCTCGCCGACCATCAGGTCACGCACCGACGGGGTAACGCTCCACTCATAAATGCCGTGGCCATGGGCATCGATCAGCGTCACCACCACCGACGGCACTGTTACCGGGTCCGGCTCGAGCCCCACGATCTGCGCGGAAACCACCAACACTTCCTTGCCGTCGCGCAGCGTGCGCAGGCTCGATACATCGGTGAAATCGAGGCCCACCACATTGACGCCCATGCCGACCGCCTCATAGACGCCGGCCATGGCGGGAAACCGCTCCACCACCGGAATGCGCCCGAAATAGGCGGTGGCGATGATGGCCGCCAGAAGCACGAACCCGGCTACGCGCATGGTGCGGCGCAATCGGGCCAGCGGCAGCTCCGCCGCCATGGCGGTCTGCCGGCGCGTAAAGGCCTTTTGTCGCTTGCGGACCAGGGCAGGATCGATCTTGCCGGCGGCGGCCTGGCGTTCGAGTTCCACTCGCTGCGCCAGCTCGGCGGCGACTGCGGCTTCCTCGGCCTGCAGGGCCTCGTCCAGCCCATCCTCGGCCATGGCCTCGAAGGCTTCCTCGTGCTCGGCCGTGTCGTCTTTCTTGGTCAGGGGGCGCTGTTGCCAGGCCTGCTGGCAATGGGCGCACTGCACCTTGCGGCCCACCGATCCGATGGCCTCATAGGTCACCTGATACTTGGTCTGGCAATGTGGGCAGGTAATGATCATTGGGCCAGACGGAACGGAGGACGGAATATGTCACCCCCGACCCTAGAGCCCGGGAGTTAAAACTCCCCAAACCCTTCGTCCCGCAACGGCAATCCACCACATTCGTGCCGCTTTCATGCTGGCAAGGACGCGACCATGCGCAAGCGGCCGCCGGGGCTGTTATGATGCGCCAGACACCTGATTCGCCTTGCGCGGACCAATTGGGGAGCCGCCGTTCTTGATCGAGTTTTCCGATGTCGGGCTGCGCTATGGCAATGGTCCGGAAATCCTGCGGGACCTGACCTTCTCGGTCGAGCCGGGCTCGTTCCACTTCCTCACCGGTCCATCGGGCGCCGGCAAGACCAGCCTTCTCCGCCTGCTGCTGCTGTCGCTCAAGCCGTCGCGCGGCCGCGTCACCATGTTCGGCGAGGATGTGAGCGACCTGAGCCAGGATCGCCTGCTGCAGATGCGGCGCCATATCGGCATCGTGTTCCAGGAATTCCGCCTGCTCGATCACCTGACGACCTTCGAAAACGTCGCTTTGCCGCTGCGTGTCCTGGGGCAGCCCGAAAGCGAATACCGCCCCAACGTCACCGAACTGCTGGAATGGGTCGGGCTCGGCGAGCGCATGAATGCCCTGCCCTCATTGCTGTCGGGCGGCGAGAAGCAGCGCGCCGCCATCGCCCGGGCCGTCATCGCCCGGCCCAAGATCCTGCTTGCGGACGAACCGACCGGCAATGTCGATCCCGATCTGTCGAGCCGCCTCGTGCACCTGTTTGCCGAGCTCAATCGCACGCTGGGCATGACCATCATCCTGGCCACCCACGAACTGCCGCTGCTCGACAAGTTCAACTATCCCCGCATGCTGCTCTCCAAGGGCGAGTTGATGATCCATGATTGAGCGCATCCTTGGCCTCTTGCCGACGCGCGCCAGCGCTGCCCCCATCGTTCCCGAAAAGAGCGTGGCCGGCCGCACCCTGCTGCTGCTCATCACCATCATGAGCTTCCTCTCCGCAGTGACGCTGGGCGGGGTGGTTCTGGTGCAGAAATCAGCCATTGCCTGGTCGGCCGATGTCGGCCGCGAGGTCACCATCCAGATCCGCCCGGTCGAGGGCGAGGTGATGGATTCCAATTTGCGCACCGCCGTCTCGCTGGCCCAGTCCACGCCCGGCGTCGCCTCGGCGCGGGCGCTGACGATCGAGGAAAGCCAGCAACTGCTTGAGCCCTGGCTCGGCGCCGGCCTCGACCTCACCGCGATCGAAATTCCACGGCTTGTCGTGGTGCAACTCGCCGACCCGGCCGACGCCGATATCGAGGGCCTGACCCGCAACCTCGCCGCGGTCAAGGGCGCCAGCCTCGACACTCACGCCGCCTGGCGACAACAGCTCAACACCATGGCCGGCACCATCGTGGTTTCAGGCCTGCTCGTGCTGGTGCTGATCGGCGCCGCCACGGTGCTCGCCATCGTCTTTGCCACCCGTGGCGCAATGGCGACCAACCGCGAGATCGTCGACGTGCTCCACTATATCGGGGCATCCAACCGCTTCATTGCCGGCGAATTCCAGGGCCGGTTCCTCTCCATCGGCCTGCAGGGGGGCCTGCTCGGCACCATTGCGGCCATGCTGTTCTTCACCCTCATCGGCACAGCCGCCGGCAACATGCTATCGAGTGAAGCGGGGGCCCAAGTCGGCATTCTGTTCGGCCGCTTTGCCCTGGGCGTCGACGGTATCGTGGGGATCCTCGCCGTCGTGCCGGTGATTGCCGCGCTCACCGCCATAACCTCGCGCGTCACGGTCCGCCGTTTCCTCAACGAAACCTCCTGAGGCCGGACGCCTCAGGGGAACGCCCTCGCCAAGCCTGCGTTTGCCCGCTATGACGCTTCGGACCGGCCAGAAGCCGTAGGAGAGGTTCATGGCTATCGTGCAGGCAGTGCGGACCGCGCTGTTCTACTTCATCTTCATCGGCCAGACGGCGCTCGTGGCCATCACCATCGGCATCATCGCCATGGTCCGCGGCCGAACGCCCATGAGCTGGGAACTGGCCAAATTCTGGTGCCGCTCCAACCTCGTCTATCTGCGCTACATTGCCGGGGTCAAAACCCGGGTAAGCGGTGAGGAGAACATCCCCGAAGGCGGCTGCATCATCGCGGCCAAGCACCAGAGCGACTGGGACGTCTTCGCCATTTTCCCCCATACCGGCCGCCCCGCCTATATCGTCAAGAAGGAGCTGATGCAGATCCCCTTCTTCGGTCCGGCGGCGCGTTCGCTCGATTGTATCGAGGTCGACCGCAAGAAGGGCGCCGAGGCCATTCCGCTGATGATGGCGCAGGCCCATGCCGCCATCGATCGCGGCTGCCGCATCGTCATCTTCCCCGAAGGCACGCGCAAGGCGCCGCTGGCCCCGGCCGATTACCGCCAGGGCATCGTGCGGCTCTACCTCGAGCTCAACGTGCCGGTCGTTCCTGTGGCACTCAATTCCGGCCTGTTCTGGGGCCGCAACAGTCTCATCATCTGGCCTGGCACCGCCGAAGCCAAGTTCCTGCCGCCCATCGAAGCGGGCCTTTCCGCCGACGTTTTCCAGGACCGACTCAAAAAAGCCATCGAATCTGAGTCTGGTGCCCTGATTCTCAAGGCGGAAGACCAGGGCCTGTCCCGTCCCGTCGGACCCGAACTGCGTGATCGTCTCGATGCCCTTCGCAAGACCCAGACCGCAGCGCCTTGAACACTACATATTGACGGGAATCACGAACGACCACATACATGTAGTTGCTGGACAAGAACCCTCTTGACCAGCATCGCATTTTGTTCTATTTTTGTTCTTGTTCGATGAACGCTACGAGGATGGCGTGAGTGGCTGGCAATAGCGAGAGCAAGGTCCTGATCCATGGCTTCGGCCGGCTGAGCAGCTGGCTGGGCCGCTCCGGCCAGTCCTATGGCCTGGTGAGCGAAAATCTCGAGCGCTTCGCCATGGCCGATGCCGATCTTTATCTCATCGCCAAGGGCAGCCACGTGCTCTGGGTCGGCTCGACCGGCGAGCTGGTTGGCGACCCCATGAGCCGCAGCCGTTTCCGCCTGGCGCTCGATTGCGCCGACCGGGTGTTCCGCCTGCACACCCCCCGCGCCGCCGCCGAACGCCTCACCACCATCTGGGACCTCGAAGGCGCCGAACCCGCACAGGGCGCGCAGGCGGCCTAGGGGCTGGCTTTCCCCGGAACCTCTCCCCAACCTCAATGTCATCCCCGCGAAAGCGGGGACCCATCCCGAGCCGCAAGCTGACCAGAACGACATCTCAGGATGGATCCCGGCTCAAGGCCGGGATCCATCGAAGATGCGGCGAAACTCTGCACACCATCTCCGCGCACTACCCCCTAGCCAAGCCCCTTCTCTTCCTCTATAGAGCCCACCAATCCCTTCAGAGATGAACTCTCTGGGCCGCTCTGGCGGCGCAACGATATTGAATTCGGAGTACCGACCATGGCAGTGCCAAAACGAAAGACCTCGCCGATGAAGCGCGGCTTCCGCCGCTCGGCCGACGCTCTTGCCACCGCATCCTACGTCGAAGACAAGGATTCGGGCGAGCTGCGCCGCCCGCATCACGTCGACCTCAAGACCGGCATGTATCGCGGTCGCCAGATCCTCGACGTCAAGAAGTAAGCCGAAAGGCTGTTTGGCGCCCATGCGCTGATCTGATATTCGACGGCCGGTCTCTCCAGAGATCGGCCGTTTTTCTTTGCCTGCCGCCGGGGCGCGGCATCTATTCGGGAGTTTGCCATGAGCACGCGCGTTGAATCTGACACCATGGGCACCATCGAGGTTCCCACGGACAAGTATTACGGCGCGCAGACGGCCCGTAGCCTGATGAATTTCGATATCGGCGGCGAGAAGATGCCCACCGAGATCGTCACCGCCTTTGGCGTGCTCAAGAAGGCCGCGGCGCTCGCCAATCACAAGCTGGGCCTGCTCGACGAAAAGACCCGCGACCTCATCGTCGCCGCCGCTGATGAAGTGATTTCAGGCAAGCTGGCCGACCACTTCCCGCTCGTCGTCTGGCAGACCGGCTCGGGCACCCAGTCCAACATGAATGTCAACGAGGTCATCTCCAACCGCGCCATTGAAATGGCCGGCGGCATCATGGGCTCCAAAAAGCCCGTGCACCCCAATGACCACGTCAACATGAGCCAGTCGTCCAACGACACCTATCCCACGGCCATGCACATCGCCGCCGTCGAGGCGCTGGAGAACTACCTTTTCCCGCGCGTGCAGCTCCTGCGCGACACGCTCAATGCCAAGGCCGAAGAGTTCATGGACGTGGTCAAGATCGGCCGCACCCACCTGCAGGACGCGACGCCCCTGACCCTGGGCCAGGAAATGAGCGGCTGGGTTGCCCAGATCGACCTGGCTATCAAGGCCATCAAGGCGACCATCCCCCAGCTCAAGGAACTGGCACTCGGCGGCACGGCCGTCGGCACGGGCCTTAATGCCCACCCCGACTATGCCGTGGCCGTAGCCAAGGAAATCGCCACCCTGAGTGGCCACGACTTCGTCACCGCCCCCAACAAATATGCCGTCATGGCCGGCCACGACGCCTTTGTCGGCACTTCGGGCGCGCTGAAGCAACTGGCCGTCGCCTTCATGAAGATTGCCAATGACGTGCGCTGGCTGGCCTCTGGCCCCCGCTCGGGCCTCGGCGAACTCACCATCCCGGAAAACGAGCCCGGCTCCTCCATCATGCCGGGCAAGGTCAACCCGACCCAGTCCGAAGCCATGACCATGGTCGTGGCCCATGTCATGGGCAATGACGCCGCCATCGGCTTTGCCGCCAGCCAGGGCAATTTCGAACTCAACGTCTTCAAGCCCGTCATCGCCTACAATTTCCTGCAGTCGGTACGGCTGCTGGCCGACAGCGCCAAGAGCTTCAACGACAATTGCGCCATCGGCATCGAGCCCGACCGCAAGCGCATCAAGCAACTGGTCGACCAGTCGCTGATGCTGGTTACCGCGCTCAACCGCAAGATCGGCTACGACAACGCCGCCAAGATCGCCAAGACCGCCCACAAGAATGGCGGCACCTTGCGCGAGACGGCAATCGAACTGGGCCTGCTGACGGGCGAGGAGTTCGACGCGGAAGTGAAGCCGGAACAGATGGTCGGCCCGCTCAAGCTCAAGAAGTAGCTTTCGACAAGATATCGCCACGCCCTCGTGGTTCGAGGGCGTGGCATACCACTCAGCTCCCGTTCATCCCTGCTGCCTTACGCAGCCTTTGCGGCGGACCGGCAATCTGGCATGGTCCGCTCACAGGGATTAAGGAGAGCCAACTTGGTCGAACATGTCTATGTGCCACCCGCCGGCGCCGCACCGCGTCGCACCGGGCCGTTCATTCCGCCGCTGCTGATCATACCCTTCCTGATCTACAACGTGGTGGTGTTCCTGTTCCTGGGCGGCAACCCGGCCGGCTGGAGCAACACCATCCTCAGCATCGCCATGGTTTCCGGCGTGCCGTGGTCGGTTTCGCTCGGCGACCTCCTGGTCGTCGGCTCGCTCATCCTGCTGTTCTTTGAACTCCTGAAGTCGACCCGCATCGGCTCGGTCTCGATCGTCGAGCATATGCTCTCGATGATCGTCTTCGTGGTGATCCTGGTGGAATTCCTGCTGCTCGGCGCTGCATCGAGCACAGTATTCTTCATCCTGCTGGTCATGGCGCTGATCGACGTCGTCGCCGGCTTCACCATGTCCATCACGTCGGCCACGCGCGACATGAGCATGGCGGGCCACTAGGCCCGCCCCGGCGAGTCTTACGCGACGATGGACGTCCGGTAGCCCACCGGCATGCGCTTGATCGCCACCTTGGCGCCGTCGGCATAAGCCCCGATGGCGCCTTCGGCATTGCCGCGGCGGCGAGCGCGCTGCGGCGGCAGATTGCCCCGCTCGGCAAGCAACTGGCTGACAAAGGCGGCGGTGGTTTGGCTGCGCAGCAGCGAAGGGCGCGGGCGCGGCGTGCCGATCAACATCGGCAGACCTGCGGGCTTTGTTTCAGAACTGGCCAATTTTGCCTCGCTTTGTCTCAAAGCGGGCCAGCCTGTCTCGAAATGAAACAACCCATCTGGCCCTATGCCCTATAAGGGGCAATCCTCGTGCCAGATGCTAACGTTTTGTTAACGATTTCCGCTCCCAAAATGGAGCATGGTTAAAGCGGCAACTGCATCACATGCCGGCGCGTGCCCTCTCTGCCATGCGCGGCAAAGCCCGCCCGCTTGAAGGCTGGAACGAACCCCATGTGGCGATAACTGGGGGAATCGGCATCCACCGGATACGCCTCGAGCAGGTTCGCCTTGTGCTTTTTGGCATGCTTGGCCGCTGCCGCGATCAACTGGGCGCTGAGCCCTTGCTTGCGGTGATCCCTGCTGATGAACATGCAGGTTAGCGACCAGACCCCGTCGCTGTTCTCCACCCCGCCCAGGCCCTTCTGAAACGTCGCCTTGGGCGCCACCGACACCCAGGCGACCGGCGTGCCCCTGTCATAGCCAACCAAGCCCACGGGCACGCCGTCATTGATCCGGTCCATTATCTGCTGCTTGCGCGCCGGGCTCTTGGCATCCTTGAGTTCGATGCTGGTGGCCCGATACGCCATGCACCAGCACCAGTTCGGACCGCCCCTGGCGCCGAACAGCGCGTCGAAATCGCCGACAGTCTTTGCCGTCACCGGCTTGAATGTCAGCTTGCCGCTCATGGCTAGAAGTTATCCTTGCCCTTGCGGATGGCCGCGAACACCTCGGCCGGGTCGGCGCCCTCGAGGTCATAATGCCGTGCCAGCCCCGGATCGTCCGCCCGCAGGAACGGATTAGCCGCCTTGTCTTCGCCCAAGAGGAACGGAATGGTCGGCCGCCCGCTTTCGCGCAGGGCCGTCACCTCCGCCGCCCGCTTCTGCAGGGCCACGTTGTCCGGATCGATCGAGAGCGCGAATTTGGCATTGCTCTGGGTATATTCGTGGCCGCAATAGACCAACGTATCGTCGGGCAACTCGCGCAGCGCCTTGACGCCGGCCCACATCGGCACCGGCGTGCCCTCGAACATGCGCCCGACGCCCAGCGAGAACAGCGCATCGGCGGTGAAGAGGTGCTTGTCATCCCGGTCGTGGAAAACGATGTGGCCCAGCGTATGCCCAGGCGCGTCATAGACCTGGAACACCGTCTCGCCCAAGGTCAGCGTGTCGCCCCCGCCCACGAGCTCGTCGAGCCCGGCAATCTTGTCGGCTTCCCCGCGCGGCCCGACCACCCTCGCGCCGAATTCGGCCTTGAGCTCGGGAATGGCTTCCACATGGTCGATATGGTGGTGGGTGATGAAAATATCGGTCAGCGTCCAGCCGCGATGCAGCAGCGCGGTCTTGATCGCTGCCGCCTCGGGCGCATCGATGGCGGCGGTTCGGCCGGTGGCGGTGTCATGCACCAGGTAACCGAAATTGTCGCTCCGGGCGGGAAACACATCAACGATCAGACTCATGGGGCGACACTCCTTCAACAACAAGAACTTGAAAGCTAGGTGGCCGGGTTCCACATGACAACCGCTCCGTTGGACAAGTCCTTGGGAAAGCGGCAGAGTTGCTGTCATGACCGCCGACGTCACCCGCCTCATTACCTATTACAAATCCCCGCTCGGGCGCATTTCGCGCGCGCTGGTGCGCGAGCAGGTCATTGGCCTCGCCGAGGATGTTGGCGGCAAGCGCGTGCTGGGCCTCGGCTTTGCCACGCCCTATCTGCGCTTCACCCTCGAAAAGGCCGAACGCGTGCTGGCCTTCATGCCCGCCCGCCAGGGCGCTTCGGCCTGGCCGCGCGAGGGTCCGTCGCACACCATATTGTGTGACCCGCTCGAAATGCCGCTGACCGATGCAGCGGTCGATCTCACCATCGCCATCCACGCCCTCGAGCATGTCGCCGATGCCGAGGAACTGATGCGCGAACTCTGGCGCATCACCGCCCCCAATGGGCAACTGATCCTCGTCGTGCCGCGGCGCCGGGGCATCTGGGCCCAGCGCGACAACACGCCGTTCGGCTCGGGCAATCCCTATTCCGGCGGCCAGCTCGACAAGCTCCTGCGCGACCACAGCTTCATCCCCGAGGCCTGGCGCGACGGCCTGTTCCTGCCACCATTCCAGAGCTCCATCGTGCTCAAATCCACCCGCTTGTTCGAGCGTGTCGGGCGGCTGTTCGGCCCGGCCATGAGCGGCGTCATCTGCGTGCGCGCCCGCAAGGAAGCGTTCCCCGCCGTGCCCCGCCGCAAGCGCGAGGAACGCTTCGTCCGCGTCCCGGGCATGAGCACGGCGACGGCAAGGCAGGGCTGAGCCAGCAGTAGACCTCATCCTGAGCTTGTCGAAGGACGAGGTCGTGGCAAGATCGGCGTTCCCGACCTCGTGGTTCGACAAGCTCACCATGAGATCTCAAGAGAACCGCTTTGCCTTCCGCCCCCGCTTTGACTATGGTCCGCGCGGTTTTTCCGCCCTGGCGTTCCTTCATGTCCGACGACACTATCCGCCCCGTTCCCCAGCCCGGCATTCTCGACATTGCCCCCTACCTGCCCGGCAAGTCCGGCGCGCCGGGCAGCAATGCGGTGAAGCTCTCTGCCAATGAAAGCCCGCTGGGCGCCAGCCCCAAGGCCATGGAGGCCTTCCGCGCCGCGGCCGATCACCTCGAAATCTACCCCGAGGGCAGCTCCAAGATCCTGCGCGCGGCTTTGGCCGAGGTGCATGGCGTCGACGCTGACAGCATCGTCTGCGGCAATGGCTCGGATGATCTGCTGCATCTGTTAGCGCAGGTCTATCTTGGCGAAGGCGACGAGGCGGTGATGAACCGCTACGGCTTCTCGGTCTATCCGATCATCACCAGGGCCGCCGGCGCCAATATCGTCATGGTCGACGAGACCGACTACACCGCCGATGTCGATGCCCTCCTGGCCGCGGTCACCCCGCGCACCAAGGTCATCTGGCTGGCCAATCCCAACAACCCCACCGGCACCTATCTCAGCGATGCCGAAGTGCGGCGGCTGCATGCCGGCCTGCGGCCGGATATCCTGCTCGTCATCGACAGCGCCTATGCCGAATATGTCACCGCCGCCGACTACTCCGTCGGGCTGGACCTCGTCGGCGAAGCGCAGAATGTCGTCATGGTCCGCACTTTCTCCAAGATGGGCCTGGCGGCCGCGCGCATCGGCTGGATGGTGGGCCCGGCCCATGTGGTCGATGCCATCAACCGCATCCGCGGCCCGTTCAACGTCAACCTGCCGGCGCAACTGGCCGGTGCCGCCGCGACGCGCGATGTCGAGTTCACCGCGCGGCTGCGCGAGCACAACGCCAAGTGGCGCGATTGGCTGACGGCAGAACTCCAGTCCAACTACATGCGCGTCGTGCCCAGCCAGGCCAATTTCGTCATGGTGCTGTTCGCCGACGCCGCCTCGGCCGCCATGGCGTTCGAGACGCTGCGCGAGCGCGGCCTCATCGTGCGCGAAATCGGCGCCTCCTACGGCATCGCCAACGGGCTGCGCATCTCCATTGGTTCCGAAGCGGCCATGATCGGCGTCGCCGGCATTCTCAAGGCATTGAGCAAAATCTCATGAGCGTCCATTTCCGCAAACTCGCCCTTATCGGCATCGGCCTCATCGGCTCGTCCATCGCGCTGGCAGCGCGGCGACAGGGGCTGGTGGAAGTCATCTCCATCGCTACCCGCAAGCAAGAAACGCTCGACCAGGCCCGCGATCTCGAACTGGGCGATATCTATACGCTCGATGCCGCCGAAGCAGCGCGCGGCGCCGACCTCGTGATCCTCTGCGCCCCTGTTGGCGCCTATGAGGATATTGCCAAGGCGATCGGCCCTGCCCTGTCGCCCGGCGCGATCGTGTCCGATGTCGGCTCGGTCAAGGCGCATGTGGTCAAGGTCGTGGCGCCGCACCTGCCTGCGGGCGTCAGCTTCATTCCCGGCCATCCCATCGCCGGCACCGAGCATTCCGGTCCCGCCGCCGGCTTTGCCGAACTCTTTGCCGGGCGCTGGTGCATCCTGACCCCGCAGCCCGACGCCTCGGCCGCCCACGCTGAAAAGCTCGCCGCCTTCTGGGAAGGCATGGGCAGCAATGTCGAGATCATGGAAGCGGGCCACCACGACATGGTGCTGGCCATCACCAGCCATATCCCGCACCTGATCGCCTACAATATCGTGGGCACGGCCGATGATCTCGAATCGGTCACCAAGTCGGAAGTGATCAAGTTCTCGGCCGGCGGTTTCCGCGACTTCACCCGCATCGCCGCCTCCGATCCGGTGATGTGGCGCGACGTGTTCCTGACCAATCGCGACGCCGTGCTCGAAATGCTCGGCCGCTTCCTGGGCGATCTCTCCGTGCTGCAGAAGGCTGTCGAAACCGGTGATGGCCCGGCACTCGAATCGATCTTCACCCGCACCCGCGCCATCCGCCGCTCGATCATCTCGGCCGGCCAGGAAACCGCGGCCCCCGATTTCGGCCGCCCGCACGAAGCCCCGCCCGCGCCCACGATCCCCTTCGTGCGCGAGCATGGCGGCGGCGACGACGCCTAGAACAGCGGCGGCACGGCGGCGATCGGCACCAGACCCGAGAAGATCGCGCCGGCGCGGAAATTGAGCTGGTTGGCATGGGCGCCGCCATCAGTCGGCGTGCCAAGCACCAGCGTGCGCCAAGGCTCCTGCAGCAGCGGGCCGATGCGCTCGGCTACCCCGGTCGAGGTGATGCCGATCGAGCCGTCGAGCAGGCCCTGCTGGTCGAGCCGCAGCTCGCCCTGCGCATCGAGCACCGAATCGGCATCGGTGCCGTGGATGGCGACGACCTTGAGCGCCCCGCCTGCCTGCTGCAGGCTGCGCAGCAACTGCGGATCCCCCCAATTTCTGATATCATCGGGCAGGCCCGACAGTTCGAGCTGGATATCGGCATCGGTGTCGCTGAGCGTCAGCCCGGGCCAGGCCAGGTCCTTGACCGGCGCATAGAGCGCCAGGGCGGCCAGGTGCCGCTCGCTGTCATGCTGCTCTGGGATATCGCCCAGATGCACCTCGATGAGCGAACTCTGCGCGATGATGGCATCGCCAAACAGCGTATCGGACCAGACCACAT
Source organism: uncultured Devosia sp. (assembly GCA_966212275.1). GTDB lineage: Bacteria > Pseudomonadota > Alphaproteobacteria > Rhizobiales > Devosiaceae > Devosia. The sequence continues at coordinate 60,565 of CBIHQV010000018.1, forward strand.
CCTTGGCCGAAATCGAGCCGCGATAAATGCGCCAGTTGTCGAGCCTGAGGCTGGCGACCAGCTCGGACCAGGCCACCGCATTGCGCGTGCCGGTAAAGCTGTCGCTCAGTTGCACCGGCCCCTGCGCCGAAGCCAGCATGTGGGTCGGCGCATAGACGCGGATACTGGCCCTGATATCGGGCACATCCACCACGATATCGCCGCTGACGATCCGCGCCGTGCCGCAATCGACGTCGAAGCGGAACGGGAAACCGCCCACGCCAAGCGTCTCGCATTTGACGTTGGGCGTGGTGACGCCATCGGCCAAAGCCAGCGCCTCGATATTCCGCCGGACTATGCCCGACAGCACCAGCCAGGCCGCGCTCCACAGCACGACAACCGCGACCACGACGCTGCCAAGAATGATGATTCGTTTTTTCATGGGCGGCACTCTTACCCGGGCGAGCCGGTGGACCAAAGCGCCATCGGCGCCGCTTGGCGGTATTCATCGCCGGTAAATCCGGGTCGCTTCATCATCGCATGGCTTCTATCGACACGGGGGTGATTGCCTTGGCGGGCAAGCATGCCTAGGTTTCTGTTCAGGTTATGGCGATGCGCGATTTGGAAAACACAGCGACCCATTGGGTCTTCGGCTACGGATCCCTCATCTGGAATCCGGGATTTCCCCATGTCTCGGCGCAGCAGGGGCTGCTCCGCGGCGCCCATCGCAGCCTCTCCATTGTCTCGCACCATCATCGCGGCACGGTCGACCAGCCCGGTCTGGTCTTTGGCCTCACGCGTGGCGGATCCTGCCGCGGCATGGTCTTTGAGGTCGCCGACGCCGACTGGCCTCAGGTCTATGCTTATCTGCAGGAACGCGAACAGGTGACCTCGGTCTATCGCGACGTCATGCGCCCAGTGCGTCTGGCCGATGGCCGCACCATCAAGGCGCTGGCCTTCCTTGTCGACGAGCGGCACGAGCAGTTCGCCGGCCACCTGGACCTCGACCAGCAACTGGCCATGGTGCGTGCAGGCGTCGGACTGTCGGGCCGCAATGTCGACTATGTGCTCAATACCTATAGGCATCTGCGCGAACTGGGCATCCGCGACCGCCAGTTGATGGCTTTGGCCGATCTCCTCGCCGGTGACGAAGCGGCTGCGGCCTAAAGCGACAGGCGACCGCCTTCGCCCACGCAATTGGCCCGCTCGCCATATTCGGCTACGCGCCCCTCGATGATGCCGGCAATGCGCAGCATTCCGGCCGATGGCCGGCCCGGCTGCCGCAGCAACGGATTGGGCAGGGCCGTCACCAGCAAGGTCGCCGTGCGCCAGTCTAGATCCTGAGGCACGATGCCGAAGGCGCGGCGCGCCCCGGCGGCGACGCCGAACTGTCCCTCGGGTCCCCATTCGGCGATGTTGAGGTAGATTTCCATGATCCGCCGCTTGGGCAGTATCAGATCGATATAGATGGCCAGCGGCACTTCCAGCGCCTTGCGCACCGGGCTCTGCCCGTTCCACAGGAACAGGTTCCGCGCCACCTGCATGGTGATGGTCGAAGCGCCCCGCGCCTCTTCGCCGGCGATGAAATTCTGCACCTCGTCGCGCAGTGCCCCGAGATCGACGCCCCAATGCCGGCAGAACTGCCCATCTTCGGAAAGAATCACCGCCGCCTTGAGCCGATCGGAAATGTCGCCGATATCGCGCCATTCCCGATCCACCGGGCGCCCGCTGAGATAGCGCTGGAGCATGGGCACCGAGACCGGATCGACGAAGAGATAGATCGGGGTGAGGATCACCGGGATAGCGACGAGAACGGCAAGGGCGATGCCCAGGCCACGCAGAATGCGCCAGATGCCCTTTGCTTTGCGTCGTCGTGCCATGCCAGTGCAATAGCCGAGCGGCTCGGGGCAATCCAGTGGCACCGGCGCCATCTTGCCGTCGCGCATCCGACCGGCTAGCAACATCGGCATGTATGATTTCCCTGCCGATTTGGCCGATTGCGCCCGGGCCGTCGAAACCGCGTTGGACCGCCAGCTCGATGTCGCGCGCCTCTCTGGCCCCGGTCCCGCGCCTGCGCGTGTGCTCGCGGCCATGCGCCATGGCAGCCTCGAGGGCGGCAAGCGGTTGCGCCCCCTGCTGGTGCGCCAGGCAGCGGCCATTTTCCATGTGCCCGCCGACCAGGCGCTGACCGCCGGGCTCGCGGTGGAAATGGTCCATTGCTATTCGCTGATGCATGACGACCTGCCGGCCATGGATGACGATGACCTGCGCCGTGGTCGCCCAACGGTCCACAAGGCCTATGACGAGGCCACCGCGATCCTTGCGGGCGATGCGCTGCTGACCCACGCCTTTGGCCTCCTGGCCGATCCGGCCTGCCACCCCGACCCGGCGGTGCGCATCGCGCTGGTGGCTGAGCTCGTCGCCGGCTCGGGCGCCGGCGGCATGGTGGGCGGGCAGATGCGCGATATCGAAGGCGAGGAAGCTGGCCTCGCCGCCGATGAAATCTCCACCATGCAGGCGATGAAGACCGGCGCGCTGATCCGCGCCAGTGTGCGGCTGGGCGCCATTATCGGCGGCGCCGATGCACGGGCGCTGTCGGTGCTGACAGCCTATGCCGAGGCCGCCGGCCGCGCCTTCCAACTGGCCGACGATATCCTCGACGTGACGGCCACAGCCGAGACCATGGGCAAGGCCACCGGCAAGGACGCCGCGCATGGCAAGCAGACCCTGGTGGCCCAGCTCGGCCTCGAGGGCGCCCGCGCCCGGCTGAACCAGACGGTCAACGATGCCCTCTCGGCCCTCCGCACCTTCGGACCCAAGGCCGATGGCCTGCGTGCTACAGTGCGCTACTTCGCCAGCCGGGAGCACTGAACATGGCCCGCTTGCTCAGCGTCAATGTCGGCACTGCACAGCATATCGCCGGCTACAAGCCGCTCACCGGCATCATCAAGGCCCCGGCGGCCGGCGCTACCATCGAGCGGCTCGGCATAGCGGACGACGCCATCTGCGACCGCAAGCATCATGGCGGCGTCGACCAGGCCATCTATGTCTATTTTGCCGACGACTATCTCTGGTGGGCCAATGAACTGGTGCGGCGGCTCGACCCCGGCACCTTCGGCGAGAACCTCACCATTGAAGGGGTCGAGGGCAGCCAGGTCGCCGTCGGCGACCGCTTTGCCATCGGCCCGGTGCTGCTTGAAGTCACCTCCCATCGCACCCCCTGCATGACCTTCGCCGCCCGCATGGGCGATCGCGGCTGGGTCAGGCGCTTCCACCGCGCCGGGCGCCCCGGCGCCTATTGCCGCGTGCTGCAGCCTGGGGCCGTCGAAGCCGGCATGGACGTGACCGTCACGCCCTATGCAGGCGAGCGGATCACCGTGGCCGCGCTCATGGCGCTCGATGGGGTGAGGGAGCTCGATCCCGATTTCATGCGCCGGGCCCTCACCGCTCCGGTCCATCACAAGATGCGCGCCGAATACGAAGACAAACTCGCTCGCCTGTTCTGAAAGCACCCCCATGAGCCTTCAATCCGTCCAAGCCGACCTCGCCACCCGCGCGCCCGACCTGGCCGTGATGGTCACCGATGCCTCGACCGCGACAGTGCAGCTCGCTGCCGCCGTGCATGGCGTGGAACCGGGCCAGATCGCCAAGACCCTGTGCATCCGCGTGCGCGACGAGGAATTCCTGCTGGTCACCCGCGGCGATGCCCGCCTCGACAACCAGAAGTCCAAGACCGCCTTTGGCGGCCGCCCGCGCATGCTTGATGCCGATGACGTGCTGCGCCTCACCAGTCACCAGGTCGGCGGCGTCTGCCCCTTCGGCCTGCCCGCGCCGCTGCCGATCTTTCTCGATACCTCGCTCAAGGTCTATGACGTGATGATCCCCGCCGGCGGCGATACCCACGCCTCGGTCAAGCTCAGCCTCGACCGGCTGGCCGAGCTCTGCGGGAATAAATGGGTCGACGCCTGCCAGCCGCCGGCAATGGCAGAGCAAGCGATCCTATAGGCCTCATTTTCGATCGCCGGCCTATTTTGGCGGGTGGACCGACAGGTAGGTCACGGGAATGAGGTCGCTCGCACGATCAGGGCCGCTGGGTCGCCCGGGGTCGTAGAAGGCACCGTTGTCGGCGTCATAGAGAATGAAGTGGTCGCCTTCGACGTTGACCACCGCCACTCCCGAAATGTCGCTCCAGCTCTTGGCGCTGCGCGGCCCGTCGATGTCCCAGCCAAGCGCTGTCAGAACGCCGGTCAGCTCGTTCCAGGTGGTGTAGTGGTTGGTCTGCACGCCCCAGTCGATCATGTCGGCAAGCGCGTCATAGCGCTTGTCCGTCAGCATCTGCAGCACGAATACCCCGCAACCATCGTCTCTTGGAAGCTGGGTGACGAACTGGAAGCGCGGCTTAGCCGTGGCCCGGGACACGCTCACTCCGCCGCCGTCTTCTGCCCCTGGCCGAACTTGCGCTCGATATAGTCGGCCACCATCACCTTGAACTGGTCGGCCACGTCGGCCCCACGCAGGGTCGCGACCTTTTCGCCGTCGACGAAGACCGGCGCAGCCGGCGTTTCGCCCGTGCCAGGCAGCGAGATGCCGATATTGGCGTGCTTGCTCTCGCCCGGGCCGTTGACGATGCAGCCCATGACAGCCACCGACAGCGTCTCGACCCCGGGATAACGCTCGCGCCATTCCGGCATGGAAGTCGACAGGTGATCCTGGATATCCTTGGCCAAAGTCTGGAACGTGGTCGAGGTGGTGCGTCCGCAACCCGGGCAGGCCGCCACGACCGGCAGGAACTGGCGGAAGCCCATGGTCTGCAGTAGCTCCTGCGCCACCTTGACCTCGGTGGTGCGATCGCCACCCGGCTCGGGCGTGAGCGAAATGCGGATAGTGTCGCCAATACCCTGCTGCAGCAGGATGCCGAGCGCTGCCGACGAGGCCACGACACCCTTGGTGCCCATGCCCGCTTCGGTGAGGCCCAGATGCAGCGCGTAGTCGCAGCGCGCCGCCAGGTCCTGATAGACCGCGATCAGATGCTGGACGTCGCTGACCTTGGTCGAGAGGATGATCCTGTCGCGCCCCATGCCCAGCTCTTCGGCGCGGCGGGCCGACAGCAAAGCCGACTGGATGATCGCCTCGCGCTGCACCGCGGCCGCCGAAATCGGCGCCTCTGACGCGGCATTCTCATCCATCAGTTTTGTGAGGAGTTCCTCGTCGAGCGAACCCCAGTTCACCCCGATACGCACCGGCTTGTTGTAGCGGTTGGCGATCTCGATCAGCGTCGAGAACTGCGTGTCGCGCTTGGCCTTGAAGCCGACATTGCCCGGATTGATGCGATACTTGGCCAGCGCCTCGGCGCAGGCCGGATGATCGGTCAGCAGCTTGTGGCCGATATAGTGGAAATCGCCCACCAGCGGCACGTCATAGCCCATGAAGGCCAGCCGGTCGCGGATGATGGGCACGGCCGCCGCCGATTCGTCGCGATCCACCGTGATGCGCACGATTTCCGAACCGGCCCGCGCCAGCTGCATGACCTGCTTCACCGTCGCGTCGATATCGGCGGTATCGGTATTGGTCATGGACTGCACGACAACAGGCGCGCCGCCGCCGACCAGCACGCCGCCGACATCCACACCAACCGATTGCCTGCGCATTGCCGGGCCAGCCATCAAACACCTCGATAGTTCTGAGGGAGAAATAAGCCTGCTACGATAGAGACGCAATGTTTCTCGATTGTGTCGAACGAACGCGGCCCGGCTCGTCGTCTGGTGGAAGACACCAAGGAGTTCGCCATGTCGTTCCAGGCCTATATCGACAATATCGAAAAGCAGACCGGCATCGGTCCCGACGAATTCATCCGCCTCGCCACCGACAAGGGCCTCACCAGGCCCGGCACCAAGGCGACGCCGATCACCGACTGGCTCAAGGCCGACTATGGCCTGGGTCACGGCCATGCCATGGCCATCGTGAAACTGTTGCGCGATCGCGGCGTTCTCACCTGATGCGAACACTTCTGACCCTGCTGATTGCATTCCTCGCTTCACCCGCGATGGCCCAGCCGCTCACCGGCAACATCGCCATCCACGATCCCTCCATCGCCGTGCTCGACGATGGCTTTGCCTCCTTCGCCACGGGCGTCGAGGGCTCGCGCGACGGCGGTCAGGTCCGCACCAAGACCTCGCCCGATGGCATCGACTGGCAGGAAAGCGGCGCCATTCCCGGCAAGATGCCGCAATGGGTCACCGACATCTTCGGCTACCCGCCCAAGAACATCTGGGCGCCCTCGGTGACCGAGCATGACGGTACCCATTACCTCTATTATTCGGTTTCGAGCTTCGGCAAGAATACCAGCGTCATTGGCCTGATGACCAATGACGACCTCAGGGCAGCCGACCCGACCGCCGGCTGGGTCGATCATGGCCTCGTGCTGCAATCGGTCGAGTCAGACGACTTCAACGCCATCGACCCCTTCCGCATCGATAGCGGCGAGCGGGCCTGGCTGACCTACGGTTCCTATTGGCAGGGCATCCGCCTGGTCGAGATCGACCCGCAAAGCGGCATGCTGCTCGAGGGCGCCGAAACCAGCTTCATCGCCTCGCGCAATGGCGACGCCATCGAGGCGCCGGCCATCCTCGAGCACGATGGCAAGTTCTACCTCTTCGTCTCCTTCGACGCCTGCTGCCGCGGCATCAATTCGACCTACCGCATCATGGTCGGCCGCGCCGATGCGATCGAAGGGCCCTATCTCGACAAATCGGGCAAGTCGATGCTCGAAGGCGGCGGCACCGAACTGGTCGCCAAGCAGGACCGCTTCATCGGCCCGGGCGGCCAGGAAGTGTTCCTGCGCGATGGCGAGCCGTGGCTGGTCTTCCATTTCTACAATTTCAAGGAAGGCGGCACGCCCAACCTCTACCTGACGCCGCTGACCTTCGCGGATGGGTGGCCGATGGTTGGGGCTCTGGAGTAGGCGCGGCACGATGGAAATAGTGACCGACCGCCTGCTGCTTCGGCCATTCGAAGAGCGAGACCGCCTGCCCAACGCGGCCATCTTTGCCGATCCTGAAGTGCGGCGCTTCGCGCTCGGCATGCTTGATAGCACTGCCGCCAATGCCCGCATGGATAGAGCCATTGCCGAATATGCGACGCTGGGCACAGGCATGCTGGCGGCAATCGACAAGCAGAGCGGCCTGTTCATCGGCATGCTGGGGCTGACCGGCTTCGGTCCGAGCCTCAGAGCCGTTACCGGTTCGTCAGCGCAAATCCAGATCGCCTGGCAACTGGCCAGGCCTGTCTGGGGTCAGGGGCTGGCAACCGAGGGCGCGCGCGCCGTTATCGACTACGCCTTCGACAGGCTGGGACAGAGTGAAATTGTGGCCATAACAGCGGCGACCAATCTGCCCAGCCGCCGGGTGATGGAGAAAATAGGCATGCGCCACGACGCGGACGCCGACTTCATGCATCCTGAAATTCCACCGGACCATCCGCTGGCGCCGCACGTGCTCTATGGCATCAGAGCCAGGGACGCGCGGTGATGTGATCGCCCTGGTCTTGAACCATCGCCGTGCGGGACCATTTATCACCCATGATGAACATGCTCCTCCCCCGCCTCGTCCTCTTCCGCAAGGAAGTCGTCCAGCTCTGGAAGGCTTTCTTCGCGCCCGAGACCCCGTTCTATCTCAAGGCAGCGACGCTGTTCGTAGCGTTCTACCTGGTCAATCCGCTCGACATCATCCCCGACCTCATCCCGGTCCTGGGCTGGGTCGATGACATCATCCTGGTGCCCATGATGGTGAGTTGGATCGTCAGCCGCCTGCCCGTTCCGGTCTATGCCGGCAAGTATGGGCGGACCGTGGACGGCAAGGCACGGCGGGTCTAGTTGCGGTTGTCAAATGGAGGTTGCAGCCTCGTATTTGGTGAAAAGCTAGTGGAGCTTAGTGTGACTCTCACGAGCGAGTCCCATCACGCAAAACTGGCTCCCAAATTCGAGCCCTCGTATTTAGTGAAAGCTAGTGGAGCTTAGTGACTCTCACGAGCGAGTCCCATCACACAAAACTGGCTCCCAATTTCGAGCCCTCGTATTTAGTGAAAGCTAGTGGAGCTTAGTGACTCTCACGAGCGAGTCCCATCACACAAAACTGGCTCCCAATTTCGAGCCCTCGTATTTAGTGA